>NZ_UOOB01000002.1:0-600000 GCF_900564145.1 Comamonas sp. lk
AGCTACATCGAAATGTTCTACAACCCCATTCGCAGACATTCGTCTGCTGATGGTCTGTCTCCAATAGAGTTTGAGAGACGTAATTCCGTGAGGCTGGCAGCTATCTAAAAAAATCTGGTCGATTCACATAGGGTCAGCATATTGGCTAGCGGCTAGGTCAACTAGCCATGATTACGTATTCAGATGCTTCCTCAAGTGCCACTCCTAATCTGAAAACTACACGGCATATCTAGACGATGAGCAACGATCCTCTTGTCAGTGGAGACAGCTCAAAGATGAGCACTCGCAGCAAAGCTACGTTCATTAAATTGATCGATAAAACAGGACAATCATCAAAATAAATTTGCTTAACAAATTTATTCATCCCGAACACACTCCAACTCAAGACTCTTAGCACATGGAGATATCAGTTGGAGCAGACAAATTTCAATGCACCTAAGCACTTCTTTCGCCCTTCCCGCTCTCATGCCGTTGTGGTTGGTGGTGGCACTATGGGTGCAGACGTTGCCGTCGTACTGTGCCGCGGCGGATGCAAGACAACCGTTGTTGAGTCCAACGCTGAACGGGGAGCCCAAGTTCCCGAACTGGTTCAAAACGGCCTGACTCAGCTAGGGGCTGTGCAACACCAAGACAAGTTATCCGTTGTCGCTTCTTTGAACGATATCGACTGGAGCACAGTGGACCTTGTCATCGAGTGCATTCCTGAGCGGCTGGATATCAAGCAAACACTATTCGCTCAGCTGGAGCAACATGCTCGCAAGGACGCTTTGTTGGCCAGCAATAGCTCCAGTTTCCCTATCACTGCAATTGCTGAAGGTCTGCAAACTCCAGATCGTATGGTGGGCCTGCACTTCTTCATGCCAGCGCACCTGACACCACTCGTGGAGGTGGTGTGCGGTGAATCGACCAGTACAGAATGCGCTCAAAACCTGTACTCGTTCATGCGCCAGTGCGGCATGGTCCCTGTGCTGGTCAAGAAGGACTTACCTGGTTTCCTGGCAAATCGTCTCCAGCACGCGCTGGCACGCGAAGCCTTCTCATTAATTGATGCTGGAGTGGCCTCGCCTGAAGATGTAGATGCCGCCGTACGTTTTGGTTTTGGCTTTCGCTTTCTGGCGGCTGGACCTGTACTACAACGGGATCACGCGGGTCTTGAGGTGCACTGCGCCGCAGGCGCAACCATGTACCCCTCACTTGCGGCAAACAAAGAGCCGAGCCAATGCCTGTCGCAAAAAGTAGTTGAAGGCAAATTCGGTATGAAAACTGGCGAAGGCTTCTTCAAGTGGACGCCTGAGACTATTGCCAAAGAGAAGCAACGCTATCAAAAGATTTTGCTTGCTGGCCTCGAAATCCTCAAAAGCGAACTGCCTCCAGTCGGCGACGCTGTTGAGCAATAAGGAGACGCAGGCATGAGTACACCTCTCATCATCACTGTCGCACCCAATGGAGCGTACAAGACTAAAGATCAGCATCCAAATGTTCCGCTGACGGCCACCGATTTAGCTCAAACCGCCAAGCAATGTTTGGATGCTGGTGCCGCCATGATTCATATGCATGTGCGCAAGCCAGACGGCAAGCATTTGCTGGATGCCCATGCTTATCTGGAAGCAACTGCCGCTGTCCGCAAGGCTGTGGGACAAGAATTGGTTGTCCAGATCACAACTGAGGCGGCACAGGTCTATCAGCCTTATGAGCAAATGCAAGTCGCACGAGATGTCGCACCTGAAGCGATCTCTGTGGGCTTGCGTGAGATCCTCAAGCCTGAAGTTCCGGAGTCTGACATCCAGGCATTTTTCACCTGGCTGAAAAACAGCAATGTCATGACGCAGGTGATTCTGTACGACGTGGCCGACCTGCAAGCCTGGCAACGTCTGCGCGCAAACGGTGTCATTCCAGAAAACAAATGGTTTTTGTTTTTTGTTCTGGGCCGCTATTCCGCCGGTCAAACCTCATCCCCAACAGACTTGCTGCCTTTTCTTGAAGCCGACGACGGTAGCTATCCCTGGGCCATGTGTGCATTCGGACCTCAGGAGAATGCATGCGCCATTGCTGCAGCCAGCCTTGGGGGGCATGCGCGAGTTGGCTTCGAGAACAACCTGTTTCTCAAGAATGGAACCCAAGCACCCAATAACGCGGCCTTAGTGGCCCAGGTTTCCCAAGGCGCTGCTGCATTGGGCCGGCCGCTCGCGACGGCTCAGGACCTTCGCAGCATTTTTTTGAATTGAGCCACGGCTTCAAGCAAAAAGCATTTCTTGTGCCTTCAAGTAATGGTCTCTTGGAGGTACGAGATGCGCAATGGTCAGGTTGATCAGTCGTTCTCGATCACCTTCAGCCAAAACCGCCAACAACTCATGGTGTTCCTTCTGAGATTGCAATTGGCGCTCTCTCGACATCAAGGCACCAAAGCGAATCGCATGCGTTTTGCGTGCGAAGTCCTCAATGGATTGAGAAAGAAAAGCATTGCCGCATTGGGCAAACAGAAGCCGATGAAATTCTTGATTGGTCCGGAAGATGTTGCGCGGCTCCTGATTCTGGATGGCAGCATCGTGCCCAGCCTGAATTCTGTGCAACTGTTGCAATGCATCCTTGTTCAAGGGCAGCGGAATTTTCCGCATCGACTCAGCTTCGAGCAGCTCGCGCATTTCATAGAGGTGAACGACTTCAGCCTTGCTGAAAGCCTTCACCAAAGCGCCGATATTTCGCTTGCGCTCAACCAGCCCAGCACTCTCCAGCTGATTCAAAGCCTCACGCACAACGTGACGCTTGGCCTCAAATCTCTCCATCAATTCGTCTTCAACAAGACGCACCTTGGGCGCCAGAAGGCCCAGAACAATATCTTCTTCCAATGTCGCTGCAATGGCAGATGCACCGTCCCCGGAAGGACGGCGCTCATTGGCATGGACGCCCGTCGGCATATGGACTTAACTCCTTGGAATGGAACCCTTGCGTTCCGTGGCGGTCAGAAAATCAAAGTCGGCACCACGGTCAGCTTGCAGCACCGTCTTCTTAAACAAGTGCGCATAGCCTCGATCAGCTGTAGGCACTTGAACTGGCTTGGCATTCTGACGCAAGGCGAGCTCCTCATCGCTGACCAGCCACTCGATGCTGCGGTCTCGCACAGAAAGTCGGATTCTGTCGCCTGTCTGAACCCATGCCAGGGGCCCGCCAATGGCTGCCTCTGGCGTTACGTGCAAAACGATAGTGCCAAAAGCTGTTCCACTCATGCGCCCGTCGGAGACGCGAACCATGTCCTTCACCCCCTGCGCAGCCAGCTTCTTGGGGATGGGCAGATAACCGGCCTCAGGCATAGCCGCACCTTTGGGCCCGATGTTTTTAAGAACGAGCACGTCATTGGCATTGACGTCAAGGTCAGGCAAATCAATGCGTGCCGCCAGGTCTTCAACATTCTCAAAAACGACGGCTCGGCCCTCATGCTCCATGAGCTCTGGGTTCGCTGCCGACTGCTTGATGATGGCGCCACCCGGAGCGAGGTTGCCATGCAAAACAGCAATTCCACCCTGTGGAAACAAGGGAGCATCCAAGGTCTTCACGACATGTTGTTTGAAACCCGGGCCTGCCGCTTCCAGCTCCTCACCCAGAGTTCGGCCTGTCACGGTCAATGCATCCAGATGCAGCAAAGGTTTGAGTTCTCGCAGCAGCGTATGCATGCCTCCAGCAGCATGGAAATCCTCCATGTAGTGATCGCCAGAGGGCTTGAGATCAAGCAGCACGGGAGTATTGCGGCTCATCACATCCAGAGCCTTCAAGTCCAGTTCATAGCCCACACGTCCAGCGATGGCGGCCAGATGAACGATGGCATTGGTCGATCCGCCCATTGCCAGCAGAACACGCATGGCGTTCTCAAACGCAGCGGGGGTCAGGATTTTGTCGATCGTCAGACCTGCTCGGGCCATCTGTACCGCAACTTCCCCAGAGCGCTCTGCAATACGAATGCGATCGGCTGTCACAGCTGGCGGAGTTGCACTGCCAGGAATGCCGATGCCAAGAGCCTCAGCAATACAAGCCATGGTGCTGGCCGTACCCGCGACCGAGCATGTTCCGACGCTCGCCACCAATTGGTTATTGACGTCGGCAATTTCTTCACCATCAATCTCTTCGGCTCGGAACTTACCCCAGTAGCGACGGCAGTCGGTGCAGGCCCCTACCCGCTCACTGCGGTGGGACCCCGTCAGCATGGAACCAGTAACCAGCTGGACCGCAGGCAAGCCCACCGATGCAGCTCCCATCAGTTGCGCAGGCACGGTCTTATCGCATCCACCAATCAGCACCACAGCATCCATTGGCTGAGCACGCAGCATTTCCTCGGTGTCCATAGACATAAGGTTACGCAAGTACATGCTCGTCGGCTGAGAAAAGCTCTCGTGCAGCGAGATGGTCGGAAAGTCCATTGGCAGGCCTCCTGCCATCAAGATGCCGCGCTTCACCGCCTCCATCAACTGCGGCATGTTGCCATGACAGGGGTTGTAGGAACTACCCGTATTCGTGATACCGATGACCGGCCTCTCAAGAGCCTTGTCGGTGTAGCCAGCGCCCTTGATAAAGGCTTTGCGCAAGAAGAGAGAGAAGCCACGATCTCCGTAGTTGGTGAGCCCTTTGGAGATACCGCTAGAGGCAGCTTCTGGATGGATCGTTGGTTGTTGGCCTGGCTTGTTCGTCATGGGAGGGTTAACCACGGTTGGTTCATTGATTATTAATAATATTATTGATTTAAGAAAAAATCGAGCGTTCACATAAGAAAACGCGTACTTGAAAACCCTAAAGGAGACCTTATGACACCTTCAAATCACAAAACTCACAGCGCTAGTCGCCCAACCTTGCCGGCCATCTCTGCGACAGTGCTGCTCGCATTTGCCGCCATCGGCACTTCTCAGGCGCAAACTGACTACCCCAACAAGCCTGTGCGACTTGTTGTTCCCTACGCGCCAGGCGGCGCGACTGATGTCATCGGCCGCGTGCTGGCTAAACAACTGTCTGACTCCTTGGGCCAGCAGTTCGTTGTCGACAACCGTGCCGGTGCAGGTGGCAGTCTTGGTGCAGGACAAGTTGCCAAATCAACTGCGGATGGCTACACCCTGCTAATGGGTGCGTTCACAAGTCACACCATCAATGCAGCGCTGACGCCCGCAGTGACGCCCTTCGATATTCATAAGAGCTTTTCTCATATCTCGGTAGTGGGTACCGTCCCGCTCGTCTTTGTCGTCAATCCAAACGTTCAGGCCAAATCCGTTAAGGATCTGATTGCGCTTGCAAAGGCCAAACCTGACGGCATCACCTTTGCGTCAGCGGGTAACGGCTCGCCTCAGCACCTCGCTATTGAGATGTTCAAGCGCCAGGCACAGGTTGATGTAGTTCATGTTCCATATAAAGGAAGCGGACCAGCCCTATCCGACCTGTTGGGCGGACAGGTCGACGCAATGATTGATACGGTACCTGCGGCACAAAGTCAGATTAAGGCTGGCAAGCTCAGGGCGTTGGCTACAACAACCAAGGAGCGCGTACCTTCTGTCTCAGACATCCCGACTGTGGTGGATGCAGGTCTTCCAGAAATGCAGGTTAGCTCCATGTTTGCGCTGTCGGCCCCTGCAGGCACCCCGGATGCTGTCATTCAGAAGGTCAATAAAGCGCTGAAGACCATCCTCTCGAAACAAGACGTCAAGGACTCCATGCTGGCTCAAGGAGCCATTGCCACTTACAGCACATCTGATGAAACCTCCAAGATCATCAACGCCGAATATGCCAAATGGGCCAAGCTGATTAAAGACAGCAACATTAAGGCTGAGTAAGCACAGAGCGCAGAGTCACAAAAAAGCCGTGACTCTGCTGCCTATACTCATGTTGGTGGAACCCAACCTATCAACCAAAGACCTGAGAGCCGTGATTGCTCTAAGCCAAACCAGAAGCTTTGGCCAGGCTGCACTTCAAGTGCATCTTTCGCAATCTGCGCTGTCCGCCTTGATTGCACGCGTTGAATCTCAAATTGGAGCACGCCTCTTTGAACGAACAACCCGCGCAGTTGAGCTTACTGACGCCGGACAGATTTTCATCATTCATGCGCAGGAGTTGTTGCGCGACACTCAGCGAGCATTGCGTGCTGTATCAGACTCCATCCAGCTGAAAACGGGGTCCGTCACCGTAGCCGCACTTCCCTCTCTTGCTGCATCTCTGGTACCCAAGGTATTTGCTGAATTTTCGAGATTGCATCCAGCAGTACGCCTCTCATTGCTCGATACTTTGTCAGGGCCTGCGTTTGATCTGGTGCGAGATGGGAAAGTGGACTTCGCGCTCACAGCAGCAGACCCAAAACAAGAAGATCTGGCATATGAACAACTCACCACGGATGAGTTTTTACTGATTTGCCCTGAAGGTCACCCTCTTTGTTCAAAGCAGCCGCCGATCTCCCTCGAAAACACACTCGACTACCCACACGTTTCTATGTCCGGCTCAGCGAGCGTGCGTCAATACATCGATGCTGATCTGCTCAGCAAAGGATTGCGATTCACCCCCGTTTTCGAGGTTGATCACATTGCGACCATAGGCGCACTGGTGAGCGAGGGACTAGGTATCAGCGCGTTGCCTGAAACAGCGATCTCTTTGCTAAAGGCAGAACGGCTCGCACACATCCCTTTATCAGCTCCCGGTATTCAACGCCCTCTGGGTATCGTGACCCGCAGACATGCATCTCCAAGCCTTGCTGCACAAGAATTGAGCCAAATGCTTAAAACCAGTCTGTCAATGCTCCTGAAGCGCTGAGCCCCTGCAGCACTGACTTGCTAAGTCTGAAGTCGGTCCATCCATCATTCCTGCGTGCTTCACGACTTGTGTCTTACAAGACATGCTAAGTGAACACCTGCTGATCAGCTAAGCCCTCTCAAATGAAAAACCCTTGGCAGACAAGCAATTTTTTCAATACCACGCTTGGTCAACTTATGCTTTATTTCTTTCCCTTTGGCCACTTTATGGTTTATTTCGATCGGGAGAGCTGTGCCCTGTTCCTATAGGCGCGGCCAAGTTATGCTTTATTTTTAGGCCAGCAAATACTTAACGGCACAATCGCTTCAAAACCCGCTTCTCTCATAGGGAAGCGGGTTTTTCTTTGTCGCATGTAGTCGCATCCCATTCCAAGACAACCCAGCTTTTGGTTGGTATTTTTGTTGGTACCTCAATCAGGGTCAAAATCAGGTGGATCACCCGCAATACACAAAGACAGGCCGGACTTGTCCAGCTGCACAAAGGTAGTCCAGGCAAATCCATCCTCTGGTTGTGGCAGGCTCAAAGAAACATGAATGCCGCCACCGCAACGGCCGTAGGCCCCAAGGCGCCAAGCAGCAGCCCCACAGCGCTTACCGTCTCGTCCGCAAAGCCTCGTTTGAGCAAGGCCACACCGGCGGGGTTGGGCGCATTGGCGATGACGGTAAGACCACCGCCAGCCACGGCACCGGCCACCAGCATGTACTTGGATTCATCGGAGATGCCGGCAATCAAAGAGCCCAGATAGGTCAATGCCGCGTTGTCCGTGATGGCGGTCAAGCCCACTGCTCCGATGAAGAGTTCCAAAGGCTTCAAGCTCGACACAATCGGCTGCAGCCACCATTGCTGCATGCCGCCCAGAACGACCAGTCCCGCCAGAAAGAAGCCGACCAGCAAGGCCTCCTTGAGGATGAGCGGACTTTGGTGCTTGTCATAGGCCTGGGTGAAACCCAGAAACATCAGGAACAGGCCCAGAAAGATCACGGGATGGTGTGCGAACAGCACGACTCCAGCCAGCAAGAGCAGATGAACGGCTACGACCGACAGCGGTACGCGCACGTCAGTGGGCAAGTCTTCATTGCCTGGCAAGCTCGGACGCAGATGGTTTCTCAACAAGAACGTGGCAACACTGGCATTGACCAGCACGGCCAATGCGGCCTTCCAGCCAAAGGTGGCAAACATGAAAGCACTGTCCCACTGCCAGGTTGTCGCCACCATCAACACGGGCGGCGCGGCATAGGAGGTCAGCGTTCCGCCGATAGAGACATTCACAAAGAGCACGCCCAAGGCCAGATACTTCAGGCTCTCGGGCACATGGGAACGGAAGATCTGGGGCGCCAACATCAGCGCCGCAATGGTCATGGCAGCCGGCTCCGTCACCAGGGAGCCAAGCAAAGGCACGGCCGCCAGGCCCAACCAGGCGGATGCCAGCGGCGTAGGCAGCGGGGCCCAACGCGCAATGGCGTTCACCAGCAACATGACCGTGGCCAGAACGGGTTTGGAGGCCGCAATCACCATCACCACAAACACAAACAGTGGCTCCGTGTAGTTGCGTGACTCTGCGTACTGCAAAGCACTGCTGCCGCCAGAAGACAGCGCCATCAGCACGATCAGCACAATGGCCCAGAAGCCAAAGACGACCTCTACCTCGCCCAGCAGGTGGAACAAGCCAGAGTGGCGAGGAAAACGGTGAGAGAGGCGCTCAAACTGTTTGGCAGCAAAAGTGTGCGCCAGAGCAAGGGCAAAAATGGATGCAGCAATCCATTCGATAGGCAGATCGAACATGTAATCAGTGGTCGTAGCAACGCAGCGAGGCGGCCCGACCTTCGCTACTTTCCTGGTACGCCCCAATGACATGCCACCCGGGCGCAATTTTAAAGGCCAGACCTAAACCCCTGGAGTCTGAAGTGAACCGGCTGCTCCTTGGTCTTATGCGAGAAAAGTCCTGTGCCCAAGCAAGTCGACAGGGATACCGTTTTGGCCGGCCACGCCGCATCACGTTCTCCACATCGGCTCCGCATACCCCGCCTCAAGCCGCCGCACCGTATCGCGCCCATGACATCAGCCGGGTTCACCCCGTTTTTCTCTGATTTAGCGGCACAGGTTTTCCCTTGGTCATGATTCCTGTCAAGCGACTTTTGTCTCTGGAGCGACTTTTTTAAGTCATCCAACCTAGTCCCAATGAACGATGGATAGCAGCAGGACTTGCTCGAACAATGAATTTATCGATCCGGAGCCAGGAGCTAGCCAGCTTGGACTAGGCAAGCCCCCTGGCGGATCGACTTCTCATTGGGTTGTTAGTACCTCGTTTCGTTGGAAAGACTGTGATGGAGACAAAAATGAGCTTTCGTACACTGCTGGCCTTTGCCGTGACGGCCACCATGGCGGGCGTGGCCTCTGCCAAGGCTACTCCCGAAGAAATTGAAAAGCTGGGCAAATCGCTGACTTGCGTGGGTGCCGAAAAGGCAGGAACGGCCAGCGGCGTTCCCGAGTACACCGGCAAATGGCTGGGTACTCCCCCGGGCATTCAGTACACCCCGCATGTGGGCCAGCACCCGGTGGACCCTTATGCCAATGAAAAGCCGCTGTTCTCAATCACGGCAGAGAACCTGGCCAAATACGCCGCTCAACTGAGCGACGGCCAGAAGGCCATGTTTGAGCGTTATCCCAAGACTTTCCGCATTCCGGTCTATCAAGGTCACCGTGACTTCCGCTATCCGGATTATGTCTGCGCATCCGTCAAGAAAAATGCCCAGGATGCCGTGCTGAGTGCCGACGGAATGGGCGTGGAAAATGCGGTCAAAGGCGGCATTCCCTTCCCATTCCCCAAGAACGGGAACGAGCTGGGCTTCAATAATCTGTTTAATGCCCGCGCGTTTACCGAGCAGACCCTGCGTGACAACGCCTATGTGCTGCTGGATGGCTCTGCCGTCTTTGGCCGCGCCGAAAACCGCAGCATGAGCCTGGTGAACTCGCCCGACGTGGCCGGCAAGCCGCTGGAAGGTGCCATGGCCCAGGGCATGAACGCCATCAAGCTCCCCGAACGTGAGAAAGGCGGGGTCAGCGTGAACATGGAGCCAGTCAACTTCGGCAAGGACAAGCGTCTGGGCTGGAGCTATGACCCCGGCACCCGCCGCGTGCGCCAGATTCCCGAGTACGGCTTTGACCAACCCATGGGCGGCGGTGTGGGTGCCAAGATGACCATCGACTCCGACCGTCTCTTCAACGGCTCACCCATACGCTACAACTGGAAAAACCTGGGCAAAAAGGAAATCTTTGTTCCAGCCAATGCGTACAAGATTCACGCCAACACCGTGAAGTATGCAGACCTGCTCAAGCCCGGCCATGCCAACCCTGACTTCATGCGCTATGAACTGCGTCGCGTCTGGGTGCTGGAAGCCACACTGAAGGAAGGTTATCGCCACCTCTACGGCAAGCGCGTGCTCTTCATCGATGAAGACACAGGTCAAGCAGTGATGAGCGATTACTACGATGCACGCGGTCAACTATGGCAGCATGCCTTCATCAACTACTACTATGCCTTTGATGCCAGTGCATGGCATGCAGGCTCCAGCTTCTATCACGACCTGAATGCTGGCGGCTATGTGGCATACAACTTGTTCCAGGAACGCCCCAAGGGTCCGATTCTGAACAAGGGCGACATGAATCCCTCCATGTTCACACCCGAAGCTGCGCGCAACGCCGGCACCTGATCGGGTCGAGCCGCAACGCGGCTGAATACGGCTGACATCGATGGATGGCCAGCCGCTTGAAGAGAGACAAACCCAGGCAGGCTGCAAAGCACTGCCTGGGTCATCAAAACAAAAAGTCCACTAAACACCATGCACCAGTTTCGCAAGCGCGGGCTGCTGGCTTTTGCCGCCGCCGCATTGACCTTGACGATGGGGGTAGCAGCCAAGGCCCAGGAGGTCGGCGACCCAGCGCTGGACAGCCTGATCCGCGAGGCCATGCTCTATGCCTACCCCTATCAGGAATTCATGAAAATGCGGCATGAAGCGCTGGAGGTCAAAGGCTCGACCACGGCCACCACGCTCAACCACTTCCGCCACTCGCGCAAGCTCGCTACCCCGCAGGATCGCTGGGCCAACGGCCCCATACGTGACACCTTCTACTCCACCAACTGGCTGGACCTGGAAAAATCCCCTGTCATTCTCTCGGTGCCCGAGACCCATGGTCGCTATTACGTGATTGCCATGATTGGTACCGACCTCAATACCTTTGCCTACGTGGGCAAGCGCAATGGCGGTACATCGGCACGCAAGATTGCTCTGGTAGGCCCACGCTGGAACGGCAAGCTTCCTCAGGCAGACCAGATCGTGCGCGCGCCCACCCGCGACGTCTACATGAATATGCGCGTGCTGGTGACCGGAGAGGATGACCTCAAAGCCGCACATGCAGTGCAGGACGGCTTCAGCATCAAGCCCGTGCTGCAGGCCGCCGAGGACAGCCCGCGCATCAAGCCCCTGGCACAGGACTGGGGCCGCTTTGTGGATGTGGCCAACGAAGCTCTGATGCGCAACCCGCCACCGGGCACCGAACAGAAATTGCTGGAGCGCTTTGCCCAGGTTGGCATCTGCGGCCAAAACTGCAGCTGGGACAAGCTGCCCAAATCGGTACAGCAACGCTGGCTGGCATTGGCACCCGATATAGAAAAAAACGAACTCAAGAATCGCCTGAACGCCGCCCGCAAGACCGCCGATCCCAATCGCCGCAATGGCTGGACGCCCTACCGCCTGCCGGACGGTTTTGGCAACAACTACGCCATGCGCGCCTCGTCAGCCGCCATGTCTGGCGGCATTCTGGGTGTGGAAGCCGCAGAAGCCACCTACTTTGCTGCCAGCGTGGACGGCAGCAACCAGCCACTGGGCACAGGCAATAGCTACCGCCTGCACCTGCCTCAGGGTCGTTTGCCTGCCGATGCGTTCTGGTCCATTTCCCTCTACGAGTTTGTGACCGGCGGCCAGTACATGGTTGAGAACCCCATCAACCGCTATTCGATTGGCGACCGCACCAAGGGCATGAAATTCAATGCCGATGGCAGTCTGGACATCTGGCTGCAACCCAATGACCCCGGCACCGAAAAGCGCACCAACTGGTTGCCCACACCCGCCCAGAATCGCTTTTATCTGATGGCCCGCGCCTACCAGCCCTGGCCCGAGGTGCTGGATCCGTCCTGGATATTGGAGCCTGTCGAACGGGTTCAACCCTAGTTCCGGCAAGAGCGATTCAGAAAAAAACACTGCCCATCCGACCTGCCTGCAATGCAGGCAGGTTTTTTTGATTAGCTAAAAAATCAATGAAGATGACACAGCATTTGCGCCAACATATTTTGATTGCCTCCCTGGCCTTGAGCCAGCTATATGCAGGCAATGCGTTCGCCCATGAGCAGGATGACCGCGGAGGTTCTGGTGCCAAGAATCCAGCGGTTGTCGCTGCCAGAGCCCAGGTCTTCAAAGCCAACCCTCAGATGGCCCGCTCCATCGTGGAAGGCGGGGGCTTTGGTTCCGAACTCTCTTATGCGGTGGCCAACAGCATGTACAGCCGCACCGACCAGGCTGCCATAAATGATGCACGCGCCAAGCTCAAGATCGAGGCCGTCGCGCCCCGCACCTGGCTGCTGCGCTTTCCCATAGTCAATGTGGTGGTCTTTGAGACGGACGAAGGTCTGGTGCTGGTGGACAGCGGCTACGCCCCCGCCGGCCCCGCCTTGGCCGAGACGCTGAAGAAAATCAGCAGCAAGCCTTTGCACACGGTGATCCTCACCCACTTCCATGCCGATCATGCTTTTGGCGCCTGGGCCCTGCTTGATCAAAAGCCCCGCATCGTGGCCGAAGAGCGCTTCATCAGCCAGATGGAGCTGGACATGCGCAGCAACGGCCTGATCGCCCGCAACAACCAGCAGAGCGTGGCCGATGTGCCGCGCAGTTGGGACAGCGCAGTACGCCCCACTCAGACCTTTCATGAAAAAACCACGCTCAAGATCGGTGGCGAGGAATTCGTTCTGACCCATGCACGCGGCGAGACCGAGGACCAGATCTGGGTCGCAGTCCCTCGCCGCCAAACCGTGGTCAGCGCCGACTACTTCCAGGGCTTTTTACCCAATGCAGGCAATGGCAAGCGCCGCCAGCGCTACCCCGAAGAATGGGCGCAGGCATTGCGCGATATGGCTGCCCTCAAGCCCCAGCTGCTGCTGCCAGCCCATGGACCGGCCATCACCACGCCCGAGGAAATTCAGGACCGACTGCCCGCCCAGGCACAGATGCTGGATACCATTTCAGCCCAGGTCGTCACCGGCCTGAACAGCGGCGAGCGCCGCGATCTGGTCATCGACCAGGTGGCCTTGCCGCCCGAGCTGGCCAAGCGCCCCGATGCACGGGAGCTGTATGTCTCGGCCAAGAACATTGGCCGCATGGTGGTCAGCGAGTACAGCGGCTGGTGGGATGACGTTCCCTCGCACTGGAGCCCTGCGCCGCTGGTCAAGGAAGCACAGGAACTGGCCCATATGGCCGGTGGTGCCAAGCAATTGATCAAACGCGCTCAGGCATTGGCAGCAAGCAACCCGGAGCTGGCATCCCATCTGGCCGACTGGGCCTGGTATGCCGACAGCAATGACCCCGACGTGGTGCAAGGGGCGCTGGATGTCTACTCCAAGCGTGTGGCCAAGCCGCTGCCCACACAGGAAGCCTTGGTGTATGCAGAGCACATGGTGCACCTGCAACTCAAGCTCAACGGCCTCAAGCCTAAGCCTACCGCCGTGAGCCAAAAAGCAGCGGTCAGGTAGCTCGCCATCAAGCCTGGGCCAGGTGCCCTTATACCTTGCTCAGGCCTTCTTGAGCTTCTGGAAATTTCGCTAGCGACAGCAATAGTTCGTGTTTTATGGGTCGCTCCAGGCACGTCCTTGGTACTGGGCCACGTCACACTGAAAACGTGAAAAGAGACTGTCTTCTCAAAAAAACACTACCAAAAAGGTAAGCGTATGTCTGCCAAGAGGTCTCGCTTGTTACCTGCGCCAGAGAGAGGACGTAACAACGTAGGCACATCCCCACTGCGCTCCGTTTGGATGCCTGACAGCTGTTTTGCCTTGACCTTCTTAGACTGAAAATTCGTCGCACTCGCTGGCGAAGGTCTATCAAATGGTCTGTGCATAAGGCTTGGGCGCTATGGAATTTCTATAGCCACTTGCTTTTTCAGGCCGCAAAACCCATTAGGAGAATCCTATGAAAATTCGCCCTCAGCTTTTCGCCGTTTGTACTGCGGCCTTCATGGTCAGCTCAGCTTTTGCTCTGACGCCAGCTGAACACAAGGCGGAGAAGGCCAGGATCGAAGCCGAGTACAAATCAGCCAAGGAACAATGCAAGGCGCTCAAAGACAATGCCAAGGATGTGTGCTCGGAACAAGCCAAGGGCCATGAGAAAGTCGCCCAGGCCGAGCTGGACTACAAAGCTGCTGCCAACGAAAGCAATCGCTACAAGCTGGCCAAAGCCAAGGCCGATGCAGACTATGACGTAGCCAAGGAAAAATGCGACGACTTGGCCGGCAATGACAAGGATGTCTGCAAGAAGGATGCCAAGGGAAATCACATCAAGGCCCTGGAAGCAGCCAAGGTCGCGCAAGTGAGCCATGACCCCGGTGCCAAGCCCTCCGACCTGGCCCAAGCCCGCAAGGATGCCAGCGACAAGACACGCGAAGCGGACTACAAGGCCGTCAAGCAGCGCTGCGATGCACTGTCTGGCAATGCCAAGGAAACCTGCATCACCGATGCCAAACGCCAATACGGACAGTAAGCGCACCGACTTGATTTCATAGGGCCGCAAGGCCCTTTTTTTGTGGCCCGTGTCATCGCGAGATATGACGCATACAGCAAGTTTCCGTCCGCACAATGCTCAAGCACCCAGGCGAAAAATTGGTGCCGAGAAACTGGAAAAGTAACAATAAGCTTGTGTATCTTCTGTTTTAGCTGGTAATTTAGGTGCAGGCCAAATACATTCTTGGTGTAAGTTAAATGACTACATCCAATTTCCGAATCCAGCAGTCCTACGCCTGAACCATGATCTACCCTTTTGCCGCACGCCTGCAGACATGGATTTCCCGTCTGCAAGCCGCACAACCTTGCAGCTCACAGCAGACGGCCCATGACATGGTCATTGATCTATGGATTGCGGTGAACAGTGAACTGGGAGCCCCCGAGTCGCTGATCAAGGCATTGCGCCGCCGCAGCTTCAGCCAAGCACATGGCTGGAACGGCGTGGGTAGCGCAGTTGCATACTGGGATCTGGATGAAGAAGCCTCGGTGCGCGTCTATCTTCATGACGACGGAGCGATTGTGGTGCAGCAAATGGATGCAGAGAATCGGGAAATCCTGTTTACCCAGCCCGGCATTGCTACGGTGGGGGCGGCTGCAGCCAGCATTCCCGAGAGCTGCTAAAAAGATTGCCCGCACAAGGCGGGCAATCAAGCTGTGGGGTCGTACCAAGTGAGTCCGCCAGTCTCAACGCTCAATGCATTTGCATAGTTGGCAGGGAACTCATCTCATCCTCCGGCTGCCGCTTATTACATTTGCACTGCTGCTGACTGAAATTCAGACTTTTGATAAGTTGCCCCATCTGGAGCGGCCAGTACACAGACTTGTACTGCTTTTGAGCCAAAGGGTGCATCTCGCCTTTTAAAGAGGCTATACGCTTTTGCACCGCCGCTGTCATTGCCAGTCTCTCAGACGCCAACTTCGCTATCGGCACCACTGTTGAGACTTTTTTCTGTTGCATGGTTTTACTACTTCCGAGTGACGAACAGCAAGCCAAAGCCTGCCTGCCATGCGCCCAGAATGAACCTCAAAAGAAAACCTTGTTGTAGGAATCTGTTGCAAAGCCGCTTCGCACGGATTTTCTCCACCTAAAACCTGTTTGGCTTATGTGCACTGCCCAGTGCGGCACAGCTCATGGCAGCCGACCCAGCCGTGCGCAACAGATAAACCCTCCAGGGTTTGCAGCGCTTGCCCCCAGCGCCGCCTTCTTTGTATTGCCGCATTTCATTCAAACACCGTGAATTCTTCGCCGCATTGCACCATCAAGCAAGCAATTCATGTGAGTCTTATAATTGACTATACATAAAACCCAACACGATGGATGCCATGAAATTCACCCTGAACGGCCAGGAAGTGGACGCGCCTAGCGCAGCTCCCGATACACCTCTTCTCTATGTGCTGCGCAATGACATGCAGCTCAACGGCCCCAAGTTTGGTTGCGGCCTGGGCGAGTGCGGCGCTTGCGCCGTGCTGATTGACGGCAAGGTGGCGCGCTCCTGCTCTGTGCCTCTGAGCGTGGTTCAAGGCAAGAAAGTCACCACGCTGGAAGGCCTCTCTCCCGAAGCCAGCCAGGACGCCAAAGCCAAAGCCTTGCGCAATGCAGCCGTGCTGGATGTCAGTGCAGACAAGAGCGCAATGCCTGCAACTGCAGCGCGCACTTTCACTTTGCATGTGGTTCAGCAGGCCTTTGTCGATGCGCAGGCCGCACAGTGCGGCTACTGCACCAACGGCATGATCATGGCTCTGGTGGCCCTGTTCAACCAGAAGCCCCAGGCCAGCGATGACGAAGTCAAACACGCTTTGTCGGGTCATCTGTGCCGCTGCGGCACTCATGTGGAAATCATGCAGGCCGCAGCCCGTGCCCGCGAGCTGATTGCGCAGGGCCGCAGTGCAGCCATTCCCGCCGCTGCCGCATCCAAAGAACAAAAGGCCGCTTGATCATGAAATTCTTTACCAAAGACAATCAAGCACAACTCACCCGTCGTCAACTGCTCAAGGCCGGCGGCATGCTGATGGTCGGCTCCATGGCCGGCGGCCATTTGCTGATGGCCCAGACTGCCCCCGAAGCAGCCGCCAAGGGCGCTTTTGCGATTCCTTCGGCAAAGTTGGTGGACAGTTTCATCGCCATTGGTGCCGATGGCTCCGTCACCGCCTACAACGGTCACGTGGACCTGGGCACAGGCATACGCACGGCGCTGGGTCAGCTGGTGGCAGACGAGCTGTATGTGGACTTCTCCGCCGTGACCATGGTGCTGGGCCACACAGCCCGCACCCCCGACCTCGGCCCCACGATTGCCAGCAACACCATTCAGGTCTCGTCCCTGCCCATGCGCCACGCCGCAGCACAGGTACGCCAGTTGCTGATCAAACTGGCCAGCGA
Source organism: Comamonas sp. lk (assembly GCF_900564145.1). Classification (NCBI taxonomy): domain Bacteria; kingdom Pseudomonadati; phylum Pseudomonadota; class Betaproteobacteria; order Burkholderiales; family Comamonadaceae; genus Comamonas; species Comamonas sp. lk. The sequence continues at coordinate 16,971 of NZ_UOOB01000002.1, forward strand.
GAAATCCGGCGTTCCTGCCGAGCGCATCACCACGCAAAAAGGCTTTGTCATCGCCGGCGGCAAGCGCTTTGGCTATGGCGAGCTGGTGCAAGGCCAGGATCTGCAGATCGAAGTAGACGAAAAGATCGCGCTGCGCAAGTCGGGCTTTGAGTACGTAGGCAAGTCGGTGCAACGCGTGGACATTCCCAATAAGGTGCTGGGCGCGCTCACCTACATCCACGATCTGCGCGTGCCCGGCATGCTGCACGGCCGCGTGATTCGCCCCCCCTATACAGGCGCTGATGCCACGGCTCCTCTGGGCTCCAGCCTGGTCTCGGTCGATGAAAAGTCCATCGCCCACCTGCCCGGCATCGTCAAGGTCGTGATCAAGGGCGACTTCGTCGGCGTGGTCGCCGAGCGCGAAGAGCAGGCCATTGCGGCCATGCACCAGCTCAAGGTCACCTGGAAGGAATGGGCCGGTCTGCCCGACCTGTCCCTGAACGGCCTGCACCAAACCCTGGTCGATCACAGCAAGACCGATCGCGTACTGCAAGAAGACGAAGGCTCGCTCCAGGCAGTAGAGCAAGCCAAGATTCAGCTGACACGCGACTATGTCTGGCCTTATCACGCCCACGGCTCCATTGGCCCATCCTGCGCGATTGCGGAAGTGGGCAATGGCCAGATTCAGGTCTGGACCGGTTCGCAAAACCCTCACGACGTGTGCAAGGACATCTCCAAGCTCATGGACGTGAACGCCGACAACGTCAACGTGACCCGCCTGGAAGCCTCCGGCTGCTACGGCCGCAATTGCGCTGACGACGTCTGCTCCGATGCCGTCCTGATGTCTGCCGCTGTCGGCGGCAAGCCTGTGCGCGTGCAGCTGATGCGCGAGCAGGAGTCCGGCTGGGAGCCCAAGGGCACCGGCCAGCTGATCCGCGTGCGCGGCGGCATGGACGAGCAACACAATGTGACTGCCTACGAGCTGCGCACCTGCTACCCGTCTAACAACGCTTCCGCGCTGGCCCTGATCCTGACGGGCAAGGTTTCCGCCAAGATCGATGCCCAGCAAATGGGTGACCGCACGGCGATTCCGCAGTACGAATATCCGAAGATGCGCATGATTTCGCAGGATGCCGTGCCTATCGTGCGCGCCTCCTGGATGCGCGGCGTTTCCGCCTTGCCCAATGTTTTCGCGCATGAATCCTGGATTGATGAGTGCGCTTATCTGGCCAAAGCCGACCCCATCGAGTACCGCCTGCGCTACCTCAAAGACCCGCGCGCCGTGGCGCTGATTGCCGAAGCCAAGAAGCAGTGCAACTGGGTTGCAGGCCCAGCCCACCGCACGCCAGCCCCCGACGATCAACGCTTGGTCAAAGGCCGTGGTTTTGCCTATGCGCGCTACATCCATAGCAAATTCCCCGGCTATGGCGCAGCCTGGGCCACCTGGGTGGTCGATGTGACCGTGGATCGTGAAACCGGCACAGTCAAGGTGGACAAGGTCTTTGTGGCACAGGACACCGGTGCCATGGTCAACCCCGCAGGCGTGCGCCATCAGGTGCACGGCAATGTGGTGCAGTCCACCAGCCGCGTGCTCAAGGAATTTGTCACCTTCGACAAGAGCGGCGTGACTTCGCTGGAATGGGGCGGCTACCCCATCCTGCGCTTTGACGAACTGCCCGAGATCGACTCCCTGCTGGTCGAGCGTCCCGACGAAGCGCCCATGGGCGCCGGCGAATCGGCTTCCGTGCCCAGCGCGGCTGCCGTGGCCAACGCCGTCTTCGATGCTGCCGGCATCCGTCTGCTGGAAGTGCCGTTCACGCCCAGCCGCGTGCTGGCTGCGCTCAAGGCAGCCAAGACCGCATCCAAGTGACCCACAAAGCAGAGACGATCAAGATGAACACTTTCAAAAAAATCGTGGTGGGTGGCGCCGCACTCGTGGTGGTACTGGCCGCCGCCGGCCTGGCCCTCACCCATCAGGGCGAGATTGCGCCGCAGGCCAGCATTCCCACGGCCGAGTTCTCGCCCCAGCAAATTGCCAAGGGCAAGCTGCTGGCGGCCATGGGCGACTGCGCGGTATGCCACACCGTACCCAACGGCAAGACCAATGCCGGCGGTCTGGCCATGCCCAGCCCCTTTGGCACCATCTACACCAGCAACATCACGCCCGATGTCCAGACCGGCATTGGCGGCTGGAGTTATGAGGCCTTCGAGCGCGCCATGCGCCATGGTGTGGACCGCGAAGGCAATTACCTCTATCCCGCCTTCCCCTACACCGCCTTCTCTCGGGTGACGGATGAGGATATGCAATCGCTCTACGCCTACCTCATGAGCGAGCCTGCAGTGGAGTACGCACCGCCCAAGACGGCACTGAACTTCCCCTACAACGTGCGCCGTGGCATTGCCGCCTGGAACTGGTTGTATCTGAAGCCCGGCGTGGTCAAGGACGATGAAAAGCAGCCGCCCGAATGGAACCGCGGCGCTTATCTGGTCGAAGGCCTGGGCCATTGCAGCGCCTGCCATACGCCGCGCAACGGCTTGGCTGCGGAAAAGACCGGAGAGTTCCACCTGACAGGCGGTAGCGCCGAAGGCTGGGACGCTCCGGCCCTGACCAGCCAATCGCCCTCGCCCCTGCCCTGGACCAAGGACGATCTGCTCAGCTATATGAAGACCGGCTTCTCGGAACGCCACGGCGTGGCCGCCGGTCCCATGGCGCCGGTCGCTCACGGCCTGAGCCAGCAATCCGATGCGGATCTGGACGCGGTTGCCACTTACCTGATGTCTTACCGCGATGCGAACGCCGCACCCGGCGACGCGCAAGCCATGATCAAGGAAAAGACGGCTACCCCCAAGCTGGCACTGGACGCCGAAGGCTATCGCCTCTACCAGGGCGCCTGCATGGCCTGCCACCGTGCCGATCCTTCGGCCAGCACCTTTGGCGTACGCCCGCAACTGGCTTTGAGCACCAGTCTGCACGCCGCCTCGCCTGACAACGCCATCATGGCCGTGCTCGAAGGCGTGCAAAAGCCGGCCCATGCGGACCTGGGCACCATGCCCGCTTTCCGCCATGCCTTGAGCGATGCGCAGATCGCCACCCTGCTCAACACCATGCGTGCCCAATACGGCATGGGCGAGTGGAGCGACCTGCCAAACCAGGTGGGCAAGCTGCGCAAGCAGACGGCAGCACAGACCCACTGACCCGCTGCTTGAAAGCCAGGCCTTCCCGGCGTCTGCTTGCAGGCCCGGGAAGGCCTTTTTCATGCATGCACTTTGGGTTCCGTTTAGGGTTCACATACATAGAAATAACACCTGCCAAACGCCAATATGCGAGCAGGTGTTCGATACAAGGAAGCGATCAATGGACAACATCGATGTCATGGTGCTCAAGGCATTGCGGGACTGGCGCTCAGCCGGTCAACGCGCCTTGCTGGCCACCGTCGTTCGCACCTGGGGCTCCTCGCCAAGACCCGTGGGCTCCATGATGGCGCTGCGCGAAGACGGGCGGGCCATAGGCTCGGTCTCGGGCGGCTGCATAGAAGATGATTTGATTGCGCGCTACACCCAGGCACTGAACCGCAATGCCGGCATTCCCGACGGCCCGCCGCAGCTGGCACGCTATGGCGTGAGTGCCGACGAAGCCCACCGTTTTGGCCTGCCCTGTGGCGGCACGCTGGAGCTGCTGCTCGAATTCAACCCGGATGCGGCCAGCCTGCAGGATCTGGTCCAGCAGCTCGAAGGCGGCTCGCTGGTCCAGCGCGCCGTGGATTGCGGCAACGGCCACGTCGCCCTGACCCCCACCCAGCAGCCCGGCACGCTGGAGTTTGACGGCCATACCCTGACCAACCATCTGGGCCCGGGCTACCGCATGCTCTTGATCGGTGCTGGCGCCCTGGCCGAGTATCTGGCCACCATGGCCTTGTTCAACGGTTTTACCGTCACCGTCTGCGATCCGCGCGAGGAATACATGGGCAGCTGGGCCGTGCCTCAGGTCCGCAAGGTCAGCGACATGCCGGACGACGCGGTGACCGCCTTCAAACCCGATGCGCGCAGCTGCATCGTTGCCCTCACCCATGACCCCAAGCTGGATGATCTGGCCCTGCTTGAAGCCTTGCATAGCTCGGCCTTTTATGTGGGAGCCATAGGCTCGCGCCGCAACAACCAGTCCAGGCGCGAGCGCATGAAGGAGCACTTCGGCGAAACCGAGGCCTCCCTGGCCCTGCTGCGCGGCCCCATTGGCCTGTATATCGGCAGCAAGACCCCGGCCGAGATTGCCGTCAGCGTGATGGCCGAAATCCTGGCCGTGAAAAACGGCGTCAGCCTGCCCCAAATCATGTCGGTGGAAACGGCCAAACAAGAGCACGATGTGGCCATGAACGAGGCCAGCACCCAATGCGCTGTGGCCCAGATGCTGGAGCCGGCGGCAGCCGCGCCCAAGCCTTGAAATCCGGGCACTGAAACACCCGGTTTCATTGCCCGTCCCATAAAGTGCGGCCCAAAGGCCGCACTATGCTTTTGGAAGCACCAAGGCGGCGTACCATTGCGCCCGCATGACCACCGCCAAGAACAAGAAAACGCCGGCGCGCAAGCGCGGCGCGGCCTCCAGGAAATCGGCCTTATTCAGTTTTTCCCGCACCAAACGCTTTGCGATCTCCTGCGCCACCACGGCCCTGGCCAGCTTTCAGATTGCCAGTTGCGGCTTCAACCCCGGCTGGTCGGCAGACAAGCTCATCAACCAGGCGCTGGCGGCGCTGCATCTGCCGACGCTGGACGCTTTCCGCAAAAACGGCTGGCCGCAGTTGCCGGGCAACTCCACCTCGGGAGCTGCCCATTCTCCCAGTGTGGGCGGCACGGTCTCGCGCAGCCCTGCGCAAGCGGGCAGCCAGACCAGCCGCTTCAGCCACTGCACGCAGCTTTTTCCTGGCGGCCAAGCGCCAGCCCTGCAGCTGCAAACCCATGAACGCGAGCTGTGCTTCAGCAGCTTTGCCGTGCTGCACAACGGGCTGACCAAGACCCCGGTGTTCGTGGTCGAGCGCCTGAACCGCAGCACGCTGCAGCAAGGCCAGGGTCTGGAGCGTAGCGACAAGTTCTATGCCGACGCGCGCCTGCCGCGCGCCGAACGCTCGGAACTGGACGATTACAAACGCTCGGGCTACTCACGCGGCCATATGGCGCCGGCCGCCGACATGAGCACGCCCGAGGCCATGGCCCAGAGCTTCAGCCTGGCGAATATGGTGCCGCAAAACCAGGTGCACAACGGCGGCGCCTGGAGCCAGGTCGAGCAGGCCACGCGCAAATACGCGCTGCGCGCCAAAGGCGATGTCTATGTGTTTACCGGCCCGGTATTTGCCAGGAATGCGCCCACGATTGGCCCCGGCAAGGTGGCCGTACCCAGCCATATCTTCAAGCTGGTGTATGACGCCAGCACCGGCCAGAGCTGGGCGCACTGGCAGGCCAATAGCGCCGACACCCGGATGGACAGCCCCATCAGCTACGAAGAGTTCACGCGGCGCACCGGCATGCCGCTGCTGTCGTCCATTCGCGTTCCGCGCGCCTGATCTCCAATCCGCAATCAATAAAAAGAGAGCTTATAGCGCTTGATTTATTTTGATTTCAGCAACGAATCGATCTGAAATCCATTATTTACAATCGCAATATGCTCACCAATCAAGAGCAAGCTGCACCGCAACCAGCAACGCTTGCGGCATCGCTTTTCAATGCCCAGCCCCAGGGGCTTAGCGCGATGCCACCGTCTCGCGCAAGCTGTCCACCAATAACTGGCTGGCCGGCGTTTTCGCTCGACCGCGCAGCGTGATGATGCCCACATGCGGCAGCTCTATCGGCACCTTGAGGTTCAGAATGCACAGCAGCCCCTGGCGCTCGAAATGCTCGGCAACGCTGCGCGCAAGAAAACCGATGGCCGGCCGCTGCTGCATGCTCGAGAGCGTGACCAAAAAGGACGAGGTTTCCACAATGTCCGTCGGCGGCAGCAACTGGTGCTTGTAGAACATCTGGGCCAGCTTGGAGCGGGATGAAGCCCAGGGCGGCGGCACCACCCAAGGCAGTTGCGCCAGTCGTTCCCAGCTCGGCTGGGAGTTGTTGGCCAAGGGATGCTCGGGGCTCACCACAATGCACATCGGCTCCGGGTAAAGAGACTCGGTTTCAAGATCCGGCGACGCATAACCGGGCTCCAGCCGACCCACGATCAAGTCCAGCTCCCCCACCCGCAGCCTGGGCAGCAGCCGCGTGAGATCGCCCTCCTCCACCATGACCGTCGTCAGCTGAGAGCGCTGCTTGACCCGCAAGATGGCCGGCATCAGCAGACTGGGCAAGGCAACTACCATGGCACCGACGCTGGTCCGCCCCACACCGCCGCTGGCCTGCGCACTGATTTCATCGCGCGTGCGCTGGTAATCAGCAAGCACCGAGCGGGCAAAGCGCACCACGGTGACGCCATGGGAGGTGGGTTCCGTACCCCGCGTGGAACGCAAGAACAGTTGCAGATCGAACATCTTCTCGATCTCCGCCAGCATCTTGGATACCGCGGGCTGGGTGATGGACAGGAACTCAGACACCCGTCCCAGGTGTCGAAACTCGTCCAGCGCCACCAGCAATTGCAGGTGGCGCAGCTTCAGGTTGGATCTCAGAACGCGATCTATCTGGCTCATGGGGTGTTTGCAGGATCTGGAACTTCATAACCTATAAGTTATGAAGCGAGTCCGCTATTTCATTAGATTGCAATCATTATCTTCAGAATAATCCGCGGGGCTGACCCTAAAACAATCATTCGGAGACAAGAATGCTCACCCCACGCCCCATGACTCGGCGCCAAATCGTTCTTGGCAGCCTAGGCGCCGCTGCCTTGAGCACCACATCGACACGTGTGCTCGCCGCCGAGTATCCCGAGCGCCCCATCACCTTCATCTGTCCCTGGCCGGCAGGCGGCACCGCAGATCGCTCCATGCGCGTCATCTGCCAGATCGCGGCACGCGAACTCGGCCAGCCCATTGCACTGGAAAACCGCGCCGGCGCCTCCGGCATGATCGGCTCCAAGGCCTTGTCTTCCGCACGCCCGGACGGCTACACCATTGGTCAGATACCGATCTCCGTGACGCGCTTCTCCCAGCTGGGCACGGTGCAGCTCGATCCGCTCAAGGACTTCACCTATCTCGCCCGCACCTCGGGCCAGACCTTTGGCATTGCCGTGCCCGCGAACTCTCCGTTCAAGTCTTTGCGCGACGTAGTTGCCAAAGCCAAGACCCAGCCCGGCGTCATCACCTATGCGCATGCCGGCATCGGCGGTGCCACCCATGTGGGCATGGAGCAGTTCGCACAGGCGGCCGGCGTGCGCTTCAACGCCATCGCCTACAAGGGCGGCTCGGCGGCCTTGCAGGACGTGCTGGGCGGCCAGGTCGACCTGCTGGCCGACAGCTCCTCCTGGGCACCCCATGTCGAAGCCGGCAAGATGCGCCTGCTGGCCACCTGGGGCGAGGCGCGCACGCCGCGCTTCAAGGACACACCCACGCTCAAGGAGCTGGGTTTTGACGTGGTGGTGGAAGCGCCCAACGGCATCGGTGCGCCCAAGGGCTTGCCCGCCGCCATCGAAAAACGCCTGCGCGACGTCTTCCGCACGGCCGTCAACAGCGAGGAGTTCCGCAAGGTGGCCGAGAGCATCGATGCGCCGGTCATGTACCAGGACGGCCCCGACTATCGCAAATACGTACAGGCCGTCTACCAGCAAGAGACCGAGCTGATACGCAAGCTCAGCCTCAAGGAGCTGATGGTCAAGGGCTGATCCCCCAGCCATTGCCCTGTCCCATCCGCTTGCAGCTTTCCTACTTATGAACCACAGCTCCCTGCTTCGTCTGCACCCGAACGACAACGTACTGGTTGCCAAGACCGCCATTGCCCTGGGCGAGGTGATTGCCGAATTCGGCGTGCGCGCCAGGGCGCAGATTCCCGCCGGCCACAAGATCGCAGCGCGGGCCATTGCGGCCGGCGAACCGGTGTTGAAGTACGACACCATGATCGGCGTGGCCGCGCGCGACCTGCAAGCCGGCGACTATGTGCACAGTCACAACCTCTCCCTGGTGGACAGCTACCGCGACCCGGCTTTTTGCCAGGATGTGCGCCCGGTGGACTTTGTGCCCCAGGCGCAGCGCGCGACCTTCATGGGCTTCGAGCGAGCCGGTGGCGGCGTCGGCACACGCAACTTCATCGGCATTCTGTCGTCGGTGAATTGCTCGGCCACCGTGATCAAGCGCATCGCAGCGCACTTCACGCCCGAACGTCTGGCGGCCTTTCCCAACGTGGATGGCGTAGCCGCCTTTGCGCAGTCCAGCGGCTGCGGCATGTCCTCCCCCAGCGAGCATTTCGACCTGCTGCGCCGCACGCTGGCTGGCTATGCACGCCACCCCAACCTGGCCGGTGTGCTCATCGTGGGCCTGGGCTGTGAACGCAACCAGGTCGATGCGCTGCTCGACTCTCAGGGTCTCGATTCCGGTCGCCTGCTGCGCACGCTGGTGATGCAGGAAGTCGGAGGCACGCGCCAGACCATCGAGGCCGGCATCCGCGCCATCGAAGAGATGCTGCCCGAAGCCAATACCGCGCGGCGCACCAAAGTCAGCGCTGAGCACCTGAAAATCGGACTCGAATGCGGTGGCTCCGATGGTTTCTCCGGCATTACCGCCAACCCCGCGCTAGGCGCCGCGATGGATTTGCTGGTGCGCCACGGCGGCACGGCCATCCTGTCCGAAACACCCGAGATCCATGGCGTGGAGTTCATGCTCACACGCCGTGCAGCCACTCCGGAAGTCGGGCAAAAACTGCTCGATCGTCTGGCCTGGTGGGAGCGTTATGCAGCAGGCCAGAACGCCCAGTTCAACGGCGTGGTCGGCCACGGCAACCAGGCCGGCGGCCTGGCCAATATTTTCGAGAAATCGCTGGGTTCGGCCATGAAAGGCGGGACCACGCCGCTGCGCGCCGTGTACGAATATGCGGAGCCAATCAAGGAAGCCGGCTTCGTTTTCATGGACTCGCCCGGCTACGACCCCGTGGCAGCGACAGGCCAGATTGCCAGCGGAGCCCAGCTGATCTGCTTTACCACCGGGCGCGGCTCCATGTTCGGCAGCAAGCCCGCACCGACCATCAAGCTGGCCAGCAACACGCCGATGTTCCGCCGCCTGGAAGAAGACATGGACATCAACTGCGGCGTGGTGATTGACGGCGAGCTGTCCGTGCCCGAACTGGGCCAGCGCATTTTCGAGCAGATTCTGTGGCACGCCTCTGGCGAACCAACCAAGAGCGAGCTGCTCGGCCTTGGCGACCACGAGTTCGTGCCCTGGCACCTGGGCATTGTGAGTTGATTGTTCGCCCACCCCACATTCTCAAATTTCCCCACGCCATGCCTTTGACTCTTTCGCGCTCCGACCTGCAACGCAGTACCCATTTCATCGCCGGCCAATGGCAGCGTCCTGAAGTCGGGCCCAGTTTCGATGTCACCGATCCGGCCACCGGCGCCGTGATCGCATCCATTCCCGACGCCGATGCCGCCGTGGCACGTGCTGCCGTCGATGCCGCCCATGCCGCCTTTCCTGCATGGCGCAAGACACCAGCCAAGCAGCGCGCGCAGATTCTCAAGCGCTGGAACGATCTGGTGCTCGCGCATCAGGAAGACCTGGGCCGACTGATCTCGCGCGAACAGGGCAAGCCCCTGGCCGAAGGACGCGGTGAAGTCAGCTATGCGGCCAGCTATATCGAGTGGTTTGCCGAGGAAGCCACACGCGCCAACGGCGAAGTGATTCCGGCGCCGGTTCCGGGGCGGCGCATGTTCGCGCTCAAAGAACCGGTAGGCGTGGTCGCCGCCATCACACCCTGGAATTTTCCCGCCGCCATGATTGCGCGCAAGATCGCGCCGGCACTCGCTGCGGGCTGCACCGTGGTCTGCAAACCCGCCGAGGACACGCCTTTGACTTCGCTGGCACTGGTCGCTCTGGCGCAAGAGGCCGGCGTGCCACCCGGAGTCTTGAACATCGTGACGGCATCGCGCGAGCACACGCCGCAAGTAGTTGACGTCTGGCTTGACGACGCACGCGTGCGAAAAATCACCTTCACCGGCTCGACGCCGGTAGGCAAGCATCTGGCACGCCGCTCGGCCGACACGCTCAAGAAGCTCTCTCTAGAGCTTGGGGGCAATGCGCCCTTCATCGTGTTCGAAGATGCCGACCTTGAAGCGGCCGTCGAAGGCCTGATGGCGGCCAAGTTCCGCAACGGCGGCCAGACCTGCGTCTGCCCGAACCGCGTGTTTGTGCACGAGGCCGTACACGACCGCTTCGCCGCATTGCTGGTGGCCCGCGTGGCCGCGCTGCAGGTCGGCCCGGCCAGCGATGCGGGCTCACAGATCGGCCCCATGATCAATGCGCGCGCCGTCGAGAAGATCGAACGCCATGTGCAGGATGCCGTGGCGCGCGGCGCAGTCGTGCTCACCGGCGGCACGCGCCTGCCTGCGCTCGGCACCAACTACTTCGCCCCCACCGTGCTGGCGGGTGCAGACGCCAGCATGGCCTGCGCCAGCGAAGAGACCTTCGGCCCGATTGCACCACTGACACGTTTTTCCGACGAAGCCGAAGTCATCGCCCAGGCCAATGACACCCCGTTCGGACTCGCCGCCTATTTCTATTCCAACGACACACGCCGCATCTGGCGCCTGGCCGATGCACTGGAAACCGGCATTGTCGGCATCAACGAAGGCGCGCTTGCCGCCGAGGCCGCACCCTTTGGTGGCGTGAAGGATTCTGGCTACGGCCGTGAGGGCTCCACCCACGGCCTGGACGACTATCTGCACACCAAATACGTCTGCCAGGGCGGGCTGGACGCCTGAAGCCTGCGGCCCGACCGCCCGCATCTGAACGCAACGAGAGAGCCAAGACCACAGCAAAGCACTGAGATCAACGCAGGGCCCGCAGCATGGAGCGGGTCCCTGCGCACCCGGGGTACTGCCCCATGCCGTAAGAGCAATCACAACAGGAGACAAGCACCATGAATTCTTCCACCTCTTCCCGCTTCAGCCGCCGTGGCCTGCTACTGTGCGCCGCAGCCCTGGCTTGCCCGCTGGCTGCGCCGCTGGCCCATGCCCAAAACGCCTACCCCGCCAAGCCGGTCACCCTACTCGTTCCCTACCCCGCCGGAGGCGCCAACGATGCGGTAGCGCGCCTCATCGGCCTGAAGATGGGCGAGGACCTCAAACAACCCGTGGTCATAGACAATCGGCCCGGCGCGGGCACGACCATCGGCACCGCGACAGCCGCCAAGGCGCAGGCCGACGGCTATACCCTGGTGCTGGGCTCGCTGGCCAGCCATGCCGTCAGCCCCCACCTGTACGCCCGCCCCGGCTACGACGCGGTGGCCGACTTCGCGCCCATAGGCATGATCGGCGTGGTGCCCATGATCCTGGTCGTGGCCCAGGACTCGCCCTACACCAACCTCAAGTCCCTGGTGGAAGCGGCACGCAAGCAGCCGGGCCAGCTCAACTACGGTTCCTCCGGCAACGGATCGCCCCTGCACCTGGCCGCCGAGCTGTTCAAGCAGCGCGCCCAGCTGCAGATCAACCATGTGCCCTACAAAGGCGGCAACGCCCACACCATGGACCTGATGGGCGGGCGCCTGGACATGATCCTGGACACTTTGACCAGCGCCTCGCCGCTGCTCAAGAGCGGCAAGGTGCGCGCCCTGGCCGTAGCCTCGGCATCGCGACTGCCCGAACTCCAGAATGTGCCCACCTTCGCCGAGGCCGGCTACCCGGGCTTCGAGGTCAACGCCTGGTATGCGCTGTACGCCCCGGCCAAGACCAGCAAGGAAGTGCTGACGCGCCTGAACACCTCGCTCACCCAGGTGCTCAAGCTGCCCGAGGTGCAAGAAAAGTTCGCCTTGCTCGGCGTGCGCACCCGGCCCGGCTCGCCCCAGGAGCTGGCCAGCTTCACCACCGACGAATGGAGCCGCTACGGCAAGGTGATCCAATCGGCAGGCATTCGCATCGACTGAGCTTCGCACCCATGTCCCCACACTTCCACGTTCTAGTCACCGCGTCGCACTGGGCCGAGCCTGCGCAGCGCATCATCCAGCAGGCCGGCGGCCAACTGCATTTTCTGCCCGGCAGCCTCAGCGAAGACGCACTGGCCGCGCGCCTGGCCGAGACCGGCGCGCAGGCCATCGTGCTGCGCGGCTCTGCCCCCATCACCGACCGTGTGCTGACAGCGTCGCCGGCGCTGCGCATCGTGGCCAAGAACGGCGCCGGCGTGGACAGCGTGGACCTGGAAGCGGCGCGCGCACACGGCATTGCCGTGGCCGTGGCACCCGGTGCCAATGCCGGCGCAGTGGCCGAGCATGCCCTGGCCCTGATGCTGGCGCTCACGCGCCAGCTGCCGCAGCTGGACCGCATGGTGCGCGCCGGCGAATGGGCCGGCAGCACCTGGCAGGGCCGCGACTTCCGCGGCGCCACGGTGGGCATCGTCGGCTACGGCAGCATAGGCCGCGCGACTGCGCAACTGGCCAGCGCCCTGGGCGCCAGAGTGCTGGTGCTGCGGCCTCAGGGCCAGGCCGACGGCTTTGCCACCGAGGCCGAGCTGCACCGCCTGCTGCCCCAACTCGACATCCTGAGCCTGCACTGCCCGCTGACCGAGCGCAGCCGGGGCCTGATCGGCGCACGCGAGCTGGCCCTGCTGCCACGCGGCAGCCTTCTCATCAACACCGCGCGCGGCCCCGTCGTGGATGAGGCCGCACTCATCGACGCGTTACGCAGCGGCCAACTCGGCGGCGCCGGCCTGGACACCTTCGATACCGAGCCCCTGCCCGCCACCCACCCACTGGCAACACTGGCCCAGGTGCTTCTAACTCCCCATGTGGCCGGCGTGACGCGCGATGCAGGCCTGCAGGTCGCCACCATGACTGCGCAGAACATCGTGGACCATCTGACCCACACCGCACTGCCCGCCCTCCACCGGGTCGCCTGAGGCGCTTTTGCGCCCGACCTTCACCTCCACCAAGCTATCACATGCCCGCAAACAACCCCTTCAAGGCCGCACTGGCCGTTCAGCAGCCTCAGGTCGGCCTCTGGCTTTCCATGGCAGATCCCTACATGGCCGAAGTCAGCGCCAGCACGGGTTTCGACTGGTTGCTGATTGACGGCGAACACGCACCCAATGACTTTCGCTCCACCCTGGCCGCACTGCAGGCCGTGGCGGCTCACAAGACACAGCCTGTGGTACGCGTGCTCCACGGCGACACGGCACTGATCAAGCAGTTGCTGGACATAGGCGCCAAGACCTTGCTGGTGCCCATGGTCGATACCGCAGAGCAGGCCCAGCGCCTGGTGTCGGCCACACGCTATCCGCCGCTGGGCATTCGCGGCGTGGGCAGCGCGGTTGGTCGCGCCTCGCAATGGAGCGCACGCAGCGACTATCTCGATGTCGCCGACGAGGAAGTCTGCCTGCTGGTACAGGTAGAGACGGTAGCGGCGCTGGCCAATCTGGAAGCGATCTGCGCGGTGGACGGCGTGGACGGCGTCTTCATTGGCCCGGCCGACCTAGCCGCGTCCATGGGCTATCGCGGACGCCCCGGTCACCCCGAGGTGCAGGCCGCCATCGAAGCGGCGATGCGCACCATCAAGGCCTCAGGCAAGGCGGCCGGCACGCTCACCTCGGACCCCACGCTGGCCAGACGCTACCTTGAACTCGGCTGCACCTTTGTCGCGGTCGGCGTCGACTTGCTGCTCTACGCCAATGCCGCCCGCCGACTGGCTGCCGATTTTCTGGGCAAGCCGGCCGCCCCGGCCATTTCCGCCGAAGCGCGCGGAGCCTACTGAAAATGACTGAAATTTCCAAGATCTCCCCCACACAACTCCTCGAAAGTCTGCGCGCCATCGTCGGTGACAAGGCCTGCCTCGATGCCTCGGCCGACATGCAGCCCTTCACCACCGACTACCGCAAGCTCTACCACGGCAAGGCCCTGGCGGTGGTGCTGCCGGCTACCACCGAGCAGGTCAGCGAAGTGCTGGCGCTGTGCTCCCGCAACCACATCCCTGTGGTGCCGCAAGGTGGCAACACCTCGCTCATGGGCGGTGCCGTGCCAGACGCCGCCGGTGATGCCGTGGTGCTCAATCTGCGCCGCATGAATCAGGTGCAGGAGATCGATAGCGTCAACGACACCATGACGCTGCAGGCCGGCGTCACGCTGCAGGCCGCGCGCGCTGCAGCCGAAACCGCCGGCCGCCTGTTTCCGCTGCGCATAGGCTCCGAAGGTTCATGCCAGATCGGCGGCAATCTCTCGACCAATGCCGGCGGTACGGCCGTGCTGCGCTACGGCAATATGCGCGACCTGACCCTGGGCATCGAGGCCGTGCTGCCCGATGGACGCATCTACTCCTCGCTGCGCGGCCTGCGCAAGGACAACACCGGCTACGACCTCAAGCAACTGTTCATTGGCTCCGAAGGCACGCTGGGCATCATCACTGCCGCCGTGCTCAAGCTGATGCCGCTGCCCAGCGCCACGGCGGTGGCATGGGTCGCCGTGAAAGACCCGCATGCGGCCGTCCAGTTGCTGACCGAAGCCAAGCGCATTGCCGGCCAGGCGGTCACGGCTTTTGAGCTGATTTCAGGCCCGGCGCTGAGCCTGGTGCTGGAGTCCATGCCGCAGTGGAGCTCTCCCCTGCCCGAAGCGCACGACTGGATGGTGCTGATCGAGCTGAGCTCGGGTGGCGATGCCCAGACTCTGGATGCCACGTTGATGCGCATCCTCGAGGAAGGCATGGCTGGAGGCCTGATCAACGACGCAGCCATCGCTGCCAGCATCGCCGACGCCCAGGCTTTCTGGCGGCTGCGCGAGGAGATTTCGGACGCCCAGACGCGCGAGGGCGGCAGCATCAAATGCGATATCTCCATTCCTTTGTCCAAGGTGGCGGACTTCATCGCGCAAGCATCGACCCAGGTGCTGGAGATGGCACCCGACGCACGCATGGTGATCTACGGGCATATGGGCGATGGCAATGTGCACTTCAACCCCTTGCGCCCCAAGCATGCTTCGGCTGCGCAGTTCCTGTCCGAACACTATGTATCCGTCTCGCGGATGGTGGACGGACTGGCGCACCAGCAAAATGGCTCCATCTCGGCCGAGCATGGCATAGGTGTGGCCAAGCGCGACGACCTGCTGCTGTGCAAGACACCCGTGGAGCTGGAGTTGATGTGGCAGATCAAGCAGGCACTGGATCCGAAAAACTTGCTCAATCCCGCCAAGGTGCTGCCGGCACCAAGCGCTGCGTCGTAACGCTGCGGGCCTCGGCCGCTGGGGCCAGGGCCAAAAGCGGAGCCGGCAGCTGTCCGCCGACTCCGCTGCTGGAGTGCTATCGCCCCTGCGGACCCGCAGCCTGAGCTGGCGCGGCAGACTTCTGCACCTTGGCTGGTGCATGCTGCCAGTCTGGCGAAAGCATGCCGTCCAGCCAATGCATGCGCCAGGCCAGCAAAGCCGCGATCACGACCAGTCCTAGCACGCACAAAGCGTTGCGCAGGCCGTGTGTGTCCGCATAGGGATCTGCATAGCTGCGCTTGGCATTGCCCGGCACCTTGGCCGTTTGCGACAGGCTGCGGCCCAGACCCAGATTGATGTTCATGCGACCGTTGATGGCCCAGCCGCTGGCATCCAGAATCGGCCCCAGGCTGCGCTGGCGCAGCTTGAGCCAGGCGATCAGCATGCTGGGCCCGGAAATGGCCAGAATCATGCCCAGGATGGCAACGGGAATCCAAGGGCCTAACTCGATGAATTTGCCAAAAATCCCGACGATCACGGCGCTCAAAGAACCCAAGGCCACGCCAATGGCGGCCACCGTGCCGACATCGGTTTTGCGAGCCGCAGCAGCGGGGGCCGGAGCCAGATCCTTGGGCGCCGTCACCAGCTTGGCGGCGTTGTTGCTGAGGCCAGCGTTGACGACGTCGTTCTTGGCGGCAGCGTGCTTGGCCACCTGCTCTTCGATCATGCGCACAAACTTTTTGTAGGGCGAGAAAAAGGCCTGGCCAATGCTGGTGGGGTTGTCAATGAGCTTGATAATGGTGGCATCCCAGTCATTGCCCGCACGGTCGTAGAACACGCCGTTGCGCCCCACAAACAGAAAGTCCACATCGCCGGCCGTAAAGGCGGCAACTATGGTTTTCTTCACCCCTGCACGCTTGCATTCGCAGTAAGCCAGATAGGTCTTGGCCATGGCAGCCAGCACCGAATGGGAAGCGGCATCGGCCACTTCCACCGTCAAATCGCAGCTGCGGCCATCCAGGAACAAGGTGCCGGCCTGAAACGCCGCCCCCTCACGGCGGTAAAAGCTGGAGAAGGAGACAAAGTTGTTGAGCAGCGGCAGCAGATCACGCTGCAGGCGAATCAGCTTCTCCAGCGCCACGGCCTGCAGGCTGTGCTCTTTCTCGGCGTCATCGTGGTCAAGCAGCTCCGTCACGGCCGCTTGCAGCCCGCCATGGAGCAGCGCATGGATTTCGGCCTCCGCCAAGGTGCCCAGCGGCGTGGCCGGGCAAGATGCCAGCCATTGCTGGCAATGGGCCAGCGTGGCCTTGAGTTCTTCCCACTGCGCCTCGGTCAACGCGCTCAGCGCTTGGCCAAACACCGGGGCCACGGCCTGCTCGCGCAAGGTCTGCAAGGCAGTCGCCCAGGCAGGGTTCACGCCATGCACCAGCGGCAGGCTGCGCTCACCGCTCACGGCGGCCAGCGGCAACGCTGCCAACCCCGCAGAGGTGTTGCTCAGCACCTGGGCACCCAGGGCTGCATAGCCTTCTGACGTGGGGTTCAGCGCTGCCAGGGCATTGGCGTCGAACTCCACCAGGCGGGTGCGGGCAAAAAAATCGTCCACCTTGGCCTGTACGGCGTTCACGGCCTCGGCCGCCGCCAGCGCCAGCGCGCGGGGCTGCAACTGGCAACCCAGTTCGGCAGCCAGCGCAAACCAGGCTTGCAAGGCCTGGACATCGGCAAAAAAAGCCTCGACCTTGCTGCGGTCAATACCGGGCACGCCGTCGCAACCCTCCACGGCACCATAGCTGTCCTGAATCCGGGCAATCAATGCCGCCAGCGCTTCGTCACCGTCTGCCGTGGCGGCCGAGATCACGCCATCGCCATTGAAACGCAGCGCCTGCAACGAAGCCAGGCGCTGCTGCACCTGGGCCAGCGTCAGCGACGTGGCCTCGGGGCAGCCCGCCAGCGCCAGCACGCGCCTGGCCTCGGCCAGCAGCAAGACGCCTGCTTCGGTCTGATCGTTGATGCTGGACAGTTGCAGCACATCGCCCCCATCGGCCAGCACCTGCGGATCGCGCACGCGAGCCACGGCCCATTCGCAGGCAGCCACCAGTTCGGGCGGGCGGATACGACCATCCTTGCTCTCGTCAATCAAGTCCAGCGTGGCGCTGTCGAACTCAATGCCCCGGGTAGGGCAAGCCAGCGCCACCCACAACTTCTGATCCAGCTCACCAAGATGGGCAATGTCCTGCCCGTTGCGGATGACGACCTGATCCACCTCACCGGCGCGGAAAAACTGCCACGCGTACTGCTGCTGCATGAAAACCCCAACTCCTCGGGCGCGTATCGCCACTGAAAAAACATGTTGCTGCACGTGCAGATTACATACTTAGCTATCAAAAACGTAGAGTTTAGAATTCTTTGCGACCCTGAAAATGGTGACATTTGTCAATTGATGCAGCCAGACTGGCCTTTAATCTTTGCCACGAAGTCCCCTGTGTGCAGGAAGGCCTTGTAGTCATGCGAAAATAAAGTATCTTTTTAAGTACTTTATTTATTCATCCACTTCATCCTCGCTCTGCCTATGTCACAGCCCACGCCCCCCGTTGCAAGCGCCCAGACTCGCGACAAGCTGTATTTGCAGCTGGCACGTCTGTTTCGCAACAAGATCACGACCGGTGAATGGGGTGTGGGGCAAAGCATTCCCACGGTGGAGGAGCTGGAGGATTTGCACAAGGTCTCGCGCACCACGGTTCGCATGGCCGTGCATGCACTGGTCGATGAAGGCTTGCTGGAAACGCGCAAGCGCGGCGGCACCCGGGTGATGGGCCAGCCTTACAAGCCGCCGTCCTTTCTGCTGCCCACCAGCTGGAAGGAGCTGGTTGCCTTTGGCGAGCAGATTCAGCAGACCACGCTACGCACGATCAAGGATTCCGTGCCGCCAATTCCGTCCGGTTTCCCCCTGCCAGGCGAAATGGCCCCCGCCTATGTGCATCTGCTGCGCGTGCACACGCATGGCGAGGACCGCTTTTGCCTCTCCGAGCTGTACCTGGAGCAAACGCTTTACGCCCAGATTCAGCCCCAGCTCCAACGCGCCACGCTGGCCCAGGCCTTGGGCAGCCACCCCTCGCGCATTGCCACGGCGCGCCAGCACCTGAGCGTGGCCCCGGCCGATGAGTTGATTGCCCAGCATCTGAGCGTGCAGCTGGGCACGCCGCTGATGCAGGCGCTGCGCTGGGCCTGCAATCCGCAGGGGCTGATCATCTACTGGGCCAAGGTGCGCTTCATCAGCGAGTACGTGCACATGGAAATGGACTTGCTCAAATGACCCAGTTCTCGCAACCTCGTCCCCACACCGGCCGCGTGGCCTGGGTCACCGGCTCCACCAGCGGCATTGGCTGGGCCATCGCGCAGCAGTTGGCCAGCGACGGTGCCGCCATTGCCCTGCACGGCCGCTCGGCCGCAGACGAGAAAACCCATGCCTTGCTGGCCGAGCTGCAAGCCCTGGGCGTACCGGCCCGCTACTACGCACTGGATCTGAGCCAGGGCGAGGACATTGCCCCGCTGGCGGCGCGCATTGCCAGCGAGCTGGGCAGCGTGGACATTCTGGTCAACAACGCCGGCATGCAGCATGTGGAATCAGTGCTGCAGTTTCCGCCAGCGCAATGGAACGCCATGCTGGCCGTCAATCTCTCGGCGCCGTTTCACAGCATTCAGGCCTGCGCGCCGGCCATGCTGGCCAAGGGCTGGGGCCGCATCATCAATGTGGCCTCGGTCAGCGGCCTGGTGGGCGTGGCGCGCAAGCCCGCCTATGTGGCCACCAAGCACGGGCTGATAGGACTGACCAAATCCGTGGCCCTGGAGCTGGCCACCACGCCGGTGACCTGCAATGCGATCTGCCCCGGCTGGGTGCTGACCCCGATGGTGCAGGCACAAATCGATGCCCTGGCCCAGCGCGAGGTGCTGGATGCCGACACCGCCTCCAGCCGGCTGCTGGGAACCAAGCAACCCTCACAGGCTTTTGTGACGGTGGAGCAGGTGGCCTCGCTGGCCAGCTACTTGGCCAGCGACAACGCAGCCCAGGTACGCGGCGCCCACTGGAACATGGACGGAGGCTTTGCCGCCGCTTGAACGACAACAACGACAACAACGACAACAACAATCAAATCAATAGCTGACAGCGCATATGCGACAAGCGCTTCAAGCCGATTTCACGTATATCAATCCTAGGAGACAACAATGGCTTTGAACGAAACCCACGACCCGGCCCTGCAAAGCTGGGTGGCATCTGCCAATACCGGCAGCAGCGACTTCTCCATTCAAAACCTGCCGTTTGCCGTGTTCCGCCGCAGCGGCAAGAACGAAGCCTTCCGTGGCGGCGTCGCCATTGGCGATCAGGTGCTGGACATGGCCGCCGTGCGCGATGCCCAGGCTCTGGGTGCCGAAGTGCAAGCCCAGGTCGAGGCGGCAGCGCAAGCCCAGCTCAACGCATTGATGGCCATGAGCCCCGCCCAGTGCGCGGCCCTGCGCCTGGCCCTGTCGCGCGGTCTGCGCCTGGGCTCGGCCCAGCAAGCCGCTCTTCAGGCTTGCCTCGTGCCCCAGGCGGAAGTCGAATACACCGTGCCCGCCAGGATCGGCGATTACACGGACTTCTACACCTCGGTCCATCACGCCACCAATGTGGGCAAGCTGTTTCGCCCCACCAATCCGCTGATGGAAAACTACAAGTGGGTGCCTATCGGCTACCACGGCCGCGCCTCCAGCATCCGCATCTCGGGTGTGGATTTTCACCGTCCCAACGGCCAGCTCAAGGCTCCCGACGTCGACCCCGTGCTCAAGCCCTGCAACCGTCTCGACTATGAGCTGGAGATGGGCATTTACACCGGCCAAGGCAACCATTGGGGCGATGCCATTGCCATTGAAGCGGCCGAGAACCACATCTTCGGCCTGTGCCTGCTCAACGACTGGTCGGCCCGCGACGTGCAGGCCTGGGAATACCAGCCCCTGGGCCCGTTTCTGTCCAAGAACTTCGCCACCAGCATCTCGCCCTGGATCGTGACTCTGGAAGCGCTGGCCCCCTACCGCACGGCCTTCACCCGCCCTGCCGAAGATCCCCAGCCCATGCCCTATCTGAGCTCGCAGGCCAACCGCGAACAGGGCGCGCTCGATGTGCAGCTCACCGTCGCCATTCAGACGCCCCAGATGCGTGCAGCCGGCCAGCCTGCCGCCCAGATCACCCAGACCAGCTACCGCCACGCCTACTGGACCATGGCCCAGCTGATGGCCCACCACAGCGTCAACGGCTGTGATCTGCAGCCCGGCGATCTGCTGGGCACGGGCACGCTCTCCGGCCCCACCACGTCCGAAGCCGGCGCGCTGCTGGAAATCACCGAAGGCGGCAAAAAGCCGCTGACCCTGCCCAATGGCGAAACCCGCACTTTTTTGCTGGACGGCGATGCCGTGGTCTTTACCGGCTGGTGCGAAAAGCCCGGTGCTGCTCGCATAGGCTTTGGCGAATGCCGCGCCACCGTGCTGCCTGCGCGCCAGGCCTGACGGCCTTCAAGCCTTGAAAGAAACGGCGCAACACCGGTTTTTTCAAGGCTTGCCGCAATACCTGCGGCGATATCTGCATGCCACAATTGCGGCATGTTTGCCGCCTCGGACCCATCTTCAGCCCCCGCACTGGCTCCAGCCGATGCCGCCGCCCCTCCTCATGGCAACAGCCGCCTGCCGGCCTCGGTAGCCGGCGCATTTGCGGCGGCGGCCTACTCCATGCAAAACGAGTTGAACCGCAGCCAGCTGGGCGATGACACGCAACCAGAACCTGCAGCAGCAGAGACCGGCTTGCTGCCCCGCCTCTACGCCAGCCGCCTGGGCAAACACTCGGCCGATTACTATCTGCGCCAGTTTCAACGCTTTGATGCACTGAACCGGGGCCTGCCCAGCTGGAATATGGCCGCCGCCTGCTTTACCCTGGCCTGGTGCAGTCTGCGCGGCCTGTGGCGCCAGGCAGCCTGGTATCTGCTGGCCGTGCTGGCCACGGCGGCCCTGTGGTTCTGGGGCTTGCGCCCCTTGATGCCGGCCACCATGGGCTATGGCCTGGCCGGCGCACTGTGGCTGCTGACCATGGCTGTTCCGGGCTTGATGGGCAATAGCTGGTACTGGCGCAAAGTGCGCGCCCAGACCCTGGAGGCCGTGAGCAGCAGCGCCACCGTGGCCCAGGCCCACGCCCAACTGGCGGCACAGGCCATCACGCCCAGACACCAAGCCCTGGCCCTGCTGGTACTGGCCTTGCCGCTGGCTGCGGCTGCCGGAGCAGGTCTGGCACTGCTGCCCCAGACCACGAGCAGCCCTGCGCCCGAAGCCGCACGCGCACCCGCTATCGCCCCACCGCCACCAGTTGTCCAACCCGAAGTCCCTGCTGCGCCCGTCATTCCCGAGGTTCCAGCGACACCGGCAGAGCCAAGCGAAGAGGCATTGCCTACAGAGCCCCCGGCTGCCGAGCCTGCTCCCAGTGCCGCCAGCGAAAATACAGGGCTTGAACCCGGCCGCTTTTACGTGAATGTGGGCACCTTCTCCGATCCGGACGAAGCGGGCCAGGCCCTGGCCTTGATGGAAAAATCCAAGCTGCCGGCCCTGGTGCAGACCTTGCCCAGCAACAAAGGCGATGTCAGCCGCATTCGCTCAGGCCCGTTCAACAGCCAGAAGCGGGCTGAAAGAGCCGTTCGCAAGCTCAAACCGCTGAAGTTGCAAACCAGTATTTTTCAGCACGAATAAGCATCAAGCCCTTGCTGAATAATCGGTGAAAGCTCTTATATTCATAGCAAATCATTTGCAAGAGCTTGCACTTTGCTCAACCTGCTTACCCTAAGCAAGCCGATAGCGGCGCTCAGTCGCGCTATGGTGTGCGCAGAACAACGACGATGCCCTCACCATGCCCGCTGCAAATCTCCCTTTCTCCCGTCTGAGCCTTGGCACGATTGGCACGCTCAGTCTTGCCCTGCTGCTGTCCGCCTGCGCCGGCACCGGCGGCCCTGTCGGCAATACGGCGGCCACGCCCGCACCACGCCCCACGCAGATCTGCAATGCGCAGGCGGTGCAATCGTTCATCGGCCACAACACGGCGGCCTCCACCCTGGAAACAGCCCGCAAGAAATCGGGCTCCTACATGGTGCGCGTGCTGCGCGAGAATCAGCCCGCCACCATGGAATACAACCAGGAGCGGCTCAACGTCATCACCAATGAGGCCGGCAAGATCATCGCCCTGCGCTGCGGTTAAAGCGCGCAAGCTGCCATCAAAAAAGGACGCAAGATGCGTCCTTTTTTTGGGGTCCTGCCGACAGGCTCACACCGCCAGAAACAGCTCCTGCAGGTCATTGAGGAAGTCAAAACCGCGCTCGGTGGGCACGACACGCCCCAGATCGCGGGTGATCAAGCCTTTGGCATGCGCCGCGTCCAGTCCCTTGGCAATGGAGGACATGGGCAGGCCGGTGCGCTCCATAAAGGTCTGCAGGGCAAAGCCTTCGCGCAGGCGCAAGGCATTGAGCATGTATTCAAACGGCAGATCGGCGCGCTTGACCTCGCTGTCCTGGGCCAGCGGCGTGCCGGCCAGCGCCATGTCCATATAGCGGTTCGGGTCACGGAAACGCACCTGGCGAGCTATGCGGTGGGCAAAGCTGAGCTTGCTGTGCGCGCCGGCGCCGATGCCCAGATAGTCACCAAACTGCCAGTAATTGCTGTTGTGAAAGCACTGGTGACCCGGCTTGGCATAGGCCGAGACCTCATAGCGCTGCATGCCCGCCGTGCCGGTGCTGGCGGTGATCAGATCCAGCATGTCGTAGGCCGTATCGTCCTCGGGCACCACGGGTGGGTACTTGGCAAAGTAGGTGTTAGGCTCGATGGTCAGGTGGTAGATGGACAGGTGCGGCGGCGCAAACGAGAGCGCGGTATCCACATCGCGCTGCAGATCCGCCAGAGACTGGCCGGGCAGCGCATACATCAGATCGATGTTGAAGGTCTCGAAATTGTCGGCCGCCTCGCGCACCGCAGCCTGAGCCTGGGCCGCGTCATGCACTCGGCCTACGGACTGCAGAAAGCGGTCATCAAAGCTTTGTACACCGACGGACAGGCGGTTCACCCCCGCTGCCCGGAAAGCCTTGAAGCGGTCTTTCTCAAAGGTGCCGGGGTTGGCCTCCATGGTGATTTCGCAATCGGGCTCCATGCGCAGCCGTGCCCGCAAACCGGCAATCAGCTTGTCTATGCTTTCGGGTGAAAACAGGCTGGGCGTGCCGCCGCCCATGAACACGCTGTGCACCGTGCGCCCCCAGATCAGCGGCAGCGCGCTTTCCAGGTCGGCCATCAGGGCGTCGATATAGCGATCTTCAGGCAAGGCCGCCGCACCGCCCTTGCGATGCTCATGGGAGTTGAAATCGCAATACGGGCATTTTTTGAGGCACCAGGGCAGGTGCACATACAGCGACAGCGGCGGCAAACTGCCCAGCTGCAGCGTGCCGGGGCGCATGTAATGCTGAATATCGCGCTGAACGGCGACTTCGGCGGCATCGGTAGTGTGGGGCTGTATAGGAATCATGGGGAATAGTTCTCGACAGAACCGATGCAGCTCAAACTGGCACGCCCCGAGCCAGAGATGCCAAGCAAGGGCCGCCCCGCAGCGAGGGCATCGTCCCCCTCCCGAAGAGAGAGGGGGAAGCCGCAAAGCGGCTCAGGGGGACTAATTTATAACCAGCGCTCTCGCACCATGGCCAGCATTTTCTGCGAAGAACGGCCGCGATGGCTGTGCGCATGCTTGACCTCGGGGCTCATCTCGGCAAACGTCATGCCCACTTCAGGCAGATACATCACGGGATCAAAGCCAAAACCCTGGTTGCCCCGGCGCTCGGTGGTGATCAGACCTTGCACCCGGCCCACGGCGATCAGGGGCTCGGGGTCCTTGGGTGAACGCACGGCGACCAGCGTGCTGACCATGGCGGCGCGGCGGTTCTCCACGCCTTGCAGCTGCTCCAGAATCGCCAGCACATTGTTGTCGTCGCTTTTCTCGTAACCGAACTGCGTGCAGTAGTAAGCGGTGTCCACGCCGGGCAGGCCACCGAAGTGGTCCACGCACAGGCCGGCGTCGTCGGCAATCGCGGGCAGACCGGTGTGCTCGGCGGCAAAACGCGCCTTGGACAAGGCATTTTCCACAAACGTGCCATAAGGCTCGGGCGCTTCGCCTTCAAACAGGTCGCCCTGGCAAATCAGTTCCACACCCAGGGGAGCAAACATGGCCTGGAGTTCGGCCAGCTTGCCGCGATTATTGGAGGCCAATACAATTTTCATGATAAAAATCCACGCAAACCCAATTAAAGGCTGCGTATATAGCTATATATTAAGTAGCAGATCACAGTCTGCGCACCGGCAGCACTGGTGAGCGATGGCAGGCTGCGGGCAGCAAGCCTGCGACTCAGGATCTGACTTTTTGCCGCTCGGCAGAACGGCGAATGGCTTCATTGATCTCGGCGATTGAGCGTTCAATGGCCTCGTCATTGAGCTCATCCTCGCACGCATCGAGCGGCCCCATCTGTATCGTGGATTCAAAACCCGACACATCAATCTCCTGGGTTGAGACAGACGAGGGTTCGCAAACACTGGGCGTTTCCCACTCCATGGCAAGAACGGTGACATTGTCGCTGGAATCGCCGGCACGGCGCAGCGCAGCCTCCACCAGCGCCGGCACGGACTTGGCCACCGGCTGCTTTTCCAGACACTGCAGCATCTCCTGCGTCTGCACGCTGCTCCACAAGCCGTCCGAGCACAGCAGCAGCTGATCGCCCTGCTCCAGCGGCCTGGAATCGCTCAGGTCATAAATCGGCTTGGAGGGCGAGCCCAGGCAGGTGAAGAGCACGTTGCGGTTGGCCTGGTTGACCAGGCTGGACACTTCGCGCATCTCGGAATAGGAGTGATCACGCGTGCGTTCCAGCAATTCGCTGCCGCGCACCCAGTACAGACGGGAGTCGCCGCAGTGAATCCAGGTTGCCACGCCATCTTGCACCACGGCAGCCACCAGCGTGGTGCGCGGCGTATCCACCATGTTCTTGCCGCTGGCGTAACGCAGTATCTGGCGATGGGCCTGCAAAAGCGCCTCCTCCAGAAAAGCCCGCGGGTCGTCCAGACCGGGCCGGGCTTTTTTCTGAAAATGAACCGACACCACCTGCAGTGCAATCTGGGCCGCGACCTCCCCTTCGGGGTGGCCGCCCATGCCATCGGCCAGCACAAACAGCGCGGCATCCCGCGTGTAGCTGTAGCCCATGCGATCTTCGTTGATGACACGTCCGCCACGGCGGCTGAGCTCGAATACCGAGAACTTCATGGTTTGCGCCCATTGGCATCAGCCCCCGGCAAAGCGCCGGAGCCGCTGATCTTTTGTATGTTTTTCTTGGCGTCGTGCACCAAGGTATCCAGCTGCAGGCGCATGCGCTCGGCCACGCTGAGCTTGGTGAAGCGGCGCTCGCCTTCTCGGCTCAGCTCTTTTTGCAGCGTGAACACGGATTGCGGCCGTGACAGTGGGTCCATGGCCATGCACCACTCCACCACCTCGATGAGGTTGTCGGAATAGACACCGCGCAGCTTGCCGAAAGCCATCGACAGCCGGTCTTTTTCCTGGCGCTGAGGCGCTTCATTGGGCGGTATGCCCTGCATGCAGGCGTAGATGCAGGCACCGATGGCATAGATATCTGTCCAGGGCCCCAGGGTGGTGTCGCGCCGATACATCTCGGGCGCAGCAAAGCCGGGGGTATACATGGGACGGATGAAATTGCCTTCTTTGGACAGCACTTCGCGCGCCGCGCCAAAGTCGATCAAGACGGCCTTGTCATCCGGGGTGATGAAGATATTGGCCGGCTTGATGTCCAGATGCAGCATCTTGTGCTGGTGCACGATGCGCAGCCCGCGCAACACCTCGTCGAACAGCGAACGGATGGTGGACTCGCGAAACACTTTCTCCGTCTTGAGCTCTCTGGCCGTGACGATGAAATCCTGCAGGGTGGCCCCTTCCAGGTAGTTCATCACCATGTAGACGGTTTCGTTTTCGCGAAAGAAATTCAGCACGCTCACCACGGAGGCATGTGAAATCTGGGCGAGCGAGCGCCCTTCCTCGAAAAAGCTCTTGAGCCCGAGGCGGTATAGCGACAGTTTTTCAGGGGCCACTATCGGCTGCAGCTCGCCCGGGGCACGGGTGGCTAGCGAAGCTGGCAGGTATTCTTTGATTGCTACCTGATTGCCCTCGACATCCAGAGCCAGGTAAACAATGCCGAATCCCCCCGAGGACAGCCTGCGCACCACCCGGTAGCCGCCAATTGTGCTGCCAGGCGGCAAAGGCGCTGGCTTGATCTTTGTAGACATTTTTTACCGGTAAACCTCAAGGATGATGCGAAACCCGGATAATCGTGCAATTGCAAGCATCCATCAAAAGTCCAATGCCAGTTTACAGCATGACCGGATACGCCAGTGCCCAGCACAGCGCCTCCGTTGAGGGTGGTCAAGTGCCACAGGCCAGCAGCCGCCTCGGCCTTGAGATCCGCGCGGTCAACAGCCGCTTCCTGGATTTGTCCTTCCGCCTGCCCGACGAACTTCGCGCCCTTGAACCGGCGCTGCGCAGCCTGCTGACCGCGCGCCTCAAGCGCGGCAAGGTCGAAGTTCGTGCTGCCATAGACAGCAACGACAACCAAGCCCTTTCCGCTCCTTCGGCGACCCAGCTGCAACGCCTGGTCAACCTGCAGGATTCCATCCAGGCCTGGTTGCCCAAGGCCCGCGAGCTTTCCGTTGCCGACGCTCTGCGTCTGTGCTCCGGCAGCAGCGGCCCCAGCAACGACTGGAGCGAGATCGCTCCGGCCCTGGCAGAGCAAGCCGTGACCGAGCTGCTTGCAGCCCGGGCACGCGAAGGCGAACGCCTGGCCGTCATGCTGCTGGATCGCATCAAGCAGCTGCGCGAACTGGCCAAAACCGCCACTCCTCTGGTACCCCTGCTCGTCGAGCAGCAGCGCCAGAAGTTCCTGGAGCGCTGGAAGGAAGCCATGGCGCTGAGCGAAGGTACGGCATCGCCGGAAGTCGCTCAAGACCGTGCGCTGACCGAAGCCACCGCCTTTGCCATCCGCATCGACGTGGCAGAGGAAGTGACCCGTCTGGGTTCGCACCTGGACGAGATCGAGCGCCTGCTCAAAAAGGGCGGAGACATAGGCAAGCGCCTGGATTTCCTGATCCAGGAGCTGCACCGCGAAGCCAATACCCTTGGCTCCAAGTCCGCCACACTGGAGTTGACCCGCATCAGCGTGGACATGAAAGTGCTGATCGAGCAAATGCGCGAGCAAGTGCAAAACATCGAATAAGCCCAATTACCTCTGCGTAACCACCGCTCTACGCAAAAAGTCATGGACCATCCCGGAAATCTATTTGTCGTGTCGGCACCCAGCGGTGCCGGCAAATCATCGCTCGTGCGCGCCCTGCGCGAATTCGACGCCCGCGTCTACCCTTCGGTCTCCCACACCACGCGCCCGCCGCGTGGCCAGGAGAAACACGGCCGCGAATACTATTTCGTGCCCGACTCGGAGTTCGACACCATGGTGGCCAATGGCGCCTTCGTGGAGTGGGCCAATGTGCACG
The DNA here is from genome assembly GCF_900564145.1 of Comamonas sp. lk. NCBI lineage: Bacteria > Pseudomonadati > Pseudomonadota > Betaproteobacteria > Burkholderiales > Comamonadaceae > Comamonas > Comamonas sp. lk. The sequence goes on from NZ_UOOB01000002.1 coordinate 44,874, forward strand.
GGCGTCGCTATGGCACTGCCAAGAAGTCTCTGGAAGAACGCATCAAGGACGGCACTGACGTGCTGCTGGAAATCGACTTCCAGGGCGCCTTGCAGGTCAAGCAGGCCTTTCCCAATGCCATTTTGATTTTCATCCTGCCTCCCAGCTGGGATGAACTGCGCGCCCGCTTGGAAAACCGCGGCGAGGACGCCCCTGAAGTCATTGAGCTGCGCCTGAGAAATGCCGAGCAGGAGATGGCTCAGGTCGCAAAATTCGACTTCGTTATAATCAACGAACTGTTTGAGGCCGCTCTCTTTGATCTGAAGGCGATTATTCACGCCCAGCGCCTCAAATATGCGGCCCAGCGGCGTGTACGCGCCGACACCTTCGAGTCGCTCAATATCCCTGAATCCAACTGACCGTACCCGGAGAACTTGATGGCACGCATCACTGTAGAAGATTGCCTGGAGAAAATCCCCAATCGCTTTCAGCTCGTTTTGGCCGCGACCTATCGCGCCCGCATGCTCAATCAAGGCCACACGCCCAAGATTGAGACGAAGAACAAGGCTGGCGTTACTGCTCTGCGCGAAATTGCCGAAGGCAAAGTCGGCGTGGAAATGCTGAAGAAGGTACCAGGCTAAGTTGTTGCATTGCAGCACCACAGCGCACAATAAAGCACCGCTTGACGGTGCTTTTTTGTACCTGCAAGTTTGCACTCACCGCTTGCACGCTACATTTAAGGCATATGACAGCGGCCCAGAACTCGATCACTGCTCCTCCTACCCCGGCACAAGCCAAACCTCAGCGCATGTCTGCTGAGCAAGCAGCCAGCGTGTCCGCTGCTGCATTTGCGGGCTTGATGGAGCAATTGGGTTATCTGGATCTGGACAGCGCGAACCGGGTTCACCAAGCCTATCTGTTCGCCGACAAGGCCCACAGCGATCAGTGGCGCAGCAGCGGCGACCCCTACATCACCCATCCGATTGCAGTCACCAGTATCTGCGCCAACTGGAAGCTCGATGCCCCTGCCCTCATGGCTGCACTGCTGCATGACGCCATGGAAGACTGCGGCGTCACCAAGGCCGATCTGGAAGAGCGCTTTGGCGAGGATGTGGCCGAGCTGGTCGATGGACTGACCAAGCTGGACAAGCTGCAGTTCAATACCCGCGAGGAAAACCAGGCCGAGTCTTTCAGAAAAATGCTGCTGGCCATGGCACGGGATGTGCGCGTCATCCTCATCAAACTGGCCGACCGCTCCCACAATATGCGCACCATGGGCGATATGCCGCGCGCCAAGTGGGGCCGCATCTCGTCGGAAACGCTGGAAATCTACGCCCCGATCGCCCATCGCCTGGGGCTGAATCAGACCTACCGCGAGCTGCAGGATCTGGCGTTCAAGCATCTTCATCCCTGGCGCTACGCCACGCTGGAAAAAGCCATCAACCGCTCGCGCACCCGCCGCCGCGACCTGGTGCAGCGCGTGCAGGAAGAAGTCAATGCAGAATTTGCCCGTCGCGGCATGCATGTACGCCTCATTGGCCGCGAAAGCACGCTGTACTCCTTGTACCAGCGCATGCTCAAAAGCCAGCTGAGCTTTGCCAAAGTCACCGATATCTACGGCTTTCGCATCATCGTGCCGCAGACACTGGACTGCTACACCGCCCTGGGCGTGCTGCACCAGAAATACAAGCCCATGCCGGGGCGTTTCAAGGACTACATCGCCATTGCCAAGAGCAATGGCTACCAGTCGCTGCACACCACGCTGGTCGGCCCCTCCAGCGTGAACATAGAGTTCCAGATCCGCACGGAAGAAATGAATATCGTGGCGGAAGCTGGCGTGGCGGCCCACTGGCTGTACAAAGCCCAGAAGGGCAGCGACTCCGAACAGCTGAGCACCCAATGGCTGCAATCACTGCTGGATATCCAGAACGAGACGCGCGATGCCTCCGAGTTCTGGGACCACGTCAAGGTCGATCTGTTTCCCGACGCCGTCTACGTGTTCACGCCCAAGAGCGAAATCATGGCCATGCCGCGCGGCGCCACCGTGGTGGACTTTGCCTACGCCATCCACAGCAAGATTGGCAACCGCACCACGGCAGCCAAAATCAATGATGAGGAAGTGCCGCTGCGCACCGAGCTCAAGAGCGGCGATGTGGTGCAGATCATCACCTCCGAGACGGCCACGCCCAATCCGGCCTGGCTGGGCTTTGTGAAGACGGGCCGTGCCCGCTCCAAGATTCGCTCCTATCTCAAGAACGCAGCCCAGACGGAAGCCGGCCAGTTGGGCGAAACCCTGCTGGCACAGGCACTGCGAGCCGAGGGCATTGATGCCATCCCGCTCCAGGACGATGCCAACCGCGCAGTCTGGGATGAAATCCTGCGCATCACCGGCAACCGCACCCCCGCCGATCTGATGGTGGACATAGGCATGGGCCGCCGCATTGCTTCGCTGGTTGCGGCGCGCATGACCACCGCCATGACCAAGCAAGGCGTGCGCCCCGATGCCTTGCTGATCACGCAAGAGCGCTTCAACACCAGCAACCGCCCCTTCCAGGGCGCCGTCACCCTCAACGGAGACGAGAGCAGCACAGTCCATTACTCGCACTGCTGCCGTCCCGTGCCCGGCGATCCCATTCTTGGCTATCTGGGTGGCCAGGGCCTGATCGTTCACCATGCCCAGTGCCACAATGTCATCAAGCTGCGTGAAAAAGATGCCGAGCGCTTCATTACGGTGGACTGGGCCGACGATGTCACCCGCCTGTTTGAGTCGGGCATCGTGGTGACGGTGCAAAACAACAAGGGTGTGCTGGCCCGCGTAGCGGCAGAACTGTCCAACGCCGAAGCCGACATCGTTCGCGTGGAAATGACCGACGAAGCCGCCATGGGCACCACCGATCTGTGCTTTGTGATTGCGGTCAATAACGCCCAGCAGGTGGAAAATGCACTGCGCAATTTGCGCCGCGTGCACTCCGTGCTCCGGGCCTCCCGCATCATTGCCTGAACGCTGCGGTTTTTCACAATCCGCCACAAGCCGCTTTGCCAGCCAAAGCGGCTTTTTTACAATTTTCTGCGACTGAACAGCCTCATCCCACAGGCCCGAAGCCATGGGCAGGCAGCGAGCGGGCGACAATGTTTGCATGCCCCAACTCGCTTTTCCGCCCCAGCTTTTCTCCACCCGCTCATTGGCACTAGCGGCTGCCGTGGCCGCTACCGTGTTGGCCGGCTGCGCCAGCAGGCCTGAGCCCCAAGCCACTCCAACCCCTTCCAGCACAGCCAGCGCCTCATCGGCCGCTACACCGAGCGAGAGCACGGCGTCGGCGGCAAGCACCTCGCCAACCGATGAGCCTCGCCTGCGGGCCCAGGACTTTGAACGCTGGAAAGCCCAGTTTCTGCCCCAAGCACTTGCTGCAGGCATCAGCCAGGCCACGGTCAACTCGGTGCTGGCCCAGGCAAAGCTGCGGCCCAGCATCGTCGGGCTCGATCGCGCCCAGCCCGAATTCACGCGCACGCCCTGGCAATACCTAGACAGCGCAGTCTCTGCGCCGCGCATCAAGAACGGGCGCGCCAAGCTGCAGGAATATGCCGCCCCCCTGCAAGCCGCCGCCAAGCGCTATGGCATTCCCGCACCGGTGGTTGCAGCCATCTGGGGCATGGAGAGCAACTACGGCAGCAACTTCGGCAACTTCTCCACGGTGGACGCATTGGCCACCCTGGCCTTTGAAGGCCGACGGGCCGAATGGGCACAAAAAGAGCTGATCGCTGCGCTGCGCATCATAGACAAGGGCGACATCGACGCCGCACACATGCTGGGCTCCTGGGCCGGCGCCATGGGCCACACGCAGTTTCTGCCTTCCGTGTTTTTGCAATATGCCGTGGATGCCGATGGCGATGGCCGCCGGGACATCTGGGGCTCCATGGCCGATGTGGCAGCCTCCACCGCCAACTACCTGGCCCATTCAGGCTGGAACAGCAACGAGCCCTGGGCTGTGGAAGTACGCCTGCCCGCCGGCTTCGATTACGCCCGCGCAGATATGTCGACCCGCCAGAACAGCAGCGACTGGGCCGCCGAAGGCGTACAAAGCATGAACAGCCAAGCCCTACCCAACATGGCGGGCGCCAGCATCATTGCGCCCGCAGGTGCACGCGGCCCCAGCTTCATGGTGGGCAGCAATTTCAAGGCCATCCTGCGCTACAACAACTCGGTCAACTACGCACTGGGAGTGGGCCTGCTGTCTCAGCAGCTGGCTGGCAACGGCGGCGTACAGGCCGACTGGCCCCGCGATCTAGCCGCGCTTTCGCGCGATCAGACATTAGCGCTGCAAACCGCACTCAATGCACGCGGCTTTTCGGCCGGCGCTGCCGATGGCGTCATGGGTCCAGCCACTCGCGCCGGTCTGCGCCGCTTCCAGCAAGCCCAGGGCCTGGTTGCCGATGGCTATCCCACGCTGGAGTTGCTGCAGCGTCTTCAATTCGCCAACTGAGACAGGCACGACAGCAAAAACAATAGCTGCCTGCGCTTGATATTCATAGATATCACACACGAACAATGCTGATACCTATGAATAATTAGCGCTAGCAGCTCCTCAAATGAAAGCGCCGCATGGGTTTGAACCCGGACAGCGCTTTTTTTCTTGCAGCGGATCAGCCCTGGTCGGACGGCTGCGGATAGCTCACTTCCAGGATTTCCAGCATGCGCACACCGGCAGGCGTGGGCAAAGCCACCTCATCGCCCACCCGCGCCTTGAGCAAGGCTCGGGAAACCGGCGCAATCCAGCTGACCTGGTTCTGGGCGCTGTCGGCTTCGTCAATGCCCATGATGGTGATGGTGCGCTCCACGCCTTCATCATCCACATAGGTCACGGTCGCGCCGAAATAGACCTGATCGCTGCCCGCATGCACGGCAGGGTTCACGACTTCGGCAATTTCCATGCGTTTGGTCAGAAAGCGGATGCGCCTGTCGATTTCGCGCAGACGCTTTTTGCCGTACAGATAGTCGCCGTTTTCGGAGCGATCGCCATTGCTGGCAGCCCAATGCACGATTTCCACGATCTTGGGCCGCTCGTTGTCGATCAGATCCAGCAACTCGGTCTTGAGGCTTTGATAGCCTGCGGGCGTGATGTAGTTCTTGCCGCCTGCGGGCAACGGCGGCAGCGCGCCAACCTCGTCGTCTTCGTCGCCGTCTGATTCTTTGGTAAATGCCTTGCTCATGGGGCGATCTTCACACAGAACCGCGATGACGGCGCCCAAGCAGACAAAAACGAAAAAGCCTCAGAACTTTTCAGTTCTGAGGCTTGACGTTTGGTGCGGCTGGCAGGAATCGAACCCACGACCCCTTGGTTCGTAGCCAAGTACTCTATCCAGCTGAGCTACAGCCGCTAAGCCACTATTGTAACGCGCTTTTGAAGCCCGTTTTGAAGAAACTCAGCATTTCTTCCAATAGACAAAAAAATTTAGAAGACTAGGGAGCAAGTCCAACTTCAGCAGACGTGCAAACCAAAGCGCTTCCTTTGGACACTGCAGAAACGAAAAACCCTCAGAACTTTTCAGTTCTGAGGGTATGCGTTTGGTGCGGCTGGCAGGAATCGAACCCACGACCCCTTGGTTCGTAGCCAAGTACTCTATCCAGCTGAGCTACAGCCGCCAAGACTCGAATTATATACACAAAATTCGACCCAAGAAGAAAACGCACAAGAAAATGAAAAAAGAGGCGCAAAGAGCCCCGGATTCTCAGCGCTCCTACCCTCTCAAGCCTGCGTCTTCAAAAACCGAGTGAGCGGCCGGTTGCGCCTGCTTCTCGCCAGGAAAGCCGCACTTGCTGAACGCACATCGACTCTGTCCTATATTGGCAGAGCTGACCAGCCCGCAGTGGCCGATCAACAAGGCAGCAGCACGATCAAGACTCGCACCATGCGTATCGTGCCGTGCGCCCAGAGACAACTCAGACCATGCCCCGCATGCGCTGAGACAGTGAATGCACAACAATAAATGACAACAGATATCCAACAAGCCCCCTCCCGGATACCGCCCTCGGTCGCCATGTGGGAACAACTGTTTCGCCGCAGCGCCAGACCGGCCCTAGGCTTGCAAGGCCAGATCCGCGAGATGCTGGTGGACGCCATCCTCACCGGCGTGCTGGCACCGGGCGAACCTATACCCTCCAGCCGGGAGCTGGCCAAGCATCTGGGTGTGGGCCGCATCACCGTGGTCATGGCCTACCAGCAGCTGACCGAAGAAGCCTTCCTGCTGAGCCGCGAGAGAAAAGGCCACTTCATTCACCCCGATGTGCTGCAAGGCCGCACTTACGGAGCCGAACGCAACACGCCAGCCGGAAAAAACGCCGATCCCCAAGCGAATACGGACTGGTCCCGCCGCTTGTGGCTGCGGCCCAGCCGGCAGCGCAGCATCGTCAAGGAAGACGATTGGCAGCGCTTTCCCTATCCCTTCCTCTACGGTCAGTTCGACAAGGAACTGTTTCCCATCGCAGCATGGCGGGAGTGCTGCCTCAAGGCTCTGGGTGTGGTGGACATTCACATGTGGGCACCCGATCACATCACCCGCGATGACGACAGCCTGATCCAGCAGGTGCAGACCAAGATCTTGCCGCGCCGCGGCGTCTGGGCTTCGCCCGATGAAATCATCATCACCGTCGGCGCCCAGCATGCGCTGTACATGGTGGCCGACTTGCTGATGCGCGAAGGCTCGTCCATCGGCATCGAAGACCCCTGCTACCCCGATGCGCGCAATATTTTCAGCAGCCGCACCTCGCAAGTCATTCCCATTCCCGTGGACGGCGATGGCTTGCCCATCGTGAATGCCATGCGCAAGCTGGAGTATCTCTACGTCACGCCCAGCCACCAGTGCCCCACCGGCGTCACCATGCCGCTGGAGCGGCGCGAAGCTTTGCTGGACGTCGCACAAAAGCATGACCTCATCATCATCGAAGACGATTACGAAAGCGAAAGCAGCTTTGATGAGCAGCCCATACCAGCACTCAAAAGTCTGGATCGCAGCAACCGCGTGATCTATATAGGCAGCCTCTCCAAGAGCATGGCACCGGGCCTGCGCGTGGGCTATATCGTGGCGCCGCCTGAGCTGATCAAGGAGCTGCGCGCTCTGCGTCGCCTCATGATCCGCCACCCTTCGACCTTCATCCAGAGAACACTGGCCATGTTCATCTCGCTGGGCCACTACGAAGCCCAGCTGCGCCGCCTGGGTCAGGCCCAGAAAGAGCGTCATGCTGAGTTGACGGCGGCCATGGCCCTGCATCTGCCCGAATGTCGCATCACCCCGGTGCGCGGCGGTGGCTCGTGCTGGGTACAGTTGCCAGACCATATCCCCGCTCAGGCCCTGGCGCTTCAGGCTGCCGAGCATGGCGTGCTGATCGAACCCGGTGATGTGTTCTTCACGGCCACCAGAAACACGGGCAACTTCATACGCCTGGGTTACCAGTCCATCCCCACCCACAAGATCGCCCAAGGCATCAAGGCGTTGGCCGACGCAATGCACAGCATGTAAGCAAAAAGGCCCCGGACTCGAGGTCCGGGGCCTTTTGCATTGGAACTAAAGCGCTCAGTTCTTGCGCAGCTTCGGTGGCGCCAGGTCGCCCAGCAAACCATCCTGTGCCACGCCGCGGCGCAGGGCTTGGCGCACGCCATAGGCCAGCAACAGAATACATAGGCTGGCCACACCCAGTGCCAGCGGCATGCGCTGCTCGGGGATAAAGCCCATGGCTACCACGATGGACACCATGCCTGCAATGGCCAGCCAGGTCAGGTAGGGGAAGCACCACATGCGCACCTTGAGCAAATGCGGTGCCTCACTCTCCAGACGATAGCGCAGACGCAGTTGCGAGATGGCAATCAGAATGTAGACAAAGATGGCCACCGTGCCGTAGGAGTTCACCAGGAAAGCGAACACCTTGTCGGGCGAGATGTACGACATCACGATGGCGCCATAGCCAAACAAGGTGGCGACCAGAATCGCGTAGACCGGCACGCCGTTGCGGCTGACCCGGGCCAGCACCTTGGGTGCGTCGCCACGGCGGGTCAACGCAAACAGCATGCGCGAGGAGGCATAGAGACCGGAGTTCAGAGCCGACAGCACGGCCGTCAACACCACGGCATTCATGATCTGGGCTGCGGCCGGCACACCCATTGCTTCCAAGGCACTCACATACGGCGTGGACATGCCTGCAGAGCTCCATGGCACAAGGCAGGCCACCAGCAATACCGAGCCTACATAGAACACCAGCACGCGCAAGATGACCGAGCTGGTTGCCTTGGCCACGGCCTTCTGAGGCTCTGCAGTTTCAGCAGCGGCAATCGTCACGATTTCCGCACCAAAGTAAAAGCCTGTGGCCGCCACAGCACCGGTGAGCACCGGAACAATGCCGTTGGGCATGAATCCACCGTTATTGCTCAGGTTGGCGATATGCATGCCATTGCTTCCCGGCGTCAATCCCAGCACGTAGACGCCGGCAATGAACAGAAACACCACAATGGCAGCCACCTTGATGGAGGCCAGCCAGAACTCGCATTCGCCAAAGGATTTGACCGAGACCAGATTGGTCAGCGTCATCATGATCAGCAGGATCAGGCTGATGCTCCAGGTCGGCACATCGGGCAGCCAGTAGCGCACCAGCTCAGCCCCCGCCACGGCCTCCAGCGCCACAACGATGACCCAGAAGTACCAGTACATCCAGCCCGTCAGAAAGCCCGCCAGCTGCCCCACGGCAGGCCTGTCTATCCAGGCTTCGCGGGCGTACTCATAAAAAGAGCCACCCGTCATGGAGCAAGCCATCTCGCCAAGCATGCGCATGACCAGAACCACCAGCAGCCCGGTGATCAGGAATGAGATGATGGCTGCAGGCCCTGCAGACTTGATGACCACGCCGCTGCCAACGAAAAGCCCGGCTCCGATGACGCCCCCCAGGGCAATCATGGTCATGTGCCGCTGTTTGAGGCCGTGTGACAACCCATCAGACGATGAACGCTGATTTCCAATCATTTTTTGTCTCCTGTCTTGCTGACATCAAAATGTCAGACGCCACGGCTTTGTGTGTGTAATTCAGTCCTGCCGCTCATGCAGCTTGTTGCCGTGGTCGTTCAGTTATGGTGCTTGAAAATATCTGCTGAAATCTCTGTATGCCGCGCAATCTGCTGTTGCACAGAAGTGCGCGGCACCATGCCTTGACTTAGGCTCTGGCGAGCGCCACTGGCGGACGATCCTTGCGATAAGCGTTCTTGACGGCAATCTTGCCGTCGCGGAAGGTGAACACATCGACCATGCGAGCCTCTACGCGCAGGCCATCGGCCTTGGTGCCTTTGAAGGTGCTCTCCGAAACGCCACGTTCGCCTTGCACAAAATGCTCGCCATCGACCCAGGCAGCATCGGGGAACGCCTGCCAGGCCAGCTGGAAGCCGTCACGCACGGCGTCTCGTCCCACAAAGCTGCGCCCCATCAGGTCCGGTCCGGCAATGGCGTGAAACTCGCACTCATCGGCCATGAAACCCATCAGTGCGTCGATGTCGTGACGATTCCATGCATCAGAAAAACGTGCCAGGAACTGGGCATCGGGTTGGGATTCTTTAGTGCTCATGTACTCTCCAGATTGGTTCAATGTCATGGGTGTCTGCGACTGAAAGTGCGACACCTTCTGATCGAAAAATGCCTGAAATTCCGATAAGCCATGGTAGGTAGCACGGGCCATATTTCGTAGAACCAGTCTGGCTCTATCGTTAAGTCCAAGGCCAGACCATGAAGAGCGCAGCACGGTGAGCACATGCGAAAAATATCTACGAAAAAGCGGCTTGAGAAAAGGCTGCTTCTCCTGCGAGAACCAACGTCTCTCGCAGCCTCTTTTGGAGCCGAGTATGGGCATTTTCCAAGGCCGCTTCTTCGTCGTCATTTAGGTGAAAACGATAGGAGCAAGTCAACACGCTCAGTGCGGTCATCGCAGACGAACGCGCTCAGAAAATCAGTGCCCGCAGCCGGGTGCTTGCGCAGGTTTTGAAGAAAGCAATCGGGGCTTGACGCATGGCTTGTCAAGTTCATGCATTGGCCAGGGGGCTGCACAGCATGCAAGCCATCACGCGGCGAATATCACGAGGGCGCAGCCATGGCTGCCGATTTCTTTCACAGCATAGGAGTGTGATCTATGGGTCATGGATGAGGCTGGCAGCGTGCACAATGCCGCGCAGTTGCAACAGGCACCGCGCTCACTTCTATGTGTACTGTTTTGCCAGCCCCCAAAGCGCTGCGCAGGCTTGCAGCAAAGCCAGACGCACGGCTTTCAAACTCTCCCACACCTGCTGCACGAGACGCTGCTTCTGCTGCCGCTAGTCAGCTTGCAGCGATCGCTGGCCTGTCCTTGCGAAAAGCATTCTTGATGGCAATCTTGCCGTCGCGGAAAGTGAAGACATCGACCATGCGCGCTTCCACACGCTGGCCATCGGCTTTGGTTCCCTTGAAGGTGCACTCCGAGACGCCGCGTTCGCCTTGCACAAAATGCTCTCCATCGACCCAGGCGGCATCGGGAAAGGCCTGCCAGGCCATTTGAAATCCTTCGCGCACCGCATCTCGCCCGACAAAGCTGCGCCCCATCAAATCGGGGCCAGCCACAGCATGGAACTCGCATTCATCGGCCATGAAGCTCATCAGCGCGTCGATATCGTGGCGATTCCAGGCGTCGGCAAAGCGCGCCAGAAACTGGGCATCGGGTTGAGGCTGGGGGAAGGTCAATGGAGTCTCCTGATGGTGGGTCTGAGGGCAGCACTTCTTGGGGTGTAGCGCTGCATCATCGAGTTATCGATGACCCATGGTAGGCAGCCGCCGCACAGACTCGTTAGAACCAGTTCCTACCAATCGTTAGGTCCAGATGACAGAGCACGCACTTCTGGCTCCATCAAAACCTGTTCCGTGGCCCTAACAAGCAGCGCAAAGGGCTGGCTATGCTGCGTTCATCACTCCATGCAGTGGCCTGCAACGGCATCTGCACTGGCTTTGCTTCCCTCAATTCCATAGCTATAGAGCGACGCTTCAAGCGCTGCCACACAAGGAGACAATCGCCATGAAAGCCGAGGACATTCGCCCCAGCCTCCTGCGTCCCTACGATCCGCAGTACGACCCTCTGGTTGCCCCCAATCCAGGGCACGGAACCGACTACGCGCCGACCTATTGGGTGGGAACGGCAGGCCGCCCCCCCGAAGATGACGGCCCCATCTGCCAGGATATCGAGGCCGATGTGGTCATCGTGGGCTCCGGCTTCACGGGCTTGTCCACCGCCCTCTTTCTGGCCCGCGAGCACGGCATCCGCGCCGTGGTTCTCGATGCCAACCAGACCGCCTGGGGCTGCACCAGCCGCAACGGCGGCCAGGGCCAGAATGCCAGCGGTCGTCTCTACCGCTCACAGTGGGTTGAACGCTGGGGCAAGGACGTGGCCCTGAAGCTGGATGCCGAGATCCGCGAAGGCTTTGACACCTTCAAGAAGCTGGTTGCGGAATTCCCCGAATGCGAGCCGCAGCCAGGCGGGCATTTGTACATTGCCCATCGCGACAGAAAAATGGATTTCCTGCGCAACGAGACCCGCGTCATGCGCGATGTCTTCGGCTATGACGCCCGCATGCTCAGCGTTGACGAAGTCCGCCGCGATTACGTCGATGATGCCGATTGCCGTGGTGCCATGCATGAACCCGACGGCATCGGCGTTCACCCGCTCAAGCTGGCCTTCGGCTATCTGCGCAAGGCCCGTGAACTGGGTGTGAAAGTACACCCTGCCAGCCCCGTCATCGGTATGGAATCACGCAATGGCGTGCACTACCTCAAAACACCGGGCGGCACCGTCAAGGCACGTGCCGTCGGCTTTGCCACCGGCGGCTACACCAGCAACGGTCTGCACCGCAATCTGAACTCGAAGATCATGCCGATTCTTTCGAACTCGCTGGTCACCCGGCCGCTAACGGAAGAAGAGCTGGCGGCCACCAGCTTCAAGACCACGCAAGTCATCACCGACACCCGCACCCTGCGCTTTTACTACCGCAAATTGCCGGACAACCGCGTACAGATCGGCAGCCGCAGCGCCATCACGGGAGCGGACGCGCCCAATCCTATCCACATGGCCAAGCTGGTCGAAGGCCTGCACCACAAGTTCCCGGCACTCAAGGGCATTCAGGTGGATTACTCCTGGTGGGGCTGGGTTGACGTAAGCCACGACATGATGCCGCGCATCACCCAGCCCGACCCTAAGGAAAGCATCTTCTATGCGGTCGGCTACGGCGGCAACGGTGTCTCATTCTCCGCACACGCAGGCCGCCGCATGGCCCAGCGTATTGCAGGCCAAAACCTCAAGGCTTTTGAGCTGCCGATCTACAACTCGCCACTCGAATATCCCAACGTGTTCAACACAGTGCGCTCTGAGGCGTTTGCACCATTTCGCCGCATGGGACAGCGCTTCCTCTACCACTGGTATCACATGCACGACGAAAAGAACTGATCCCGACCAACACAACTCGGCTCTGCGCAAATCAAGAGCACTTTCCGCAAGGAAGGTGCTCTTTTTTTCGCCCCGCAAATGCAGTTGGCTCTTCTGGCTATGGATTTGACGTTTCAAACGCAGTCAAACGCGTATCTCTGGCACGCATATTGCGGCGCGTTCAGTGCAGCGTTTTTTCAAACCTCAATGCCCCAGAAACACGCAGTTCTTCAACGCGTCCATTCAGATCAGTGAATACACCTAAGTCCATAAAAACATCCAAAAAAGCAAATACAGGCACAGCTCATGTTTCTGCAGAAACCGCACCACATAAGGCTTTGCGGCGTACAGACGTGCGGAATGCAGGAGCATTGAGCTCACATTTCTTCAACCAAACACCATGCCTGCAGGCACTGGACCTAACGATTGACATCAACTGGCCCTACTGGCTGAACAGCGTTGCTCACTACGATCCGCTGAGAAAGCCTCTTTGCACTTCATGAGAAGCTTTCAAACGGTTCAGCAAAAAAGGAAATACGAAAACAAGACAGCAAGAGCGGCGGCAACACGGGATTTTCCGGTCGAGATATTCAACGGATTTCGTTCTAAAAATGGAGAAATTGACAATGAGAATGCAGAAACGATTGGTGCTGAAAGCAGGTATTGCAATGACAGCACTGGCTTTGGCCGGTCCCGTGCTTGCACAACAAAAGACAGTGACCTTCGCCAACCAGGACATGTTGGTGCCGCTGCGTCTGGTCATGGAATCCGGCGAAGTGGAAAAGGAAACGGGCTACAAGATCAACTGGCGCATGTTCTCGGGCGGCGGCGACGTGATCCGGGCCATGGCCTCGGGCGATGTGCAGATGGGAGAGGTAGGCTCCAGCCCACTCACGGCAGCGGCCAGCCAGGGACAGGACATCAAGCTTCTATGGATCTCAGCAGACATTGCCAGCGCGGAAGCGCTGGTGGCGCGCGATGGCGGCGGCATTAGCAACTTCAAAAGCATGGAAGGCAAACGCATCGGCGTGCCATTCGTCTCCACCGCGCACTACCAGCTGATCGCAGCGCTTGGAAAAGAAGGCGTGGATGCGCGCAAGGTCAACATCATGAACATGCGCCCGCCAGAGATTGCTGCCGCCTGGGAGCGTGGCGATATCGATGGCACTTTTGTCTGGGATCCGGTACTGGCCAAGGTCAAGCAAAAGGGCAAGGTGATTGCTACCTCCGGCAGCATTGCGCAGATGGGCTACCCCACCTTCGAAGGCATTGCCGTCAGCACCAAGTTCGCTCAGGAAAATCCCCAATTCATGGTGGCCTTCGCCAAGGCTCTGAATCGCGCCAGCGCCCAGGTACGTGACAACCTGGCCAAGTGGACACCCGAGTCGCCCGAAATCAAGGCCATTGCCAAATGGAGCAAAGCCGATCCCAAGGACGTGCCTGCGGCCATGGCGCTTTACCGCTTCCCCAGTGCAGAAGAGCAGCTCAGCGCGCAATGGCTGGAAGGCGGTGCAGCCAAGGCCATGACCAACACCGCAACCTTTCTGAAGCAGCAGGGCCGCATTCAGGAAATCAAGCCCGACTATGCCGTGTTCGTGACCAACAGCTATGTCAAAAAGGCGCTAGGCCGCTAATTGCCCGAACCCACTCACGACGGCCGGCAGCGGTAATCACACCGTCGTGAATTCCTGCTTTATTTCTCTTTGGAAGGCACTCTCATGCCGACTCTGGATATACGCGACCTGACCGTCAATTACGAGGTCAAGGGTGGGCATTTGCAAGCCCTGGCTCCCGTGAACCTGACCATGCATGAAGGCGACTTTGTGGTGGCACTCGGCGCCTCAGGCTGCGGCAAGACAACTTTGCTCAACTGCATGGCCGGATTTCTGGCGCCTTCCAGCGGCCAGATCCTGCTGGACGGAAAACCCATTCAAGGCCCGGGTGCCAATCAAGGCGTCGTATTTCAAAAACATGCGCTGATGCCATGGCTCAATGTGATCGACAACGTCGCACTGGGCTTGCGCATGCGCGGCATGGACCTGAAAAAACGCACGCAGATCGCACAGGAAAAATTGGGCCTGGTCGGTTTGGAGAAATACGCCCAGCGCGCCGTGTATGAACTGTCTGGCGGCATGCAACAACGCGTGGGCATTGCCCGAGCGCTGGCCAACGACCCCGCACTTTTGCTGATGGATGAACCCATGGGCGCACTCGACGCTTTCACGCGCGAGCAGGTCCAGGAAATTCTGCTGCGGGTATGGAAGGCCACCAACAAGATGGTGTTCTTCATCACCCACTCGGTGGAAGAGGCCCTGTTTCTGGCCAGCCGCCTGATCGTCATGAGCCCCAGCCCAGGGCGCATCTCGCATGTCTACGACGACATGCCGTTCTGTCATGAATTTCTGCGCACCGGCGATGCCCGTGCTGTCAAATCGCGCCCTGACTTCATCCGGATGCGCGAAGAAGTTCTGAGTCTGATCCACCACAGGGAGCCTGCAAATGTCTGAAGCAGTCCAAATGAACCATCTGCCCCCCACGACAGCGCGCGCGCAACCCAAAGCACCGACGGCACAGGCATCGGGACCGGTGAAAACCAGCCGCTTCAAGGTCCCTGGCGAAGGCTCCAGCGTGGGCATCAGCATAGTCACCGTGATCGTGCTGCTGGCACTGTGGTTCGCGGCCACCAATCTCGGCTGGGTCAAGCCTTTGTTCCTGCCCAGTCCACAGGCGGTTTTCCAGCAGTTCTATGAATATCTGACCGGGCAGGCCAACGACAAACCGCTGTGGCAGCACTTCTCCGCCAGTCTGTTGCGCGTGACCGTGGCCTTCTGGCTGGCCTTCATCATTGCCGTGCCGCTGGGCATTGCGATGGGCATGTCACGCGTCGCACGCGGCATCTTCGATCCACCCATCGAGTTCTACCGTCCGCTGCCGCCGCTGGCCTATCTGCCACTGATCATCATCTGGTTCGGCATCGATGAAACACCGAAAATTCTGTTGATCTTCCTGAGCTGCTTCGCCCCGCTGGCTCTGGCGGCGCGCTCGGGCATGCGCAGCGCGGCACAGGAGCAAATCAATGCCGCGTATTCGATGGGCGCAAGCTACTTGCAAGTGATCCGCCACGTGATCCTGCCGGCCGCACTGCCGGACATTCTGGTGGGCATGCGCATCGCCATCGGCTTTGGCTGGACGACTCTGGTGGCCGCTGAAATGGTGGCGGCGAACGTGGGCCTGGGTCAGATGGTGCTGAACGCCTCGAACTTCCTGCGCACCGACATCGTGATCATGGGCATCATCGTTATCGGAGTGATTGCCTATGTTTTCGACCTGTTCATGCGCTGGGTAGAAAAGCGTCTGGTTCCATGGAAGGGACGCATGTAAGCTTGGTGCTTGCACCATGTGAAACCGCCCCCGCCAGTGCCTCTGCCGGGGGCGGTTTCACAAGCAGATTTGCCCCAGGCAGTGCGATTTCTCGCTTTGATGGCTTGGATTCAAGGGCGCCAGCCGCCTGCCGGCTCAGCTAAAGAGCTGGATAGCTCTATCCATCTCTTTCATCGTTTGCACAGCAACTCGGCCACCGAGAACAGCAAAGCCTCGTCGATGTCCTGGTGCAAATCGATGGCCAACCGTTGACGGTAGAACACGCCCAGGTCCAGGCCGACACCCAAGGCGCAAACCTTCACATCCCCTATGCGCTCTTGCGCGGCCAGCACTTGCCTCAGGTGCTGATCCAGATAGTGCTCGTCGTTGCACTGATGCGTTGCCGTGTCCATGGGGCAACCATCCGAGATCACCAGCAAAATGCGCCGCCTGGTGGAGCGCGTCATCAGCCGCTGGCAGGCCCATTCCACCGCTTCACCGTCAATCCCTTCGCGAAAGATATCGGGTTTGCGCAGGGCGGCCACACCATGGCGGCCATGACGCCAGGGCTTGGCACCATCTTTGAAGACAATGTGAAGGCGCTCATTGAGGCGACCCGGAAATTCCGGCCGCCCGGCGCGCTGCCACTGCTTGCGCGCTCGGCCTCCATTCCAGGCCTGAGAGGAAAATCCCAGTATCTCCACCGCCACACCTGCCATCTCCAGGGCCCGGCCCAGCACATCCAGCAGCAAGGACAGGGGCTTGGCGTACGCTTTCATCGAGCCTGAGCAGTCCATGAGAATGGTGACGGCCGTCTCGTTGAGCGGGCGCTGCATTTCGTCCTTGAAAATGGCCCGCTGCTGGGGATCCGTGACCAGCTGGGACAGGCGGTTGCCTTCCAGATAAACTTCTTCCTGCGCAAACTTCCAGCCGTCGCGCTGCGAAGTTGCCAGACGCTGCTGCAGATAGCGCGCCAGCCGTCCTGCATGCTGCAAGCCGGAGCGGGCCAGCTCCTCATCCATCTGTTCTCGAAATTGCGCCAGCTGCACCGCGCGTATCAATTCACTGGCCGCGACCTCCCGATCAAATTCGCGCGTAAAAACCCGGTAGCTTTGCGCTGTGCTGGCCCAGGCCCGGCTGTCGCCGCTTTGAGCCATAGGCAGCTCATCCAGGCTCTGAGATTCAAAATGCAGCGGCAAAGCGAAGTTACCGCGTCGCTTGGGGCCGCCCGCACCACGAGGAGCCTCTTCCTGCGCTGCGCGCACGGCCTGTCCCACCCAGCGGCTGACCGCCAAGGCAGGCACAACAAACTGCCGCTGCTGCTCCCGCAGGCGCCGCAACTGAACCCATTGCGACCCCAGTTGCGTGGACATGGACAGGCGGGTGGACTCCACCAGATCGCCCATGCTCTCCGGTATTTCATGGCCTGTCAGCCGGCTCCAGGCCGTGATGGCCACCGTGAACAGCAAGATGCCCAGACTGCTTTCCGTCAGGCCGGAATCCATAAAGGCCTGGCACCAGTGCAAAAAGCGCTGGCGCATATTCTCGCGCGCGCCGGGCCAGGCCTCGGGCACCAGACTCTCGACCCGCAACTGCTCCAGCAGCTCGAACACCATGCGCTCTACCGGGTCCTTGGGCAACTGCTGTTGGTGCAAGGCCTCGTCGCTCAAATGCAGGCGCAAGCCCATGCTGTCCAGCAAACCACGCTGATCCGTCTGAAGCAGCGGCACATCGCTGTGGTGTGCCGCAAGCTGAGGCAAGGGATTGGTGCCGCGATAAAGCGTTTGCCCGCTCCATTGCAGCGAGTCGTCACCGGTCATGGCGCGCAGCATGGCTCCACCCCAGGCTTCCATCTGGGACTGCGAAGCAGAGATTGGCGTTTCAGTGCTCATGCAGGAACGCCAGAGCAGGCTCCTCGGTCCGTGCCAGTTCCTGGCCAAAGCAACGCTGAAAATACTCGGTCACGATGGCGCGCTCGGCAGGCTCGCATTTGTTGAGGAAAGACAGCTCGAACGCCAGTTTCAGATCATTGAAGATGGAAATGTTCTCGGCCCAGGTAATCACCGAACGTGGCGACATCAGCAAGGACAGATCTCCCACCGAGAAACCCCTGCGCGTCAGGCCGGCCAGCGCCACCATGGCGTCCACCCGCTTGCACCCCTGTGGCGTATCCATCTCCGGCACACGGGCCAGCACAATGGCGGCCTCTTCGGCAGGCGCCAGATAGTTCAAGCTGGTCACCAGATTCCAGCGATCGAGCTGTGCATGGTTGAGCAGTTGCGTGCCGTGATAGAGCCCGTTGAGATTGCCCTGGCCCAGGGTGTTCATTGTGGCAAACAGGCGGAAATACGGATGAGGCTGGATCACCCGCTTTTGATCGAGCATGGTGAAGCTGCCTTCGCGCTCCAGCACGCGCTGGATGACGAACATCACGTCCGGTCGGCCCGCATCGTATTCATCAAACACAATGGCCACGGGCCGCTGCAAGGACCAGGGAAGAATGCCCTCCTGGAACTGCGTCACCTGCTTGCCCTCCTGCAGCACGATGGTGTCCTTGCCCACCAGATCCAGACGGCTGATATGGCCGTCCAGATTCACCCGTACGCAAGGCCAGTTCAGCCGGGCAGCCACCTGCTCTATATGCGTGGATTTTCCTGTGCCGTGCAGCCCCTGTATCACTACGCGCCGGTTATGCGCGAAGCCCGCCAAAATGGCTTGCGTCACTTGCGGGTTCAGGCGGTAGGCTGTGTCAATGGCCGGAACATGCTCGGTACGCTCTGCGAAAGCAGGCACGGTCATGTCCGTATCAATGCCAAAAACATCACGCACGCTCACGGTACGGGTGGGCTGCAGCAAGCTCAGGTCAGTCATCGTCGGCTTCCGGTGAAATTTCATCATTGATGCGGGCGATCGCCGCGACGGCCGCCTGCAGCTTGGGGAGAAAGGACAGGGCTTTCTCCTTGGAAAAACGCATGATGGGAGCCTGCACGGCAAGGCCCATGTTGGAACTGCCATTGGGTGCCGGTACCAGCACGCCCAGGCACAGCAATCCCGGCAGAAACTCTTCGTTATCAAATGCATAGCCCTGTTCGCGCACCTGCTCGAGCTCCTGCTCCAAGGCCTCGAAAGTCGTCAAGGTGTTGCCGGTGAAGGCTTCCAGCGGCACGTTGGACAGCAGCCTGCGGCGCTGCGCCAGCGCCATCTGGCTCAGGAACAGCTTGCCCGTGGCCGAGCAGTGCGCCGGCACGCGCGAGCCCGGGTGCAGATAAAAACGCAGCGGGGCCGGCGTCTCCACACGGTCCAGATACAAGACCTCGCTGCCCGAGAAAGCGGTGATGTTGCAGCTCTCGCCCAGCTCGTGCACCAGCTGGGTCAGCACCGCATGCCGCGCGCCGTGCGTGGTGTTGTTGAGCAACACGCTTTCCGCCAGACGCATCAGGCGCTGACCCGTGCCGTAGTGACGTCCATTGCCGTCTCTCTGCAGGATGCCGGCGCTTTCCAACTGGGAAAGCATGCGGTGCATTGTCGGCTTGGGCAGACCCGTCTCTTCCACCATGGTTTGCAGGGTGAAAGGCACGTTTTTCTGGGCAACGGCTTCCAGCAACGCAAACAAACGCAGGTTGGGCGTGTCTCCGTCAAGGCGAGCCGAGTTGGTTTCTTCGCTGTTCTTCATATCTTCATCGATCATAGTAATTTCCATTTTTCGAGTCAATTTATTCCGAAAAAAGAAATTTATTTGCAACCAAGCAAAGAAATGCCCTAAACTGGCATTGCGATTTCTTTTTTCGAAACGATAAGTTCCAAATTTTCAAAGGAGACAAAGATGGCTGCTACTGACAATCGTAAGGTGGTTGAAGGCGTTCAAAAGATGACCCCTTCTGAAGCATTCGTGGAGACCTGTGTCGCCAATGGCGTCAGCGAGATGTTCGGCATCATGGGCTCGGCCTTCATGGACGCCATGGACATCTTTGCTCCTGCAGGCATTCGCCTCATCCCCGTGGTGCACGAGCAAGGTGCAGCCCACATGGCTGACGGCTATGCCCGCGTCTCCGGTCGCCATGGCGTGGTGATCGGCCAGAACGGCCCCGGCATCAGCAACTGTGTTACCGGCATTGCCGCAGCGTTCTGGGCGCACAGCCCGGTCGTGATCGTGACTCCCGAAACCGGCACCATGGGCATGGGTCTGGGCGGCTTCCAGGAAGCCAATCAATTGCCCATGTTCCAGGAGTTCACCAAGTACCAGGGTCATGTCTGCAACCCCAAGCGCATGGCCGAGTTCACGGGCCGCGTGTTTGACCGCGCCATGTCCGAAATGGGCCCCACCCAGCTGAACATTCCCCGTGACTATTTCTACGGCGAAATCGAGTGCGAGATTCCCAAGCCCATGCGTGTGGACCGCGGCCATGGCGGCGAGCAAAGCCTGCAGGCTGCCGTGGAGCTGCTCAAGACCGCCAAGTTCCCCGTGATCCTGGCCGGTGGCGGCGTGGTGATGGGCGATGCCGTGCAGGAAGCACAGCAACTGGCCGAACGTCTGGGCGCTCCCGTGGCAACCGGCTATCTGCGTAACGACGCCTTCCCCGCCAAGCATCCGCTGTGGGCCGGCCCTCTGGGCTACCAGGGCTCCAAGGCAGCCATGAAGCTGATCGCCCAGGCCGACGTGGTGATTGCACTGGGCTCGCGCATGGGTCCCTTCGGCACCCTGCCCCAGCACGGCATGGACTACTGGCCCAAGACGGCCAAGATCATCCAGGTCGAAGCCGACCACACCAATCTGGGTCTGGTCAAGAAGATCTCCGTGGGCATCAATGGCGATGCCAAGGCCGTGGCGGCCGAGCTGACCAAGCGCCTGGCGAATGTGACGCTGAACTGCGACGCGACCAAGGCCGCACGTGCCGACACCATTGCATCCGAAAAGCATGCCTGGGAAAAGGAACTCGACGAGTGGACCCACGAGCGCGACCCCTACAGCCTGGACATGATTGAAGAGGCCAAGAACGAGCGCACACCTACCGGCGGTACCTATCTGCACCCCCGCCAAGTGCTGCGTGAGCTGGAAAAAGCCATGCCGGCACGCGCCATGGTGTCTACCGACATCGGCAACATCAACTCGGTGGCCAACAGCTATCTGCGCTTTGACGAGCCACGCAGCTTCTTCGCTCCCATGAGCTTTGGCAACTGCGGCTACGCCCTGCCCACCATCATCGGTGCCAAGTGCGCAGCCCCCGAGCGTCCAGCCATCGCCTACGCCGGTGACGGCGCCTGGGGCATGAGCATGATGGAAATCATGACCGCCGTGCGCCACGACATTCCCGTCACCGCCGTGGTGTTCCACAACCGCCAGTGGGGTGCGGAAAAGAAGAACCAGGTGGACTTCTACAACCGCCGCTTTGTGGCCGGCGAGCTGGAAAGCGAAAGCTTCTCCGACATCGCCAAGGCCATGGGTGCCGAAGGCATCGTGGTGGACAACATCGAGGACGTGGGCTCGGCTCTGCAAAAAGCCATCGACATGCAGATGAATGAAGGCAAGACCTGCGTGATCGAAATCATGTGCACCCGCGAACTGGGCGATCCGTTCCGCCGCGACGCTTTGGCCAAGCCCGTGCGCTTGCTGGAAAAGTACAAAGACTACGTCTAAACCAGGCAACCCCACGGAGTCCGACTTCGTGGGGTTTTTTTCTGACTTTCGACAGGAACCTCCATGGCATCCATCACCTCCCTCGCCGTGGCAGCCGCCGAGACCACTGCCACGCCCCGTCCCCACCTTCAGCAACTGCAAGAGCGCGCACTAGCCAAAGGCCCCATCACCGTGGCCGTGGCCTACCCCTGCGATGCTGGCTCTCTGCAAGCCGCCATGCAGGCCGCCGACACCGGTCTGATCAAGCCCCTGCTGGTCGGCCCGCAAGATCGCATTGAAGCCGCAGCCAAAGCCGCCAGACTGGATTTGTCCGGCGCAGAAATTCATGCCACCGCCGACGATGCGCGGGCAGCCGCCGCCCAGGCAGCCGCCCTGTGCCGCGACGGTCTGGCCAGTGCCCTGATGAAAGGCAGTCTGCACAGCGACGATCTGCTGGGCGCTGCCGTGGCACGCGAAGCAGGCCTGCGCGGCAACTGCCGCGCCAGTCATGTCTTCGTCATGGATATCCCCGGCTACGACCGCCCTTTGCTGATGACGGACTGCGTGGTCAACATCTTCCCCAGTCTGATGGACAAGCGGGACATCGCACAGAACGCGGTGAACCTGGCCCATGCCATAGGCATCGAGCGCCCCCGCGTGGCCGTGCTCTCGGCAGTGGAAACCGTCAACCCCGCCATTCCCGGCACCATCGATGCCGCAGCCCTGTGCAAGATGGCAGACCGCGGCCAGATCACCGGAGGCATTTTTGACGGCCCGCTGGCCTACGACAACGCCATCTCCCTGCATTCGGCTCACAACAAGGGCATAGTCTCGGACGTCGCAGGACGGCCCGACGTGCTGCTGGTTCCCAGCCTCGAAGCTGGCAACATGATTTACAAGCAGCTGGTCTACATGGCCAATGCCGAATGTGCAGGCCTGGTGCTGGGCATGCGCGTACCGATTGTGCTGACCAGCCGCTCCGACTCCGTGGCCAGCCGCATTGCCTCCTGTGCGCTGGCCGTGCTTGCCAGCCCTGCACCCCGGGCCGGCAAGGAGTCGTGATGGGACAAGCCAACGCCCCTGCCAGCGCCCCACTGCCCCGGATGGAGCCAGCGCCGCGCGCGCTGCAGCATCTGGGTCTGTTGCCAGGCATCGCGCTCTCCGGCGTGATTGCCCTGGCGGCGACCTTTGTCTCCACCTTGCATGGCGGGCCGCAGCTGCTGTATGCGCTGTTCTTCGGCGTGGCTTTTCACTTTCTGAGCCAGGACGCCAAAACCAAGCCCGGCATCGAGTTTTGCGCGCGCGCCGTGCTGCGCCTGGGCGTGGGTCTGCTGGGCGCTCGCATCACGGCCACCCAGATTGCCGGCCTTGGCTGGAGCACGGCCCTGATCGTCATCGCCGCCGTGCTGACGACCATTTTTTGCGGCTACTTTCTCGGCAGGCGCCTGGGCATGACACGGCCGCAAGGCATTCTGTCCGGCGGCGCAGTGGCCATCTGCGGCGCCTCGGCAGCGCTGGCCATCTCGGCCGTTCTGCCCCGCGACAAGAACAGCGACCGCTTCACCCTCATGGTCGTAGTCACGGTGACGGTGCTCTCTACGGTCGCCATGGTCCTGTACCCGCTGATTGCCCGCGCCCTGGGGCTGCCGCCCGAAATGGCTGGTCTCTTCATCGGCGGCAGCATTCATGACGTGGCCCAGGTGGTGGGTGCCGGCTACACCATCGACCAGACCACGGGCGACTACGCCACCATCGTCAAGCTGTTTCGCGTATCCATGCTGGCTGTGGTTGTGGTCGTGGTCTCCGCTCTGTTCAAAAAGCAGCGCGAAGCCGCGCAAGAGCAGCACTCGGGAAAAAAGCCGCCACTCGTGCCCTGGTTTTTGTGGGTGTTCGTGGCGCTGGTCTGCGTCAACTCGCTGGGCTGGGTGCCGGCCATGCTGCAGCTGCAGCTGACCGATATGTCCAAAAACTGTCTGGTGCTGGCCATTGCGGCCCTGGGCATGAAGACCTCGTTCAAACAGCTGGCACAAGCGGGCTGGCGCCCGTTTCTGCTGCTGCTCGTGGAAACCGCCTGGATGGCCGCCTTTGTGCTGCTAGCTATCGCACTCAAACCCTAGGCTGCAGCGCAGGAGAGCGCAAAAGCAAAAGGCCCAAGCTGATGGTTTGGGCCTTTTTTCATGACTTGAGAGCAGAAACAAAAAAACCCGCGTGAGCGGGTTTCCTTGCTATAACCGAGAGCCTATGGCAAACGGCGTATATGGCGGAGAGGGTGGGATTCGAACCCACGGTAGTATTGCTACTACGCCTGATTTCGAGTCAGGTACATTCGACCACTCTGCCACCTCTCCTGTGTCGAAGCTGAGATTATAGCCTAAAAAATCAGGCCTTCAGCAAAGTTTTGCCACCCATGTACGAAACCAGAGCTTCGGGCACAGTAATCGAGCCGTCGGCGTTCTGGTAATTTTCCAAAACAGCCACCAGCGTGCGGCCTACGGCCAGACCGGAACCGTTCAAGGTGTGCACCAGTTCGTTCTTGCCCAGGGCATTCTTGAAGCGGGCCTGCATGCGGCGAGCCTGGAAGGCTTCGCAATTGCTGACCGAGCTGATTTCACGGAAAGTGTCTTGCGCAGGCAGCCACACTTCCAGGTCATAGGTCTTGGCCGCGCCAAAGCCCATATCGCCCGTGCACAGGCTCATCACGCGGTAAGGCAAGCCCAGCTTTTGCAGCACGGCTTCGGCGTGACCCGTCATTTCTTCCAGCGCTTCGTAGCTCTTTTCGGGATGCACGACCTGCACCATCTCGACCTTGTCGAACTGGTGCTGGCGGATCAGACCGCGTGTGTCGCGGCCTGCGGAGCCGGCTTCGGAACGGAAGCAAGGGCTGTGCGCCGTCAGCTTGATGGGCAGACGGTCTTCGGCCAGCACTTCGTCGCGCACCAGATTGGTCAGCGGCACTTCGGAGGTGGGGATCAAGTAGAGCGCCGCCGTGTCGGGCACGGGCTCGGCATCCTGACCGCCCTTGTTGGCCGCAAACAGATCGCCTTCAAACTTGGGCAACTGGCCCGTGCCCTTGAGCGAATCGCTGTTGACGATATAGGGCACATAACATTCGGTGTAGCCGTGCTCTTCGGTCTGCAGATCGACCATGAACTGGGCCAGAGCGCGGTGCAGACGGGCAATCTGGCCCTGCATCACGGTAAAGCGCGAACCGGTCAGCTTGACGCCGGCTTCGAAGTCCAGACCCAGGGGCGTGCCCAGATCGACGTGATCCTTGACTTCGAAGTCGAAAGTCTTGGGCGTACCCCAGGCGCGCACCTGCACGTTGCCGGTTTCATCGGCACCCACGGGCACGGATTCATGCGGCAGATTGGGCACGGCCACCAGCATGGCTTGCAGCTCGGTCTGGATCTGCTCCAGACGTGTGGCCGATTGTTCCAGCTCGGTCTTCAGGGCGGCCACTTCGGCCTTGGCGGCTTCGGCGGCGTCTTTCTCGCCCTTGCCCATCAGCATGCCGATCTGCTTGGACAGCTGATTGCGCTTGGACTGCAGCTCCTCGGTGCGCGTCTGGATGGACTTGCGTTCCGATTCCAGCGCCTTGAAGACTTCCACATTCAGGAAGACTTGAGGGTTCTTGCGGGTCAGCAGTCGAGCGACGACCGAGTCCAGATCTTTGCGGAGAAGTTGAATGTCGAGCATAGGGGGCGATTTTAGAGCGACTGGCCGGACCCGGCACTCGTTCAAGGGCTTGGTCTGTGGCGCAGCTGCCGCAATCGAGAGATTAAAAATGGATTCTTGCTATGAATAACAAAGCGCCTTGCGCCAGCCTTTGCTCGGATCTGAATTGTTTTCAACTCAAAGTCCATGCAAGACCAGCGCAAGGCGCTATGAATTTTTTCTGGCGTTTCAGTGACCGGTCTCGGGTGCCTTGCGCACCTCGATCTCCAGCCCTGTGGCCGCATCGATCTTCAAGCCCTTGGGCAGCGGGAACTTGATGGTTTCCTCAATGCCGTCCATCTTGCGCACAGCCACCGCGCCCAGCTGCTTGATGCGGGCGATCACCTCGTTGACCAGCACCTCGGGAGCCGAAGCGCCGGCCGTCAGGCCCACGCGGGCGGCGTCGACAAACCATTCTTCCTTGAGCTCGCCGGCGTTGTCCACCATATAGGCGGGCGTGCCCAGGCGGTCGGCCAGCTCGCGCAAGCGGTTGCTGTTGGAGCTGGTGGGGCTGCCCACCACGATCAGCACATCGGTCTGCGGCGCCAGCACCTTGACGGCGTCCTGCCGGTTTTGCGTGGCGTAGCAAATATCTTGCTGCTTGGGCTCGCGCACCTGCGGAAAGCGGGCACGGATGGCGGCCATGATGCCGGCGGCGTCGTCCACGCTCAAGGTGGTCTGCGTCACCACGGCCAGCTTTTCGGTCTGGCGCGGTGCCACGGTGGCCACATCGGCCTCGTCTTCCACCAGGTGAATGCCTTCGGACAGCTGACCCATGGTGCCTTCCACCTCGGGGTGACCTTTGTGGCCGATCATGAGGAACTCATAGCCCTCTTTGGCCAGCTTGGCCACCTCCACATGCACCTTGGTGACCAGGGGACAGGTGGCGTCAAAGATGGAAAAGCCACGCGCCTTGGCCTCTTCCTGCACGGCCTTGCTCACACCATGGGCGCTGAACACCAGGGTAGCGCCCGCTGGCACATCGTCCAGCTCTTCAATAAAGATGGCGCCCTTGGTCTTGAGATCGTTGACCACAAAGGTGTTGTGCACGATCTCATGGCGCACATAGATGGGGGCGCCGAACTTGGCCAGCGCCCGCTCCACGATCTCGATGGCCCGGTCCACGCCGGCGCAAAAGCCGCGCGGCTCGGCCAGCAGGATTTCCTTGGCGCCCACCACTTCAGAGCACTCCGATCAGCTTCACTTCAAACGTGACCGGCTGGCCTGCCAGCGGGTGGTTGAAGTCAAACAGCACGGCGCCGTCTTCGCGCACCTGCACCACGGCACCTGCGTAGCTGCCCAGGCCGTCGGGCGTGGGGAACTGCACCACATCGCCGGCGGTGTACTGCTCGTGCGGATCGCCCAGCTCATTCATCAGCTTGCGTGCCACCCACTGCATCATGTCGGCATTGCGCTCGCCAAAAGCCGCGCCAGCGGGCAGCTCGAAGGTGGTGTGCGCGCCTTCAACCAGGCCGATCAGCTGATCTTCCATGGCGGGCGAGAGCTCGCCAGCACCCAGCGACAGCGTGGCAGGCTTGTCGTTGAAGGTATTGATCACATCACCGGCCGGGCCTGCCAGGCGGTAGTGCAGCGTGAGAAAAGAGCCAGCCTGAACGACGGGCAGATCCGAAGGGGTTGCGCTTGTGGTCATGAAAGTCCCGATAAACTGGCCCATATTGTAAGAGCGAGCCTATAACCTCTGTGCCCCCGTGAGCTGTGCCAAGGATTGCCGCCCACCATTGCCCCATGCCGATCAAAGACCTGCCCGCAGATTGCCAGCCGCGCGAAAAACTCGCGCAGCGGGGCGCGGCTGCGCTGTCGGATGCCGAGCTGCTGGCCATTGTTTTGCGCACCGGCATGGCCGGCAAGACGGTGCTGCAGCTGGCCGATGAGCTGCTCAGGCTACCGGGCGCCGGGGGGCTGGCCGGACTGCTGGCCGCCAGCTACCAGGATTTGGGTGCCGTCAAAGGCCTGGGCCCTGCCAAGCGCGCCGAGCTGATGGCCGTGCTGGAGCTGGCCCGCCGCGCCACGGCCCAGCCGCTGCGCGAGCGCGACGTGTTTGCCTCGCCCGAGGCCGTCAAGCAGTTCCTGCAGCTGCATCTGGCCGCCAAGCCCCATGAAGTATTTGCCGTGTTGTTTCTTGATAGTCAAAACCGTTTGCTAGCCCTGGAAGAGATGTTTAGAGGAACGCTGACCCAGACCTCGGTCTACCCCCGGGAAGTGGTGCTGCGCGCCCTGCACCACCAGTCGGGCGCCGTCATCCTGGCCCATAACCATCCCAGCGGCAGCGTGCAGGCCAGCGCTGCCGACAAATCCCTGACCCAAACTCTGCAATCGGCTCTGGCCCTGGTGGACGTGCGCGTGCTTGACCATGTCATCGTGGCGCCGGGTGCGGCCCTGTCCATGGCCGAGGAGGGCTTGCTGTGATCCACGCCCACCGCTCCCTGCAGGATCTGGCCGGAATCTCGCGCCAGCTCAAGCTCGCCCGCGAACATGCCGAGGCCCGGGCGCTGGCACAGGCCCAGGCCCGCGCCGCCAAAGAGCGCGAGCGCAATCTGTTTGTGCTCAGCGTTGGCAAGGTCGAACAGCTGCGCGCCCGCAACGCCGTGAGCTTTCAGGTGCCGCCCCCGGCACCGCTGCCGCTGCAACTGGTGCTGGACGAGCAGAACGTGCTGCGCGAGGCCATGAGCGACGAATTCGACGTCAGCACCTTGCTGGACGTGGATGACCAGCTGAGCTTTCGCCGCCCCGGTATAGGGCTGGAAGTCACGCGCAAGCTGCGCGGCGGGCAGTGGAGCATTCAGCGCCAGCTCGATCTGCACGGCCTGCGCTCCGACGAAGCCCGCGAGGCGCTGGGCCAGTTCATACGCCTGTCGCACCGCACCGGCATACGCTGCGTGCGCATCGTCCACGGCAAAGGCCTGGGCTCGCCGGGCCGCATGCCGGTGCTCAAATCCAAGGTCCAGCGCTGGCTGGTGCAGAAAAAAGAAGTGCTGGCTTTTGTACAAGCCCGCCCGGCCGAAGGCGGAGCCGGCGCCCTGGTCGTGCTGCTGCAACCCGGCAAACGCCAGCTTTTCTAGGCATTACTCCGATATTAATAGCTACTATCGCTTACAGCCATTGGGCTTGAGTCCAAAAACCTCTTAACTATCGCCCCTGAGGCACGGTATTGACCGGCAAAGGCAGGGCCTGCATATCGCGCCCATAGATGCGGCGCACGCGCTCCTGCAGCGGAGGATGCGACTCCAACCAGTCCTCCAGGCGGCTGGCGTGCGGGGTTTCCGTCAGCAGCATGTGCTGCAGCGTGCGGTGATCCAGGCCCACATGGCTTCTGGCATCGGCCTGCCAACTGCCGAACTGCTGCCTGGCCAGCTGGCGCTGGGTCATGAGCTTGCGCAGCACGCCGCCCAGGCCGTCCTTGCTGCGCGTCCATTGCACGGCACGCGCATCGGCCAGATGTTCGCGCTGGCGCGAGACCGCAGCCTTCAGTAACTGGCCGCTAAACCAACCCACAAAGCCGGCCGCCTGAATGAAGGCACCAAACCACTGGGTGAAAACGCTGTCGCGCTCACGCATGCTCTGGCCGAAGTTATGAATCAGCTCCAGCCCGTAGACCATGCCGGCCAGCTGCATGTTGAGCCGGGTATCGCCCTCGCGCAGATGGGACAGCTCATGTGCCACCAGTCCCTGCATTTCCTCGCGGCTCAGTTGTTCGAGTGCGCCCTGGGTCACGGCGATGATGGCATCTTCGGCATCCCAGCCCGCAGCAAAAGCGTTGATGGCCTGGGTGCGCGCCAGCACCGTGACCTGGGGCGGCGAAAGCCGGGCGGCAATACACATCTCGGCCACGATGTTGCACAGTTGCTGCTCGGCCAGCGAGCCGCCGGGCTGGGCCTGGCGCGCACCCACCCGTACCGCCAGCTTGCGCCCGCCGCTGCGCAGCTGATCGGTCTCCACCCACCAGCCGCCCAGAACCAGCAGCAAGGTCACCCCCACATTGACGGCCGCAAAACCGGCCGGATAGTCCCAGCCGCCCAGCAGCCGGGTGCCCAGCCACCAGGCCAGCATCAGACCGAAATGCACCGATGCCACCACGGCCAGCACGCACAGGGCAAACGCCATCAGCAGCCAGCGCGTGCTGCGCCTGGCCTGGCGTTGTCGTTCCCAGAACTTCACGAGGTTTAGAACTTGACCTGGGGCGCCAGACGCTCCTGCGCGCTCTGGGTGGAGGCCAGCATCTCCATATGCACAAAGCCCGCCAGACGGGCCACGATCAGATCGGGAAACTGACCGCAGTGGTTGTTGAACTCCAGCACCTGATCGTTGAAAGCCTGGCGCGCAAAGCCGATGCGGTTTTCGGTGCTGGCAATCTCCTCGCTCAGCTGCTGCATGCGCGCATCGGCCTTGAGGCTGGGGTAGGCCTCGGCCAGCGCCATCAGCCGGCCCATCTGCCCGCCCAGCGCCTGCTCGGCGGCCATCAACGCACCCATGGCCTGGGCCTGACCGGGCTGCTGGCGTGCCTTGTCTGCCGCACCCACGGCCTCGCCACGGGCGCGGGTCACGGCCTCCAGCGTCTGGGCCTCGTGCTGCATATAGCCGCGCGCCACTTCCACCAGATTGGGAATCAGGTCATGGCGGCGCTTGAGCTGCACATCGATCTGGGCGAAAGCGTTCTCAACCTCGTTCTTGCTGGTGAGCAAGCGGTTGTAGACAGCAACCGCCCAGATCAGAACCAGCACCGCAATCGCCAACACCACCATGGTTGTTGAAGTCATCCCCGCCCCTCCCGTTGATCAATGTATGCGCATGATAGCCAGCGCCGGATGAGCGCGTCAGCGACTTCAGGCGCCGCGGTTGCGCATCCAGTCGGCGGTATTCATGAAGCTGGCTTTGAGTCTGGTGCGCAAGGCTTCTGGCACGCCGGTTTCACCCATGGCCTGATCCATGCAGGCCACCCATTGGTCGCGCTCCTGGATGCCGATGGAAAACGGCATATGGCGCATGCGCAGGCGCGGGTGGCCAAAGCGTTCCTGGTAATGGTCGGGGCCACCCAGCCAGCCGCTCAGAAACCAGCACAGCTTTTGCCGCGCATCGTCTAGCGTGCTGCCATGGGCGGCGCGCAGCTCCTTGTAGGCTGGCTCCAGATCCATCAGGTCGTAAAAGCGCGCCACCAGGGCCTGGACTTTTTCTTCGCCGCCTATCCATTCATAGGGGGTGTCAAACGGGGGCTTTTCTTCAATCTGCATGGGTAATCGAGGCAAAAAATACGGTTGCCAAGGATTGTGCGTTGCAGCACAACTCCTGCGCTGACGCAAGACAATTTTGAATAAAAACAGCCTCAACTGCTTATTAATAAAGCGCATCAAGCTATTTATTCAATAGCAAACCCTATTCCGCAGCCTGGCGCAAGGTGCTCATCACCGGCCGCTGCAGCACCTCGCGCAGCGCCCACCAGCCGGCCAGCCAGGCCAGCAATGCCCCGGCCAGCGCCCCGACCAGCGGCACCCACCACAGCACGCTCCATTCAAAATCAAACACCCAACGGGCCAGCGCCCAGCCCACGGCCAGCGCCACACAGCTGGCCAGAAAGCCGGCCATCAGGCCCACGCCCGCCAGCTCGGCGCTTTGCACCTGCTGCAGCAGCGAAGCCCTTGCACCCACGGCACGCATGATGGCGTACTCGCGCGCCCTCTCCTCGCGCGTACCGGTGACGGAAGCAAACAGCACGACCAGGCCCGCCGCCAGCGTGAAGCCAAACAGAAATTCCACCGCGCGAATGACTTGATCCATCCCGCGCTGCACCTGGGCCAGCGTACTGGTCAGGTCCACATTGGTGACGTTAGGGAAACGGTTAACCAGCGCATTGTCAAAGCCAGGCGCATCGGGGGCGCGGTAGGCAGCCAGATAGGTGACGGCCACGTTCTCCAGCTGCTCCACCGGGTAGATCACAAAGAAATTGGCGCGCATGGAACTCCAGTCCACCTTGCGCAAGCTGGTGATGCGGGCCTCGTTCTGCTCGCCGCCGATATCGAAGCGCAGCATATCGCCCAGCTTCAGGCCCAAGGTCTTGGCAATGCCGTCTTCCACGCTGACCGTGCCCTGCTCACCAGGCGTCCAGCGGCCCGCCACGATCTGGTTGTGCTCGGGCTGGGCAGGCGTGGTGGAGAGATTGAACTCCCGGTCCACCAGGCGCTTGGCACGGTCTTCGCTGAAGTCCTCGGGGCTGACTTCCTTGCCGTTGACGGCGATCAGCCGCCCGCGAATCATGGGAAACCAGTCATAGCTCTTCACTCCGGCAGCGGCCAGGGCGGCCTTGAAATCCTTTGCCTGCTCGGGTTGCACATTGATCACAAAGCGGTTGGGTGCATTGGCCGGCGTGGCCTGGCGCCAGCTGGCAATCAGATCGGTGCGCAGCAGCACCAGCAGCACCAGGGCCAGCAGGCCCACGGCCAGGGAGCTGACCTGCACCACGGCATAGACCGGGCGCGCCGAGATCTGGCGCGTGGCCAGCACCAGCCAACGCGGGGCCGTGCTTTCGTTGACCACACGACGCAGCAGCTTCACGCCCAGCCAGGCCAGACCTGCAAACACCAGGGCTGCGGCGGCAAAGCCGCCCACGGCGATCAGCCCCAAGGTGAGATCGCGGCTGACCACCATCAGCAAAGCCGCAAAGCCTGCCACGCCCACGGTCAATACCAGCAGCGATGCAGGCTTGAGCGCCCCCAGATCGCGGCGCATCACGCGCAGCGGCGGCACTTGCGCCAGCTGCAGCACGGGCGGCAGGCCAAAGGCCAGCAGCAGGGTCAGGCCCATGCCCATGCCGAACAGCACGGGCCAGATGCTGGCAGCAGGCAAGGCCGCCTCCACAAGCCCGGCCAGCAACCAGACAAACACATGGTGCACCGCCCAGCCCAGCAGCACGCCGGCGGCGCTGGCGGCCAGGGCAACGAGCACAAATTCCACGGTATAGGCCCCGGCAATGCGCCGCTGGCTTTGGCCCAGCACGCGCAGCATGGCTGAAGCATCGAGATGGCTGTTGGCAAAAGAGCGCGCCGCCAGCGCCACGGCCACGGCCGACAGCAGTGCGGCAAGCAGGGCCACCAGACTCAGAAATTTCTCGGCCCGGTCCAGCGTCTGTCGCATCTCGGGGCGACCGCTCTCCAGCGACTCTATGCGCAGGCCGTGAAGGCTGCCGGTCTTGGCCTGCTCCTGCGCCCAGGCCAGATAGCGCTGCGCTGCAGCATCGCCGCTGCGACTGCCGTCGCCCGCCACCGCCAGGCGGTAGGTGATGCGGCTGGCCGGTTGCACCAGCCGGGTCGCCGGCAGGTCGGCGCTGTTGATCATCACGCGCGGCGCAAAGCTCATAAAGCCCGCGCCCTTGTCGGGCTCGATGGCTATGGTGTGGCTGATGGTGAAGCTGCCGTCGCCCAGCAGCAGGGCGTCGCCCACTTTCAGGCCCAGGGCCTCCAGCAAGGGCGCATCCACCCAGACCGTGCCGGCGGCAGGAATGCCTTGGGCCGGCTGCTCAGCCTGACCCGGACCTTGGCTCAAGCTCACCTGCCCGCGCAGCGGGTAACCCTGATCCACGCTTTTGAGCGCCACCAGCTTGATATTGCCGCCACGCTCCTGCGCGGCCCGCGCCATGGTGGGAAAGCTGCTGGTGGCCACGGTCTGCAAACCCTGGGCCTTGGCCTGCTCCACAAAGGCGGCTGGCGCCGGGTTGTCGCTGACCACCACCACATCGCCGCCCAGCAGCTGGCGCGCATCGCGCTGCAAACCGGCTTGCAGGCGGTCGGCAAAAAACCCGACCGAGGTCAGCGCCGCCACGGCCAGCAACACGGCCACGATGAGCAGGCGCAGCTCGCCCGCACGCATATCGCGCCAGAGATTGCGCAGCCCCAGAGTCCAGACAGATGATCCATGCATGGGTCAGACCATAGCGCAACACCCAAAACCGGATAAACAGCAGCCCAAGCGTTCACGGTGTGGCGCGGGCTTGCTGCCCCCTGCCCCTGCTACGCCCCGGCCAATAGCTGCTCACATAAAAACGAGCGGCACTGGGCCACCACCGCCCGCTGCTGGGCCGGCTCGCCATTGAGCATCAGCGCAAGGCGCCGGCCTATGACGGGAGCCGTCAGCGAGCGCACCTGCAGCGCCGGCGTGGCCACGCCCTGGGTGTACAGGCGCGAGATCACGCCTACCGCATGGCCGGCCTGCACCAGGCTGTAAAGCGATTCGCTGTAACGCATGCGCATGGCGTCGTCCATGGCAATGCGCTGCTGGCGCAAGGTGGCCACGGCCAGCTCATAGGTGCTGCCGCGCGCAAACAGCACCAGGCGCTCGCCACGCAAAGCCTTCCAGCGCAGCGGGCCTTCGGTCTGCGCCAGGCGGTGGCCCGGGGGCAGCAACACCACCAGCTCGTCTTCGGCCAGCGCCGTGGTGTGCAGGCGCGCAGGCGTATCCAGCTCGGTGGTGATGCCCATATCCACGGCTCCGCTGCGCAGCTGGGCAATCAGCTCCTCGTGCAGCGGATCGGACACTTCCACCTTCACCTGCGGGTTTTGCGCCTGCCAGCGCGCCAGCACCGGCGCCAGCAAATGCATGGCCGAGGGCAGGCAGGCAATGCGCACCGTCTGCTGACCGCTGGCCAGCATCGCGTGCATCTGCCCCACGCCGCGATCAAAGCTGGCCACCAGCCACTGCGCCTCGTGCAACAGCGTGCGCCCGGCCTCGGTCAGCGCCATATGGTGAGGGCCTCTATCCATGAGTCTGGCGCCCAGCAGAGACTCCAGCTCGCGAATGCTGGCCGACACCGCCGGCTGCGTCAGCGACAGGGCTTGCGCGGCCTGGCTGAAGCTACCGGTTTCCGCCACGGCCAGAAAGGCGCGCAGCTGGCGCAAACTGGGTGCATGCAGGTTTGCCATAAATCCAATCGATAGACCTATCAAATGAAGTCATTTTATTTATAGCGCATCGCCGCCTACCATGGCGAGCATGAATGCTGCCCCCACCTGCGCCACACCCGAGCTGACGGCTTTTGTCCACGCCATCCCCAAGATGGAGCTGCACTGCCATCTGCTGGGCACGGTGCGCAAGAACACTTTTATCGAACTGGTGCAACGCGCCAAGGCACCGCTGGCACTGGAGGAAATCGAGGCCTTTTATACCCGTGGCGAAAAGCCCGTGGGCGTGCTGCGCGTGCTGCGGGCGCTGGATGAATGGCTGCTGCAATCGCCCACCGATCTGCAGCGCATCACCTACGAATACCTGCAGGATGCCGCTGCCCACAATGTGCGCTATGCCGAGTTTTTCTGGAACCCCACGGGCACCGTGCAATGCTCGGGCATGAGCTATGCCGCCGCGCAAGCCGCCATTCTGGCCGGCGTGGCCGATGCGCAAAAAGACTGCGGCATTCGCGGCCGCCTCGTGCCCTCCATCGACCGCGAAGCACCGGCCGCTGCCGCCGTGCAAATGGTGGAATGGATGCTGGCCCACCGCCACGACGAAGTGCCGGGCATTGGCATCGACTACCGCGAAAACGAGCGCCCGCCCGAGATGTTTGTGGATGCCTATGCGCTGGCCAGAAACGGCGGCCTCAAGACCACGGCCCACGCCAGCGAATTCGGCCTGCCCTGGAACAATCTGCAGACCGCACTCGATGTGCTCAAGGTCGATCGCATAGACCACGGCTATACCGTGGTGGACAACCCGGAACTGGCCCAGCGCTGCGCCGACATGGGCATGGTGTTTACCGTCGTGCCCAGCAACTCCTATTACCTGCGCACGCTCTCTCCAGAGCGCTGGGCGCTGGATCATCCGATACGCCGCATGCCGGCAATGGGCATTCGCGTGCACCCCAATACCGACGACCCTACGCTGCACCACATCGACCCCACGGGGGCCTGGAGCAAGATGGTCTGCGACTTCGGCTTCTCCATTGACGATCTCAAGGACTTCATGCTCAACGGCATTGATGCGGCCTGGATCAGCGACAGTGAAAAACACGCTTTGCGCAGCCAGTGGAGCGCAGAGTTCGATACCTTGCGCAGCACCCACCTTTCCCATCCCTCTACCGCACAGGCCTGATCATGCTTCCAACACGCTCCATGAAATTCACTCTTCGCCTCAGCGCGCTGCTCATGGCTGCAGGCCTGGGCACGAATCTCGTCCAGGCAGCCGAGCCTGCCTGGCCCGCCGCCCGCCCCATCATCCTCACCGTGCCCTTTAGCGCGGGCGGCAGCGTGGATGTGACGGCACGCCTGATCGCGCAAAAGCTGGGCGAGCGCCTGCACCAGTCGGTGGTGATAGACAACGTGGCCGGCGCCGGCGGCGCCCTGGGCGTGAACAAGGGCGTGCATGCCGCAGCCGACGGCTACAACCTCATCATGGGCGCCGACAGCCCCATCGCCATTGCCAAGCTGGTCAACCCCGCCGCCGTGCGCTACGACGCGCTCAAGGACCTGGCACCCGTAGCCATGGTCAACACCGCGCCCATGATTCTGGTGGCGCGCGCCAATCTGCCGGCCAACAATCTGCAAGAGCTAACCGCGCTGGCGCAAAAGCAGCCCGACAAGATCAGCTATGCCACCTCGGGCATTGGCACCATCTTGCATCTGGCCATGGCCCGCATCAGCGATCGCGCCCAGATGAAGCTAGTACACGTGCCCTACCGCGGCGGCGGCCAGATCGTGACCGATGTGGTCGGCGGCCAGGTGGATCTGGCCATGCTGATCAGCGTGACCGCCATTCCGCAAATTCAAAGCGGCAAGCTCAAGGCTCTGGCCGTCACCTCGGCCGCCCGCCTGCCAGAGCTGCCCAACGTTCCCACCGTAGCAGAGACTGCTTCACTCAAGGGCTACCAGATGGTTTCCTGGGCCGGCATATTTGCCCCGGCCCGCACGCCGGCACCCATCATCGGCAAGCTCAATCAGGAGCTCAATGCCGTGCTGGCTTCGCCTGAAGTCAAGGCCAAGCTGGCCGAGCAAGGCGCCATCGCCGCCAGCGGCAAGGAAAGCGCAGCCGACTTCGGCCAGTTTGTGCGCAAGGAGCAGGCGCGCTACGCAGAGATCGTCAAAAGCGCACACATCACGGCCGAGTGATTCCGGGAGTGATTGCGGGAGTGATCGCGGCAACGCGGTTGCGGCGTCCTGCGCTCTGCGCAGGCGGCTCCTGATTGATGAGCAGCTTGCGCAGTACCGACCTGTGTTTTGAATTGAATAAGCCCTGCAACGCAGGCTTTTCATGCGCAAGCCACTATCCAATTCGATAAGCGCCAAGTGACAACCCTGAGATGGAAATCTCAGGGTTTTGTGCTGGTTTGTGCTTGAATAGCCTACGCAACCAGCTATTCAATCATGAGCAAAAATCACCGCCAAGCACCTGACCTCAGCCATCTGGCCCGCAAGAGCGGCAACGCTCCGCTGCGCGTGCTCATGGTCTGCATGGGCAACATCTGCAGAAGCCCCACCGCCCACGGCGTGCTGGAAAAAATGGTGGCCGATGCCGGCCTTGCCGGGCGCGTGCAGGTCGATTCCGCCGGCACCCATGGCTATCACGCCAGCGAAGAACCCGACGCCCGCAGCCAGCTGCACGCCATGCGCCGTGGCTACGACCTGAGCCAGCAGCGCGCACGCCAGCTCAGCAGCCAGGATTTTGAAGACTTCGATCTGGTGCTGGTCATGGACAGCAGCAACGAGACTGCCGCCCGCAAGCTCTGCCCGCCGCAGCATCTGCCACGGCTGCACCGCCTGACCGACTTCTGCCAGAACTTTTCCGACACCCAGGTGCCTGATCCTTATTACGGCGGCAACAAAGGCTTCGAGCATGTTCTGGACCTGGTCGAAGATGCCTGCACCGGCGTGCTGCAGGCGGTGAGGAGCGACGCCATTCGAAAATAACGCCTGCTGATTGATGCGGAGGTGCGGTCTACTGACCCGATTCAGCTGCTCTGAACGCTTCTTCTCGGTTTGATGTGATTGGAAGTCATAGATTCATTGCAGGCGTTCGCGTGCTATCACTCTAGTACCGCTTTCCAGCGCTTGTGGTCTGTCATCCCATCATCACGTTGGTCCAGCTACTGCCATCGATTAGCCATACATAGCGCACAACAGTCCTTGAGACCTCCAGCAATCTTCGGTTGTCTGTTCGATCCAGAAGGCGCGGGATACGTCACGCCGTGGTCAACCGCTCCTTTGCCAGCCTTGCGCCTTCTGCCAGCGCTTGCAGCTTGCGCCACGCCACATCCCGCGCCATCGGCGCCAGGCCGCAGTTCGTGCATGGGAACAGCCGTTCCTTCGGCACAAACTCCAGCGCCCTGCCGATAGTGTCAGCCACCTCCTCGGGAGTCTCGACCACATCGCTGGCAACGTCGATCACGCCAACCATCACGTCCTTGCCAGCCAGCAGTTTCATCAGGTCGGGCGGCACGTGGGAGTGGATGCATTCCAGGCTCACCTGGTCGATGCGGCTACGGGCGAGTGCGGGGAACACCGTCTCATACTGGCGCCATTCGTCGCCCAGGGAGCTCTTCCAGTCGGTATTGGCCTTGATGCCATAGCCGTAGCAGATGTGCACGGCCGTCGTACAGGTCAGGCCCTGGGCCGCACGCTCGAGCGCTTGCACGCCCCAGTCGGCGGCATCCTTCATGTAGACATTGAAGGCGGGCTCGTCGAACTGGATGATGTCTACACCGTCGGCCTGAAGCGCCAAGGCCTCTTGGTTGAGTAACTCGGCAAAGGCGTATGCCATTTTCACCTTGTCACCGTAGAAGCGGTCCGCCACGGTGTCGACGATGGTCATAGGACCGGGCAGGGTGAACTTCAGCTTCTTCTTCGTGTGCGCACGCGCCAGCTGTGCTTCGAAGGCATGCACGCGGCCCTTCAGGCGCAGGGCTGACACCACCTGCGGCACCATCGCGTCGTAGCGGTTGTCGCGGATGCCCATCTTCACCTTGTGCTCGAAGTCAATGCCCTCAACCTGCTCAAGGAAGCCGTGCACGAAGTGCTGTCGCGATTGCTCGCCGTCGCACACGATGTCCAGGCCTGCGTCTTCCTGGGCTTTGATCCATAGCAGGGTTGCGTCGGCCTTGGCCTGGAGAAGGGCATCGCCTTCAGCCCGCCACTGAGGCCAGAGCTTGTTGGTTTCAGCCAGCCAGGCTGGCTTCGGCAGGCTGCCGGCGATGGAAGTTTCAAACATCTTAGGATTCCTTTTAAACAATGAGAGGGCGTGGCGTGCATGCCTCGGGAGCGTTTGCCCCGATTTGCGGAGCGATACCGTGGCGTCAGAGCGTGTAATTGGCAGCCCATTTTTCAAGCACGTTCTTGTACGGCTTGATGAAATGTTCCTGCGCAAACTTCCCCTGCTTCACAGCCAGCTGGCCGCGCTCTTCCCGGTCGTAAACAATTTGCGTCAGCGAGTAGTCCTGATTCTTCAGGCTCGGTCGATAGAGGTTTCCCGCCGCTGAATTTGCGTTGTAGATCTCGGGGCGATAAATGCGCTGAAAGGTTTCCATCGTGCTGATGGTGCCGATCAACTCCAGGTTGCTGTAGTCGCCCAGCA
Organism: Comamonas sp. lk; assembly: GCF_900564145.1. Taxonomy (NCBI): domain Bacteria; kingdom Pseudomonadati; phylum Pseudomonadota; class Betaproteobacteria; order Burkholderiales; family Comamonadaceae; genus Comamonas; species Comamonas sp. lk. Next base: position 83,567 of record NZ_UOOB01000002.1, read on the forward strand.
GGTCGCCGCGAAAGTAGAAAGCCAATGGCGCAACGCCATTCGGAGGCATAAAAAAGCGAACCTGCATCCCCATTTTTGCGAAGTATTGGTCGGTGGAGGACAGCTCATTCTGTTGGTACTCGACACCCAGCACAGGATGCTGGTTTCCCGTTCGCTGATAGGTCTTGCTTGTCGAGGCGCTGATGCAGATGACGGGAGACTTGTGGAAGTGCCCCTTGTAAGTGCTCGAGTTGACAAATTGCTGGAACAGTTTCCCGTGCAAGTCACCAAAATCGGCCGGCGTGCTGAATTCCGCTCGATTGACGTTGTGCTCCGCAAGCAAGACGCTGAAGTCGTAGTCGCGCACGTAAGAGGAGAAATTATTTCCCGCGATGCCGTCGATGCGCTTATTCGTTTTCTTGTCGAGAATGCAGGTTTTCAGTATCTCGATTAACGGAAATGCAGCATTGCTGATCTTGGCATCCATATTCATCTCGACGGAGATGATCTCCAGCTCGACGGAGTAGCGATCTCCCGTCGGGTTATCCCAATACGCCAGGTCATTGAAGCGGTTGTCAATCATCCTCAGCGTGCTGCGCAGGTTCAGTTGCCGACTTTTCCCCCGGGCCAAGTTGGCAAAGTTGGTGGTGATGCGTGTGCCGTCCGATGGCTGATAGTTCTCATCGAAACAAATGCTCTTGAGGTTGAAGGTAAGTTCGTTGTTCATTGCGATCTAGTGACTTAATTTCTGAGAAAGAACGATTCTTGATTCAGGCCAAAACCACTTCTTCGGCCAGAGAGCGCTTGACCCTGTATGCCAATTCAAGCAATGGCAGTGCCCGCTGAACCGCCAGCCTGGCCCGCTCAATCAGGGCTTCGTTTTGCGGACGGTAGCCACCGAAATCCTTGTCAGTCCCGTAGACGCCCAACGGCAATGTGCGTGCCTGGAAGAAGCTGAACAACGGCCGCAACTGGTGATCGATCACCAGGGCATGGCGCTCGCTACCGCCGGTGGCAGCCAGCAACACAGGCATGTCGATCAAGGCATCCTGATGAATGAAGTCGAAGAAGTGCTTGAACAACCCTGTGTAGGAGCCGCGAAAGACCGGAGTCACCACCACCAGGACGTCAGCTTGCTCAACCGCTGCAAGTTCTCGCTCCACGGTGCACGGCAGTTGGGAGCGCCAAACCACGCCGGCAAGTTGCGGTGCGAGTTGACCCAATTCAATCAGATGCTGTTCGCACGGGAGTTCGTCGGCGATCAGGTCCAGCAGGTGCTCTGCCAGGGCTGCGGACTTGGAGGGGCGCTGCAGTCCGCCGGAAACTGCGACTAAACGAAGTGGACGTGTCATTTCTGTCTTTATTGGCTCAATGGGAACGAATGCTAGGGCAGAGAATCAATGACGTAAAATGGTTTTATTTCAACAATCCATGAATATGGTTCATATGAATGCTTGAGCGCATCCACCTCAACATCGTTCAGCAGGTTGATAAACAAGGATCGTTGACCGCCGCTGCGGGCGTACTGAACCTGACCCAGTCGGCCCTGAGCCACAGCATGAAGAAGCTTGAGCTGCAACTGGGCACCGACATCTGGCTGCGTGAAGGTCGAAGCCTGCACCTCACACAAGCCGGGCAGTACCTGCTGGCGGTGGCAAACCGCGTGCTGCCGCAGCTGGACCTGGCCGAGGAACGCCTGGGCCAGTTCGCGCAGGGCGAGCGCGGCGCGTTGCGTATCGGCATGGAATGCCACCCTTGCTACCAGTGGCTACTCAAGGTGGTTTCTCCCTATCTGACGGCGTGGCCCGACGTGGATGTGGACGTCAAGCAGAAATTTCAGTTTGGCGGAATCGGCGCGCTCTTCGGGTACGAGATCGACCTGCTGGTTACGCCCGACCCGCTGTTCAAGCCCGGGCTGAAATTTGAGCCCGTGTTCGACTACGAGCAAGTGCTGGTCGTCGCAAAAAGTCATGCACTGGCTTCGGTGACCTATGTGAAGCCCCAGCAGCTGGCCCGGGAAGTGCTCATCAGCTACCCCGTGGACATCGAGCGCCTGGACATCTACAACCAGTTCTTGCTGCCGGCCGGTATCACGCCCAAGCGCCACAAGGCCATCGAAACCACCGACATCATGCTGCAGATGGTGGCCAGCGGTCGGGGCGTGGCCGCGCTACCGCGCTGGCTGGTCGAGGAGTACGCGGCCAAGATGGACATAGTGCCCGTACGGTTGGGCATGCGCGGCATCGCCAAGCAGATTTTCCTGGGAGCACGCGAGGCAGACACAGCCATCGACTACGTACGAGCCTTCATCGAGTTGGCGCGCCAGCCTGTTCTCTCCATTGCACAAGAAAGCATTCAGAAGACCATCCACCCATGATCATGGCGATCGATGGATCGTTACTTCTAACGTCAATCCCGCAAAGCGGGATGAAGACATCATTCTTGGGTCGTTGAACACCTTGCGCGGGCGAGGCATTGAACATCCGAGAGTGAGAGCTGAAACCCCACAGGCTTGGAATTCGACTTTGCTGCGCTGCTACCGAATTCTGACGTTGAGGTCAGCAGGCATTGACATAGAAGAACTTAACGGCCACTGCCGGCATTCCCAACCTGCCCCAGCCATATGCAATGAGCCCAAACCGCCATTACCTAGCCTGCCAAGAGCGCCTACGTCACGGCTTCAGGGCGTTCCATTTCTTCCGTACAGGCGGTAGCCAGGTCTGAGACTCAAACGCTCGTAGTAATCGCTCAGCGCAGGAAAGTATGGATGCGCCAGCGGCGTCTCAAACCACCGATTGACCGACAGACCTATCGGTATGTCGGCAAGAGAAAACACATCGCCGCCGATGTAAGCGCCGGTTGAATCAAGCTGTCGACTGAGCACTTCCATATGCCGCGTCCAGTCTCGGCACGCGTTTGCCAAAGCACGCCCGTCCTGATGCTCAGGCGAGTGCCTGACCAGGGACATGAAGGCATAGCTCCACGACCTGTTGAGGTCTGACGCCTGCCAATCCATCCATTGATCGACCCGCGCTCTGGCTTTCGCTTCAGCCGGATACAGGCCGGCACCGTGGTAGCGATTCGCCAGATAGCGAAGAATAGAGTTTGACTCCCACAGCACGAAATCACCGTCCTGGATGACCGGCACCATGGCATTGGGATTGAGCGCCAGAAATTCAGCCGTGTGGGGGGACCTGAAGCCGGAGCCCCAGTCTTCCCGTTCAAAGGCAATTTCCATTTCGGCACAGGCCCAGAGCACCTTGCGCACATTGATCGACGATGCCTTGCCCAATATGCGCAACATTCCCTGTCCTTGCCCTTGATTTCGTCTATGTTCGCAGCTGGTCAGCTCTGTGGGTTCGCGGTCTTTTCTGCATCCTGGCTGGCCGTGCAAGCAGTACCGGCAGCGGCAAACGCTGCAGCCAGAGGCAGCAGGGCTTCATAGACCAGTGGCTTGAAGGCTTGGACTGCCTGCGGGTCTTGCAGGGCCTGGGCCAGTTGCCGTCGCATGCGTGGCTCCCAGAACTTCTGGATGTGCTCAGCCACACCGTGCAGTGCCTCCTCCCTCTCGGGCATGGCCTCAAAAAATTCGCCAATGCGATTGGCCATGTGGATCAGATTATTGGCCTGCATCACTTGGCTCCTGCCCATTCCGGCGCTTGCTGTGCCACCGCCAGATGGCCCAGCTGCTCGTCGTTAAAACGCGCATAGTCTTTTTGCCAGCTCGAGGGCTGAACCACCGGAAGTACCTGAACGGCCGTCACCTTGTACTCGGGGCAGTTGGTGGCCCAGTCCGAGCTGTCGGTGGTGATCACATTGGCGCCCGATTCGGGGAAGTGGAAGGTGGTGTAGACCACGCCGGGCTGGATGCGCTCGGTCACCGTGGCACGCAGCACGGTATGGCCGGCGCGGCTTTCGATACCCACCCAGTCGCCGTCGCGCACGCCGCGGTCTTCGGCATCCGCGGGGTGAATCTCCAGGCGGTCTTCGCTATGCCACTGGCTGTTGGGCGTGCGCCGGGTCTGGGCGCCCACGTTGTACTGCGACAGAATCCGGCCCGTGGTCAACAGCAGCGGAAAGCGCTGGGTGACTTTCTCGTCGGTCGCCACATACTGGGTGATGATGAAGCGGCCCTTGCCGCGCACAAATTGTTCCTTGTGCATGATGTCGGTGCCTGCCTCTTCAGTGGCTTCGTTGCACGGCCATTGCACGCTGCCCAGGCGCTCGATTTTTTCATAGCTCACACCGGCAAACGATGGCGTGAGCGCGGCAATCTCGGCCATGATCTCGCGCGGATGCTGATAGTTCATCGGGTAGCCCAAGGCATTGGACAGCAGCTGCGTCACCTCCCAATCGGCGTAACCGGCCAGCGGCTGCATGACCTTGGTCACGCGCGAGATGCGGCGCTCTGCATTGGTGAAAGTGCCGTCCTTTTCCAGGAAGGATGCTCCCGGCAACAGCACATGGGCGTACTTGGCGGTTTCGTTAAGGAAGATGTCCTGCACCACCACGCATTCCATATTGGCCAGTGCCGCCGTCACGTGCTGGGTGTTGGGGTCGGACTGCACAATGTCCTCGCCCTCGCAGTACAGGCCCATGAAGCTGCCGGCCAGCGCCGCCTCGAACATATTGGGAATGCGAAGGCCGGGTTCCGGGCTCAAGGACACGCCCCAGGCGCCTTCGAACTGAGCGCGCGTGATGCTGTCCGAGATATGGCGGTAGCCGGGCAGCTCGTGCGGGAAGGAGCCCATATCGCAGGAGCCCTGCACATTGTTCTGGCCGCGCAGCGGGTTCACGCCCACGCCTTCACGGCCCACGTTGCCGGTGGCCATGGCCAGATTGGCAATGCCCATGACCATGGTCGAGCCCTGGGCATGCTCGGTCACGCCCAGGCCGTAGTAGATGGCGGCATTGACAGGCTTGCCCTGAGGATGGTCCGCACTGCCCAGTGCATACAGGCGCGCTGCACCGCGCACCAGCTCGGGCGCTACGCCGGTGACTTCGGCCATGGCTTCGGGCGAGTTCTCGGGCTTGGCCACAAAGGCTTTCCATTGCGCGAACGATTTGGCATCGCAGCGCTCGTCAATGTAGGGCTCGGCCAGCAAGCCTTCGGTGACGATCACATGGGCCAGCGCGGTGATCATGGCCACATTGGTGCCGGGCTTGAGCTGCAGGTGGTAATCGGCCTTGATGTGGGGCGAGTTGACCAGCTCGATCTCGCGCGGGTCAATGACGATGAGTTTTGCACCTTCGCGCAGGCGCTTTTTCATGCGCGAGCCAAACACCGGGTGCGCCGCCGTGGGGTTGGCGCCAATCACCATGATCACGTCGGAATGCTCTACCGACTTGAAGGTCTGCGTGCCCGCCGAAGTGCCATAGGTCTGGCCCAGGCCATAGCCCGTGGGCGAGTGGCAGACGCGGGCGCAGGTGTCCACATTGTTGTTGCCGAAAGCCGCACGGATCAGCTTTTGCACCAGATAGGTTTCCTCGTTGGTGCAGCGCGAGGAGGTGATGCCGCCAATCGCATCCTTGCCATGCTTGGCCTGTATGCGGCGGAACTCGCTGGCCGCGTGGCCTATCGCCTCCTCCCAGCTCACTTCACGCCAGGGGTCGGTGATCTTGGCGCGAATCATGGGTTGGGTGATGCGGTCCTTGTGCGTGGCATAGCCCCAGGAAAAGCGGCCCTTGACACAGGCATGGCCTTCGTTGGCCTTGCCGTCCTTCCACGGCACCATGCGCACCACCTGCTCGCCCTTCATCTCGGCCTTGAAGCCGCAGCCCACGCCGCAATAGGCACAGGTGGTGATCTCGCTGTGCTCGGACTGGCCCAGCTCCACCACGGTCTTTTCCTGCAAGGTGGCCGTGGGGCAAGCCTGCACGCAGGCACCGCAGCTCACGCAGTCGCTGGCCATGAAGTCATCGCCCTGGCCTGCCGTGATGCGCGATTCAAAGCCGCGCCCCGAAAGCGTCAGCGCAAACGTGCCTTGCGTCTCTTCACAGGCACGCACGCAGCGGTTGCAGACAATGCATTTGCTGGGGTCGTAATTGAAATAGGGGTTGGAGGTATCGACCTCGGCCTTGGCCTCGCCCTTGAAGTGGTTGGCGCCGTCCATGCCATAGCGCACTTCGCGCAGGCCCACCACGCCCGCCATGTCCTGCAGCTCGCAGTCGCCGTTCGATGAGCAGGTCAGGCAATCCAGCGGATGGTCGGAGATATACAGCTCCATCACGCCCTTGCGCAGCTCCTGCAGCTGCGGGCTTTGCGTTTTCACCTTCATGCCGGCCTCAGCCGGCGTGGTGCAGGACGCAGGATAGCCTTTGCGCCCCTCGATCTGCACCAGACACAGGCGGCAGGAGCCAAAGGGCTCCAGCGAATCGGTGGCGCAGAGCTTGGGCACCTTGATGCCGCCATCCACGGCAGCGCGCATCAGCGATGTGCCCTTGGGTACGGTGACTTCACGCCCGTCAATCTGCAGCGTGACAAGTTCTTCAGCCAGACTGGCGGGAGTCCCAAAATCGGTGTGCTTCAAATGTTCCAACATGGTGTTCTCTCCTCAGACGGGCATGGCGGCCGATGCGGACTCGATACCGAAGTCCTGCGGATAGTGGGTGAGCGCCGAGCGCACCGGATAAGGCGTCATCCCGCCCATGGCGCACATGCTGCCATTGACCATGGTGTCGCACAGGCTCTCCAACAGCGCCACATTGGCGGCATGCACAGCGCCTGTATTCGTGATGATGCGATCGATCACCTCCACCCCGCGCGTGGAGCCTATGCGGCAAGGCGTGCACTTGCCGCACGACTCGATGGCACAGAACTCCATGGCATAGCGCGCCAGTTGAGCCATATTGGCCGCATCGTCATGCACCACCAGGCCGCCATGGCCGACCACATTGCCCTTGGCCGCATAGGTTTCGTAGTCCAGCGGATCGTCCCAGTCGGCAGATGCGACATAGCTGCCCAGCGGCCCCCCCACCTGAATCGCCTTGATCGGCCGACCCGTGACCGTGCCACCGCCAAAGTCCTCGACCAGCGCGCGCAGGCTCAGGCCGAAGGCTTTTTCCACCAGCCCGCCGCGCGCAATATTGCCCGCGATCTGGAACGGCAAGGTGCCGCGCGAGCGGCCCATGCCATAGCCTTGGTAGAACGCTGCCCCCTTGGCCAGGATGAGGGGCACAGTGGCCAGCGTGATCACATTGTTGATCACCGTGGGCTTGCCGAACAGGCCTTCAATGGCCGGCAGCGGCGGCTTGGCGCGCACAATGCCGCGCCGGCCTTCTATGCTCTCCAGCATGGCGGTTTCCTCGCCACACACATAGCTGCCAGCACCCTTGCGCACCTGCAGCTCGAACGCCTTGCCGCTGCCCGCCACATTGCCGCCCAGCCAGCCCGCAGCACTGGCGCGGGCAATGGCTTCGTTCAGCGTGGCAATCGCATGAGGATACTCGCTGCGCACATAGATATAGCCCTGGGTAGCGCCCACGGCCAGTGCCGCAATCGCCATGCCTTCAATCAGGCAATAGGGGTCGCCTTCCATCAGCAGGCGATCGGCAAACGTGCCCGAATCGCCTTCGTCGGCATTGCAGGCAATGTATTTTTGTGAGCCTGCAGCTGCGGCCACCGTCTTCCATTTGATACCCGCCGGAAACGCCGCACCGCCGCGGCCGCGCAGACCGGAATCCAGTACCTGCTGCACCACGGCTTCAGGTGCCATGGCTGCTGCGGCCTTCAAACCTTGCCAGCCGCCATGGGCGGCATAGTCAGCCAGGCTCAGCGGATCGATCACGCCCACGCGCGCAAAAGTCAGCCGCTCCTGTTGGGCCAGATACGGAATCTGCTCGGTCAGGCCATGGCAAAGCGCATGCGGCTGGCCTTGCAGCAGGCCGGCATCCAGCAAAGCCGGCACATCGGCGGCCGTAACCGGCCCGTAGGCCACGCGGCCGCTGGCGGTTTCTACCTCGACCAGCGTCTCTAGCCACAGCAGGCCGCGCGAGCCATTGCGCACCAGATCGATGGTCAGGCCGCGTGCCGCGCATTCGCGCTGCAAGGCCTGGGCCACGGCATCCGCGCCCACGGCCAGCGCTGCTGCGTCGCGCGGCACATAGACACGAATTGATCCTGAATTGATAGCTTCTTGCGCATGATTTGCCTGTGCTGCAGCCCTTTTTTCTTCAACACCCGGCTGCAACCACTGCGCCGCCAGTTGATCGAAGCTGGCCGCCGTCATATGGCCGTGCACCTGCTGCTCATTGACCATGATGGCCGGCGACTGCGCGCACAGGCCCAGGCAGTACACGGGCTCCAGGGTCACAGCGCCATCGGCGCGGGTTTCATGGGACTTGCAGCCCAGCGCTTGCTCGGCATGGGCCAGCAAGGCATCGGCTCCGCGCGACTGGCAGGCTTCGGCACGGCAAACCTGCACCAGAGTCTTGCCCGTGGGCTGCTCGCGAAAATGTGGGTAGTAACTGACCACGCCATGGACTTCGGCCCGCGAGAGATTCAGCGCCTGGGCGATGACAGGCACGGCGGCGTAGGGAATATGACCTAGCTCATGCTGCACGGCATGCAGCAGGGGTAGCAGACTGCCGGCTTCGCCGGCATGGCGTTCCAGAGCGCGGTTCAGAATGTCTGACTGCTGGGCAGTCAGCTTGTGCGACGCAAGCTGAGCCAGCGACACGGTTTTTTCATGGGGCATGGGGCGACCTTTTTATGCAGGCGCTGCAGCGCCTGTGTCTCTGACCCCATTTCAGCCCTGTACGCTTACCCCGTCAAATTCTTTAGCGCTATGGGCTGATTCAATTGGTGAATCAAGTGCGGTCTCGCACCGCCCCGGCAAAGCGCGTGCATTGCTCACGCCACTGTGCGGTTTCCATCAGGGCCATGGCCGCCAGCAAAGCGCGGGTGGCGGTGTCCCGGGGCTGCGTCAGAAAGGCAATCGCCGTCTGCACCTGGGGCGCTATCAGCGGGCGTACGCTCAGTGCAGCGGCCTCGGGCAAGGTGGCAACCAAGGCGCCTGGCAGCACGCTGTGCAGACCGCCGTCGCTGACAGCCATCATCAGGCTGAGCACGGAATTGGTTTCCATGGCGGCGCTAACCTCGCAGCCCGCAGCCTTGAAGCTATCGTCCACGATCAGGCGGTTGTGCATGTCAGGTGTCAAAAGGCATAGCGGCAGCTTGGCCGCCTGCGACCACTTGACGGATTTTTGACTTGATTTTTCAGTCGCAGGACTGAGCAGAAAGTAATGCTCCAGGTACTGCGGCCAGACGGTGATACGGGCGCTGTCCCGTGCGAGCAAGCGATCGCTGTAGCCCAGCGCCAGATCCAGCGACAGGTCTTCCAGCCCGGTTTCAATCTCCAGCGAACTCATGGACAGCACCATGGGCGTGATACCCGGATGCTGCGCGCGCAGCAGCGCGGCAAAGCGGGTCAGCATGGGCATGGCCGTAGGCACGGCGGCCATGCGCAAGCGGCCTTTGAGCTGACCGCCCCCCAGACTCAGGTCCTGGCGCAAAGCCTCTTCTGCCTTGAGCATGGACAGCGCCGTGGCCAGCACCTGCTCGCCTTCGGGCGTCAGACCGCCAAACACGCGGCCACGCCGCACGATGACCGCGTCGAACTCTGCCTCCAGCGCTCTGAGCGCGTTGGACAGTGCAGGCTGCGTGATATGACAGGCCTGCGCCGCCCTTGCGAAATGGCGGTGCTCATTGAGCGCCACCAGATAACGCATGGAGGTCAGCAGGTTCATCAGGTGTTGCTGCTCACCGTGATCGTGGGGAACTTGCTGGAGAAGTCCTTGGCCTTGAGCGCCACCTTCACCGCCAGATCGCGAGCCACCTTTTTGTAGATCTGGGCCGCTTCGCTCTCGGGCTCGGCCACCACGGTGGGCTTGCCGCTATCGGCCTGCAGACGGATCTGCAGCGACAAAGGCAAAGCGCCCAGATAGTCAATGCCTTGCTCGGTCGCCATCTTCTTGCCGCCATCGGCGCCGAAGATATGTTCCACATGGCCGCAGTTGGTGCAGACATGGGCCGCCATGTTTTCCACCAGGCCCAGGATGGGCACGCCCACCTTCTCGAACATCTGCACGCCTTTTTTGGCATCGATCAGCGCGATGTCCTGCGGCGTGGTCACCACCACGGCGCCGGTCATTGGCACGCGCTGGGCCAGGGTCAGCTGGATGTCGCCCGTGCCCGGTGGCATGTCGACGAACAGATAGTCCAGATCCTTCCAGTTGGTCTGGCGCAGCATCTGCTCCAGCGCCTGGGTGGCCATGGGGCCGCGCCAGATCATGGCCTGGTCGTTGCTGACCAGCAGACCGATGGACATGACTTGCACGCCATAGTTCTCCAGCGGCTCCATGGTCTTGCCGTCGGTGCTCGGGGGCTTGCCGGAAACGCCCATCATCATGGGCTGGCTGGGGCCGTAGATATCGGCATCCAGAATGCCCACGCGCGCACCTTCGGCGGCCAGCGCCAGCGCCAGATTGGCCGTGGTCGTACTCTTGCCCACGCCGCCCTTGCCCGAGGAGATGGCAATGATGTTCTTCACGCCGGGCAACAGTTGCACGCCGCGTTGAACGGAGTGAGCAGCCACCCTGGTGTAGATATTGACGCTGACATTGCCCACGCCAGCCGCCGTCTTGGCGGCCGCGATGAGCTGGCTGCGCAAAGCGGGCTGCAGGCTTTGGGCTGGATAGCCCATTTCCACGTCAAACGAGACGTCATCACCCACAATCTGCACATTGCGCACGGCTCGCGTGCTCACAAAGTCCTTAGCTGTATGCGGATCGAGCACGCTGGACAGCGCGGTCAGTAGAGCTTGTTCTGTAACGGCCATTGCTTTTAGAGGTTCATCGGATGGCAGATAGTCTATCCAAGCTGCCCTGCCCCCTGTGCACAGGTGACAATGCGGCCTTTTGCGTTCCCCCCACAGATATTTAGAGAGACAGCCCGTGAAATTGAAGATGGCCGAAAACTCCTTGTTCGCAATCCTGATGCGCTCGCGCTGGTGGATCAGCTTTGCGATCTGCGCCGCCGTGGCCCTGATCTCGTTTGCCGCATTCCCCAAGGACATCGCTCCGTTTGCAGCCCTGGGCGCTTTTCCGTTTTTCATCGTCGGCTGCATCGCCGTCTACAAGCAACTGCGCGCACCCAGTGCCGCCCAGGCCCAGCAATTGCTCGATGAATGCGCCGCCCTGCCCTGGAAACAGTTCTCCCAGCGTCTGGCCGCTGGCTGGCAAGCCGAAGGCTATGGTGTGGAATTTTTGAACCAGAACGGTGCCGACCTGCGCCTGACGCGCAAGGGCCAGACCACGGTGGTGCAGGCCAAGCGCTGGAAAGCTGCCAATCAAGGGCTGGAGCCTCTGCGCGAACTGCAGGCACAGCAGCAAAAGCTGGAAGCCAGCCACGCCGTGTACGTCACGTTGCAGCCGCTGACCGAAAACGCCGCCGCCTGGGCCAAGCAGCAACAGATCGCCGTGCTGGGCCCTGCGGAAATAGCCTTGCTGCTATCCAAAGCCAAGTAAAGCCCGGCCGTTTCTCCCTCCCGGCGGCGGCAGCCGTCCGCCGGGCGCCGGCCCGCCGAGACCGGCCGGCAATCTAGGGGAAGATTGCCACACACAAACCGCAGCCAGCCGGGCACACTCAAGGCCATGAGTGCCACGGCGTCCTTTACTCCCCCCGCTTCGCTCGCTCCCTCCCCCCTGCCCGCAGCGCGTACGGGCTTGCTGCTCAGCGGCGGCGGGGCGAGAGCGGCCTATCAGGTAGGCGTGCTGGAAGCCATAGCCGAGATACGCCGGGCCTGCGGCCAGCAACACGCGCCCAATCCCTTTCCCATCCTGGCGGGCACCTCGGCCGGTGCCGTCAATGCCGCAGCCCTGGCCTGCCATTGCGATCATTTTGACCATGCGGTGCGCCAGATGGTGCAGGTCTGGCGCAATCTGCATACCGAGCAGATTTACAAGGCCGACTCGCTGAGCATGCTGCGCAGCGGCGCCCGCTGGATGACGCTGCTCTCCCTGGGCTGGGCCATGGCGCGCTGGGGCCGCATGCACCCGCGCTCCCTGCTCGATAACGCTCCGCTGCAAGCCCTGATGGCCAGCGAGCTGATGCCGTTCGAGCGCCTGCCCGCCATGATCACCGGCGGACATCTGCATGCCCTGGCCATCACCACCTCCAGCTACAGCAGCGGGCAGCACATCACTTTCTTTCAAACCGGCAATGGGCTGGACCCCTGGGTGCGCGACCAGCGCAAGGCCGTTCAGACCCAGCTGACCCGCGCGCACCTGCTGGCGTCCTCGGCCCTGCCCTTCATCTTTCCAGCCGTAGCCCTGCCCCTGGACGGACGCCTGGAATACTTTGGCGACGGCTCCATGCGCCAGACGGCACCGCTGGCTCCGGCCATTCACCTGGGGGCCGAGAAAATCCTGGTCGTGGGTGCGGGGCGCAGGCGCGAACCCGCGCCCCAAGGGCCTTTGCCGGACGCCAGCTATCCCTCGCTGGCCCAGGTGGCGGGCCACGCCCTGTCCAGTATTTTTCTGGACACGCTGGCCGTGGACATAGAACGTGCCGAGCGCATCAACCAGACGCTGGCCCTGATCTCGCCTGCCGAGCGCATACACAGCCGCCTGAAACCCGTGGAACTGCTGGCCATCACGCCGACACAGCCCATTGACGATATTGCCGTGCGCCATATCGACAAGCTGCCCCGCTCCGTGCGCGTGCTGCTGAACACGCTGGGCGTGCGCGGCAACGGCAGCACGCAGCGCGATGGCGCCCTGGCCAGCTATCTGCTGTTCGAGCAAGGCTATACCCGCGAGCTGCTGGCCCTGGGCCGCAAAGATGCGCTGGCGCGGCGCGACGAAATTGCCGTCTTCATGGGCTGGGAGAAGCAGGCCGCGCATGCCGGGTTGTAAAAAAACCCTTCCAGCAAGTAAGATATTCCCTGATTTCTCTCTTCCACGCGCCCCTCCAAGGGCCAGCCAAGCGCCCGCTCAGTGACCCCATCGCCCACACCTGCTCCCTCTAAAGCGCGCGGTTCGACCTCGCTCAAGCTCTCCCTGATCCTGCCCTTTGTGGTCCTGATCGCCCTGCTCACCGCGGCGCTGGGCATGCTCTGGTACTGGACCGGCAGCCAGACCGTGGCCACATTGTCCGAGCAGGTGATGGAGGAAAAAGCCGAGCGCATTGCCCAGGCCATTGACCGACATATGCATGGCTCTGCCGCCGTGCTGGAGGCGACCTTTCCCCAGAGCATGCACGCCCCCCTCGATATTCGCGACGAGCTGCAGGCCTTGCAAACCCGGCTGTGGATTGCCACTTCGCTGCACAACCCGCCCAACAACTATGTGTACTACGGTAACCAGGCCGGACAAGGCATGGGCCTCAAGCGCCTGGACAGCACACAGGCACAGCTGCGCCTGAAAACCTATGCCGAGGAAATGCGCAGCTACTACCGCCTCGATGGCATCAACGCCCATCCGGTCTTTGAATCCACTGAAACCAAGCTGTTCGACCCACGCCAGCGCCCCTGGTATCAGCTGGCCCAGAAGACGCAGGCCCCTATCTGGACTCCGGTCTATATCGACTTTGGCATCAAGGATCTGGTCATCACCCGCGCGCGGCGCGTGCTGTCTGCCTCGGGCCAGTTCGAAGGCGTGGTGGCCACCGATATATCGCTGGCCGCACTCAATGGCTTTGTCAGCCAGTTGCAGCTCACACCCAACGGCCGCGCCTTCATCATGGAGCCCGGCGGGGAGCTGATTGCCGCATCGGGCCTGAGCAATACCCGGGCCACAGCCGACGGCAAGCTCGAGCGCATGACCGCCGCCAACAGCGGCGACGCCCTCACGCTGGCCGTCTATGAAGAAATCAAAACGCTGCCCCATAGCGCCGAAGCCGGAACGCAGCCGCGCACCGCCTTGCTCGACGATGGCCAGCACCACCAGATCCGCATCGCCTATCGCCGCGTGACGGACGGCGCCGGCCTTGAATGGACGGCCGTGGTGGCCGTGCCGCATCAGGACATTCTGGCCGGCGTTTACCGCCATATGGCCATGGTGTTCGGCCTGGGCCTGGTCGCGCTGATCGTGGCCACGCTGATAGGCACACGCATCTTTGGCACCGTGGCCAATGACATGCGCTCGCTGACCCGAGCCGTGCGCCGCGTGGGCCAGGGCGAAATCGACACCCCGATTGCGCTGCAACGCCGCGATGAAATTGGCGAACTGGCCGACAACTTCCAGCGCATGCGCAACAGCCTGTTTACCGACCCGCTGACCGGCGCCAGCAACCGCAGCGCGCTGCAGCACATTCTGGCCACCCTCACCCGCCCCGGCGCAGGACAGACCAGCGCCGCCCCGTTTGCCCTGCTGTTTGTGGACCTGAACCGTTTCAAGCCCCTGAACGACCGCTGGGGCCACGACAACGGCGATCTGGCCCTGACCGAAGTCACGTTGCGCCTGCGCCAATTGCTGCGCGAGGATGATGTGATTGCCCGCCTGGGCGGCGACGAGTTCGTCATCATTTTGCGCGGCGTCAGCGACGAGGAGCGGGTGCAAGCCGTGCGAGCCAAGATGCAAGCCTCGCTGGAACAACCCCTGACCACGCTGCAGGGCATTCCCGAGGGCGAAAGCGTGACCGTTGGTATCTCCGTGGGCCAGGCCCTGTACCCGCGTGATGCGCAGGATGCGCAAAGCCTGCTCAAACTGGCCGATCAGGACATGTATCGCCACAAAGGCCCGTCAGAGCGATAAGACTCTACGCCAACCGGATCTGAATGATTTCAGATAAATAAAGCTTCAAGCGCATATGTATCATGCGCTTGAAGCTATTAATTAAATAGCAACCAATCCAACCAGCGAGTCACACCAAGACCCGCTGCCGCGCCCCGGTGCCAAGGCCTCCTAAAATGGCAGGCTCTCTGTGAAAGCTGTTCCCTCATGACCGCACGCAAACTCTTCGTTACCACCGCCCTGCCGTACGCCAACGGCAACTTCCACATCGGCCACATCATGGAATACATCCAGGCCGACACCTGGGTGCGTGCGCAGCGAATGCAGGGCAATGCGGTCAACTTCGTCGGTGCCGACGATGCCCACGGCGCGCCCATCATGATTGCCGCCGAAAAAGCCGGCAAGACGCCCCAGCAGTTCGTGGCCGACATTGCCGCTGGCCGCAAGCAGTACCTCGACGGCTTTCATATCGCCTTCGACAACTGGAGCAACACCGACAGCCCGGAAAACCACGAGCTGTCTAAGCAGATTTACCGCGACCTCAAGGCCGCCGGTTTCATCGAAACCCGCACCATCGAACAGTTCTTCGACCCCGAGAAGAACATGTTCCTGCCCGACCGTTTCATCAAGGGCGAGTGCCCGCGCTGCCACGCCAAGGACCAGTACGGCGACAACTGCGAAGTCTGCAGCTCGGTCTATGCGCCCACCGATCTGATCAACCCTTTCTCGGCCCTGTCGGGAGCCAAGCCCGTGCTCAAGAGCTCGGAGCATTTCTTCTTCAAGCTCTCGGACCCGCGCTGCGTGGAGTTCCTGACCGAG
Source organism: Comamonas sp. lk (assembly GCF_900564145.1). NCBI lineage: Bacteria > Pseudomonadati > Pseudomonadota > Betaproteobacteria > Burkholderiales > Comamonadaceae > Comamonas > Comamonas sp. lk. The sequence continues at coordinate 99,098 of NZ_UOOB01000002.1, forward strand.
TGGACGCAGGACGGCAAGCATGTGCAGCCCGAAGTGGCCGCCAAGATCAAGGAATGGTTTGGCGTGCGCACCAACCCCGATGGCACGACCAGCGAAGGCCTGGGCGACTGGGACATCTCGCGCGATGCGCCTTACTTCGGTATCGAGATTCCCGACGCTCCGGGCAAGTACTTCTATGTCTGGCTGGATGCGCCCGTGGGCTATCTGGCATCGCTCAAGGAATTGCTGACCCGCCGTGGCGAGAACTTTGACGCCTATATGGCCGACCCCGATCTGGAGCAGTACCACTTCATCGGCAAAGACATCATCACTTTCCACACGCTGTTCTGGCCGGCCATGCTCAAGTTCAGCGGCCGCAAGACGCCAACCAAGATCTGCGTGCACGGTTTCATGACCGTCAACAACGGCGAGAAGATGAGCAAGAGCCGCGGCACGGGCCTGGATCCGCTCAAGTATCTGTCGCTGCAAATGAACCCCGAGTGGCTGCGCTACTACCTGGGCGCCAAGCTCAACGGCAAGAACGAAGATATCGACTTCAACCCCGAAGACTTCATGCTGCGCGTCAACTCCGATCTGATCGGCAAGTACGTCAACATCGCTTCGCGCGCCGCCGGTTTCCTCACCAAGCGTTTTGGCGGCAAGCTGGCCCAGGTCAGCGAAGACGGCCAGACCCTGCTGGCGGCGCTGCGCGAACAACAAGCTGCCATCGTTGCCGCCTACGAGGCCCGCGACACGGCCCGCGCCGCGCGCGAGATCATGTTGCTGTGCGATCGCGTCAACAGCTATGTGGATGCCAACAAGCCCTGGGAGCTGGCCAAGAAGGAAGGCATGGAAGCGCGCCTGCACGATGTGTGCACGACCTGCATCGAAGCCTTCCGCATTCTGACCATTTACCTGCAGCCCATTTTGCCCAGCGTGGCCGCCGAAGTGTCCAACTTCCTGATCGTGCCGCCCGAAAGCTTTGGCGATGTGGCCAAGCCCCTGGGCGAAGGCCACCAGATCGGCGAGTACAAGCATTTGATGCAGCGCGTCGATCCCAAGCAGCTGGAAGCACTGTTTGAAGCTCCCACCGGTCAGGCCGCTCCTGCTGCTGCCGCTCCTGCCAAGGCCGAGAAAAAAGCGGCCAAGAAGGCCGAGCCCGTGATCGACCCCAACGCCCCGGGCGGCGAGCCGCTGGCCGAAACCATCAGCATCGACGACTTTGCCAAGGTCGATCTGCGCATTGCCAAGATTCTCGAATGCAAGAGCGTGGAAGGCTCGACCAAGCTGCTGCAGCTGACGCTGGATGTGGGCGAAAAGGACGAGAACGGCCAGCCCAAGACCCGCAATGTGTTCAGCGGCATCAGCAGCATGTACAGCCCCGAGCAGCTGCAAGGCAAGCTGACGGTAATGGTGGCCAATCTGGCCCCGCGCAAGATGAAGTTCGGCCTCTCCGAAGGCATGGTGCTGGCCGCCAGCCATGCCGACGAAAAGGCAAACCCCGGCATCTATGTGCTGGAACCCTTCCCCGGCGCCGCCCCCGGCATGCGGATTCACTGATGCCATCCCCCCTGAGGCGCTTTGCGCCTTCCCCCAAGGGGGACGACACCTTCGCCGCGAGGCGGCGGGGCCGCCTTAGGCTCTGGCTCGGTGTCTCCTCGCTGGGGCATGCTTTGTCGAGCTCCTGCAGGCCATGGCTTGCAGGGGCTTTTTTATGCCTGCTGTCCCTGTCCGGCTGCGCCGTGGTGGCCGTGGCGGGCACGGCCGTCAGCATCACCGCAGGTGCCGTGGGTCTGGCCGCCGATGCAGCGATTGGCACGGTCAAGATCGTGGGCAAAGGCGTGGGCAAGGCTGCAGACGCCGCGCTGGGCGACGAACCTGCCGATTGAATGGCGGCGAGCGCAGCCGCGTCTCGCCACAGGCCAACACGTTATACTGCGCCCGTTTTGAAGCGGGTTGACCGGCTGGCCATGCATGGCCGCTGCCAGCCCCTTCATCGCGACAACAGGTGCCCAGGCTTAGAACGTGTTTACGATCTCTACGCAGCCGCGTTGAGGCGCAATCGGGATGAGTTCGAAGCGATGTGGTGCCGCTTGCACCGGGGTGCAAGCCAGCCGCAGCGCGAAGAAATCGCCCGATTTCGCCCCAACCCTTTGGGCCAGTGCCTTTGCGGGCGCTCTGCGGTGTTGCGAATCCTCGCAATAGCACGGCTATTGCTGTGGTATCGCGCCTAGCATCCCATCCCGCAAAGGTACTGGCGCGGCGCCGAGGAGATCGTAAACACGTTCTTAGGCCAAGGGTTCAACGGGAACAGGGTGCAAATCCCTGGCTGCCCCCGCAACGGTCAGCAGATAAACCATTTCCACGCCCCCAGGGGCAAACCACTGATGTCCTACGTGGCCTCCCAGCGAGGTGCGCGGCGACATTGGGAAGGTGAAATGGCAGGCATCACGCCATCTGCGAGCCCGGATACCGGCCTGTTGAGCACCGTACCCCTGGGGAAGCCCCCGGCGTGCGGTATTTGCAACGACCGTCTGCGGGGAGCAGAAGTGGCTGCTTGCCTGCCCGGCGGTCAAAAAGCGCTGCAGCAAGGCCTGGGCATGTCACCTGCAGGCAGATGGTCAGCACTTTGTTGACCTCCATGAACCACCCTGACTTTGCAGCCAGAGCCCCTTTTCTCCATCCCATCGCTGCTGCGGCATTCCTGACCTGCCTGAGCGCGCTGTCCGCCACACCGGCCCTGGCCAGCGATGCCAGCACGCCCGCGTCCGAAGCCGCCATCACCCTACCCGCCGTCCATGTCACGGCATCGCCCGAAGGCGGACTGGGCCTGTCCCTGCCGTCCACCTCCGGCAGCCGCACCGGCATCACCACGCTCGACCTTCCCGCCAGCCTGGACCAGGTGAACAGCGAAACCTGGCAGGAGCGCGGCGACTCGCGCATGGCTGACATCATCGGCCGCACCGTGGGCATGACGCCGCTGTCGGCCACCAGCTACAACAGCCTGTCCTTCAGCACGCGCGGCTTCACCGGCACCAACTCCGTGGGTATCGCGGAAGACGGCGTGCGCCTGGGCGTTGCCTCCACCACCACGCCCTACCCCGCCAACAGCTGGGGCTATGAGCGCGTGGAAGTGCTGCGTGGCCCGGCCTCCATCGTCTATGGCTCAGGTACCGTGGGGGCCACGGCCAATGTGGTGCGCAAGCAGCCCACGCGCGAGACCGTGCGTGAGGTGCTGGTCGGCGCCGGCTCGCACGGTTCGGCCAAGCTGGGACTGGGCATGGGTGGCGCAATCAGCGAGACCCTGAGCTACCGGGTGGATGCCTACGGTCACTACACCAACGGCGAGCACGATATGAGCCGCGCCAGCGGCGGCAAGCTGATGAGCACCCTGCGCTGGCAACCCACGGCAGCGCTACGCGTGGAGCTGCTGGCCGATGTCAGTGACGAAAAGCCTGCCCGCTACTTCGGCACGCCCACTATCAACGGCTCCATCGTGCCCGAGCTGCTGGGCCGCAACTTCAACGCCGACGACAGCGACATCCGCATCAAGGACAAGCGCGTGCGCGCCCGGGCGCAGTACCAGATCAACGAGCAGTGGAGTGTGAGCAACGAGCTCTATCACTTCAAGGCCGACCGCTACTGGCGCAACATCGAGGCCTACCGCTACAACCCGGTGGCCCAGACCATTACCCGCAGCGACTATATCGAGCTGACACACGATCTGGAGCAGACCGGCAACCGCCTGGAGTCCAAGCTCAAGGCCGGCGCCCACCAGCTGGTCGTGGGCTGGGAAGTGAGCCGAGCCAAATTTGGCTATGCCTCGTCCGGCTTTGATTACTCCACCACCATGCCCGTAGATGCCGTTTATCACGGCTGGGACAACAGCAGCGCCATGATCCCGCGCTTTACCACGGCAGCCACCACGCACGACTTTTATGCCGAAGACGCCTGGACGCTCAGCGAGCGCTGGCTGCTGCTGGCCGGCATACGCCGCGATCTGACGGACTTCAACAGGAGCGACCTGATAGGAACCGGCTCGTTTGGCAAGAACCTGGGCGGCACCGCCTGGCGCCTGGGCCTGACGCACAAGCTCAATGCGCAGACCAGCCTGTACGGCCAGGTCTCCCAGGGCCATGACCCGGTCACCAATGTGCTGACGCTGAATCTCGCCAATCGCGATTACAAGCTGACCACGGCACGCCAGATCGAAGTGGGGCTGAAGCAGCAGTTCGGCCAGGGTCTGGGCGAGTGGACGGCAGCGGCCTACCGCATCGAGAAGAAAGACATCATCACCCGCGACCCGAACAACAGCCTGCTGTCGGTGCAAGGCGGCAAGCAGCATTCGCAAGGCCTGGAGCTGAGCAGCGTGCTGCGCCTGTCGCCCAACTGGCGCCTGGAAGGCAATTACGCCTTTGTCGATGCCAAATACGACCAGCTGATCGAAGCCGGCGGTGCCGACCGCTCCGGCAATCGCCCCAGCAATGTAGCGCGCAACACCGCCAATCTGTGGGCCCACTACACCACCCACAGCAGCATCGGCCGCTGGCAGGCCTCGCTGGGCGCGCGCGCCGTGGGCAGCCGTTTTGCCGACAACGCCAATACGGCCGTCAGCGGCGGTTACACCGTCTGGGATGCGGCTTTGAGCTGGCGCCCCCAGCCCGGCAGCACCTACCGCCTGACGGTGCGCAATCTGGGCGACAAGCTCTATACCTACTCGGCAGTGTCGAACGCCAGGGCCTCCCAGGCCTATCCGGGCGAGGGACGCCGTCTTGATCTGACGGCCGAATTCACGTTCTGAACGCAACATCAAAAGCCATAGCGAGCAGCGCATGAAATTCCTCGACTTCATGCATCAAACCCATTGAAAACGAGAGAACACATGCGCTGTCAGCTTCCATTTTTGAAGAAGGTATTTCCCTCTCGCCTGACCCTGGCCACGGGCTTGGCCCTGGCCTGCGCTTTGCTTGCGGCCTGCTCGCAGCGGCAAGAGACGCCGCCGGACCAGGCGGCCGCCAGCGTGGCCCCGGTCACGGTGCCGATCTGCGGCCAGCCGGTGAGCTATGACCGCGTGCCGCAGCGCGCGGTCACCCACGGCATCAACATCACCGAGATGTTTCTGGCTCTCGGGCTGGCCGACCGTCTGGTGGGCTATGGCGGCCTGCGCGACATCCAGCGCCTGCCGCCGGCCATGCAGGCACAGCTGGCCCAGGTGCCCGATCTGTCCAACCAGAACATGAATCTGGAAACCCTGCTGAATGCCCAGCCGGACTTTGTCTTCAGCGGCTGGTCCTATGGCTTTCGCGATGGCCAGATCACTCCGCAGCAGTTGCAGGAGCTGGGCATTGCCAGCTATGTGCTGACCGAGTCCTGCATACGCAAGGTCGCGCGTGAGCGCGTATCGCTGCAAGACACTTTCGACGACCTGCTCCATCTGGGCCGCATTTTCCGCATCGACGCCCAGGCGCAAGCCCTGGTGAACGGCCAGCGCGCCGAGCTGGAGCGCATCGCCCAGGCCTTGCAGGGCGCGGCCAGACAGCCCTCGGTTTTTCTCTACGACAGCGGCACCGACATCCCGGTCACCGCAGGCCGCTATGCCATGCCCCACGCCATGATCGAGGCCGCCGGCGGCCGCAACATCTTTGCGGACCTGCCCAGCAGCTGGACGCGGGGCAACTGGGAGGACGTGATCGAGCGCAATCCGGACTGGATCGTCATCGTGGACAACGACAGACCCACACCCGATGGCAAAAAGCAGTTTTTGCTGAACAAGCCCGAGCTGGCCCACCTCACCGCCATACGCGAGCGCAACTTCGTGCTGCTGGACTTTGCCGCCGCCACGCCCGGCCCGCGCAATGTGGCCGGCGTGCGCACGCTGGCCCACAGTCTGCACCCCGAACGGGTGGCGGCTCCCGAGCCCGATACAAGCCTGAAATGAGCCACTATTCCTCCCACCATCTGGCATTTCAGCTGCAGCGCCGCCACTTGGCCTGGTGGCTGGCCGCCTTGCTGCTGCTGCTGGCCCTGAGCCTGACGCTGGCCATCACGCTGGGCCCGGTGCGCATCGCGCCGCTGCACGCCTGGCAGATCACGGCCCACGAAATCGGCCTGCAACTGGGGCTGGACATGGCGCCCGGCACCTGGAGCCATTCCCAGCACCAGATCGTCTGGCGCATCCGCATGCCGCGCGTGCTGCTGGCGGCCCTGGCCGGGGCCGGCCTGGCGCTGGTGGGCGTGGCCATGCAGGCCATGGTGCGCAACCCCTTGGCCGACCCTTATCTGCTGGGCGTGTCCTCCGGTGCCACGGTAGGCGCGGTGACGGTGCTGGCCTCCGGCGCGCTGGCCTTCGCGGGCGAGCTGGCCCTGCCCATGGGCGCCTTCAGCGGCGCCCTGGCCGCCTGCGTAGCGGTATATGTGCTGGCCCATGCCGGAGGGCGTTTGCTGGCCTCGCGGCTGATTCTGGGCGGTGTGGCCATTGCCTACTGCCTGGGCGGCGTGACCAGCCTCATGGTGCTGACCTCCGACCAGCGCGAGCTGGCCAACTCGGTGCTGGCCTGGACGCTGGGCAGCCTGGCCGGCACCCGCTGGGATGAACTGGGCCTGCCTGCCGCCCTGCTGCTGCTGGGCATGGGCTTGCTGTTGGTACAGGCCCGTGCGCTCAATGCCTTGCTCGCCGGCGAGGAAACCTCGGCCACGTTGGGTGTGGACACCACGCGCATACGGCGCTGGCTGTTCGTGCTGGTCTCGCTGATCACCGGCGTGCTGGTGGCGCTCACCGGGCCCATAGGTTTTGTCGGCCTGATGGTGCCCCATATCACGCGCATGCTGGTGGGCGCGGAGCACCGGCGCGTGCTGCCGGTCTCGGCCCTGGTGGGCGCGATTTTCCTGGTCTGGGTCGATGTGCTGTCGCGCATCAGCTTTGCACCGGCGGAAGTGCCCGTGGGCGTCATCACCTCCCTGGTCGGCGGCCCCTTCTTCATCTGGATGCTGTGCCGCAAAAGCAGCATGCAAAGGCTGCTGCCATGAGCACACTGCACGCGAAAAATCTTCACTGGCAGGTTGCTGCCGCCCATATCGTGCAGGACATCAGCCTGCATGTGGCGCAGGGCGAGCTGGTGGGTCTGTTAGGCCCCAATGGCAGCGGAAAATCCACGCTGCTGCGCATGATCTACCGCACGCTGCGGCCCCACAGCGGCTGCGTGCTGCTGGACGAGCACAACGTCTGGCGCGGCAGTGCGCGCGACAACGCCAAAGTCATGGCCGTGCTGGCCCAGGAAAGCAGCAGCGAGTTCGACCTCAGCGTGCGCGACATGGTGCTGATGGGGCGCACGCCGCACCAGTCGCCGTTTGCACGCGATAGCGACGAAGACTTCCGCATCGTGACCCAGGCGCTGGAGCGCATGCAGGCCCATACGCTGTCCGAGCGCATGTTCAGCACCCTGTCCGGCGGCGAGAAGCAGCGCGTGCTCATGGCCCGCGCCCTGGCCCAGCAAGCGCCGTTTCTGGTGCTGGACGAGCCCACCAACCACCTGGATGTGCGCCACCAGTTCGAGCTGATGAACCTGATCCGCGGTCTGGGCCTGACCACCTTGGCCGCCCTGCACGAGCTGCCGCTGGCCGCCCATTATTGCGACCGGCTGTATCTGCTGAAAAACGGACGACTGGCGGCCCAGGGCACGCCCGCCGAAGTGCTGACCGCCGACACCATCGCCCAGGTCTACGGCGTGCGCGCCCTGGTGCATACCAACCCGCGCACCGGCAAGCCGCTGATCGAATACCTGCCCGACGAGCTTCTCTGACGCCCACGCCTTATCTGCAGACAAAACGCCTTCAAGCCCTTATTTCAAAAACGTCAAAAGCTATAAAATAAAGAGCATTCGACACATTGATAGGGGCAGCTTTCCGCTGTTTTTGGCAAAGCCAAGCACAGCGGGCGCGCATAACTAAATAACCAGGAACTTCCTGTTACATCACCTGGGTATTGGCGGGTGAGACGGCGCACGGCTTCCTAGAATCCCTTTCACCACCAGCTTGGCTTGTGTCGGGTAGCGGTCCATCAAAGCACACATAACAAAGACCGCCAGCGCAAGCGATATAGCTTTTCATCACCCTGCGATGGATGAGCACGGCAGCGCGTTGCGCGTTCAGCCGTGGATTTAACGGGAGGCTCCATGCTCTTGAACCCCTTGAACCACCTTCTTGCCCCGGCAAGCCGCGCGCTCTGCTTGAGCGCTGCCATCACGGCCTGTGTTGCGACGACCAGCGTCGCTGCCGCACCGGCCGCGCTGCGCGCCCAAGATGTTGCCGTGCTGGCCTCCAGCTGTGCCAACTGCCACGGACCGGACGGCCGCTCCACCGGCGGCATTCCCAGCTTGCGCGGCGTGGGCGAAGCCCATCTGCTGCAACGCCTGCAGGCCTTCAAGGCCGGCACGGCCAAGGATGCGACCGTGATGACACGTCTGGCCAAGGGCTATGACGACGAACAAATCAAGGCGCTGGCCCAGTGGTTCAGCAAGGAAGCTCAATGATGCAGATCAATCGTCGACACATTCTGGGCGGCGCCGCCGCCGGTGCAGCGGCTCTGACCCTGCCCTCCATCGTGCGCGCCCAGGCCGCATCGGCCCATGTGGTGGTGGTGGGCGGCGGCTTTGGCGGCGCCACGGCCGCACGCTATCTGCGCCAGTTTGCACCGCAGATCAAGGTGACCCTGGTCGAGCCTGCCGAGCGCTTTTATACCTGCCCCTTCTCCAACCTCTATCTGGCCGGTTTGCGCAGCTGGGACAGCATAGGCCACAGCTACGACGGCCTGCGCAAGGCTGGCGTGAACGTGGTGCAAGCCAGCGCCGAGGCCGTGGACGGCACAGCGCGCAAGGTCAAGCTCTCCAACGGCCAGACGCTGAGCTACGACAAGCTGGTGCTCTCGCCCGGTATTGATATGCGCTGGAATGCGCTGGAAGGCTATGACGAGGCTGCGGCCCAGCTGGCTCCCCATGCCTGGAAGGCCGGCGCGCAGACCCAGTTGCTCAAGAAGCAGCTGGAGGCCATGCCCGATGGCGGCAAGTTTGTGATGGTGATTCCCGCCAATCCCTTCCGCTGCCCGCCCGGCCCCTACGAGCGCGCCGCCATGGTGGCCCATTACTTCAAGCAGCACAAACCCAAGAGCAAGATCCTGCTGCTGGACGACAAGGATGCGTTCTCCAAGCAAGCCCTGTTTCTTCAAGGCTACAAGGCCCTGTATGGCGACATGATCGAGTGGGTCAAGCAGTCGGACGACGGCAAGGTGGGCCGCGTGGATGCCAAACAGCGGGAAGTGGAAACCACGTTCGGCACCCGGCACCGGGCCGATGTGCTGAACGTGATTCCGCCGCAGAAAGCCGGTTTCATTGCCGACCGCGCCGGCGTCACCGATGCCAGCGGCTGGGTTCCCGTCAAGGCCGAGAGCTTTGAATCCAGACAGGTGCCCAACATCTATGTGCTGGGCGATGCCACCATTGCAGCCCCCATGCCCAAGTCCGGCTTTGCGGCCAATACCCAGGGCAAGGTGGCAGCCGCCGCCATTGCTGCCGAACTGACGGGCCAGGCCCTGCCCACGGCCGCCTATGCCAACACCTGCTACAGCCTGATCGGCAATGACTACGGCATCTCCGTGGCCGGCGTCTACAAGGCACAGGAAGGCAAGCTGATCGAAGTGGCCAACTCCGGCGGCGTCAGCCCCATCGACGGCAATGCGGCCTTCCGCAAGGCCGAAGCCGACTATGGCTCGGCCTGGTACCAGGCCATCAGCGCCGACATCTGGGACCGATGATGCCCAAGGACTTGCCATGACGCTGCTCTGGGCCGGATTGCTGCTGGGTTGCGGCTTTGGTGTGGCAGCCCGCCTGGGGCGTTTCTGTCTGTTGCGCGGCCTGCGCCAGGCTGCCGGGCTGGACCGGGGCGAGCCGCGCGGCAGCGCACCGGCTCTGCAGGCTTTTGCCCTGGCGCTGGCGGTAGCTCTGCTGGCCTCGCAAGGGCTGCAACTGGCGGGCTGGGTGGATCTGGGCCAGGCCCAGGTCGCGCGCAGCCAGCTCTCCATCCCTGGCGTGCTGATAGGCGGCGCCTTGTTCGGCATGGGCATGGTGCTGGCCAATAGCTGCGGCGCCCGCGCCCTGGTGCTGCTGGCAGGCGGAAATTTGCGCAGCCTGGTGACCATCGTCTTTCTGGCACTGGGCGCGCAAGCCAGCATGACCGGCGTTCTGGCGCCGGTACGCCAATGGCTGCAGAGCTGGCTGTCGCTGAGCCTGCCTCAAGCCACGGTACAGCAGTCATTGCAAGCCTCAGGTGTTGCCGCAGCCACCGCGTTTGCTCTGGCCGCCTTGCTGCCGGCCCTGGTTTTGCTTGTCTATGCGCTGCGTCGCCCCGCCCTGCGGCAAAGCCCGGTGCAATGGCTGTCGGCACTGGCAATCGGTGGACTGGTGGCACTGGGCTGGTGGATCACGGCCCATGTGCAGCCTGATCCTTTCGATCCGGCCAAGCTCAGCTCGCTGAGCTTTGTGGGTCCGCTGGCGGAAAGCCTGCTGTATCTGCAGCTGGCCGTGGGCCGGGATTTCAGCCTGGGCCCGGCTGTGACGCTGGGCGTTCTCATCGGTGCGGCAGCGACCGCACAGCTGACGCGCAGCGCGCGCTGGGAAGGGTTTGAGCAGCCGTCGCGCCTAGCCGCCTGTGCTTTAGGTGGTCTGCTGATGGGCTTTGGCGGGGCTCTGGCTGCAGGCTGCTCCATAGGCCAGGGTCTGAGCGGTTTGAGCACACTGGCTTATGCCAGCCTGCCCGCCACGGCGGGCATCTTGCTGGGCAGTTGGGCCGCCATCCAATTCAGCCCACGCGCCTGAGCACAGTTTCTGTCAGTCACAACCTACATCGCAGCATGGCACTGGGGCAATAGGCGCACTGTTTGTAACGACCTCTAGAATCGTCGGCACCACCGCTCTGCTCGTGCCGCGTGACGGCCACTTGGGATCTTCCGCAACCTGCCGGAACTGCCCCAGACCGCGCGTTCTGCGATCAGCTTGCCCTATTCATTGAACGCACCGGACGCGGCCTGCGCCGCGCCAGGAGATTCCATGTCAGACACCAAGACTTCCAGCGCCAACGCACAGCGCCGCCGCTTTCTGCTCACCCCTCCGGCCATGGCACTGGGTGCTGCGGCCGCCGCCAGCCTGCCGGCGCAGGCGGCGCCCACCATACTCACGCCGCAATCGCGCATTCTGCCGCGCCAGGGCAAAGGCCCGCGCATCGTGATCTGCGGTGGCGGCTGGGGCGGCATGACGGCTGCCCGCTATCTGCGCGAGCTGATTCCCAACTCCGACGTGGTGCTGCTGGAGCGCAACCCCACGTTCTGGTCCGGCCCCATGAGCAACAAATGGTTGATCGACATCGTGAGCACCGATTTCGTCAATCACGACATGCTGCGCCCGGCCAACAAATACGGCTACCAGCTGCTGCAAACCGAAGTCATGGGTTTCGAGCGCGAGCAAAAGCTGGTGCGCACTGCCCACGGCCTGATCGAGTACGACTTCCTGATTCTCTCGGGTGGCATACGCAACGATTACGAAGCTTGGTTTGGCAACGACCAGCGCGCGATTGACTACACGCGCAAGCATTTCCCCAACGCCTACATCCCGAATCAGGAGATGTTTGCACTCAAGCAAAAGGTCAAGGACTTCAAGGGCGGCACGCTGGTGATGACGCTTCCGCCGCCACCCCACCGCTGCCCGCCTTCGCCTTATGAGCGCGCCTGCCTGATTGCCTGGCACATCAAGAAAAACAAGATTCCCGGCAAGATTCTGATTCTGGACCCCAAGCCCAAGATTGCGCCGATTGGCGTGGGCTACAAGCAGGCGTTTGAAGAGCTGTACCCGGACATCATCACCCACGTGCCCAATGCGCGCGTGCAGGAGGTTGACCCCTTCAACAAGCGCATCAAGACGGCAGCGGGCGAATTCAAATTCGACGATGCCATCCTCATGCCACCCCACCAGGCGGCCGATATGGTCTGGCATGCCGGCCTGATCGGCAAGACCGCTGATGGCAAGCCCACGGGCTGGGCCGACATGAACCCGCGCCTGTTCACCGCCAACAGCGACGACCGCGTGTACTTTGTGGGCGACTTGATGGGCACCATCTCCGATCAGTTCGGCCACTACCCCAAGAGCGGCCACGTGGCCAATTTCATAGGCCAGATCGTCGCCAAGAATATTGCCCAGCGCGTCTCCGGCAAGGAAGTGACACCGCTGCTGCCGGACAACCTCTGCTACATGATGGTCAACGGCGACCCGCAGGAGGAAATCTCGGTCAAGTTCGAATACGAAGTCGATGCCACGGGCAAGGTCATACAGACCCAGATCGACATGGACGTGCGCACCTCGGATCTGGTCAAGGAAGACTTCGGCTGGATTCAATCCAAGTTCAGCGACTTCCTGGCCATCTAAACCCATGAGCAAAGCTTTGAATCATTCATTGACCCGCCGCCATCTGATGGCCGGCGCTGCCGCCACCGGCGCGGTACTGGCCCTGCCTGCCACCGCCCTGGCACAGACCGCTGCCAAAACCCCTCTCGTGGGCCCGCTGGCCCCGAACCCTGCAGAGTTCAAAAAGACGGTGCAGCAATTTCTGGGCAGTGCCAAGCCGCTCTCGGAAGGGCTGCAACTGGACGTGGCTGTGCTGGCCGACAACCCCAGCGCCGTGCCGGTCAAGGCCAAAGTCACCCTGCCCATCACCAATGAGGAGTGGTGCGAGGAAATCATCGTGCTGGCCGAACTCAACCCCTCGCCGCTGACCTGCCGCCTGCGGTTCACAGCCGACACGGGCACGGCAGAGGCCGCCGTGCGCATACGCCTGAGCCAGACTCAGACCATTCACGCCATGGCCCGCATGAAAAGCGGCAAGGTGCTGGTGGCCAAGCAAGCCGTGACGGTCGCCGCCAGCGGCTGTGGCATGTAAACCGGAGACAGCGATATGAGCACCACCAAACCGCCCCGCGTCTGGGTCAGCAACGCCAGCCCCAAGAAAGACGAGGTGCTGCGGGTTCGCGCCCAGATGGAACATGTGATGGAAAGCGGTCTGCGCACCGACCCGGCCACGGGCAAGATACGCCCGCGCAACATCGTCAACCACTTTGAAGCCAGACTGGGCAAGCGGCTGATCTTCAGCTGGGAGCCCGGCATCTCCATCTCCCAGAACCCCTATATCGAATTCACTTTCAAGGCACGCGAAAGCGGCGAGCTGCAAATGCTCTGGAAAGATGAAGACGGCCAGACCACCAGTGCGACCAAGACCATCACTCTGGTCTGAGGCAAACCTCTGTCAGCAGCCCACCCCGCTTCGGCCATGGCCGGATGCGGGTTTTTTTATGCCTGGCCAAAGGCCAGAAGGCATATCCCAGCTTCACGCTCGGAATTAATCTGCGGTTTTCCGGGATTCCGAAAATATTTTCGGCCACCGCGCACAGTACAAACCCGTAGCTCCGCTGGCCAAAATCCAAATTCAACGCCTTCCATGCCACGAATATCGCTCTTCCTCGGCCAACTGCGCATATTCAGCACCACCAAATCCAACCAGTAGCGCGACATAAAGCCCGGAGTCGCCGAAGAAGACGACCATCTGCTCAAACTTGCAGCAAATCACAGCCAAATTACGCGCAACTTCGCTCAAAGTTAAAGCATCTCCAGGCAACGCCTAGGCATACCGTTATTTGCAGGCTGAGGGCTTTCGCAGAATTTTTTTGTGCCGACAATGCAATGCATACACCGCTCAGGGAAATCATTGCCATGAACAACGCCGCAACAGAGTGCGCACCCACATCCAGCAACACCCAGCCAGCAGCACAGGCCGTGCATTGGCACCAGCCCGTGGTCCGCGTCGACAGCACACCAACCGCCCGCTGGTCGGTTGATGCCATCCAGGAGCTGCTGGACATGCCGTTCATGGACCTGCTGCACCGCGCCCAGACTGCTCACCGCGAACACTGGCCTGCAGGCGAGATCGAGCTGGCCACGCTGCTATCCGTCAAAACCGGCGGCTGCCCTGAGAATTGCGGCTACTGCCCGCAGTCGGCCGAGTTCGATACCGGTGTGAAGGCTGAAAAGCTGATGAGCGTTGAAGAAGTCACCAGCGCCGCCCAGGCCGCCAAGGACGCAGGCGCCACGCGCTTTTGCATGGGCGCTGCCTGGCGCGCCCCCAAGGACCGCGACATCGAGAAGATGAACGAGCTAATCGGCGCCGTCAAAGGCCTGGGTATGCAGACCTGCGCCACGCTGGGCATGTTGCAGCCGCACCAGGCTCAATCCCTGCGCGAAGCGGGCCTGGACTACTACAACCACAACCTGGACACCGCTCCCGAGTACTACAAGGACGTGGTCAGCACCCGCCAATACCAGGACCGCCTGGACACCTTGCAGGCCGTGCGCGGCGCAGGCATCAGCGTGTGCTGCGGCGGCATCATAGGCATGGGCGAAGAGGTGGTACACCGCGCCGGCCTGATCGCCCAGCTGGCCAATATGGAGCCCTACCCCGAGTCTGTGCCCATCAACAGCCTGGTGCCCGTGCCCGGCACGCCGCTGGCCGACAGCGACCCCGTGGACCCGCTGGAATTTGTGCGCGTGATTGCCGTGGCCCGCATCACCATGCCCAAGGCCCGCGTGCGCCTGTCGGCCGGTCGCCAGCAACTGGGCGAAGCCGTACAGACCCTGTGCTTCATGGCCGGCGCCAACTCCATCTTCTACGGCGACAAGCTGCTGGTCACCGGCAACCCCGATGTGGAAGCCGACACCACACTGATGCGCAAGCTGGGCCTCAAGGCCTACGCCCCGGCCGCCTGAGCCCGCCACGCAAAGCTGTGATCGCCACCGCTTTGCCCTCTGACACGCAGCGGCCACAGCTGTGGCTGCGTTTTTCCATTGCATTGCGCGCCATTCCAAGCTGATCACGCGGATGGCCGCGCAAAGGCATGGATGCATTTCAACCGTCTTGTGCCGTTCTGACCGTCCCCCTTGCGCTTGATGCCGGGGTCCGGCCTTTGGAGCCCTGTATGACTCAGACCCTAGAAGCCCGCAGCCTGGCTGCCGTATGGCACCCCTGCACCCAGATGAAGCGCCACGAAAGCGCGCCGCCGATTGCCATTGAGCGCGCCAGCGGCCCCTGGCTTTACGGCACGGACGGCCGGCGCTATCTGGACAGCATCAGCTCCTGGTGGGTCAATCTGTTCGGCCACTCCCACCCCCATATCCGAGCCGCGCTGGCCGACCAGATGGAGCGGCTCGATCATGTGATGCTGGCCGGCTTTACCCACGCCCCGGTAGTGGAGCTGTCCGAACGCCTGTCCGCCCTCACCGGCCTGGGCCATGCTTTCTACGGCAGCGACGGCGCCTCGGCCACCGAAATCGCGCTGAAGATGAGCGCCCATTACTGGCGCAATCAGGGCCGCAGCGGCAAGAACCGTTTTGTCGGCCTGGCCGGCGGCTACCACGGTGAAACCGTGGGCGCGCTGGCCGTCACCGATATCGCGCTGTTCCGCGAAGCCTATGCGCCGCTGGTGCGTCTGTCGGATACCGTGCCCAGCCCCGACGCCCGCCAGTCCCTACCCGGCGAAACCGCGGCCGATGTGGCGCGCCGCGCGGCCAAGGGTCTGGAGCAATGGCTGCAAGCCCATCACAACCAGACCGCCGCGCTGATCGTGGAACCGCTGGTGCAGTGCGCAGCCGGCATGGCCATGCACGATGCCGAATACCTGCGCCTGGCCCGCCTGCTGTGCGACCGCTACGAGGTGCATCTGGTCGTCGATGAAATCGCCGTGGGCTTCGGCCGCACCGGCAGCCTGTTTGCCCACCAGCAAGCCGGCATACAGCCCGATTTCATCTGCCTGTCCAAAGGCCTAACCGGCGGCACGCTGCCGTTGTCGGCCGTGCTGACCACCGATACCGTCTACGCCGCTTTCTATGACGACGATGTGGCGCGCGGCTTTCTGCACTCGCACTCCTACACCGGCAACCCGCTGGCCTGCCGCGCCGCCGTGGCCACGCTGGAGCTGTTCGAGCAGCTAGACGCCTTAGCCGCCAACCGGCAGCTGGCACAGCGCATCAGCACCGCCTTTGCCCCCTTGAGCGCCCACCCCCGCGTGCGCCACGCCCGCCAGCAGGGAATGATCTGGGCCTGGGACATTGACAGCTCCCTGCCCGACTTTTCGCGCCGCTACCACGCCGCCGCCATGGAGCGCGGCCTGCTGCTGCGCCCCATAGGTCGCACGCTGTACTGCATGCCGCCCTATGTGCTGGACGACGAGGCCGTTGCCCATCTGGGTCGCATGGCGCTGGAGGCACTGGAAGCCACGTTGCTACAAGAATCAGAGCTACTGACGCAAGAGGTGACTGCATGATTGGCTGTTTTGTAACCGGAACCGACACCGGCGCGGGCAAGACCCTGGCCTCTTGTGCTTTGCTGCAGGCCTTGGCCCAGCACCACCGCCGCGTGGTCGGCATGAAGGCCGTGGCCGCCGGTGCCGAGCCTGACGGTCAGGGCCGCTGGGCCAATGAGGACACGCTGGCCCTGCGCGCTGCATCGACCCTGGCCGTAGCGCCCGCACTGGACAACCCGGTGCTGCTACCCGACCCCATGTCGCCCCATATCGCCGCCCAGCGGGCCGGCGTTGAAGTGACGCTGGAACCTATCCTGGACGCTTACCGCCAGCTGGCTGCCCAGGCCGACGCCGTGGTGGTCGAAGGCGCGGGCGGCTGGCTGGTGCCGCTGTCGGAGACGCTGAGCATTGCCGACCTGGCCGTGGCGCTGCAACTGCCGGTGGTGCTGGTGGTGGGGCTGAAACTGGGCTGCCTGAACCACGCCATGCTGACGGCTAATGCCATCCGTGCCAGCGGCCTGCCACTGGCCGGCTGGATTGCCAGCCGCGTCGACCCCGACATGCTGGTGCCCGAAGAAAACATGGACTGGCTGCGCCGCAAGCTGGGCGCGCCGCTTCTGGCCGACCTGCCCTGGCAGACCCAACCCGATCCGCGCCATGCGCAATTCACGCTGCCCAAGGAATGGCTATGAGCACCGTCACGTCCCCTACCGCAATCCATGGCGCGCCCGAAACGGCGCCCAACTTCTGGCTGCAGGACATTCCCAAGCAGCTGGCAGCGCTCGACGCGGGCCTGCTGCGCCGCAAGCGCCGCACCGTAGCCCCGCTGCACGGCGCCCATATCAGCGTGGACGGCCAGACCATGCTGCAGTTTTGCAGCAATGACTATCTGGGCCTGGCCACCCATCCGGAGCTGGTGGCTGCCGCCTGCACCGGTGCGCAGGACTTTGGCGTGGGCTCGGGCGGCTCGCCCATGGTCAGCGGCCACAGCACGGCCAATGCGGAGCTGGAGCAGGACCTGGCCCGCTTTGTACAACTGCCCCGGGCGCTGTACTTCTACGCCGGCTTTGCCACCAATGCCAGCATCATTCCGGCGCTGGTGGGCGAAGGCGATGCACTGTTCTCCGATGCACTCAACCATGCCAGCCTGATCGACGGCAGCCGCCTCTCGCGTGCGCAAATTCACCGCTTTGCCCATGGCGATCTGGCCGCCCTCGAGGCCCTGCTGGCCGCCAGCAGCGTGCAGCGCAAGCTGGTGGTCAGCGATGCTGTTTTCAGCATGGATGGCAATGTGGCCGATATCCCCGGCCTTCTGGCCCTGTGCGAGCGCTACGACGCCTTGCTGCTGCTGGACGACGCCCACGGCTTTGGCGTGCTCGGCCCCCAGGGCCGCGGCTGTCTGGCGGCCGCCGGACTGACGGGTGCCAATGCTTCGCCGCGCGTGCTCTATATGGCCACGCTCAGCAAGGCGGCCGGTGCAAGCGGCGCTTTTGTCGCCGGCAGCGAGCTGCTGGTGGAGTGGCTGCTGCAGAAAACCCGCAGCTATATTTTTGCCACCGCCGCACCCGCCCTGCTGGCGCGCGCGCTGCAGGCCAGCGTACGGCTGATGGAACACGAACCCGCCTTGCGCGACCGGCTGCAGCAGCGCATAGCCCAGCTGCGCGCCGGTCTTGAGCCACTGCTGGCGCGCACCAGCTGGCGCTTGCTGCCATCGCACACCGCCATACAGGCCCTGGTCATCGGCAGCAACGACAAGGCCCTGGCCTTGATGGAAGGCCTGCGCCAGCGCGGCCTCTGGGTGCCGGCCATTCGCCCGCCCACCGTCCCCAAGGGCACGGCGCGGCTGCGCATCGCCTTGTCGGCCGCGCACACGCAAGAGGACGTGGCCCAGTTGCTGGTCGCGTTGAGCGAGCTGGCCGATCAGGCCGAGCTGACAGAGCCCGCTGCAGCCGCCTTAGAAGCGAACTGAACAGACCCAAAAAAAGCCCGCTCCGGCATCTACCGGGCGGGCTTTTCATATCAAACATGGCTGCAGCGCTTATTCATCAAACGCAAGCAGCTATGAAAGTCAGAGTATCTGGCTTCAATTGCCGGTATAGCGCCCGGGCCGGTGGCTGATCCACAAAAACAGGCTCATCACCACCGCGCCGAGAATGGAATAGGCCACGCGCTCGAACGGCACAATCCACAGCGCCAGCAGCACCACCGTGCAGTCAATCATCATCTGCACCTTGCCTGCGCGAATGCCGTAACGCTCTTGCAGATACAGCGAAACAATGGTGGCACCACCCAGGCTGGAGTGATGGCGCGCCAGAAACAGGCAGCCCGTACCCATGAGCAGGCCGCCCAGCACGGCCGCAAACAGCGGGTTCAGATAATCCACATGGATGAAACGCGGCCCCACATCGGCCATCAGCGCCAGCATGGCCACCGAGATAAAAGTCTTGATGGTGAACTCCGCCCCCATGCGCTTCCAGGCAAACCAGTAAAACGGAATATTGATGGCAAAGAAGATGACCCCAAACGGCCAGCCCGTGGCGTAGTGCAACAGAAAGGCCAGACCCGCCGTGCTGCCGGTCAGCAAGCCGGCCTGGGCGAAGAGCAGCATGGTGATGGAGACAAACAGCGAGCCCGTGAACAGGGCTTGCGCATCCTCAAAGCGGCCGTGGCGCAAGGCGGGCTGAGGAGAAGCCGGCGCTGAAGTCAGCGGGCTGGAGGAATTCGATAGCGGCGTGGACATGTCGGGGTAGGACAGCAAGTTGCATGCCCGACACCTGGATGGAGGCCGGGCACACCAGGGCGGGTAGCACTGGTGTTAACCCGAATTTTACGAACATCAGCCTTGCGGCGATGTTGCTCTCATGCCTATAAGCCCATTATTTTTGTGCATTGCAGCATTTACCGCAGGCTCAGCGGGCTTCGTCCGGCAGGCGCTCCCGGTTCAAGGTACGCAACACCCGGCCGTCGGCGCCAAAGGTGACGGTGAACTGCATCTCACGCGTGGGCGGATCGATGTAGTTCCAGTCCCATTCGGTTTCCTGCTTGAGCTGGTAAGTCATCACCTTGGCGGGCTTGCCCAACATGCGGCGCACCTCGTTTTCCTCCATGCCCGGTACGATCTTGGCGAAATTGTGCGGGGCCAGCACCTGGCGCAGCGCGCTCATCTTGCCCTCGGCGTCGATGGTGATCATGTAGTTGCGCGCACCGGCAGGCTGGCGGTTGTACTCAAAGGTGCGCGCGCCATCGGGCTCGGGCCAGACCCGCTCGGGCTCGCCAAACTTGGCGCGCACATCGGCCTCGGTGGACAGGCCTTCCTCCAGCTCCTTGATTTTTTGCTCATCGCAGCCCACCAGGGCCAAGGCCCCCAGGGCGACGGTGGCCACCGCAGCGGCCAGACGGGTCAGAAGATTCATGGACATGCATCAGATGAGTGGCGGACAGACTGGGGATTCTGACAGTTTGCCGGCAGCTGTCCGTGCGAATATGCAAGCCGGCCTGCCCAAACCCTCTCCCCGTTTTTCTCCCCACCTGCCATGAGCCACTCTCTGGATTCCCTGTTCGCCCAGTTCCACCATGCCGCCCAAGCCGCCCAGCTGCAGCAAGACAAATGGCTGATCATCGACCCCGTGTATGAACATATGGAGCTCTTGCAGGCCCAGCCTCTGGAGGCGCTGCTGCCCCGCATTCTGGCCCTGGTCGAGGCCTGGCCCGAACTCGACTACGGCGGCCCCGGACCGTTCGGCAGCCTGATCGAAGAGCACCCCATGGTCAGCTACACCCCGGCACTGGCCGCATCGCTGCTGCGCCAACCCAGCACCCAGGTCATTGGCTGGCTGGACCGCACCACCCGCGCGGACGCCGAGATGCTGGCGCGCGATCCCAATCCCGTGGGCCCTGCGCAGCTGAGCGCCTTGCTGGAGAAAGTGCTGCAGCACAGCGGCGCCTCCGCTGACTGCAAGGCCTTTGCCCAGATCTGCCTGAATGACCTGAAATAGCCGCCATTCCGTCTTGTGCGGCCAAACGGCTAAAATCCTGCATCCAAAGAGGTTTTAAGCACATGTCCTTCTTCCGCCGCCCTGACTACCGTTCCGACACCACCAACTTCCTCAACGAACTCAAGAGCAAGAATCCCGCGCTGGCCGAACAGCAAGTGGAAGGCCGCTCCCTGCTGTGGGACAAGGACGTGAACCATGAAGTCTGGGAAGACCTGCGCGCCGGCCGCGTGGAGCAAAAGCCCTACGTCTACCAGACCAACCACTCCTGAGCCCGGCGCCCTGGCTTCAACATCTTGATGAAATCGGCCTCTTACGCTTATCCAGCAAGCGCAGAAAGCTCCTGCTTGCATAGCAAGCCATGAGCCAGGCTGACGCAAGCCAGGTCTTGCCCGATCCCACCTCGCCTGCGGGCGATAGCGCAGACGCTCTTGCCGCCACCTATCCGGATGTTCTGGATCAGGTGGCTTTGGCGCGTCTGTACGGCGAGCCTTTGTTCGCCCTGCCGCAGGATTTGTACATCCCGCCCGATGCGCTGGAAGTCTTTCTCGAAGCCTTTGAAGGCCCGCTGGACTTGCTGCTCTACCTGATCCGCAAGCAGAACTTCAACATCCTCGACATCCCCATGCAGGATGTGACGCGCCAGTACATGGCTTACGTCGATGAGATTCGCAGCACCAATCTGGAGCTGGCCGCCGAGTACCTGCTGATGGCGGCCATGCTGATCGAGATCAAGTCGCGCATGCTCTTGCCGCCCAAAAAGCCCGAAGGCGGCGAAGAGGCCGAAGACCCGCGTGCCGAGCTGGTGCGGCGCCTGCTCGAATACGAGCAGATGAAGCTGGCGGCCATGCAGCTCAAGGAAATTCCCCAGTACGGCCGCGACTTTCTCAAGGCCACGGTGCATATTGAGCAAAGCCTGCAGCCGCGCTTTCCGGACGTGGAAATCGGCGAACTGCAAGCGGCCTGGCGCGACATCCTCAAACGCGCCAAGCTGGTGCAGACCCACAAGATCACCCGCGAAGAACTGTCCGTGCGCGAGTACATGAGCCAGATCTTGAAGCAGTTGCAAGGCCAGCGCTTTGTGGAGTTCGAGCGCATCTTCAACCCCGAAAAAGGCTCTACCGTGCTGGTCGTGACCTTTATCGCCATGCTGGAGCTGGCCAAGGAAACGCTGATCGAGATCACCCAGGCCGAAGCTTTTGCACCGATTTACGTGCGCCTGGCCTATACGCCCGTCTGAGCCAGAACGCCTAGGACAGATACCCCAGCCCTTCATCCTGACTTTTTGCCTTTGCACAGCAGACTCTGGCAGTCAGGACTTACATTCGCCCACCTGCGGATGAAAAATACACACCCGCAGTGAAAGCACAGGCATGACATACAGCGTCAAAGAAATTTTTTACACCTTGCAAGGAGAAGGCGGCCAGGCGGGCATGCCAGCCGTGTTCTGCCGCTTTGCCGGATGCAATCTGTGGACCGGCCGCGAGCAGGACCGCCCCAGCGCCATCTGCCAGTTCTGCGACACCGACTTTGTAGGTACCGACGGCACGCTGGGCGGTAAGTTCAGCACCGCCGAGGCGCTGGCCGAACGCATTCTGGCCCAGTGGCCGGCCACGGACAGCCAGCACCGCCTGGTGGTACTGACCGGCGGCGAGCCCTTGCTGCAGGTGGACGAGGCACTGATTGCCGCCCTGCACGAGCGCGGTTTTCGCATTGCCGTGGAAAGCAATGGCACGATAGCCGCACCGCCAGGCATTGACTGGCTGTGCATCAGCCCCAAGGCCGGTGCCGACTGGATTCAGCGCAGCGGCCAGGAAATCAAGCTGGTCTGGCCCCAGCCCGGCTTCGATCTGCAAGCCATTGAGGCCGGCACCCAGTTTGCCCACTATTTTCTGCAGCCCATGGACAATGCCAATCAGGCAGCCAACATCGAGGCTTGCATTGAACAATGCCTGCAGCGTCCGACCTGGCGCCTCAGTCTGCAAACCCACAAGCTCACCGGGATTCGATGAAACCCCCCCTGAGTCGCTTCGCGCCTTCCCCCTTGGCCGGGCGCCCCTCTCTCGCTACGCGGGAGGGAGACGACAGCCTCGCTTCGGGGCGGCTCTTGCTCGCTGTCACTGACGTTGGTGCATGCCAATTTCCCGCGTCAGTCATAGATCACTAATATGCAGTTCACCGTTCACCAGCGCTTTTTCTTTGATGCGGCCCATACGCTGGAGCGCGCGATTGAAACCGAGGGCAGCCGCCGTATTCACGGCCACACTTATTACGCGGAAGTCAGCGTGACCGGCCCCCGCAATCCGGACAACGGCATGGTCATCGACCTGGGCTATCTGCGCGCGCGCCTGGAGCTACTGCGTGATCAGCTGGATCACCATTTTCTGGATGAAATCCCCGGCCTGGGCAAACCCACACTGGAAAATCTGAGCCTCTTCATCGCCAACGCCCTGGCCGATATGCAGCCCGCCCCCAGCCGCGTGCGCGTGTGGCGCGACAGCATTGGCGACGGTTGCGTGCTCGATCTGACCTGAGAGCATTGCGCAGATAAAAAAGCCCCGCAGATGCGGGGCAAGCTTGCGAAGAGTCGGAAGGCTTCCCCACCCGGAGGCCTAACTCGGCAAGTTCATCAAACCCGAGAGCGCAGCTTTTGCCGCAGCCCCCTCAGGCCTGACGGCTTAGAAGCTGTGGCGCAGACCGATTTCGTAGCCGGTCAGGCTCTTGCCCACCACGGGAGTGGGGCTCAGCGAGGAACCCAGCTTGCGACTGGCCTTGCCGTCGTTGCTCATGCGTGCCACGGCGGCGTAAATTTCGGTGCGCTTGGACAGCTTGTAGCCATAGCCCAGAGCCAGACGCTGGGAGTCCGCATCGCTTTGTTTCTTGTCCTTGTACCAGGTGTAGGCCGCGCGCAGTTCGCCAACGCCCAGAGGCATCCTCATGCCCAGGCTGTACATATCAACTCGCTTGTCATTGCCGCGATCCGAGGCAATCAGCAGCATGGGGGTCACCACACCAAAGTTGTAGGACGCACCCAGGTTCATGGTCTTGTAGTCCACGCCCACAGCAGCCGTACCGCCACGTGCAACACCATAGGCTGCAGCCACATTCAGCGGACCGTTGGCATAACCCAGACGCAAGCCGGTGGAGCTGGCCAGGCTGTGGTCATCAGCCTTCTCGCCAAAGCTGTGGGTCAATTGGCCGTACACACCACCCAGCTTGGGCAGCAGATAGCTGATGGTGTTGGAGTTGCGCTTGGGGTTGGAGCCTTCGGAGGTGCCGGCAGCAGAGCTGCTGATCAGGTTGTGGCCGTTGATGGCGCCCATGCCGGTGTCGCCAAAAGCGTGGAAGTTTTCCAGGTTCTGGTAAGCAGGCGTCTTGTCGCGGCCCAGGCGCACTTCGCCAAAATTGCCCAGCAAGCTGACGGTGGAGCGGCGATCGAAGCTGAAGCCGGCGGCCGTGCCGTCATCCATGCTCAGGCTGCCTTCCAGCCAGAAGTCGGCCTTCAGGCCGCCGCCCAGATCTTCCACACCGCGAAAACCCAGGCGGCTGCTGGCGTTGCCGCCGGTGGCCAGACCGGAAACGCTCTTGGTCGAGGTGGAGATATGGGCCACCGACACGTCGGCCACGCCAAAAACGGTAACGCTGGATTGGGCCATGGCACCGGCTGCGGCGCTCAGGGTGGCAAGGGCGAGAAAAGTACGTTTCATGCTGTTCACTGGGTTTATAGAAATGAGAAAGCCCATGCAGAACGGTATGACCGGCCCTAAGACTCGGCCCCGCCTGGGACTGACGTCATTAGACAAATCGAAAATGAAACATTAGTTACAACCCTTGGATTGACAAAAAAGCAACAACTGCATTGCAATCCGCCATTCAAGCCTTCGGCTACCGCTGCTACAGCTATCGGCAACGGGAATGCCATTGCGCTGCATTTCGCTGTCAATGCCCTTAATGAACTACATGGGTTTTCCCGATCGCATTTAGACTTGCGTGATTTTTTCGCAAGCACAGGCCTGCTCCATTCAAGCAACGCGCACAGCGCCCCAGAGAGACACCCCATGTTCCGCACCCTGCTCAAGTCCAAGATCCACCGCGTCAAAACCACGCAATGCGAGCTGCATTACGAAGGCTCTTGCGCCATTGATGAAGACCTGCTGGACGCTGCCAATATTGCCGAGAACGAACAGGTTCATATCTGGAATATCGACAACGGCGAGCGCTTTGTGACCTATGCCATCAAGGGCCAGCGCGGCAGCGGCATGATTTCCGTCAACGGTTCAGCAGCGCGCCGCGCCTGCGTGGGCGATCTGCTCATCATTGCCAGCTTTGCCCAGGTGCACGAGAACGATGTGGCAAGCCACCAGCCCCAGCTGGTCTTCGTCAACGATGAGAACAAACAGGTGGAACTGCGCCACAAGGTGCCTACGCAGCTGCTATAAACGGCTTTCCATCGCGAAAGCACAGAGCAAGACAAGACCATGCCTCATCTGCATATTGAATACACCGACAACCTCACCGGCCTGAACGAGCGCGAGTTGATGCGCGAACTCAATGCCGTGGTCTGCGCTCACCCCACGGTGACCGATGAAGCCGACGTCAAATCCCGCATTGCGCGCCTGACCAGCTTCTACATTGGCAGCTCGCCCGAGAACCGCGGTTTCGTGCACGTGCAGCTGCAGCTGATGTCCGGCCGCAGCGAACAGGCCAAAAAGGAAATGTCCGACGGCCTGGCCGCCGTGCTGCGCCGCCTCGTGCCCCAGCCCGGCGATATGCTGGTGCAGCTGAGCGTAGATGTGGCCGATATGGACAAGGCCACCTACTTCAAGGGCCGTCTGTAAATCAGCACCGCCCTCGAGCCCATGCCCGCACTGGCTGCGGGCATTTTTTATGGGCTCGCTCACATAGCGCTTTATATGGTCCTCCGTAGAGGAATACAAGCCAAAACCTCATCCAACCATTGATCATCAAGCGCTTATAGCTATCAATTCATGAGTAAAACGTCCTGCCCCCCCGCGCCACGCACGCGCTGTCCGCAATGCCAGCGCGCACAGCGCACCTGCATTTGCGCCTTGGCACAGCCCGTGGAGCACGGGGTACAGGTATTGATACTGCAGCACCCCATGGAAGTCCACGAAGCCAAGGGCACGGGACGTTTGCTCCAGCTGAGCCTGCCCCACAGCCGTCTGCTGGTGGGCGAGCAGTTTGATGCCGCCGAGCTGCAAGCGGCTTTGCACCAGCCCTGGGCTGCCAGCGTGGATATCGATACAGAGCCGCGCCAGGCCCTGCTGCTGTATCCAGAGACTACCGAACAGGACGCAGCCTTGCAGTTGCTGCCCGCGGCCCCCTTGCCCGCGCACTGGCCCTGCCCGCCCCGGCTGCTGCGACTGGTGGTGATTGACGGCACCTGGCGCAAAAGCCGCAAGATGCTGTATCTCAACCCCGCCCTGCAAGCGCTGCCGCGCCTGGCATTGAAAGACGTTCCGGCATCGGGCTATGCCATTCGCAAAGCCCATTTACCGGGGCAGCTGTCCAGCTTTGAAGCCACGGTCCAGGCCCTGGCACAGCTGGAAGACTGGACAGCGCAGACACCCGAGACCGAGCGCCTGGCCGCCGTCTTTTCCCGCTTCATCGCCCAGCAGCGCGCTCAGGCTGACGAACGCGCCCGCCCATGAAAAAGACCTGCGGGCCATGCCAGCAGGTCTTTGAAGGGATCACAGGGCTTTGGGCCCCAGGCGCTCAGCGGGTGAAGCCTGAACCTGAGCCTTCGGTGGGCTTAGCCGCATCCGGGGCGGCTGCAGCCGCTGCTCTTTCACGCTTTTTCTCGCTGCGCTCTTCGCCGGCCTCGCCGCCCAGGTTGTCGCGGGTGTTCTTTTGCACCGCAATCGCGCCGAACAGGCCCAGTGCAAACGCCATACCGTAAAAGCCTTTTTCGCTGAGTTGCAAGGTGGCATTGAACAGGCCCGTGGCCAGCAGCAGCACGGCGATGATCAGCGCCACCCAGCTGATGCCAAAGTAAATGCCGGTGACGGGAATGCCTTCCAGCCGATCACGCACGGATTTTTGCAAGGAAATGGCGGAATACAGACCCAGTACCAGCACGGCAAAGTAAAAGCCTTTTTCGTTGAGCTGCATGTCTGCGTTCCACAGCCCGGCCATGAAAGCCGCGATACCCAGCAGCAGCGCGGCCCAGGAGGCAGCGACAAAGGCGGATGAAGGCTTGCTGTGTGTTTGCTGTGTGTTCACGGACTTGCTCCAGAAGTGGTGGTGAAGCGATAGTAGAAATGTGCGGGCCGATTTTGAGATCTATATTTACCCGGTATCGCTAAACGATACCAACAGAGCATTCCCTACAGACGCCTTGCTAGACCGCAGCCGCAAAGCGCACCAGGGCAAAGGCCAGAGCCAACAGATAACCGTAGAAAAAGCGGTTGATGCGCAGGCGCTGCTCGCCACGCCGGCTGCGCCAGGCACCCATGAGCACCATCACGCCACCCACGGCCACGGGCGTCAGCAATAAATTGAGCCAGCGGCCAGGTCCGTCCTGCGGAAAATGCTGCGAAAAGACCAGCAAACTTAATCCGCCCAGAATGGCGCCGAACAATGAATATCCCAGGGAAGCCAGCCAGGGATTGGGCGGGCGGCGAAAAGGTTCGGCCAGCGAATGCAAGCCCAGCTCCACCAAGGCCTCGCCAATGGCTTGAAGCAAAAACTCGCCCAGGATTTCAACAACGATTTCCAGCATTGCCTGCGTGCAAAGCCATCCCGTCAGTCTTCGTCGTCAGTATCCGGTTCTTCATTCATGGCGGCGTTCAGCGCCTCCTGCACATGCGGCGGCATGCCCTCTTCCCAGTCATGCTCGTCGCAATAGGCATAGATATCGGGTTGCGGGCCGGGTACCGCAGTGCGCATGATGGCGGGAATGCTCCAGGCCGCATCCTTGCCCTTGACCTCCTCGGCCGTCCAGTCATAGCCGGGGTGCTCGGACTTGCAGGTGGGCGATGCCAGATCGTTGGCCGGGTCCCAGCCTATGGTGGGTTCGGGCAGTTTGCCGGATTCAAAACGCTCGGCCAGAGCCTGCACCCGCGCCCAGCCTTTGCGGTTGATGCTGGGCACCTTCTCCTGCACGGCATAGTGCTGGTAGTAGCTGGGCTGCAAATACCAGTACAAGGCTTTGGCCACGGCCGGCTCCAGCTGGCGCTGCTTGATCATCCAGTCCACCAGCGCACCATTGCCATTGCCGTCGTAGTTCATGGTGCAGGCCACAGCCAGCCATTGCACGGGCGTGGCTTCCGAGAGGAACTCCTGCATCAGATCCAGATACAGCCCATCAAAATCGTCATCTTCCATGGCGTGGTCTCCTGTGGGGGAAGTTGAGAAGATTCTGGCAGAGTCACCGCACCATGCAAACCATTTGTGCGTGTCAGGGCGTCAGCCTTGCCTCCAGCCAGCCGCGCAAGCTGTTGACAAAGGCCCAGGCCGTCACGCGCGGCACGTCGTCCAGCGTCACCACCTGCTCCACCACCCTAGCTTGCGACAGCGCCAGCGCCCGACCCACGCCGGGCAGCAGACCGCATGACAGCGGCGGTGTGACCCAGCGGCCGTCCAGCTGCATGGCGATATTGCCGCGCGTGCACTCGGTGATCTCGCGGTTTTCGTTGTAGAGCACGGTGTCGAACACCGCAGCGTCTTGCGGCTGATAAGCCTCGTAATGCCCACGGCGCGAGGTCTTGAAGCGCACCCACTCGCTGTGGGCCAACGCATTGGGAAGCGGGCTGCCGGCCAGTTGCACCTGTACGGGTTGGAGGCTGTCGTGCAGCCCATGCGAGGTGATGTCGATCTGGCCGCTCGCATTGAGCGCCAGACGCACGCGCCAGTGCCCCATGGGCTGACTTTGCTGCAGCTGCTGCAGATCGTGCTCCAGCTGCATCTGCATTAGCGGATAGCGAAAATGCTGGGCCGCAATCTGCAGGCGAGCCCAGTGCAGAGGCCAGTTTTGCCAACGGCCGTCCTTGAGGGCCAGGGTTTCCAGAATTTCAAAATCCACGGCTTGCTGCGGCCCGGCTGTTTCAGCGGCACCGCTCCTTTTTGAGAGCATGTTGACGATCAGCCCAGCAGGTCCAGAAACCGCTGCTTGTGCTGCCACTCCTGCCATTCTGCCGCTGCCGTGGCACTGGCCGTGATGCCGCTGCCTATGCCGCAGCGAATTTCATCGCCGTGCACCACCGGCGTGCGGATCGGCACATTGAATGTGGCGTGAATCCGGCCCGGCGCAGTCCCTGGGCGCACCAGCCCCAGAGCGCCGCAGTACACGCCGCGCGCCTGCGGCTCCAGCGCCTGAATCAGCCGCATGGCCTGGCGCTTGGGCGCGCCGGTGATGGAGCCGCAGGGAAACAAGGCACCAAACACCTGGGCCAGCGTGGTGCCGGGGCGCGTCTGCGCCACCACATCGCTGGTCATCTGCCACACGCTGGGCAGGGCTTCGGTATGGAACAGGCGCGGTACTTTCACGCTATGGGGCACGGCAATGCGCGACAGATCGTTGCGCAGCAAATCCACAATCATCACGTTCTCCGCCCTTTCCTTGGGCGATTCGCGCATGGTGCGGGCCTGCAGAGCATCGGCCTCGGGCGTGTCGCCTCTGGCGGCCGTGCCCTTCATGGGCCGGGTCAGAATGCGTTCGCCATTCCAGTCAAAAAACAGTTCGGGCGAAACAGAGAGCACCTGCATGTCGCCGCTATCAACCAGCGCCGCATAACCGCCGGGCTGGGCACGTTGCAGCACCGCAAACAAGGCTTGCGCCGCAGCCGAGCGGTCCAGACCTGCTGGCCCGCACAGTCTGCCAATCAGAGGGGCTGTGTAATTGATCTGATAGCACTCGCCTTGGGCAATCGCCGCGTGAATGCGGGCGATATCGGCATCAAAGCGGGCACGATCGGGGCTGTGCAGCCACTGCAGCGGGGGCAGGCTGCGCTGATCCGGCTCTGAAGCCTCCCAGTCCTGCAGCTGCTCATGCACGCCAAACCAGGCCAGCGGCTGGCCGGGCAGCGCCGCATGCACGGCACCGGCATAGGCGGGGTCAAAAGCCGCGGCCGCTTCATAGGCCAGCCAGCCCAGGCAATACAGGCCTTGCTGCGCGGCCTGCTCCACGGCCTGCAAAACCGCAGGCACTTCGTCGCAGGCATAGGCAGCCAGCACGCGCAAAGGCCGGCCAAATTGTTGGCGCAGCCGTGGTGCAGCCGGGTCGTGCGGATCGGAGAAGTCTATGCAGGATTTCAAGTCAAACAGGCCTCAAGCCCTGATTGGATATACGCAAGCAGCTATCAAAACAGGGCGGGAGCAATCGGGTGAATGCGGGCAGCATAACTGCTTAGGCTTGTCCGCGCTTTGGCCATAAAAAAACGCGCTGCTGGAGAAACTCCGGCAGCGCGCATCCACCAAGATGGCCGTCTCTTCGAACGGCTAGAGAGAAAGCCTCAGCTTATTTGGAAGCCAGACGCGAGGTCGAACGCGATTCGTACTTGGCCACGGCTGCGGTGTAAGCAGGGCTGGCCAGCAGGCGCTGATACTCGGAATAGGCCTTGCGGTACTCATTGGTGTGTTCGGATTCCACATAGCCAACGGGCGAAGGCAGCAGGCCCAGACCGGCGCGCTGGAACATTTCCAGATCGGCCAGCACTTCGGCTCGGCTCTTGCCGGAAGTGGCGGCGGTCTGTGGCAGATCTTGCGCCATGACCAGGCCAGAAGCAGCCAACAGGGAAGCGGCGATGATTGCGGAGAGGGTGCGCATAGTGTGATCCTTTCAAGTTCAGGCCACTGTGTGTGGCATGGCTCGACTATGCGCGCCGCCGCTTTTCGGGTCTGTGCGTTTTCTCACTCCGAAATGCATTTCACCATACGAAAATCAACGCGACTCCTCCAGCAGCACTCTGAGCCCGTCCACGCGGCAGATGCGCAGGTCACGGCCCTCTCTTTGCAGCAAGCCCAGGCGCGTGAGCCGCGACATCTCGCGTGCCACTTCCTCGCGGCTGGTGCCCAACATCAAAGCCAGATCGTGCTGCAGCGGCGCCGGCGACAGCAGCGCCTCGTCGCCCTCTATGCCCGCCCGCTCCGCCTGCTCCAGCAGCTGCGCATGCAGCCGTCCGCGCACCGACAGCGTGCCCAGATTGACCACCCGCCGCGCCAAGGTAGCGGCCAGCTCGCTCAGCCGCTCGATCACGGCCCGCATGACCTGCACCTCGCTCATGATCAGCGCTTCCAGGTCCACCTTGGACAGCGAAGCCACCAGGCTGGGCTGCGTGGCCTCCACCGTCACCGGCACGCAGAGCAAGGGGTCTTGAGGTGCCAGACCGCCAAAGAAAACGCCGGGCTGCAGCTGGCCCAGAATCAGCCCCCGCCCGTTGGGCGTGTAGCTGCCCACGTTCAAGCCGCCGTGAATCAGCATGTACAGCCGCTGATCCAGATACGGCCCGTGCAGCACCTGCCCGGCTTCGAGCCGGTGCCAGTGGCATTGGGTTGCCAGTTCGGCCAGTTTTTCATCGGATAGCGACTCCAGCAGGTTCACATTGCGCAAGCCCTGCCAGGCCACGGGAGCTTTTGAGGATGAATGAGCCACCAGCTCTGATGTGGGCTCCTGCGCTTCAATCAACATGAACACACCTCGTGCGAATAGGTCATCTGGCGCCGCTGCGCCGGATCGTCTGCAAAGCATAGTACCGGCGATCCGGCGGGGCATGGTCTGTTTGGGTTTGGCGTAGGGCCATTGCTTGGCATAGACTCGCGGGCAAATTTGCCCCATTCAAAGCCCGAGGGCAATACCGAGAACCAAGCTAGGAGATCCGCATGACCGCCACCACCGGCACGCCTTACGGCACGATTCCACCGCCTCCCCTGCCCCAGCGCCGCCCCGTCAGCCTGCCGCGCCTGGCGCAAATGCGCGCAGCGGGTGAAAAAATCACCATGCTCACCGCCTATGACGCCACGTTTGCGGCCGTGGCCGATGCGGCCGGCGTGGAATGCATTCTGGTGGGCGACTCGCTGGGCATGGTCTGCCAGGGACTGCACAGCACCGTGGGCGTCTCGCTGCAAGATATGGTCTATCACACGGCCAGCGTGGCACGCGGCCTGCACCGGGCACAGGGCACGGCCTGGGTGATTGCCGACCTGCCCTATGGCAGCTATGCCGAAAGCCGTGAGCAGGCCCTGCGCAGCAGCTGCGAGCTGATGCAGGCCGGTGCCCATATGGTCAAGCTGGAAGGTGGCGGCTGGACTGCCCCTACCGTGGAGTTTCTGGTCGAGCGCGGCATTCCCGTCTGCGCCCACCTGGGGCTGACGCCGCAAACCGTGCACGCTCTGGGCGGCTACCGCGTGCAAGGCAAGGACGATGTCTCGGCACAGACTCTGCGCCGCCAGGCCCGCGAGCTGCAGGAGGCCGGAGCCTCCATGCTGGTGCTGGAGATGGTGCCCGCCGCCCTGTCCGCGCAGCTGACGGATGAGCTGCCCCACTGCCACACCATAGGCATTGGCGCGGGCAATGGCACGGCCGGTCAAGTGCTGGTGCTGCACGACATGCTGGGCGTGAACCTGGGCAAGATGGCCAAGTTTGTGCACAACTTCATGGCCGATGCAGGCAGCGTCAAAGGCGCCATGGAAGCCTATGTGAAAGCCGTCAAGGATGGCAGCTTCCCCAACAACGCACTTCACGCCTGGTAAGCGCCAAGGAGAGCCGCATGGCCCAGATCAATCACACGTACTTTGGCCCGCTCAACACCGACAAGCTGCAGGACACCGATGTGGTGTGGGAAGCCCATCTGCCACTGGCCGGCCGGGAGGTGGAAGCCTGGCTCTGGGCCGCGCCCCAGCAGGAACTCAACAGCATGCTGCTGGGAGCTTTTGCCACCACGCTCAACAATTTGCCCACCCTGGATGCGCGGGCCCGCGCCGCACTGCTCACCTATCTGCAGGAAGACAGCGACTTCATCGCCTTTCATGTGGACCTGGCGCAGGAAGAAAATGCCCAGGGTCTGGAAGCCACGCAGATCCTGATCGCCCATGCCCAGTCCGCCGGGCAGACCAGCGTGGACGCCCTCGATTTTGTAGGCCTTCTCACGCTGCACAGCATGGGCCTGTGGTGCAGCAGCGAGGGCGCCCCCCTGGTGCTGGACTACCGTATCGATCCCGAAGGCAGCGACCAGATACTTGCCGTCAAATGCGATGCGACCGGCCGCATCACGGATATCAGTTGGGAAAGTTGAAGAGTCAGATCATGCAAATCGTTCAAACCATCGCCGAGCTGCGCAGCGCACTGGCGAGTCGGGGTCGCCCCGCCTTTGTGCCCACCATGGGCAATCTGCACGAAGGCCATCTGTCGCTGATTCGGCTGGCGCGCCAGCATGGCGACGTGACCGTGGCCAGCATCTTCGTGAACCGCCTGCAGTTTCTGCCACACGAAGATTTTGATAGCTACCCACGCACATTTGACGCCGACTGCGCCAAGCTGGAGGCCGAAGGCTGCGATATTGTCTTTGCCCCCAAGGAGAAAGACCTCTACCCTGAGGCGCAAACCTTCAAGGTGCAGGCTGATCCGCTGCTGGCCGACATTCTGGAAGGGCATTTCCGCCCCGGTTTCTTCACCGGCGTGTGCACCGTGGTGATGAAGCTGTTCCAGGCCGTGTTCGCCACCACCGGCGGCGGCGTGGCCGTGTTCGGCAAAAAGGATTACCAGCAAATCATGGTGATTCGCCGCATGGTGCAGCAATTTGCCATGCCCATAGAGATCCTGGGTGCCGATACAGCCCGCGCCGGCAGCGGCCTGGCGCTCAGCTCGCGCAACGGCTATCTCAGCGATGAGCAGCGTGTGCAGGCCATGGCACTGTCCCAGGCGCTCAAGACCCTGGCCGACGCAGCGCGGCAAGGCGGCAATCTGGCCGAGCTGGAAGCCCAGGCCATGGCCGATCTGCGCGCCAAGGGCTGGGAACCCGACTACCTGACGGTGCGCCAGCGCAGCAACTTGCTGAGCCCGGCAGACGCCCGCAGCGGTGAGTTGGTGGCGCTGGGTGCCGCCCGCATAGGCGCCCATGCCGTCAACGGCCAGGCCGGCGGCACGCGGCTGATCGACAATCTGGAGTTCTGACAGCGCCGCTTGGCCAGGCGGCTGCTAGCCGCATTGAAATGACTGCACCGAGCACTGCTGGCCGGTGGGCTGCAGCCGCAGACCCCGGCCCTGCAGCAGGCAGCGGCTGCCATTGGCAAAATCCAGCTCCAGCGCATAGGCCGCCTCGCTTTCGAAGGCAGACGGCAGACTGCGCAGGCGCTGGCCCTGAATCTCCAGCTGGCCGTAGCGCAAACGGCCAATTGAGGTCAAAACAACCTCAAGCCCAGCGCCATCAATCACCACATGCTCTCAAATCAATAGCATAGGCTGCCACAGGCCTTCGCCAGCCCCGCTTTTGCCCCCCTCCACCAGGCGGGCTGCAGAAAAGCGGATCTGCAAGTCCTCGCCCTGGCGCTGAATCTGCGCCACTTCTGAATCTTCAAACCCGAGCATCATGGCCGCCAGCATAGCCGGGCGGCCCGCATGCCGCATGCGCTACAGCCGTTTTCGCCGCCAGCATGCATACTGCTGCGCATTCAATGCAAGGAGGCAGGCATGAGCGAGAAGCTGTATCTGGATGATCTGTACGTGGGGCAAAAATTTGTCAGCGGCGGCTATGCGCTCGATGAGGCGCAAATCATTGCCTACGCCAAACAGTTCGACCCCCAGGTGTTTCACCTCGACCCCGAAGCGGCCAAGAACACCTTCTTCCAGGGATTGGCCGCCAGCGGCTGGCACACGGCCTCCATCAGCATGCGTCTGGTGACGGAAAGCATTCCGCTGGTTGACGGCGTGATCGGCGGCGGCATGGAAGAGCTGGCCTGGCCCCAGCCCACCCGGCCCGACGACGTGCTGCATGTGGAGTCGGAAATCGTGGAAATCATTCCCTCCCAATCCAAGCCCAACCGCGCCATGGTGCGCGTGCTCTGCCAGACCAAGAACCAGCGCGGCGAGGTGCTGCAGCGCTTCAGGCCCAAGATGGTCTGCTTCAAGCGGCCTGCGGCTTGAGCAGGCCGCACCCCGCCTTTTTCCTGGCGACCTCGACAAAAGCCTGAGCGGCAGGCGATAGCTTGCCAAAGTTCAGCGCCGCCAAGGCGATTTCCCTGGGCCGCGGCGGTTGCAGGCGGCGATAGACCACACCGGCCGGCGGCTCGGGCAATGCCAGACGGGCAGCGACCGTGATGGCCTGGCCCTGGGCCACAAAACCCATCATGGAGCCAAGCTGCTCGAAGCGGAAAAGCGTTCTGGGCACCGCGCCGTCCAATGCCAGAAACTGGTCTATATACGGGCCCGATCCGGCAGCCGTGCGGATAAAGGGCTGATCGTGCAGATCGCCGGCGCCAATCGCTGACTTGGCCGCCAGCGCGTGGGACGCCGGCAGCACAGCCACCAACTCATCCGTGGCCAGCCTCAGGGTTTCAAAACGCTCGTCGGGCAGAACCACAAAGCCCAGTTCCACCCGTCGCTCCAGCAGCCACTGGACGACCACAGCATCCACGGCCTCGTCGATCTGCACTTCCACCAGCGGCTGGATCTGCTGGTATTCCAGCATCAAGGCCGGCAGCAGCTGCAAAGAGCTGCTGGCCCCGAAAGAGGCAATGCGCAGCGTGCCACGGGCAATGCCGCGCTCATAGCCGGCTTCCTGATGCAGCGCCTGCTTTTGCTGCAGGATGTCGTTGGCCCGGGTCAGCAGCTTGCTGCCCACGGGGGTCAATACGGTCCCTGCGCCTTCACGGCTCAGCAGACTCACCCCCAGCTCGGTTTCCAGCTGTTTGATGGCGTGGCTGACCGCGCTTTGCGTAATGCCCAGCGCTGCGGCCGCGCGCGAGAAGCTGCCCACCTGGGCCAGGACGGAAAAGATTTCCAGCTGCGTGAAAGTCATGAGCTTTTACTCATTCGACGATGAATCAAGATAAGCAGATAGTACGACACCATGATCTGTTCTCGCTATTCCACGCATCTGGGTTTGGTCGGCATGGCCGCTTTCTGGGGAGCCTCCTGGCCATGGGGCCGCATCGTCGCTCAAGCCATGCCGCCGCTGGCGGCAGCCAGCTTGCGTTTTGTGCTGGCCAGCCTGGTGCTGTTTGTGTGGCTGTACCGCAGCGGGCGCTTGAGCAGCTTGCGCACGCTCAACACCCGGCAATGGGCAGGTCTGACCTGCGCGGCGGCCGTCGGCGTGCTGG
The DNA here is from genome assembly GCF_900564145.1 of Comamonas sp. lk. Classification (NCBI taxonomy): domain Bacteria; kingdom Pseudomonadati; phylum Pseudomonadota; class Betaproteobacteria; order Burkholderiales; family Comamonadaceae; genus Comamonas; species Comamonas sp. lk. The sequence goes on from NZ_UOOB01000002.1 coordinate 134,726, forward strand.
GCTACTCGATCTTCTTTTTGCTGGCGCTGCAGACCGTTGCGGCCAGCAAGGCCGCCATGGTGGTGGCGCTCAACCCCGTGCTGACGCTGGTGTTCGCAGCCCTGCTGTTTCGTGAAGCGCTGAACTGGCTGATGGGCCTGGGAGTGGCGCTGGCCGTATCGGGGGCACTGTATGTACTCAGCGACGGCTCGCTGGCCGCCTTTCAAGCTGGCCGCTCCGGCGCAGGAGAATGGCTGCTGCTGGGCTGCGCCGCCTGTTGGGTCGCTTACACCCTGGTGGGGCGCATGGTGCTGGTGACCGTCGACTCGCTGACCGCCACCACGCTCACGGCAGCCATGGGTGCCGTTCTGCTGCTGATTGCCAGCTTGACGCTGGAAGGGCCAGCGGCCTGGCGCGACCTGGCTGATGCAGCACCGGCCGCCTGGTACAGCCTGCTGGCTCTGGCACTGGGCGCCACAGCCCTGGCCTATGCCTGGTATCTGAATGGCGTCAAGGTTCTGGGCGCCGGGGCGGCCGCGGCCTATATGGCCCTGGTGCCGCTATTTGGCTCGGTGTTTTCCAGCCTGTGGCTTGGTGAGCCCATCACCCCCTCTCTGGTGACGGGCGGCGCCATGGCCGTTGCAGGCATGTTGACCATGAACTACGGCAGGCTGTCCACGCTGAAAACCGCAAGCACGGCTTAATGCCGAGAGCCTGCGGCGCTCAGTTAATCTAGTGGCTGTCGCGAACCAAGGATCCAAACATGAACGAATACATCTTGCTGATGCATCAGGATGCTCAGCACACCGAAGCAGCCCGCGACCCGCAGCAATGGGAGCAGTACCTGGGCCAGTTGCGCAGCAGCGGGCAATTCGATGGCGGCAGCTCCATGGCCCCCGGGCTGCGCCTGCGAAAGAGTCAGGCGGACCAGCCCAGCGCCAATGATCTGAGCGGCTTCATTCGCGTGCGTGCCATCAGTCTCGAAAGCGCCAAGCAGTTTCTGGCTGGCAATCCGGTCTACGAAGCCGGCGGCACAGTGGAGATCCGGGAATTGCCCCGCAACTGATGTGACTCGCAAGACAGGGGCTGAGGCAGCGCCGGGTGACAGAGCTACCGGTGGTTTCAGCGAGGCGCCAATCCAGGCCTGGCGGGCGTCAGCTCATAGGTCACCCAGGCCGTGGGCTGGGCAAGCCGGTCATAGAGCTGGCGCGCAGCGGCATTGTCCTGTGCGGTGATCCAGCGCAGCAAAGGCCAACCCCTGCGTTCGGCGATGGATGAAACTGCAGCGATCAGACTGCGCCCTACACCGCCGCCCCTATGGCTTGGCAGAACAAAAAGATCGTCAAGAAAGCCGACCTCCTGCCCCAAAAGCGGTTCGGGATAGCCACGATAGTGAGCCAGGCCTAGGAGCTCTCCTGTCGCCGAGACTGCCACCATGGCTTCCTGAGGATGCTGAGGCGACATCAGCCACGACCAGGTTCTCTGCAGAATGGCTCCATCCATGGGTGATTGATAGAAATCCGCGTACTGGCGGTATAGCGACTCCCATTGGGTTCGATCGCTTGGCCTGATCTCTCTGAGCACCAGCGCGGTGCTGTCTGTATGGCTTTTGGTATTCATCTGGCTTATCTCCTGAAAGGTTCACGCGACACCAGCGGTACAGCTCCTGGCGCCTACCATAAGGCGGCGGCAGGGGCCGGGCCTGGGTGAGAGGGGAAATACGGCAACACCTCCTCGGCAATTTCCTGCAGCACCTGCGCCACGGGCCGCTGCGAGAACTGCACGCCAAGGGCGGCGTGATTGACCCCTGCCTCCTGCCACTGCTCCAGCAAATCGATCAGGCCCTTACGCCCGGTGCGCAGCACATAACCGCCATGCATGGGCGTACGGGGATAGTCGGCATCTTCCACAAGATCCAGCCACTCATTGCTCATATGTGGGCGAAAGCCGCCATCAGGAATCATGGCGCGCCAGGCCTGGATCTTCTCAGCCAGGCGCTGAGGGCCCTGGCGCGTATGGGTGGGCCCGGGATAGGTCAGCCAGCCGTCGGCATGCTCTGCGATCCAGGGCAGCGATTGGCCGGAGGAACCGGTGACGATCAGCGGAATCGTGCCGTTTGCAGGCTTGGGCAGAAACTCCGCGCCATCAATGCGGCCCAACGGGGAGTCAATGACCGGCCTGCCCTGCTGCAGCAACTGTCTAAAGTAGGTCACAGACTGCGCAAAGCGTTCCCCGCGCTTGCCATGCTCGAGTCCATAGGCTGGAAACTCGACGGGCCGGTCACCAGAGGCAATTCCCAGCACCAGCCGCCCGCCGGAGAGCTGATCTATGGTGGCCGAAGCCTTGGCCAGCTCGATAGGGTGGCGCAGCGAGAAGATGGCGCTGCCAGTGGCCAGCGCAATCGTCTTGGTCTTGGCGGCCAGAAATGCCAGATAGGTGAAAGGATCGAAGACCTGCCCCGCATCGCCAAACGAGGGATCGAACAAGGGCACATCTCTGACCCACACGGCAGCGAATCCATAGCGGTCAATGGCACTGACCAGTTCGGACTGGCCGGCCAGCACCTGCATATCGCCTTGATAAAACCGCAGCGGCAGAAAAATGCCCAGGGTCAGAGCATCCGGAGCAAACATGCGGCGGTAGCCAGGATGCGCCGCAAAAACGGGGGCAGAAGCGCCGCCAAAGGAAAGGCTATCGTTCATTGCTGTTCCTGTTCGCATTTCATGCGCCCGTTGCGGGGGCGGGCAAGCTAACGCCTTTGCGTACCGCAGGTCTGCTGGCCACGCGTTCGTGCCAGGCGGACAGATGGGTGAAGGCGCTGAAGTCGAAATCAATGATTCGCGCGATATGGCTCCAGCCGAAATGGGCGATGTCTGCGATCGAATACTCCTCGCCAGCCAGATACGTATGACCGGCAAGACGCTGATCCAGCACCGCGAAGACAGCATTGCTCAGCTGGCGGTATCGCTCGATGGCGGCAGGATTTTTCTCGCTGCTTCCCAGTTCGAAGTGAACGCGCTGGCCTATCAGCGGTCCGACGCTGGAAGCATGAAACAGCAGCCACTGCATGGCCTGCCAACGCGTCTGCGGCAAGGTCGGCAACAGGCGGCCGGTTTTCTCTGCGAGGTAGAGCAGGATGGCGGCCGACTCGAACAGCGTGATTCCCGTCTCGTGGTCCACCAGCACCGGAATGCGACCATGCGGATTCAGGCGCAAAAAATCAGCCTGGCGGTTCTCGCCTTGCTCAATGCGCACATGCCTGAGCGTGTAGGGCAAGCCCAGCTCCTCCAGAGCGATGGTGATCTTGAAACCGTTGGGAGAGCTGTCGGTATAGAGCTCGATCATGGCCTGGCTCGCTTGAGCAGGAACTGAGCCTGGGAGCGCGGCCAGGCACTGCGGCCATGAAATCCCGGGGGTCAAAAAATCAAGCCAGTAGACGCATTGCGTCGTGCGCAAGCGGACAGGGTTAAGCCGCCAGTGCGAATAAGTCATTTCAAGATCCAATCAATATAGTTTTACTAAATCTGTGAACCGCCACAGACTTGATCAATCATCTATTTCAATGCTCAAATAGTGAAACGATTGTTTTTTGTTTTGCATTTAGAAAAACTATATTCAATGTCTACCCATCTACCTCTGCAAGCGCTGCGCACCTTTGTCGAAGTCGGGCAGCGCGGCAGCATCAAGGCTGCAGCCGAAGCCCTGCACGTGACTTCAGGTGCGGTAAGTCAGCAGATACGGCTGCTGGAGGAGCGGCTGGAGACAGTGCTGTTCACCCGGGAAAGACTGGGTTTGCGCCTTACCGAAGCCGGAGCCAGCCTCTATCCCTCGCTGCTGCAGGCCTTCGCGCAGATAGAAAGCGCTGTGGCCGCCCTGGAGGTAAGCAAGGAGCGCCCGACTCTGACGGTCAGCACGGTGGCCAGCTTTGCCGCGTCCTGGCTGGTGCCGCGCCTGGGGCGTTTCAATCAGCGCCACCCCGAGATCGAAGTGCGGGTCGAAGCCACGTCGGACTTGGCAGATATGCGCAGCGATCGTGTGGATGTGGCCTTGCGCCACGGCCTGGGCAACTACCCCGGTCTTGAGGTCAAGCGTCTGATGGCGCCGGTGCTGGTGCCCGTGGCCAGCCCCGGCTTACTGGCCGGCGATCAAGAACTGAATCAGCCGCAGGACTGCTTGAACTACCCGTTGCTGCATGACAGCGACCGTGCCGACTGGCCGCTGTGGCTGTCTGCGCACGAGACCGCCCCGGACGCGCGCGCAGAACGCGGCACCGCGTTCGAGGACGACTTTCTGCTGATTCGCGCCGCCGAAGCCGGCCAGGGACTGGCACTCGTTCCCGAGGTCTATGCCCGCGAGGAGATCGCCGCCGGCCGCCTGGTGCAGGTTCTGGACAAGCCCTGGCCGGCCAGATTTGCCTACTATGCGGTCACCCGCCCCGACGCCATGCAACGCCCTGAAATCAAGGCATTCATCGATTGGGTCAGCGAGGAAGCGGCAGCCAGCCGCTAAGCTTGCTTGGCTCGCCAGGGTGAGTCTCGCAGGACAAGCCGGCCTCGCCACCCAAGCTTTCGCCGCCAGCCACGGCGCAGCGCTCAAGCAAAGCCGCCCCAGCCTGCGTACCATCTCGCATCTGAGCCCCGGCAAATGTTTCCCTGGGGCCGACTTGCTTTCATGACTCAGCCTTCTCTACTCCAGCGCCTGCGCGCCGAATGGGCCCCCAGCATTCCCCGCGAACTGCTGGCCGGCTCCGTTGCCACTTTTGCCCTGATCCCCGAAGTCATTGCCTTTTCCTTTGTCGCGGGAGTGGACCCATCGGTAGGGCTTTTCGCCTCCTTTGTCATCAGCATCGTGATTGCGGTGTTTGGCGCCCGACCGGCCATGGTGTCGGCGGCAGCGGGTTCGGTCGCCCTGGTGGCTGCGCCGCTGATGGCCTCGCACGGCTTGCAATACCTGTTGGCGGCCGGCTTGCTGGCCGGGATCATGCAAATCGTGTTTGGCCTATGCAAGATGGGCATGCTGATCCGTTTTGTCTCCAGCTCGGTTCGCACCGGCTTTGTCAATGCGCTGGCGGTGCTGATTTTTTCGGCCCAACTCCCGCATCTGCATGGCGCCAATACCGCCACCTGGGCCATGCTGGCGCTGGGCCTGGCCATCATCTACGGCCTGCCGTGGCTGGGCCAGAGGCTGCAGATCCGGGCCTTTACCGCCATTCCCTCGCCGCTGATTGCCGTGTTGCTGCTCACCGTGCTGGCCAGCATGCTGGATTTGCCATTGCACACCGTGGCCGATCTGGGAACCCTGCCCGCCAGCCTGCCGCAATGGGCGATGCCCGAGGTGCCCGCCACGCTGGAGACGCTGCGCATCATCGCCCTGCCGGCGCTGGCCATCGCCATGGTGGGCCTGCTGGAATCGGTGCTGACGGCCGCCGTGGTCGATGATCTGACCGGCACGCCCAGCAACAAGAACCGCGAATGCACCGGCCTGGGCCTGGCGAATATGGCGGCCAGCGTGTTTGGCGGCATTGCCGGCTGCGGCATGATCGGCCAGGCCGTCGGCAATGTGAAATACGGCGGCCGCGGCCGGCTATCCACGCTGTTTGCCGGCGTTTTCCTGCTGATTTTGATGGTGGCGCTCAAACCCTGGGTCTCCAAAGTGCCGGTGATCGCCCTGGTCGCCATCATGGTGATGGTGTCGGCTTCCACGTTCGACTGGAAGTCGCTAGGCAATCTGCTGCGTCACCCTCGCCTGTCCAGCGCCGTGATGCTGAGCACGGTGCTCATCACCATTGCCACCCACAATCTGGCCGCTGGCGTGCTGGCCGGCGTACTGCTCTCCGGCCTGTTTTTCAGCGTCAAGGTATCGAGCATGCTCAGCGTGAGCCGCATGGATGATGCCCCAAACGGCGCTTGCGGTTGGCAGGTCAGCGGACAGGTGTTTTTCGCTTCGGCCGATGCGCTGATCGAAGCTTTTGACGTACGGGCTGCGGCAGGCCGCCCCGTATGTATCGACGTCAGCCGCGCCCAGTTCTGGGACATCACGGCCGTGAGCGCTCTGGACAAGGTGGTGCAGCGCCTGCAACAGCATGGCTGCACGGTGGAAGTCATAGGCATGGATGCCGCCAGCCAGCGCCTGCTGCAACGCATCAGGGCCTGAGTCCAGCCTTTACAGCCTGCAGGACGGAATGACCGCCCGAGCCCGACCCTGTGGCTCAGGCACCGAGCGCAAAGCGGTGGCTCTCATGCACCAGCGCCTCCAGCAGCCACTGCACGGCAGCATCCGAAGGCCGGTGCAGCGGCAGCAGCGCATGCACCTGAAACGGCACGGAGAACGCCAGCGGCCGCACCACCAGCTGTGGCCCGGCGCAGGCGCGTGCCGTCAAGGGGTTGACGATGGCCACCCCCAGCCCATGCTGCACCATGGCACATACGGCCACGGCGCTATGGGTTTCCAGCTGCAGCAGGCGCGCCACGGCAGCGCGGGCAAACACGGCATCAATCTGCAGGCGATAAGGGTCGTCGCGCGCCAGACTGATGAAAGGCTGGCCGGCAAAATCCTCGGCCCTCAGCAGCGGCTTGGCCGCCAGCGGGTGATTGACAGGCAGCACCGCCACCTCATCCATGGCCGGCAGCGGCAGGCTGCGTGTGCCCGGCGGAGCCTCGGCCTGCTCGGTCAGGCCCAGATCAAAGCGCTGGGCGGCCATCCATTCCTGCAGCATCGGCCCCTCTTGCGTGGCCACGCTGACAGCGACCGCGCCATGCTGGCGGTAGAGCTGGGCCAGGGCCCCCGGCAGCAGGGCATGGCTGAGGGCCGGCAGGCTCAGCACGCTGATGTGCGCGGCCTGGGGCCGACCCAGCTCCTGCGCACGCTCCACCACACGCTCCAGCCCCTGCCAGCTGCGCTGCACCTCATCCCAGAGCAAAAGCGCGCGGGCATTGGCGCGCAAGCGGCCTTGCACGCGTTCGAACAAGGCATAGCCCAGCAACTGCTCCATGCGCGCCAGCTCCCGGCTCACCGTGGGCTGGGAGGTATAGAGCAGCTGCGCAGCCCCCGTGACGCTGCCCGCCGTCATCACGGCGCGAAACACCTCGATATGGCGATGGGTGATGCGCGCGGTCGAATCGGGGGATGCAGAACTCAGAGACATCTGGCAAAGCATATCCAGATTGAATAAACCTCAAACAAAAAGCGATTGGACTGAATGATTAAAACCACCCATCATCGGCAGCAATCCCTAGATTTACGCAAGAACAAGCCATGTCCAACCCTTTTTCTCCTGCCCAGCTGTGGGCCCTGGCCGACGAATTCGGCACGCCGTTGTGGGTGTATGACGCGGCCACCATCCGCGAGCGCATCGCCCAGTTGCAGGCTTTCGACACCGTACGCTTTGCGCAAAAGGCCTGCTCCAACATCCACATCCTCAAGCTGATGCGCGAACAAGGCGTGAAGGTGGATGCGGTCTCGCGTGGCGAAATCCTGCGCGCTCTGGCCGCCGGCTTCACGCCCGGCTTTGGCGAACCCAGTGACATCGTCTACACCGCCGATGTGATGGACGAGGCCACGCTGGCCACCGTGGTCGAGCACCAGGTTCCCGTGAACGCCGGCTCCATCGACATGCTGCACCAGCTGGCCGCCGTGTCCAAGGGACACCATGTCTGGCTGCGCATCAACCCCGGCTTCGGCCACGGTCACAGCAACAAGACCAATACCGGCGGCGAGCACAGCAAGCACGGCATCTGGCACAGCGAGCTGGAAGCGGCCTTGGCCGCCATCAAGTCCGGCGGACTGGTACTGGCCGGTCTGCACATGCACATCGGCTCGGGCGTGGATTACGGCCATCTGCAGGAAGTCTGCGGCGCCATGGTCAAGCTGGTGGAACGCACCAAGGCGGCTGGCGTCGATCTGCACGCCATCTCGGCCGGCGGCGGTCTGTCCATCCCTTATCGTGATGGCGATGCCACCATTGACACCACCCACTACCACGGCCTCTGGGATGCAGCACGCCAGCAAGCCGAAGCCATCGTAGGCCACAGCCTGGGGCTGGAGCTGGAACCCGGCCGCTTCCTGGTCGCCGAATCCGGCGTGCTGCTGGGCACGGTGCGCGCCACCAAGAATGCGGGCAGCAACCACTTTGTGCTGGTCGATACCGGCTTCAACGAGCTGATGCGCCCCAGCATGTACGGCAGCTACCACGGCATGGAAGTGCTGCGCCGCGACGGCCAGCAACTGCCCGCGCAGGACAGCGTGGTGGCCGGCCCGCTGTGCGAGTCGGGCGACGTATTCACCCAGGGCGACGGCGGCGTGGTGCTGCCACGTACCCTGGCCGGCGCCACGGTGGGCGATCTGCTGGTGATTCACGACACGGGCGCTTATGGCAGCTCCATGTCCAGCAACTACAACACCCGCCCTCTGGCTGCCGAGGTGCTGGTGGATGCAGGCCAGGCCCGGCTGATTCGCCGCCGCCAGACGGTGGACGAGCTGCTGGCGCTGGAAATAGGTCTGTAATTCGCCCTGTCCATGCAAAAAGCCCGAAGCACGGTTGTGCTTCGGGCTTTTTTATTCCTGATTTGATAGCTTGAAGCGCACATTACATAAGCGCTTCAAGCCAAAAATCCTCAAAACTTACTCACCGCGCGCATCGCGCGCCATCAGGTACTGCACGGCTTCCGAGACCGGCAGCTTGCCGTCCAGCAAGGCCACCACGGTTTCGGTGATGGGCATTTCCACGCCCAGGTGCAGCGCACGCGCCAGCACGGTGCGCGCGCTGTACACGCCTTCCGCCACATGGCCTAGCGAGGCCACGGCCTGCTCCAGCGTCTTGCCCTCGGCCAGCAACAAGCCCACTTTGCGGTTGCGCGACAGATCGCCGGTCGCAGTCAGAACCAGATCGCCCAGGCCCGAAAGGCCCATAAAGGTTTCGGTGCGCGCGCCCAGCGCCACGCCCAGACGCGTCATCTCGGCCAGACCGCGGGTGACCAGAGCCGCACGGGCATTCAGCCCCAGTTGCAGCCCGTCACACAGGCCGGTGGCAATGGCCAGCACGTTTTTCACGGCGCCACCCACCTCCACACCCACGATGTCGGTATTGGCATAGACACGCATGGCATCACCGTGGAAAGCGCTCACCAGCATCTCGCTGACGTCGGCATGGGCGCTGGCCGCGACCAGGGCCGTGGGCTGGTTGCGGGCCACTTCGGCCGCAAAGCTGGGGCCGCTAAGCACGCCGCAGCGCAGCTGAGGCGCCACTTGCTGGCAGACTTCATGGGCCATCAGGCCCATGCTGCGGGCCGCCGCACCGGCGGCCACGGCTTCAAAGCCTTTGCACAACCAGACCACGGGCACGCTGCAATCTTTGAGCTTGCCCAGCCATTCGCGCAGCGCTGCCATGGGCGTGCCCAGCACCACCAGATCCGCGTCGCGCACCTGCTCCATCACGTCGCCATGCACCACGGCCAGCGCCGGCGGGAACTGAACGCCTTTGAGGTAGCGCGTGTTGGCACGCTCGGTCTGCATGGCCTGTGCCTGAGCGGCATCACGCGCCCAGAGGGTGACTGTGCGCTTGTCCGGGCGGGCTGCGGCACTCATGGCCAGGGCCGAACCCCAGGCTCCGGCGCCTATGACAAGAATTTTCATATACGAATATTGATAGCAGTTAGCGCAATCCACATAAGCAAAAGAGGCCGCTCGGGCCTCTTTTTTGTGCCTGAGCCCTGATTTTTGCACACTGCAAAAACCAGGCCCGCAGACGCTGCTTACTGAGGCAGCTGACCTTCGGTCTGCGCGGCCGCAGCGGCTTGCTGCTGCTCGTACATGGCCTGGAAGTTGATTTCAGCCAGGTGCACGGGCGGGAAACCGGCGCGAGTGACGATGTCGGCCACGTTGCCACGCAGGTAGGGATAGATGATCTGGGGGCAGGCAATGCCGATCACTCCACCCATCTGATCTTCGGGCACGTTGCGGATTTCGAAGATACCGGCTTGCTTGGCTTCGACCAGGAACACGGTCTTGTCCTGAATCTTGGTCTGCACGGTAGCGGTCACAGCCACTTCAAACACACCTTCGGCCACGGGAGTGGCTTCCACGCCCAGTTGGATGTCCACGCTGGGCTGTTCCTGCTCCAGCAAAATGGCGGGAGAGTTGGGTTGCTCCAGGGACAGGTCCTTGAGGTAAACGCGCTGGATCTGGAAAACGGGAGCGTTGTCTTGTTCGGCCATGATGAGATGCTTCTTTCGGGAAAACAAAGTCTGGGAAATGCAAATGCCCGTTGCGCGCTAAGTCACAACGGGCATTTCCAGGAAATAGCAACTGGCATTATGCAGTGCAGCACAAGCTCCGGAAGCCAAGTCCAGTGACTGCTCACCGGGGATTGCCCCATGGGCAAAGCCTGGCGAATGCTGCAATGCGATAAGCACAGGCGTCTGGCAATCAGCTCTGCAGCAAAGGCAGCAGGCCGCCCTTGGCGTCCAGAGCCATCAAATCATCACAGCCGCCCACATGGGTCTCGCCGATGAAAATCTGCGGCACGGTGCGGCGACCGGTGGTCTGCATCATGTGATCGCGGGCAGCGGCATCGACATCAATGCGCACTTCCTCGATCTGTTCCACACCCTTGGCCTTGAGAATCTGCTTGGCACGAATGCAAAAAGGGCAGACGGCGGTGGTGTACATCTTGACGGCTTGCATGAGCAACTCTTCCTGTGGGTCGGTTCGCCGGGGCTGCGGCACTTGCGCCAGCCCGGCTGTTCAGGCCTGCAACACGTCCGGCGAGGGCGCGTTACGGGCTGCTATCTAAATCATCTGAGAGCAGATGGGGCTGGATCAGGCTTTTTCAACGGGCAGGCCCGCGGCGCGCCAGGCCTTCAGGCCGCCAGCCAGAGCCTGGGCCTTTTCATAGCCCAGCTTCTTGGCGATGCCTTCGGCGCGCGATGCGCGAGCACCCTTGGCGCAGACCAGTACCAGGGGCAGATTCTTGTTCTTGACCATGGTGGGCAGCTTTTGTTCCAGCTCGCCCAGGGGCAGATTCTTGGCTCCGTTGACGTGGCCCGCAGCAAACTCGTCGGGCTCGCTCACATCCAGCACCACGGCTTTTTCGCGGTTGATCAGGTGCACGGCTGCAGCAGCCGACAGCGAGCCTGCACCGGCACCACGTACGATGGGCAACAGCAGCATCACGCCCGATGCCACGGCAATCAGGATCAAATACCAGTTATCGATGATGAATTTCACGTCATTCCTTGGGATGGCAAACCTGCCGATTTTAGAGGGTAGGCCCGGCTGTTCGCCCGGCGGTCCGTCTGAGACTGTGCGAAATCAAGGGCAAGTGCCTGATCCCCAAGGGTCGGCGCCCTGCCTGCACACCTGGCGCTAACGAAGAAATCCCCCAAACTCCATGCAACAAAGCATGTTGCCACTATCCCGACGGCTGAATGGAAAAATGCAAACCCCTAAAATAGCGGGCTTTGACTTTGCGTCATAACTGCTTTGCTACTTTGAGAGAGTCCATGTACAAGCTCGTTCTGATCCGCCACGGTGAATCCACCTGGAACCTTGAAAACCGTTTTACCGGCTGGACCGATGTGGATCTGACTTCCACCGGTATTGAGCAAGCCAAGACTGCCGGCCAGTTGCTCAAGGCCGAAGGCTATGAATTCGATGTGGCCTATACCAGTGTGCTCAAGCGCGCCATCCGTACCCTGTGGCACGTGCTGGACGAGATGGACCGCACCTGGGTGCCAGTGGTGCACCACTGGCGCCTCAACGAGCGCCACTATGGCGGCCTGCAAGGTCTGAACAAGGCCGACATGGCCAAGCAATATGGCGAAGCCCAGGTGCTGGAATGGCGCCGCAGCTATGACGTGCCGCCACCCGCACTGGAAGCTTCGGACCCACGCAGCGAGCGCTCCGACGTGCGCTACGCCAAGCTGCAGCCCGAGCAAATCCCGCTGACCGAGTGCCTCAAGGACACCGTGGAACGCGTGATTCCGTTCTGGAACGAGTCCATGGCGCCCGCCATCAAGTCCGGCAAGCGCATTGTGGTCACGGCTCACGGAAACTCCATCCGCGCCCTGGTCAAGTACCTGGACAACATCGCCGACGACGAAATCGTGGGCGTGAACATCCCCAACGGCATCCCTCTGGTCTATGAACTGGACGAGAACCTGAAGCCGATTCGCCATTACTACCTGGGCGATGCGCAAGCAGCAGCCAAGGCGGCCTCGGCTGTGGCATCTCAGGGCAAAGCCTGATACCCATGCCCCGGACGGCTGGCCCAGCCTTGCAGTCCGGGGCAAGAGCAACGCAAGAGCTATGGAACCTCATAAGCCTTGCGCCATCCAAGGTGTATATTGCGAATGGTTAAAGGGGTGCTATGGGTCAAAAAATCAAAATTGCTGGCTGGATTTCTGTAGGCGTGGTGGCCGGTGCGTTGACCACGGTATCCCTGCAAACTCTGGCCCGTGGAGGCGTCACGCCTTTGCCGCTTGAGGAAATCCAGCAACTGTCCGCGGTTTTCGGTCTGATCAAGACCGATTATGTAGAACAGGTCAGCGATAAAAAGCTGATTACCGATGCCATCTCCGGCATGGTTTCCAGCCTGGACCCGCACTCCCAGTATTTCGACAAGAAATCCTACAAAGAATTTCGCGAAGGCACGAGCGGCAAGTTCGTGGGCGTGGGCATTGAGATCACCATGGAAGATGGGCTGATCAAGATTGTCTCGCCCATCGAAGGCTCGCCCGCCTTCCGCGCCGGCCTCAAGACCGGCGATCTGATCACCAAGATTGATGAAACTGCGGTCAAGGGACTCTCGCTCAACGATGCGGTCAAGCGCATGCGTGGCGAACCCAACACCAAGGTGCGCCTGAACATCCTGCGCAAGGATGAAAGCCGCAGCTTCCCCGTCACCATCACGCGCGAAGAGATCAAGACCCAGTCCGTCAAGGGCAAGCTCGTAGAACCAGGCTATGGCTGGATCCGCCTGAGCCAGTTCCAGGAGCGCACGGTGGACGACTTTGTGCGCAAGGTCGAGGAAATCTACAAGCAGGACCCGAACATCAAGGGTCTGGTGCTGGATCTGCGCAACGATCCCGGCGGCCTGCTGGATGCGGCCATCGCCATCTCGGCAGCCTTTTTGCCTCAGGACGCCAAGGTGGTCTCCACCAACGGCCAGCTGGAAGAAAGCAAGGCCACTTATACCGCTTCGCCCGAGTTCTATGCTCAGCGCGGTCTGGGTGATCCGCTGCAGCGTCTGCCTGCCGCACTCAAAAAGCTGCCCATGGTCGTACTGGTCAACGAAGGCTCGGCCTCGGCCAGCGAGATCGTGGCTGGTGCCCTGCAGGACCACAAGCGTGCCACCATCATGGGCAGCCAGACCTTTGGCAAGGGCTCGGTGCAGACCGTGCGCCCCCTGGGACCTGAGACTGCCTTGAAGCTCACCACGGCCCGCTACTACACGCCTAGCGGCAAGTCGATTCAGGCCAAGGGCATCGTCCCGGACGTGATGGTCGACGAGACCGCCGAAGGCGATATTTTTGCCGCGCTGAGCATGCGCGAAGCCGATCTGGAAAAACACCTGTCCAGCGGACAAGGCACCGAGGAAGTCAAGAACGAAGCCTTGGAAAAATCCCGTGAAGAGGCGCGCAAACGCCTGGAAGAGGAATCCAAGAAGCCGTTGTCGGAGCGCCGTCTGCCGGAGTTCGGCTCGGACAAGGACTTCCAGCTGCAGCAAGCCCTGAACAAGCTCAAAGGTTTGCCCGTCAAGGTCAGCAAGACCTTGACCGAACGCCCGCCCGAGCAAAAAGCCGGTGACAGTGCCGACAAGAAGAGCGGCGATAAAAAGGCGGCAGACAAGCCCTCCGACAAGGCCAGTCCGGAGAAAAAAAGCCACTGATCGCTCGCGGCTGCCGTCCCCCTCACCGAGCCGGGCCCCCAGCCCGGCTTTTTTCATGGTGACTACCGTTCCTGCCTGAAGCAAAGGAAATCAACCAGATGAATGACGATCAGCTGCTGCGCTATTCGCGCCACATCCTGCTCGATGAAATCGGCATCGAGGGACAGGAGCGTATTTTGGCGGCCCATGTGCTGGTGATAGGCGCCGGTGGCCTGGGCTGCCCGGCCGCTCTGTATCTGGGCTCTGCCGGTGTGGGCCAGATCACCCTGGTCGACCACGACACCGTGGACATGACCAATCTGCAGCGCCAGATTGCACACACCATGGAGCGCGTAGGCACTCCGAAAGTGGACTCCGTACGCGCCGCCGTGCATGCCATCAATCCTGATGTGCAGTTTCACGGCCTGCAGCAGCGCGCCACCAAGGAGCTGCTGGATGAACTGATTCCTCAGGCCAGTGTGGTGCTCGACTGCACGGACAACTACCAGACCCGTCACCTCATCAATGCGGCTTGCGTACGACACAAAACGCCCTTGATCGAGGGTGCGGCCATCCGGCTGGACGGCCAACTGATGGTTATCGATCCCCGCGAACCGGACGCCCCCTGCTATGCTTGTATTTTCCCTCCGGATGCGCAGTTTCAGGAAGTTCAATGCTCCACCATGGGTGTGTTTGCCCCCATCGTCGGCCTCATCGGAACCATGCAGGCCGCCGAAGCCTTGAAGCTGATAGCCGGCTTTGGCAAGCCATCCTCCGGACAACTTCAGATGCTGGACGCACGCACCATGGAGTGGAGCCGCATCCGTACGGCCCACAACCCGGACTGCCCAGTTTGTCTAAACAATTTGTAGGCCTGGCTCTGACGAGCGTGCCGCTTACCTGCTGTCATGCCGGCTTGAGGCCATACGCCACAATCGGTTGCATAGACAGGTTCATGGGCAACACCGTCCGTGAAATGACCTAGTTGGAACTACTGTGAAGCTGCGCACCTTTTTCGTTGAAGACAATCCAACAATTCGTGAAAATCTGATAGCTACCTTGGCAGAGCTGGCCGAGGTACAGCCAGTAGGCATTGCAGAAACAGAGACCGAGGCCACGGACTGGCTAGCCCAGCATGCCGATGCCTGGGACCTGGTGATCGTGGATTTATTCCTGCGCCAAGGCAGCGGTCTGGGCGTGGTTACTGCATTTCAGCAGCGTCTTCCCCATCAGAAAATGATTGTCCTGAGTAACTATGCCACGGCCGATGTGCGTCGTCGCTGCCAGGATTTGAATGTCGATGCGACGTTTGACAAATCCATCAGCAGGACATCCACCTCATGCTCGCGAACCAGATCAATCGCCTCCCGACCATTGGCGGCCTCTCCTACCACCCGCAAGTCCACATGTTCGGAGAGAAACTGGCGCAAACCCGAACGGACGATTGCATGGTCATCCACAATGCCAACTTTAATCATGAATACCTCTTTTTCATGAAGCTACGCAAGCTCTCGCGGCGCTTCACCGGGGTTGACCGACATGCACACGTCAGTCATTGACGATAAGATTATGCAGAATATCAGGAAATTAGCTTGTAGGTGAGAGGATGTAGATGCGCTGGATACATTTGCGCAAAATTGCAATCAGCTTGGTGATTGCAATCATTGCGGCGGTACTGATGGCCAGTATTAATGAAGCGGGTTACGTGCGCTCCATGACAGCTCTGGACACGCTGACACAGACTCAAAATACCCGCGCAAAAATCAATCAGTTAATGCAACAGATTCTGGATGCCGAAACAGGTCTGCGCGGCTACCTGCTGACAGGAGAAGATCGCTACCTCGACCCCTACACCGACGCGACGCTGGCCATCAACGGCACCATGGATGAGCTACGCAAGATCTTCATTCTCAATCCCAGCGATCTGGCCACTTTCTCTCCCCTGGCGCGTCATGTGGAACGCAAGATGAGCGAAATGGAGCTGAGCCTTCGTCTGTACCGCCAAGGCAATAACGATGCTTGGCGCTTTGTAATGTTTACCGACGTAGGCATGGAGAACATGGATGCCATACGCGGGTACAGCAAGATGCTCCTGGCCGGCATTGAAAAACAGAGCGAGCGCGATGTCAACGACATCGAGCACACGCTAGCTCTCTCCCGAATCGGTATCGCCACGGTCACCGTGCTGGGGATTCTGGGATTTTTCATGTATCTGCGCCAGGCGCATCTGCTGCAGCTGGCCAACCAGCGCGAGCAGGAAATCCAGCGCGATGAACGCAATCGCCTGGAAGAAATCGTGCGCGAACGCACCGCCACGCTGACGGAACTGGCCACCCACTTGCAACAGGTGCGCGAAGATGAGCGCGGCCACCTCGCCCGTGAGCTGCATGACGAGCTGGGCTCCCTTCTGACGGCCGCCAAACTGGATGTTGCACGCCTCAAGTCCAAAATCGACATCAGCGCGCCAGAAGTTGGGGAGCGCATTACCCATCTGATCGCGACGCTCAACAGCGGCATTGCTCTCAAGCGGCGCATCATTGAAGACCTGCGTCCCTCCTCGCTGTCCAACCTGGGCCTGACCACGGCGCTTGAAATCCTGACGCGCGAATTCGCCGAACGCAGCGGCATTGACGTGGAGTCGATTCTGGAGCAGGTGGATCTGCCGGAATCCACCCAGTTGACGGTTTATCGCGTGGTGCAGGAATCACTGACCAATATCGGAAAATACGCCAGAGCCCAGCATGTCATGGTGACGGTACACAATTACCCGACTTATGTGGCGGTGCAGATCCAGGACGATGGCGATGGATTTGAAACCGCCAGCATGCGCCCCAACTCCCACGGACTTGCCGGCATGCGTCACAGAGTCGAAGCCGCAGGCGGTCGCCTGACGGTTTCATCGCAAATCGGTAAGGGCACCACCATTTCTGCCGTCATTCCGCTGTCAACCCTGGCGGTCTGACAAGGGTGCAGCAGCGCAATCAGCAGCAGCGCAATCGGTACTTCTCCTACAAGCATGCCTGCGATAGCCCTGACGCCCAGGCAGGCCCGATACCGTCAAAACGGCCTGGCTGCAGTACCTACAGTCGACTCATCACCCATTTTTCAGCGCCCACCGGCGTCATTGAAATCACGGATTGAGGAGACTGTCATGCTGCACTACGCCATTGTTTTTTTTGTCATCGCCTTGATAGCTGCCGTATTTGGTTTCGGCGGCATCGCCGCCGGAGCAGTCGGCATCGCCAAAATTCTGTTCATTGTGTTCATCGTCATGGCCGTGATCAGCTTTGCCGTGAGCCTGATCAAGAAATAAACACCACCGGTAACACCAAATACCCTGCAATACCGACCGGTGCATTGCACAAACAGGCGGTATTCGCCATCATCAATCCCGCCGCTGCTTACAGCGGGAGCCATATAAGCAATGACCATGCCTGTCGCAGGCTTGCGACAGTGCGTTTTTTGGGAGATCAAGCTGATGAGTCAAGCCGATAACAACGCCAGGTCCGTGGTGGAAGAGATCAAGGCCTCGGCCAAGGACGTGGCAAGCAATGCCAAGGGCGCCGCCGAAGAGGTACTGGACTCCGCCAAGAACACGGCCCACAAGGCTGCCAACGCAGCCCAGGATGTGGCCGCCGACGTCAAGGATGCCGCCCAAGACGCGTATCGCAGCACGCGACGCACCGCCTCCGAAGCCATTGATGAAGCGGGTCGCAATCTGCGCGATGCCGAAAGCGAATACAACCGCCAGTTGATCGACGATCTGGCCACTCGCGCCCAGGATCTGGCCGAGCGCAGCATCAATTTCTGGGCCGACAACTCGCACAAGGCGCGTCGTCAATTCCAGACGGCAGCCGACGCCACCACACGTTATGTGTCCGAGCAGCCTGGCCGCTCCATGCTGATTGCTGCGGCCACCGGCGCGGCCATTGCCACGGCCTTCATGCTGGGCCGCAGCCGCAGAAAGTGAATCTGAAGCCATTGCCGCAGACACGCCTGTGACTGCGGCACTGGCCTCATCGATAGTTTTTCAACCGCAAAGGAGCTTCATGAAACCAATGATCCGAACTCTCGCTTTCGCTGCCGTCACTGGTCTTGCTGTGCTGGGAACCACTGCTTGCTCGGTGGCCCGCAATCAGCAAAGCGTAGGCTCTTATGTGGATGATGCTGGCATTACCACGGCAGTCAAAGCCAAGATGGCCGAGGACAAGAGCGTCTCCGCAACCTCCATCAGTGTGGAAACACTCAACGGCACGGTGCAATTGTCCGGCTTTGCCAAATCTGATGCGGAAAAGGCCCGCGCTGGCGAGATTGCTCGTACCACCAAGAATGTGCGCGAAGTGCGCAACAGCATTGTGGTACGCCCATAAAGACCGGCCCGATAGCGCCCTCATCGGGGCGCATGCCCGGGCCTCTTGAAAAAAGCCGGCATGCATGCCGGCTTTTTTTGGCAAAGCCCTGACTTTGCCGCAGCCGATCCACCAGACCTTACAGTAAAGCCCATGCAAGTATTCAACTGCGATGCCTGCGGCCATCTGGTTTTCTTTGACAGCCTGCAGTGCGTGCACTGCGGGGCGCAGCTTGCCTTCCTGCCAGACCAGTTGCGCGTTGCCGCCGTCCAGCCCTTGCATTACCGCTTGTGCGCCCACCGCCAGAACCTCAATCTGTGCAATTTCGCCATTGAGGCCCACGACGCACATACGCTGTGCGTATCCTGCCGCCAGACTGAATGGCTACCGGACTCCAGCAACCCGGCCAATGAATTCCGCTGGGCCAAGATCGAGACGGCCAAGCGCAGGCTCTACTACACCCTGGCCAAGCTGGGCCTGATGGATGATGACTGGCAGCCGCGCTTTTCCTTGCTGGCCGACATGCCGGGCGCACCGCCGGTGATGACCGGCCACTACAGCGGCATGATCACCCTCAATGTCGTCGAGGCCGACGATGACGAACGTGCCAAACGCCGCCTGGCCCTGCATGAACCCTACCGCACGCTGATCGGTCATCTGCGCCACGAAACCGGGCATTTTTACTGGGAAAAATTGATAGCCAACAGCCCCTGGCTGGAGCTGTACCGAGCGCTATTCGGCGATGAGCGCCAAGACTATGGCAATGCCTTGCTAAGCCATTACAACAAAAACCCGTTCGATACCGGCTGGCAAGCCGCCCATGTCAGCGCCTACGCCACCTCTCACCCCTGGGAAGACTGGGCCGAGACCTGGGCGCACTATCTGCACATGATGGATCTTTTGGAAACCGCAGCCAGCTACCGAATGCAGATGACGGTGCCTGAAATTCCGCCCAGCCCCACATGGCAGATGCGCGACCCCCTGGCGCTGCCCACGCCCAGCTTCGACCTTGTGCAAGCCCAGTGGGTGCCTTTGACGCTGATCCACAACAGCCTCAATCACAGCCTGGGCCATGGAGATGCCTACCCGTTTGCCACGTCTGCCGGTGCCTGGGCCAAGCTGCGCTTTGTGCACGAGGTGCTGACCCAGCGCAGAGCGCAGGCGCCAGCCTAAAGCTTTAGCTCGTGCGCCCCACCTTGGCCATCAGTCGGTCGAGCACCCCCTTGGAGACGAATTTATCCACCTCGCCGTTGAGCGTCGCAATCTCGCGCACAAAGGTGGAGCTGATGAACTGGTAGCGGTCGCTGGGGGTGAGGAACACGGTTTCCACCTCGGGCATCAGGGTGCGGTTCATGCCGGCGAGCTGGAATTCGTAGTCAAAGTCCGTCACGGCGCGCAGGCCGCGCACCATGGCCTTGGCGCCGCGCGAGACCACAAAGTCGCGCAGCAGGCCGTCAAAGCTCTGCACCTGCACCTGGGGATAGATCGCCACCGCCTCGCTCACCATGGCCATGCGCTCTTCCAGATTGAACAGGGTTTTCTTGTGATGACCTGCCGCCACCGCCACGATGACCTTGCCAAACAGTTGCGTGGCCCGGCGCACCACATCCTCATGCCCAAGCGTGATGGGATCAAAGGTTCCGGGATACACGGCAATCAGGTCCTGGCTCATGGGGATTTGTCTCCTTGCTGGCATTCGAGGGAGCGCGGCAATGCTTTGCCACACGGAAAAAAGCATTATGCATTCAGCCCTCCGAGCCGGTTCAGCAGAGCTGATGTTGAGCAAGATTTCATAAAAAAGAGCTGCTAGCGCTTGTATATCAAGCACCAGCAGCTCTTCATTCAATAGCAAAAGCTACGGAAAATTCCGCTCAGGGCAGCTTCTTGAGCAAATGGGCATGCACAGCACCGGCCTTGAGGTAGCGGTGTAGCTCCAGACCCAGGGGCTGCAACTGCTCCTCGCCCCAGGCCTCGGGGCCTTCCAGATAGATGAAGCCTCCATCGCTGATGGCCTGGGCCGCAGCCTTGACGGCTGCCTCGAACATGTCGACCAGATCGAAGGGCGGGTCCAGCAACACCAGATCCTGGCCGCTGATGGATTTGAGGCAGCTCAGCCCGTCGCCGCGCTGAACCTTCACAGCCTTGGCATCAAGCTGCTCGCGCAGGCGCTGCAGCTGCTGCACCAAGGCCGCATCTTGCTCGTTCATGACCACGCTGCTGGCGCCGCGCGAGGCGGCTTCGAAACCCAGAGCGCCCGTGCCGGCAAAAGCATCCACGCACTTCCAGTTGGTCAAATCCTGGCCCAGCCAGTTGAACAGTGTCTCGCGCACGCGGTCGGGCGTGGGGCGCAGGCCGGGCTTCTGGGCCACGGGCAGGCGCGTGCGGCGCCACTGGCCACCAATGATGCGGATTTCACCGTTGCCAGCGGCTTTCTTGGCCGGGGCCACGGGCTTGCCGCCCTTGGTCAGCGCCGTTTCCTGCGCCTTGCGCTCGGCCTCGTTGATCATCTTGTCCAGCGCCTTGCGGCCTGCGGGGGTGTGGAGCTTGATGGCGCTGCGGCTCATGGCTTGGCTCCCACGGTCACGGTCACCATACGGTCGGGTTGAATCATGCGTTGCATGGCGTCTTTCACATCTTTGGTTGTCAGAGCCTGGACGCGATCCGTCCAGTGCTCCAGGTAATCCAGCGGCAGGCCATTCCAGGCGATATTGGCCACGTTGCCCAGCAGCTTGCGGTTGCTGTCAATGCGCAGGGCAAAACCGCCTATCAGATTGTCCTTGGCCGCCTTGAGTTCTTTTTCGGTCGGGCCTTCGGCCACGAATTTGCGCAACACGTCCTGCGAGATCTTCAGCGCCTGCGCCGCCTGATCCGGGCGCGTCTGCAGCCCGATCTTGAAGGCGCCGCGGTCCAGGCCCGGAGAATAATCGCTGTACACGCCATAGGTCAGGCCGCGCTTTTCACGCACCTCCTCCATCAAGCGCGAGGTAAAGCCGCCGCCGCCCAGGATGTGGTTGCCCACCATCACGGCCAGAAAATCCGGACTGTTGCGGGCAATGCCGGGCTGGCCTATCAGCACCTGGGCCTGGGCCGATTCAAACGGAATGTTCTCGGTCTTGGCTTCGCTCAGATCGGCCACCTTGGGCACCTCGGGCAGCGGGGCGCAATCATTGCCGTTGGCGGCCTGCAAAGGCCCCAGCAGCTGCTTGACCAGGGTATCGGCCTGCTCGCGGCTGACGGCCCCCACCACACTGACCTTGGCGCGGCAGGCGGCAATCAGCTGGCGGTGAAAAGCCTGCATGGCCGAGATATCGATGCGCGCCAGGCTTTCGCCCGTGACTTCGTTGCCATAGGGGTGGCTGCCGAAGATGTCTTTGCGAAACGCCTTGGCCGCCACCGTGCCGGGGCGGGTGGCGGCTTCCTTGATGGCCGCGGCCCAGCGCTCGCGGTCGCGCTGCCAGACCGCCTCGGGCCAGCTGGGCGTAGCCATCTGGCGCGCGGCCAGGGCCACGGCTTTTTGCAGCAAATCGGGTTCGGTCAGGGAACGCAGGCCATAGGTGAAGCCGTCACGACCGGCATTGGCACCAAAGCTGGCGCCCAGATCGGCCCAAGCCTGGCCCAGGCCATTTTCATCCAGCGCCGGCTGATCGCCGGTGGCCTTGACACCCTTGGAGGCCATCATGGCCACCGAAGCAGCCAGGCCGTTCTGTTCCTTGGGGTCGCGGCGGGAGCCGGCGTCAAAATCCAGCTGCACATCCACCATGGGAATGCCGGGGCTTTGCACCAGCCAGACCTGGGCGCCGCTGGGTTGGGTCCAATGCTCTATCGGCAGCAAGGCCCAGGCGGACTGAGTCATCAATCCCATTCCTGCGCCCATGAATATTGCACTGAAAGCTATCTTTTTCATACTCTTCATAAACTTCTCCAGCCGCGCTCAGTGAACCGGTCCACCGGCGTCGGCCTTGCCGGACAGGGGGCGCTGCGGCTTGCCGCCGGCAGGCAGGGGCTGGGGCACCAGGGTGCCCACCGTCAGCTGGTCGTCGCCAAAGTACTTGGCGGCCACGGCCTTGACGTCGTCCGAAGTGACTTTCTTGAGTGCGACCAGCAGCTTGTCTTCGGCATCCAGCGGCATGCCTTGCACCCAGTAGCTGCCCAGACTCTGAGCCTGACCCATGACGGAATCGCGCTCATAGACGTTGGAGGCCATCCACTGAGTCTTGACGCGGGCCAGCTCCTCGGCCTGCACGCCCTCCTGGGCAATCTTCTGGATCTGCTCGCGCAAGGCCGCTTCCACCTCGGCAGGCGTCTTGTCCTTGGCCGGCACGCCGGTCAGCATGAACAGGCTGGGACCGCGCCCCATGATGGAAGCCGAGCTGCCGGCACTGTCGGCCACGCGGCCGTTCTTCTGGCCTTCACCCTGCACCAGGGCGCGCTCCAGCCGGGCACCGTCATAGCCATCCAGCACGGCAGACAGCACCAGCAGCGCCAGCGCATCCTTGTCGCCCTGATCCATTTGTTCCACATGGTTGAGCGAAGGCACGCGGTAAGCCATGGCCACAAAAGCCTGCTCGGCGGGCTGCTTGACCTCGATGCGGCGCACGCCGATCTGCACCGGCTCGGTGCGCGGCTTGCGCACGGGCACGGCGCGGGCGGGAATGCTGCCGTAGTATTTCTCGGCCCAGGCGCGCACCTTGGCCACGTCTACATCACCAGCCACCACCAGGGCGGCATTGGCGGGCACATACCAGCGCTTGTGGAAGTCACGCACATCGTCGGGCGTCATGGCATCCAGATCGCTCATCCAGCCCACGATGGGACGGTGATAGGGCGAGGCGATGAAGGTGGCGGCCATCAGCTGCTCCATGAGCACGGCACGCGGCTGGTCTTCGGTGCGCATGCGGCGCTCTTCCTTGACCACTTCAATCTCTTTCTTGAATTCCGCATCGGGCCACTGGTTGTTGGCAAAGCGATCGGATTCGAGCTTCATCACATCTTCCAGGCGGCTGGATGGAATCTGCTGGTAGTAACCGGTGTAATCGCGGCTGGTAAACGCATTTTCCTGCCCGCCCAAGGCCGCCACGCGGCGCGAGAACTCGCCGGGCTTCACGGTCTTGCTGCCCTTGAACATCATGTGCTCCAGCGCATGGGCCACGCCCGAGGTGCCGTCGACCTCGTCGATCGCGCCCACCCGCAGCCACAGCATATGCACGGCCGTGGGAGCGCGTCGGTCCGGTTGCACAATCAGCTGCATGCCGTTTCTCAGCTTGAACTGCTGCACGGCGGCGCTGGTGGAAACCGGGGCCGCAGCACTTGCGACCACCGGCTCGGATTTGGACAATGCCTTGGGTGCAGCCAAGGCTGCCCCAGCGCTTAAACAGGCCATTAAGCCCAGTACAGGGAGTGCACGTACATGTTTCATAGAATGATGTGATTCTAAGAACCCGCCAATGTTCAGTTTTTTCAAGAAAAAGCCCAATCCGCCCAGTGCGGCAGAAAACGTGCCCGTTGCAGAGACTGCAGCGGCGCCCGCCTCCCCGTCTCCGGTTCAGAGCGACGCCCAGCCACCAAGCCTGCAGGCGCAAAGTCCGCAGGCACCAGGCTCACAGGATAAGCCAGGGGCAACAGCCCCGGCGCCTGCTGAGGCTCCCGAAACCAGCCAGGGCTCCAGCTGGTGGCGGAAGACCTTTGGCGGCAAGTCCGAACCAACAGCCGATTTTGTCGCCGCCCCCGAGCCCACGGCCAAGCCCGAAGCCGCCAATGCCAGCCGCCAAAGCTGGACCGAGCGCCTCAAGGCCGGCCTGCGCAAGACGGGCTCCAGCATCGCCACCGTCTTCACCGGCACGCAGATCAACGATGCGCTGTACGAGGAGCTGGAAGATGCGCTGCTGATGGCCGACACCGGCGTCAAAGCCACCCAGCACCTGCTCAATGATTTGAAGCGCCGCGTCAAGGACACCAAGACCACCGAGCCGGCGGCCGTCAAGGCCTTGCTGGCCGACGCCCTGGCCGATCTGCTGGCCCCGCTGGAAAAGCCGCTGGTGATTGGCGAGCACACGCCCACCGTCATCATGGTGGCCGGCGTCAACGGCGCAGGCAAGACCACCTCGATTGGCAAGCTGACCAAGCACCTGGCCGACGAAGGCCAGAGCGTGCTGCTGGCCGCAGCCGACACCTTCCGTGCCGCTGCGCGCGAGCAGCTCGGCGTCTGGGCCAACCGCAACACCGTGGAAATCGTCAGCCAGGAAGGCGGCGACCCGGCTGCAGTGAGCTTTGATGCGGTTTCTGCCGGCAAGGCCCGCAAAAAAGACGTGGTGCTGGTCGATACCGCAGGCCGCCTGCCCACCCAGCTGCACCTGATGGAAGAACTGCGCAAGATCCGGCGCGTGGTGACCAAGGCCGATGGCTCGGCCCCGCACGAGGTGCTGCTGGTGATTGATGGCAATACCGGCCAGAACGCTCTGACCCAGGTGCGCGCCTTTGACGATGCGCTGCAGCTGACCGGCCTGATCGTCACCAAGCTTGACGGCACCGCCAAGGGCGGCGTGCTGGCGGCCATCGCGCAGGAGCGCCCGATTCCCGTCTACTTCATCGGCGTGGGCGAGAAGATCGAGGATCTGGAAACCTTTAACGCCAAGGAATTTGCCCAGGCTTTGCTGTCCTGAGATACTGCAAATTCGATAGCCTCAAGCGCTTGATGGATGTGCGCTTCAGGCCAATTTGATACAAAAAAGGAGTGCTTTGGGCACTCCTTTTTTCATTCAGGTCTGAATCTGGGCCTTGAGCCACTTGGCATAGTCTTGCAGGCAGCGCTCGGTGCGCATGGTGATCTGCGGCACCTCATAGCTGTGCTGCTCATGGATCAGCCGGGTGAGCCGGGGCAGCGCATCGGGCAGGGTCTTGAAGATCAGCCGCCACTCGGGCGTGTTTTGCAGCACGCCGTCCCACATATAGCAGGAGTTGATGCGCTCGGCCTGCACGCAGGCAGCGGCCTTGCCCGAGACAATGGCCCGGGCCATGTCCTCGGCAGCTTCGGCACTGTCCACCGTGGTGACGACCACGCACAGCGTGGCCCACTGGTTGTCACGACTGTCCTGGCCGGAAGCTGAAGGAGAGGGCTTGCTGGAGGTATGGGTGCTCATGGTCGCCCAGTCTAGGGCCAAGCTCCGTCCGCTGCATAGCCGCATACACGCGCATACGATTTTTTCCGAATGCACTCACCCAGACTTGACGCAAAGCCTAGCGCCCCTATGCCGGATACAGACCCAGCTGCTGGGCGCGCAGCCGGGTCAGTCCCAGCAGGGCATCGGTACAAGGCGTGGCCATAGCGCACAGAGCGCCCATCTCGCGTACCGCGCCCACCAGGGCGTCCAGCTCCACAGGCTTGCCCGCTTCCACATCCTGCAGCATGGAGGTCTTGAAGCCGCCCAGCTTCAGCGTCACCTGGTGTCGATCCTGGGGAGAATCCGCAATCGGCAGGCCGATGCGGGCTCCGATTTCCTTGGCCTCCAGCATCACGGCCGTGATGAAGTTGCGCACCAGCTCGTCGCCCAGAATCTTGTCCGTGGTCGCCCCCGTGATGGCACTGACCGGGTTCATGGTCATATTGCCCCAGAGCTTGTACCAGACCTCACGCTGAATGTGCTCGGAGAGTTTGACCTCCAGAGCGCCCCGGCGCAGCAGCTCGGCCAGGGCCATCAGGCGCTCTGTAGGCTGTGCGCCGGCCGTGGCCATGGGCTCGCCCACGATGATGCTGTTGCCAAAATGGCGGCGCACCACGCCGGGAGCATCCAGCGAGCAGCTGGCATGCACCACCGAGCCGATCACCTGGGAGGTAGGAATGGCACGCGCAATCTCGCCACCCGGGTCCACCGTCTTGAGCTGCAGGCCTTGCAGGCTGGCATCCACACCGCCGGCCAGAAACCACCAGGGCACGCCATTCATGGCTGTCAGCACCAGGGTCTGCGGGCCTATCAGCGGCGCAATCTGCTTGGCAACTTCAGGCATAGCCGGGGCCTTGACGGCAATCACCACCACGTCCTGCACGCCCAGCGCCGCCGGGTCCTGCGCGGCGCGCACGGCCACGGTCTCGCGTTGATCGCCATGCACCAGCGTCAAGCCGTTTTGCTGCAAGGCCGCCAGCGTCTGGCCGCGTGCCACCGCGCTGAGTTCACAACCGGCCTTGGCCAGCGCCACGCCCAGCCAGCCGCCAATGGCACCGGCGCCGTAAATACATGCTTTTTTCAGACTCATCACCACACTCCGCTTACAAATCCAGATAGCTGCTGTCGACCCGATTCACGCGCCGCACCAGATGGTCGAACACATCGCGGGGGCCGCCATGGTCGTCGTTGAAGGTCAGCGAGTCCGCGTTGCAACGCGCAGCCGTGGCCTCGTCAATCATGCGCGGCGCACCCATGGCCTGCGTGGCCAGCTGCACCTCGCAGGCGCGCTGCAGCGTCCACAGCACGGCAAAAGCCTGGGGCAGATGGCTGCCCCAGCTCAGCAGACCATGGTTGCGCAGAATCACCGCCTTGCAGCGCCCTATGCTTTGCAGCAGGCGCGGGCCTTCGCCGGCATGAATGGTGATGCCTTCAAAGTCGTGATACGCCACCATGCCATGCAACTGGGCGCTGTAGAAATTGCTTTGGCTCAGACCGCTCTCCAGGCAGGCCACGCCCATGCCGGCCGTGGTGTGGGTATGCATCACGCAATGCGCGCCCTCCAAGCCATCGTGAATGGCTGCGTGCACCACAAAACCGGCCGGGTTGACAGGATGGGGCGAGTGGCCGACCACCTCGCCCCTGACGTTGATGCGCACCAGATTGGCTGCCGTGACCTCGCCGTAGTGCAGGCCAAAGGGGTTGATGAGAAATTGCTTTTCGCCGCCGGTCACGCTATCCGGCAGGCGCACGGTAATGTGGTTGTAGATCAGCTCATCCCAGCCCAGCATGGCAAAAATGCGGTAGCAGGCAGCCAGCTCGCGGCGTGCGCTGATTTCATCGGGGTGCATGGTCGGTCTCCGTGGTTGTTATCAAAACAAGAGCATTCAGCGCTTACTGTTCAATGGCCAGAGGCCTGTTTGGCTCTGAATCCGCAGCTTGCTGCGAGGCCTGGGCATCAATGGCCTCGGCGGCCTGCATCAGCTTGGCCATGATCTGATTGAGCGACTCGCGCTCCTGCCGCGTCAGCGCATTGAGCAGCGCGGCCTGAAATGGTCTGGCCTGGGCCAGCACGCAGTTGAAATGGCTCAGCCCTTGCGGCGTCAAGCTCAGCAGATGGCGGCGCGCATGCTGCGGATCCACACGGCGCTGCACCCATTCGCGCTCTATCAGCGGCTGCAGGCTGCGGCTGATCTGCGCCTTGTCGATCAGGCTGATGCGCGCCAGCGCCCCGGCATGGCTTTCGCCATGCTGTTGCAACAGACCCATGAGGCGCCATTCGACCAAGCCAACGGAAGTGACCGGCGCAATATAGTGGCGCGTCACCTGCATCTGCAGCGCATTGGCCAGAGCCATGAGTTTGAAAGTCAGAAACTCGTCCAGCGGCAAGCTCTGGCTGCAAACAGTCTCTTCACAAGCGGAATCGGAGCTCATGGCAATGCGATGGATAAAACAGGTGGAAGGTGCCGGCCAGGTCAGCCCCGGATCGGCCTCTGCACATGCGCCCATGTAATTCACATATGCACAAAATACCAGACATCTTTACCCAATGTTGATTTATCAACATCGGTATCAACCCCAGAGACTCGGGCGACGCAGCCCTGCCCCTGAAGATGCAAAAAAGCCGGCCGGGCATGCTGCCAGCCGGCCTTTTTATGAAGACTCAGCCAGCTAGCCGAGCGACTGAATGGGCAAGGCCCTGATCCGCTTGCCCGTGGCCGCAAAAATGGCATTGGCAAATGCCGGAGCCACAGCAGGCAGCGGCGGCTCGCCCACGCCGCCGGGCGGCACGTCCAGGCTGTTGCCCACCAGATGGCAGCGAATCACGCCGGGCTGCTCGGCATGGCGCAGCACCACATAGTCGTGGAAGTTGCTTTGCCTGACGCGGCCTTTCTCGAAGCTGATCTCGCTGCTCATGGCCAGACTCAGGCCCATGATGACGCCGCCCTCCATTTGCGCGCGAATGCGTTCGGGGTTGATCTGGGGGCCGCAGTCCAGCGCGGTATCCACGGCCACCAGCTTGATGCCGCCCTTGGCATCGACGGCCACCTCCACCACCACCGCCGAATAGCTCATGAAGCTATAGCAAAACGCCAGCCCCAGGCCATGGCCTTTGGGCAGTCTTCTACCCCAGCGCGCGCCGCGTGTCGCCGCTTCGATCACGGCACGCAAGCGGCCGGTGTCATAGGGGTAGAGCATGGGCGATTCGCTGTAATTCCAGTCATCGCCCAGGTCGGCAGGGTTGATCCTGCGCGCCGGACCTATCAGATCCAGCGCGTAACGCTTGTGGTCCCTGCCTGCACGGTGGGCCAGTTCGGCAATAAAACACTGGGCCGCAAACGCATGGGGAATGTTGTAGACCGAGCGAAACCAGCCGATGCGGGTATGCGCTGCAACCTCGCCGGTTTCTATGCGCACATGGGGAATCTGATAGGGCATGTTGATGGCCGACATGGCCATCTCCATGCTGCTTTGCCCCTTGGCTCCCAGCTGAAACAGCGAGCCGATCGTGGGTGCTGCCGTGCGGTGCAGCCAGGTGATGGGCATGCCGTCGCGGCCCAGCACGGCTTCCAGCCGCTCGGCCGAGACAGCGTGATAGAAATCGTGCTGGATATCGTCCTCACGCGTCCACACCAGCTTCACCGGCGTGCCCGGCATGGACTGGGCAATCAGCGCCGCCTCTACCGCAAAGTCGGGCTTGGACTTGCGGCCAAAGGCACCGCCCAGCAGCAGCACGTTGACCGTCACCTGTTCGGGCGTCAGACCCAGAAAGCTGGCCACCAGTTTTTTGGCGGTTTCCGGGTCCTGCACCGAAGTCCAGATCTCGCAGCGACTCTTGTCCGCCGCGACCAGGGCCGTGGCCGCCGGTGGCTCCATGGAGGCATGGGCCAAATGGGGTATGTAGTAGTCGCCAACCACCCGCTTTCTGTCGCCCGCAGCTTTGACCGCAGAATCCAGATCGCCATTTTTGCGTACCAGCTTACCGGGGCTGCTGGCGGCTTTTTCCAGCAGCTTGCGGTATTGGACGGAGTCGTAGCTGGCGTTCTCTCCCTCGTCCCAGTTCAGCTCCAGCGCCTTGCGGCCCTGCATCGCCGCCCAGGTATTGGATGCCACGACGGCCACGCCCCCCAGAGGCTGAAACATGGGAGCGCCCTTGTAGCCCGGTAGCTCCAGCACCTTTTTCACTCCCGGCATCTGCTTGACATGGTCGCTTTTGTAGCTGCGCAGCCTGGCCCCCAGCACCTGCGGTCTGGCCACCACGGCATAGACCATGCCCGGCAAGCGCATGTCCTGGCCATACACGGCCTTGCCACGGCCTATGTCCACCAGATCCACTGCCGCAATCTGGCCCTTGCCGATGTAGCGAAAATCGGCGGCGCTCTTCAGCCGCAGCGCATCGCCCCTGGGCACGGGCTGCTTGGCGGCATCGATAGCCAGAAGGCCAAAACCCAGGCGCTTGCCGCTGGGCGTGTGAATCACCTCATGCTGCACGGCCTTGACCTCCTCCACCGGCACGCCCCAGCGGGCTGCGGCTGCAGCCTCCAGCATCTGGCGCACGGCAGCGCCCACGCGGCGCATGGGCGCAAGAAAGTGGCGCATGCTGCGCGAGCCGTCCACGTTCTGGTTGCCGTACCTGGCCTCATTGGCCTGAGCCTGAACGACTTTGACCCGCTCCCAGCGCGCTTCCATTTCATCGGCCACCACCATGGGCAGACTGGTGCGCACACCCGTGCCCATTTCGGCTCGGTGGGCCACGATGATGACCGCACCATCGAGGGCGATCCCGACAAAGGCCAGGGGGTCATCCACCGTGCCGCCGGGCATGGAATCCGCGCCATAGGCCTTGGGCGGCTTGGCCGCATCCTGGGCAAAGACCCAACCGCCTTGGCTGACGCCCAGGCTGAAGACCAGGCCCGCACCGCCCTGCAGCAGGCTGCGGCGGCTGATGTCTAGGGTGTCAAAAAGGTCTTGCATTTACTTCACCCCCACGGTCAAAAGCCTGGATGCCAGCTTGACCGCTGCATGAATCCGCGGATAGGTGCCGCAGCGGCAGATATTGCCGCTCATGGCTTCGTCGATCTGCTTGTCGCTGGGGTTCGGCGTTTTCTTGAGCAAGCCCACGGCCGTCATGATCTGCCCTGCCTGGCAGTAGCCGCACTGGGCCACGCCCAGCTCCACCCAGGCGGCTTGCACGGCCTTGCCTACGCGGTCGAGCTCCATGCCTTCGATGGTGGCCACCGCCTTGCCCTGCACCGCAGACAGCGGCGTGATGCAGGAACGGATGGGTTCCCCATCCAGGTGCACGGTACAAGCTCCGCACAGCGCCATGCCGCAACCAAACTTGGTGCCGCACAGGCCTAGCTCATCGCGCAGCACCCAGAGCAAAGGGGTTTCCTGCGCCGCATCGGCCGACTGCGTCTGGCCGTTGATCTGGAGAGTCGTCATGGAGGCTTCTTTCTTAGAGTGGGGAGAGCTGAGCCCGAACAAGTCCGCACCCAGCATACAAATCCCTTGCCCCATTCGCAAAACCCGGACGACAGCCTGTCAGCCTGCGCAAGCGTGAACACAGCCAAAACAAGAATGAAAATCGCCTGCAGCGCTTATTCATCATTCGCCAGAAGCTATCTATTCAATAGCAAAAGCCAGATCAACGGCGCTTCCCATCAGCGTCTGCCGTGGAAGCCTGACTGCATCCAGCGCCATGACCCGGACCTCGGACCACCTCAAGCAAGCGCCAAGAAAACAACAACCGCGCTTGTGCCTTGTGTTCATAGAAGCCGCAGCTATTTCATTTTTGCCACCAATCAACAATAATTCTCATTCTCAAATAAAACACCAACAGCATCTTGTCCCAGCTCTCCAACGCCGCATCCGACGTAGCCGCGCTCTACGGGGAGCACCATCCCTGGCTTCTGGGATGGCTGCGGCGCAAGCTGGGTGGCTCCGATCACGCGGCCGACCTGGCGCAAGACACGTTCGTGCGCGTGCTGACGGCCCAGACGGAGCAGCGGGCCTTGGTCTTGCGCGAGCCGCGCGCCTACCTGACGACGGTAGCGCGCAACCTGCTCATCAACCATGTGCAACGCCTGTCTCTGGAACAGGCCTGGCTGGATGCCATGGCGCAACTGCCCGAGCCCATGGCGCCTTCGCCCGAGCAGCAGCTACTGATTCTGGAGACCCTGCATCAGATCGACGCCATGCTGGACGGCTTGCCGCCCAAGGTCCGCGAGGCTTTTCTGCTGTCTCAACTGGATGGCCTGACATATGCGCAAGTAGCGCAGCAGCTGGGTGTCACGGATCGCACCGTCAAGCGCTATATGGCCCAGGCGTTCGCGCAGTGCATTTTGCTGGCGATCTGAGCCATGGCCTCATCCTCCACTCCTGCAGAAGTTGATCCGCGCGTGGCGCTGCAAGCAGCCGAGTGGCTGGTGCGGCTGCAAACGGAAGGAAACAACTCCACCCATCAAGCCGAGCTCATGCGCTGGCGTGCCTCGGACCCGCGCCATGAAATGGCCTGGCAGCGCGCAGAACGGGTACTTGGCAAGCTCAGCGCAAGTCGAGCCGGTGCCGATATCAACGCCGACAACCGGCTGGGAGCCTTGAGTGCTGCCGCACTGCGCGAGTCCAGCCGCACGCAGCGGCGCATGGCCACGCGCCTGCTGGCCGCAGCCATTGTGGCGGGACCCATCGGCTATGCCAGCTGGCGCCTTGCGCCGTGGAACGAGTGGTCGGCCGACATGCGTACTGCGACCGGCGAGCGGCGCGAAACCACGCTTGCCGACGGCAGCAAAATCCAGCTGGATACCGGCAGCGCCGTTGATCTGGCATTCTCCTCGTCAGAGCGACGCCTGATTCTGCGCTCAGGCGCCGTCTGGATTCAGACGGCAACCGATCACGCGCAGCGTCCTTTTCTGGTGCAGACCAGCGAAGGCACGGCTCGCGCCCTGGGAACGCGCTACACCGTGCGCTTGGAACCAAGGTCCAAGGGCGCAGCACCAAGCTCGCTGATTGCCGTGCAACAAGGTGCAGTGGAGCTCATCCCTGCCAATGGCGGCATGGCCGTGCGCCTCGATACAGGAAGCCAGACGCGCATGACGGCTGAGCATATAGACCTGCCCGAGCCCGCCAGCCTTGCCGCCGACGGCTGGGCATACGGTGTGCTGTATGCAGAAAAAACCCCGCTGAGCGTCTTCGCCGCCGAACTCTCGCGCTACCGGCCCGGCATGGTGCGCTGCGATCCTGCGGTCGCGGCCTTTCCGGTCAGCGGTGCCTTTCAGTTGCGCAATACGGATGAAGCCTTGATGGCTCTGGCGGCATCGCTACCCGTGAGAATTCTGCAGCGCACCCGCTACTGGGTCACCATCGCTGCGCGCTGAAATTTTCGTATCTTTTGCGCTTGCATGTCCCTTTTTGACGAGTCGCCGGTCATACCCATAAGACAAGCAATTCATCGGCGTTTCTTCAAAAGGACTTTTCTCCATGGCCCCGGCACAGCGTATCTCCAGACATGCGTTCACAACCTCAGTCTCCCTCGCAGGTTTCAGGCACAGCGCCCTACAGGCGGCGCTGATTTTGCTGCTGGGTACGGCCGGTGCCGGCGCGGTTCAGGCACAGCCGGCCTCCGGCGCCAGCAGCGCACCGGCTCAGCGTGAATACAGCATTCCCCAAGGGCCGCTAAGCCAGACCTTGTCTCGTTTTGCCGGTGAATCGGGCGTGACGCTCTCCGCTGATTCAACGCTGACAGGCGAGATCCAGTCGCCGGGCCTGAACGGAAAGTTTGCGGTGCTCAGCGGCTTCGCCCAGCTGCTGCGCGGCACGGGACTTGAAGCCGTGCAGACCAGCCCTGGCATCTTTGTGCTGCGCAAAAGCAATATCTCTCTTCCTGCGGCAAGTGCCGCCGCCCCCAGCCTGGCCGAAGTGCTGGTGACCGCGCCTGCGGAAACCTCGACCTTCTCGGAAGACTCGGGCTCGTACGCGGCGCAAACCGTCACCATTGGCAAGAGCGCACAAAGTTTGCGCGAGATACCGCAGTCGGTGTCCGTCGTCACACGCCAGATGCTGGAAGACCAGAACATCCAGAGCCTGGATGACGCCATGCGCACCGTGCCCGGCGTGACCGTGGAGCCCGGCAGCACGGGAGGCAATCACGGCAACTTCTATCTGCGCGGCTATGCCGTGGATACCGTACAGATCGACGGCGTGAACACGCCGGCCAGCACCGGCAATGACCTGTCCACCGGCTTCGGTATGGCCATCTACGACCGTATCGAAGTGCTGCGCGGCCCGGCCGGGCTGTTCCAGGGCGCTGGCGACCCGGGAGGTGCCATCAATCTGGTGCGCAAGCGCCCCAAGGCCAAGGCAGAGTTCAACACGCAGCTGTCTGCCGGCTCCTGGAACCGCTATTACGCCGAAGCCGACATGACCGGACCGCTGAGCCGTGACGGGCGCATCCGCGGCCGTCTGGTTACGGCCTATCAGGATCACGGCTCTTTCGTGGATCATGTGTACTCCAGAAAACCCCTGGTCTACGGCGTGGTGGAGGCCGACCTCACGCCATCCACCATGCTCACGGCCGGTGCGAGCTATCAGGAATACAAGGGGCGCCCGGCATTCGGTCTGCCTGCCTATCCCGACGGCAGACTGCTGGACATTCCGCGCTCCAGCTATCTGGATCCGATCTGGAACCACATCACCGAACGCAACACCGAGTACTTCGCCGAACTGCAACACCGCCTGGACAACGGCGGGCAGATCAAGCTCAGCGCCACCTATCGCGAGCAGGACGAGCCCTCGCGCCTGTTTGGTTGGTCGGATTGCGCCGCCGATCCGGCCACCGGCGACAGCTGCCTCATCAGCTGGGCCTACCGCAGCCACTGGAAGACGCATGGGCTTGATGGCTTCATCACCACCCCCTTCAGCGCCTTCGGCTCCGCCAACAACGAGCTGACCGTGGGAGCGGACTACCGCAAGGTGCACAAAAACTTTCAGTACGGCGGCGGCAACGATGCGCCCATCAACATCTTCAACCCGGACAACAACGTCCCTCAACCGACCAACTACAGCTTCTCCAACGGCAATGACAACCGCACGGAGCAATATGGAGTCTATGGACGCGCCAATCTGCGTCCGGCCAGCGGCGTGCTGCTCAGCCTAGGCGGCCGCATGAGTTGGTGGGACAACCATGCCGTCAACCGCAACGCCTATTTCAATCAGTTCTCGGAGACCAACACCCGCATCAGCGGCAAGTTCACGCCCTACGCCGGCCTGGTGCTGGATCTGAACGAACAGCTTTCCGCTTACGCCAGCTACACGCGCATTTTTGCGCCGCAGACCGCCAACGATGCCGCAGGCAACACGCTGCGCCCCCGTGTGGGCCAGCAGTTCGAAGCCGGCCTCAAAGGCGAATGGCTGAACAAGCAAGTCAACGCCCGTGCCGCCATCTTCCGCATGGAAGACACCAACCGCGCGATGACGGATCCCGCCAATCCGCTGTTCTCCGTTGCCTCCGGCAAGATGCGCAGCCAGGGCGTGGAAGCCGAAGCCAACGGACGTATTGCGCCGGGTTGGAATTTGTCCGTGGGCTATGCCTATACCCAGACCAAGACGCTGGAAGGCACGCCGGACGAAAAGGCCCAGCTCTACACCTTCATTGCACCGCGCCACAACTTCAATCTGTGGACGCGCTACCAATTCGGGTCAGGTGCCCTGGAAGGCTTCAGCGTGGGTGGTGGCCTGCGCAGCACCAGCCGCATGTACCGCCTCAACGGTGACGTGAAATTCTCCCAAGGCCCCGTCACCACGGCGGCACTGCAAATCGGCTACCGCTTCAACAAGAACCTGGAAGCGACGCTGACCGTCAACAACCTGTTCGACAAGGTCTACTACCAGCGCGTGTGGGCCGCCTACGGCTCCAACTACTTTGGCGAGCCACGCAATGTGATGGTGACGCTGCGCGGCAAGTTTTAAACCGTCCGGAGCCCAGAACACCTGCCATGCGCGCCGGCTCCCGCCGATACGCATGGCCCAGCAAGCAGGCATCACACCACTTACCCACAATCAGAACATCTATATTTATTTAGTAAAATCATGGGCTTGAGTTCTTTATCGATGCATCACGAATACCGCACTCAGTGAGCGAGATACAAAACTCCCAGCGACTGGGAATTTTCTTCAAGGGGTTTGGCTCCCCCTACGAAATCTGCGGGAACTTTGCCTTTAGCACTCCCTCTAACGGAGTGCTAATATGAAGATCATGGAAGAAAGGAAACCTGCAATGACATCTGCCTCCGGCTCCATTGCTACTGCTTTGGCACCCGCGAACCCTTGGGCTCTGGTACCACCGCTGGGCAACCTGGATGCTTATATTTCTGCGGCCAATCGCTTGCCCATGCTCACCCTTGAGGAAGAGCAGGACTACGCACGCAAACTCAAAGAACACAACGATCTGGATGCCGCTGGGCGACTGGTCATGTCCCACCTGCGCCTGGTCGTATCGATCTCCCGCCAGTACCTGGGCTACGGTCTGCCCCATGGCGACCTGATTCAGGAAGGCAACGTGGGCCTGATGAAAGCCGTCAAGCGCTTCGACCCTGACCAGGGCGTGCGCCTGGTGAGCTACGCCATGCACTGGATCAAGGCCGAGATCCATGAATACATTCTGAAGAACTGGCGCATGGTCAAGGTCGCCACGACCAAGGCCCAGCGCAAGCTGTTCTTCAATCTGCGCTCGATGAAGCACGACATGAAGTCTGACGCCGTCATGGCCGATGACGACCGGGTCATGCGCGACACCCTGACCGCCCACGAAATTGACGCCATGGCTGCCAAGCTCAACGTCAAGCGCGAGGAAGTCATCGAGATGGAAACGCGTCTGGCCGGTGGCGATGTGCTGCTGGATCCTTCGCCCAGTGATGATGGCGAGCAGGCCTTTGGTCCCATTGCCTACTTGGCCGATGCCAATCATGAGCCTGTGGCCATGATCGAGTCGCGTCAGCGTGATCATCTGGCCACCGACGGCATCACCATGGCTCTGGACGCACTCGATGAGCGCAGCCGCCGCATCGTGGAAGAGCGCTGGCTCAAGGTCAATGACGACGGCTCCGGCGGCATGACTCTGCACGAGCTGGCAGCCGAGTACGGCGTCAGTGCCGAGCGCATCCGCCAGATCGAAGTGGCAGCCATGAAGAAGATGAAAAAAGCGCTGGCCGAGTTTGCCTGAACACCAAACTGCGCCTCAGCGACTTAAAAGGCTGAAATGCTGAATCACAAACCCGGATAATTTCCGGGTTTTTTGTTTTCTACTGGGCGTTGGCACACTGCTCGCAACCCCTCACCTTCACAACCATAATTTCCAAGAGACTTGCCATGCCTGTTCGCACTCTGAAGCACCTGTCCCGCCGCGGCCTGATTTGCGCCACCGCAGCCCTGGCGGCCACGGTCATGGCACCTGCCATGGCGGCAGACAACTGGCCAGACAAGCCCCTGCGCCTAATCGTGGGCTTTCCCGCAGGCTCCTCGCCCGACCTGACAGCCCGCGCCCTGGCCGAGCCGCTGGAGAAAAAGCTGGGTCAAACCATCATCGTGGAAAACCGCGTGGGCGCAGGCGGCAACATTGCCGCCGAATATGTGGCCAAGGCCGACGATTACACCTTCAGCGTGATGATCAACGGCAATATGACGATTGCCAAGCTGCTCAATCCCAGCGTGCGCTATGACCCCGTCAAGGATTTGCAGCCAGTCAGCCTGATCGGCGTGGCGCCGCTGGTGCTGGTCGCGCCGGCTTCGGCTCCGCAGGGCAAGGCCTTCATGGATGCCGCCGTCAAGGCCGGTGACAAGTGGAGCTACGGCTCTCCCGGCGTGGGCACCGTGGGCCATCTGGGCATGGAGCTGCTCAAGAGCCGCTCGGCCATCAAGCCCGTGCACGTGCCGTATACCGGCTACCCCCAGGTGTTCAACGGCATTCAGGGCGGCGACCTGCAGCTGTCCATGCTGCCACCCGCTCTGGCCATGGCCCAGATTCAGGCCGGCAAGCTGCACGGCATTGGCGTGACCTCGGCCGCCCGCAGCCCGCTGGCGCCGGGCCTGCCCAGCTTGAAGGATCTGGGCATCAACAACTTTGACCTGGAAATCTGGAATGCGGTGGCCGCTCCCAAGTCCATGCCCAAAGCCCATGTGGAAAAGCTGGCCGCTGCCGTGAGCGAGATTGTGCGCACGCCAGAAATGCGCCAGAAGCTGGCCATGCAGGGCTGGCAAGCGATTGGCAGCTCACCCGAAGGCCTGCAAAACCGCATCCAGCAGGATGTGAAGGCGCTGGGCACCATCATTCGCGAACAGAAAATCTCTGCGCAGTAATCACGCTGCTTTGCAGCTCCTGCTCAAGCTTGCTGTTTGAGTAGCCCAGCCTGGCCCGACTGTCTGTCAGACAGCTGCGTCCGCTATCATGCGCCCGACCGGCATGCGTTTTCGCAGTGCCGTCGGGCGCATTGCTTTGTACGGGCTGCGCCCCTGTTTATGGAGCCTTCATGGACGCTGGTACCTGGTTCACCCAACTCAATGCCTGGCAGGTCATGGCCTTGGGTCTGGTCTTTTTTGGCGGAATTTATGGGCTGGGCGGCCTGGCCATGTCGCTGCTGACGCGCACGCTGGCCGGTCTTGGCATAGGCCGGTCACTCGATACCCGTGCCCTCAAGCCCGATCAGCTGCAGCGCGAATGGCGCCAGTCTTTTTATTCCATACTGGTTTTCGGCCTGGGCATGATCGTGCCCTGGGGCTTTTTGCAGCTGGGCTGGGCCCATCTGACACCCACGGCCAGCGCAGGCCGTATTGCGCTGGAGATTCTGGTTCTGCTGATCTGGAACGATGTGCACTTCTGGCTCAACCACCGCCTGCTGCACACCAAACGCCTGGTGCGCTATCACGGCGACCACCACCGCTCCGTGGTGACCACGCCCTGGTCCACCTACAGCTTTCACCCGATCGAGGCGCTGATGTTGGGCAACATCATCCTGCTGCCCATGCTGGTGCATGACTTTTATTTCTGGTCGCTGGCCTCCGTGCCGGTGCTGAGCCTGATCCTCAACCTGATAGGCCACTCCAACTACGATTTCTTCCCCAAGGTCTCGGATACCCATCCTCTGGCCGCCAGCCGCCGTCACCATCTGCACCATGCACGCCCGGCCGGCAACTATGGCTTTGCCCTGCCCTTCATGGATCAGCTCATGGGCACCCAGGTCAAGACCGGCACTGCCCAGTCCGCCAGCCACTGAATGAGCAAGCCCCCCCATCGCCATCTGCTGCCGCGCCTGCGCCATTGGCGAGACTGGCAGTCTGTGGCGTATATGACGGCCATGCCCGCCATCGTCTGGTGGCAGTGGACGCATGGCTTCAGCTTCATGCTGTATGCCATCGAACTGTTTTTGACGCTGGGCATAGGCGTCATTCACCACAACCACACCCATGCCCGCATGTGGCGGGGGCGCTGGAGCAATCGCTTCACCGACTACTGGCTTACCTTGCTGCAAGGCCACCCGACGTTTGTGTTCTGGCCGGCCCATGTGGCCAACCACCACCGTTTCCGCCACGGCCCCAAAGACATTGCACGCACCTACAGGCCAGCCTTTGGCGGCGACACCAACCACCTCTGGGGCTATCTGGTTCACCCGCTGCAGGCCGCCTGGGTGTTGTACCCGCTGTTTATGCGCTGGCTGAACCATCTTCGCCTGCGCCAACCCGGTGCGTTTCGGTATTGCATGGGCCAGTACGCGCTATGGCTGGGCAGCTGGGGCTGCTTGCTGTGGCTGGACTGGCAAAAAGCGCTGTTCTTCGTCATCGTGCCCCAGTTGCACGGCCTGCACTGGCTGCTGGCCACCAACTATCTGCAGCATGCCCATGCCGACGGCCGGCCGCTGAGCAGAGCGCAACGCAATACCCCCGGTATCGAACTGAACTACGCCCGCAATTTCGAAGGGCTGGTCAACCCTCTGCTTTTTAATATTGGCCTGCATACCGCGCACCATGAGTGCCCGCATGCCCACTGGTCGGAATTGACAAGGCTACATGCCGAAACCTACCGCCAGCGGGTCACGCCAGCACTCAACGAGGGCGGCCTGCTGCCCTATATGGGGCGCGTGTATGTCCTGGGTCTGATCTGGCCCGCAGCCAGAACCCGGCCGCAAATGCCTGCAGACGCTATTCAATAACAATGGTTTGAAAATCTATGCCAGTTGCCTATTCGAACGTATACCTTCAATCTGCCGGCATGTTTTTGCCTGGCGCCCCGGTGGACAACGTCGGCATGGATGCGTTCGTTGCACCGCTGAACCGCATCTCCGAACGCATCAAACGCCGCATTCTGGCGGAAAACGGCATTCAGAGTCGCTACTACGCCATAGACGGCGAAGGCCATACCGTGGTCAGCAACACGCAGATGGCGGCCGGCGCCATTGATGACACCCTGAGGCTGGCGGGCAAGACACTGGCCGATATCGGCTATCTGTCCAGCGGCTCCTCGGGCGGCGATGCCCTGATGCCTGGCTTTGCCAGCATGATTCAGGGCGAAATGGCTGCACCGCCCATGGAGACCCTGTCCGTGCACGGCGTCTGCGCGGCCAGCGTGGGTGCCATGCAAGCGGCGGCCATGGCGGTGGAAAGCGGTGCCCATCGCCTGGCCCTGTCGGTGGCCAGCGAAATGCCTTCGCGGCTTTTCAAGCGCTCGCGCTTTGCCGCTCAAGGCTATGACACGGACTTCGATGCCCACTTTCTGCGCTGGATGCTCTCGGACGGCGCCGGCGCCGTGCTGCTGGGCGGCCCCAAGGCCTTGCCCCAGGCCAACGGTCTGCGCCTGAAGCTCAAATGGACCCACCAGCGCAGCTTTGCAGGCGACTATCCGGTGTGCATGCAGCTGGGCATGACGGCAGACCGCAGCAAAAGCCATCTGGACTTTCCCGCCTGGAGCGATGCGGAAGCTGCCGGAGCGCTTTCTCTGCGCCAGGACATTCGTCTGCTGCCGCACCTGTTTGATGTCTGCATTCATGAATATGCCGACCTGGCCCACAAAGGCTGGGTGCCCGAACGCGGCATCGATCACTTTCTCTGCCATTACTCGTCCGAGCGCTTTATTCCCGTCGTCGATGACTTGCTCAACAAGGCCCAGCTGGCCATTCCGCGTGAGCGCTGGTGGAGCAATCTGGCCTGGCGCGGCAACACCGGTGCGGCGTCCATCTTCATCATGCTGTCGGAGTTTCTGCAGAAGGAAGGATCGCGCCTGAAGGCCGGGGATACGGTGCTGTGCTTCATCCCCGAATCGGGCCGCTTCACCGCCGGCTATATGCTATGGGAAGTAGAGCATGATGCGCAGATAGAAAAAGCGCCACAGGCCTTTTCTGCTCAAAAACCAGCCCCATCGAACGCGCTTGCCGACGATGCCCTGCCCGATGTGTCCAGCATCGCGCCACCCCACGACCCTGACACAGCGCCCAGCGCTCTTGCTCCGCTGCTGACCGAGCTGGCCAGCATCTGGCAGGACTATCGCTCCCGCGTCTGGCGCACGCCCTTGTTGCATCGCATCCGCAGCCGCCAGCTGCAAAGCGCCGACTATGTGCGCTGGATGAGCCACTGGATTCCCCAGGTGCGCGAAGGCAGTCTGTGGATGCGTGAAGGCGCAGCATCGCTGACCGGCGACTACGCCGCTCTGGCCTCCTTGATTGATCTGCATGCGGGCGAGGAACAGAACGACTTTAAGATTTTGCACAGCGACTATCTGAAAGCCGGCGGCACCGAAACCGATATCACCCGACTGCGCCGCAACCCCGGCGGCGAGGCGCTGAACGCCTATCTGCACGGGCTGGCAGCCACGCCCAACCCCATCGGTCTGCTGGGTGCCATCTACATCATCGAGGGCACGGGCCAGCGCATTGTGCCCAGCCTGCTGCCGCTGCTGCGCGCCGCCCTGCCCCTGCCTCCGGATGCCTTCCGCTTTCTCGAATACCACGGAGCGAACGACGAGCACCATCTGGACCGCTGGCTGATGGCCGTGCAGATGGCCCTGGAACTCGATAGCACCGCCACGGCCCAGCAAGCCATTTTGCAGACCGCACGCAACACGGCAGCCATGTATCTCATGCAGTTCCAGCATGTCATGCCAGAACAATAAGGGGGAGAGCGCATGAAAAACGAATACACCGATCACGACTGGGACGAGCGCGACCCCAGCCCCTGGCTGGCCCTCTATCTGGACCAGAGCACGCCCTTGCCCGACGAAGTGAAGGCCGCCTGGCTGCGCGACTGCAGCAGCGGCTCGCGCCAGTTCTTTCTGCCCATGATCCGGCCCATGGCGCGGCTGTCCATGATGGTCATCCAGGTGCTCAAGGTCTTTTTACCCAAGCGCTGGTCGCACTCCATGCTGCTGCACCGGCTGCTGGCCTTCAGCATGAACAAGTTCGTCTCGCCCGAGGCCAACTGGCTCATCATGCGGCACTTTCACCTGGGCTCTCAGGTGCTGCAGTTCGTGGCGGCCAACGCACCCACGCCCGTCAGCACCTCGCCGCTCACGCCGGTAGAGATTGACGATGTGAAGGACGAGCTGTTCCTGCGCCACGACTTGAATTTGTTCAATTTCGTCATTCGCCTGAACAAGGCTTTGCGTGCGGAAAACAAGGAACTGGTGCCCGTGGCCGAGCCCGATTTTTCCATGATCCACAACCCGGATCTGCAGCTTGCAGATATGCCGCGCGGCAAGCTCAATCTGCTGGATCTGCAAAGCGCCATCGAAATCTACACCCCGGTCTATCAGCTGCTGCTGACCGACAACGATTTCTGGCGGGCCAGCAACTCGCTGCAGCTGGACGAGACCGTGGCCATTTACTGCGCCAAGATTCTGGCCTCGCCCGAGCATCTGGTGCTGCTCAACAACAAGCACCCCATGGTGCCGCTTTCCACGCTGTATGCGGCCTACCGCCTGGTGCTGCACGGACTGTCCACCGAGATGCTGCACTCGCTCTTGATGCGCATGGCCAGCGGCGAGCTGCCCATTCCCGCGCGCGAGCTGGCCAGGCGGCAGCAAGCCTCCAATGCGGCGACGGATCAGCCAGACCCGGCAGCCCAGGCGCGTTGAGAGGCTGCTTACTGGAGCAAGGCCTTCACGTCCTGCACCAGCACCTGGGGGCCGGAGCCATAGCGCTCGTAGACGCGCAGACGGCCTTGCGTGTCATACAGATAGGTGCCGGCTGAGTGGTCCAGCGTGTAGCTGCCCTCCACCTTGCCCGGTACTTTCTTGTAATAGAACTTGAAGTCCTTGACCACGGCGGCCACCTCCTCGGGGGTTCCGCGCAGGCCCACAAAGCTGTCGTCAAAATTGGCCAGATAGGCCTTGAGTACCTCGGGCGTATCCCGCTCCGGATCCAGTGTGACAAAGATGGCCTGCAGCCGGTTCGCATCGGCGCCCAGGGCCTGTTTGACTTCCACCAGCTCCTGCAAGGTGGTGGGGCAGACATCGGGGCACTGCGTATAACCGAAGAACACGGCAATCACCTTGCCTGAAAAATCCTTGAGGCTGCGGCGCTGTCCGTTCACATCGGTCAAGGGAATGTCCTTGGCGTATTCGGCCCCCGTCACATCCACGCCCTGAAATGCGAGCGGGGTGTTCTTGTTGCAGGCCGTCAGTGTGAAAGCGGCCGTGGCGGCCAGTGTTGCTGCGCCCAGTGCACGCAATGCGCCTCGTTTGTCCATGGTGATTCAGACTAGGTAGTGATCCACCAGCAAGGCCGCAAACAGCAGGCTCAGATGGATCAGGGAAAAGCGAAAAGTCTTTCGCGCCAGCGCATCCGAATAGTTGCGCAACAAGGCCCAACCATAACCGCAAAAGCCCAACCCCAGCACCACTGCGGCAAAGAGGTAGAGCGGGCCGCTCATGCCCACCACATAGGGCAGCAGCGTGGCTGCCAGCAGCACCACCGTGTAGAGAAACACCTGCAGCCGCGTAAAAGCATTGCCGTGGGTGACAGGCAGCATGGGCAGACCCGCGCGCCGGTAGTCCTCCACCCGGTACAGCGCCAGCGCCCAGAAGTGCGGCGGCGTCCACAGAAAGATGATGAGAAACAGCAGCAGCGCCTCGTGCCCCACCTGCCCCGTCATGGCGGCCCAGCCCAGCACCGGCGGCATGGCGCCGGACGCGCCGCCGATCACGATGTTCTGCGGCGTCAGCGGCTTGAGCACCAGGGTGTAGATGACGGCATAGCCCACGAAGGTGGCCAGCGTCAGCCACAGCGTCAAGGCATTCACCGCCAGCAGCAAAATGGCGGCCCCGGCGGCGCACAGCAGCGTCGAGAACACCAGCGCCTGCCGCTGCGTCAGCTCGCCGCTCGCCGTGGGGCGCCAGGCCGTGCGCTTCATACGCGCATCGATGCCGCGTTCCACCAGGCAGTTGAACGCCGCTGCGGCCGCCGCCACCAGCCAGATACCGATGCAGGCCAGCAGCATCTGCCGCCAGCTCTGCCAGCCAGGCACGCCGGGCACGGCCAGCACCATGCCGATGAAGGCACAGAACACGATCAGCTGCACCACGCGCGGCTTGGTCAGGGCGTAGTACTGGGCCCAGACCGATGTGGCGGCAGTCGCCGCTGCCGGAGTTTGAGGCGCCGATGCCTGTGGCGCTGTCTGTGCTTGCATACCGCGACTCCCTATGGCATTGCGCTGCGCTACGAAACTCTCCAATTCATAGCATCTAGCGCTTTATCAATAAGCGCTGCAGCGTTGTTTCATTCAAATTTCAGGGTTTGACTTCCGGGCGGCCTGCCTCATCCCATGAGGAAGATGCGCGCAGCAAGCGCTCCAGATCGCGCTTGGCCTTGCCGGCATTGGCCTGATCCAGATCGGCAGGAAAGCGCATCATCCAATGGCCTTGCGGGTCCACCACATACAGGTGATCTTCCAGCGCATGGCCCGCGGCAGGCTTCAGCCATTGCGCAATGGAAGCCTGGGGCAGGCGCAGCACCGTGGCCTGCGCCAGCCCCGGCTCAATCCGGTCCGGCACCGGCTGCTCGTCCTTGATGAGCCAGACCCAGTCGAGCCGGTCTTTTTCCTTGCCCAGGGTCTCGCGCAGCTGGCGTTGCAGATAGAGATGGCTCTCGCAGCGCTCGCCGCAGTCGCCGCTGGCGGTGCTGACCAGCAGCCACTGGCCTTTGAGCTGGCTCAGCGGCACGGAGCGGCCATCCAGGGTCTGCGCCTGCGCCTCGGGCAGCACCG
Source organism: Comamonas sp. lk (assembly GCF_900564145.1). Lineage (NCBI taxonomy): Bacteria > Pseudomonadati > Pseudomonadota > Betaproteobacteria > Burkholderiales > Comamonadaceae > Comamonas > Comamonas sp. lk. The sequence continues at coordinate 179,314 of NZ_UOOB01000002.1, forward strand.
GCTGCTCGGCAATCAGTTCGCCAAAGCTGCGCTGCTGCGTGGGCCGCAGCACGTAGTAAGTGAAGTAAGAGGCCACCACCGGTGCAGCACACACGGCCAGCACGGCCAGCATCTTCCAGCGCCCGCCGCTGCGCGCGCTGCTTTGCTCGGGGCTGGGCAGGCTGTGCACGGTCATGGCAAGCAGCCCATGGTCCGGTGCATCGGTGCTGGAATCAGCCGGACTTGCAGGACGCTGCGCCTGAGCATGCATCGCCGGCAGGGCGGCGGAGGAAGAAGCGTCGCACGAGTTGAAACCAGACATAGAGCAGCACAATCAAGAGACACAAGCCGAACCATTGAAATGCATAGCCGTAGTGCTTTTGCACTCCGGCATTGATCACCGGCCAGTCGCGCAGCAAGCCATCGCCGGCCGTACCTTGGCCGGCCGCGCCTTCGCTGGCCGCGCCAGTCTGCAGAATGCTCAGACCCAGCAGCGGCAAGCCGCTTTGCTGTGCCCAGGCCGGAATGTCTGCATTTTGTCGGATACGCGACTTTTGCCCATCAGGGTCTGCCCCGTTCTGCGCACCTGCGCTCAAACGCGTGTTTTCCAGCTCCATGAGCTTGGAGGGCGGAGCCTCCAGCCGTCCCTCAATCATCACCAGCCCTGCAGGCGTTGGTACGGGCGGCAGCAAGGTTCGATCCATGAAGTTGCGCGGAACCCAGCCCCGCTGCACGACGACGACCACTGCATCATCGGGCGCGCTCAGCTGCAGCGGCGTGAGCACAAAAAAACCCGGCCGGCCCTGCATCTGCCGGTTGTCCAGATAAATGGTTTCCTGGGCCAGCCAGCGGCCCTGCAATTGCACCGGCCTGTGCAACAGCTCTTGCATCTGCTGCGCCGCGATGGGCTGCGATGCGGCGGGCACATGGGCCGCCAGCTGCGCGCCATGCCAGGGAGCCAGCGCCTGCTGCCTGGCAATGGAGTCGGTCAACGCCTGTTTTTGCGCTGCTCGGTCCAGCTGCCAGAACCCCAGGCCAGCCGTCAACGCCGCCGCTGCGACGGCCGCCACCGTGATCAGTACAAACCGCCAGAGGTCTGGAATTCGGGAAGATCGCACCAGATAATCCACTTCATGAAATTCATCATCATTCTCGCTTTTCTGGCCATTTTGGCCAGCCTGGGAAGCGCCCTGTTCTTCATGATGCGCAAAGGTGATGACAGCCGTGACAGCGAGGCCGACGATGCCCTGCGCCGTCGCAAAATGTTCCGCGCCCTGGCCTGGCGCGTGGCGCTTTCCATCACGCTGTTCGTCTGCATTCTGCTGGCCGCCAAGCTGGGCTATATCCAGCCCACGGGCTGGCAGCCGGGTCAATGACTCGCTAGCAAAAAGAAAGCGCCTTGCGCTTGTCTATTCCTGTTTCTGGCGTCAAATCATGCCAAAAACCTTGAATGACAGGCGCAAGACGCTTTGAATTAAGGAGCGCTACATCCAGTACACCAGGATGTAGAGGAAGACCCAGACCACGTCCACAAAGTGCCAGTACCAGGCCGCACCTTCGAAGCCGAAATGGTGCTTGTCGGTGAAGTCGCCCTTCATCAGGCGGATGGTGATGAAGAACAGCATCAGCATGCCCACCAGCACGTGAAAGCCGTGAAAGCCGGTCAGCATGTAGAAGGTGGAGCCGAACACGCCGGAGTTGAGCTTGAGGTTGTACTCGGTGTACAGGTGGTGGTACTCATAGCCCTGCACGCACAGGAAGATGAAGCCCAACACCACCGTCATCCACATGAAGGCAATGCAGCGCGCGCGGTGGTTGGCCTGCAGCGCGTGGTGGGCAATCGTCAGCGTCACGCCCGAGCTCATCAGCAGCGCCGTGTTGATGGTGGGCAGCCAGAACGGGCCCACGGTCTTGAACGGCTCGACAATGTCGGCCGGCGAGGCCGTGGCCCCGGGGCTGACGCTGGGCCATACGGCCTGGAAGTTGGGCCACAGAATTTCATTGGCCAAGCTGCCCAATGCCGGCACGGAGTGCACACGGGCCCACCACAGGGCGGTGAAGAAGGCGCCAAAGAACATCACCTCCGAGAAGATGAACCAGCTCATGCTCCAGCGGTAGGACAGATCGATTCTGCGGCTGAACAGACCGGCCTCACTCTCGCGTGCTGCCTCGCGAAACCAGACAAACAGCACGGCCAGCCACCAGACCAGGCCCACGAACAGGGAGTACATGCCCCATTCATGTCCGTTGATCCAGTTGCCAGCGCCCAGAATCACAAAGAACAGGCCGATCGCCGCCATGACGGGGTGACTGGACGCTGCTGGCACATAGTAGTAAGGGGTTGCGCCCTGCGGGGTTGCACTCATCACTCTGCTCCTGACACTGTTGATCGTTGTTCTTAACTACCGTCCACTCACACCCGTTCAGCCAAGGCTAAACGACCATATTCACTATCCATATCAACGCTAACACCAAGATAAAGATCGCCACCAGCCCGACGCCGATCACATGCAGCGGGGTGATGCTGGCGAAATCGCGCTCATATTCCTTGCCCTTGCGCACTCCCAGCATGGCCCAGCCCACGGCCACGATGGAGCGAAAAAAACTTTGCTTTGGCGGCTGCTCTTCGCTCATGAGGCAGGCCTCGCAACAGCTGATGAAACTGGCAGTTGCACCGCAGCCGTGCCCGTTGGCGGCGCAGCAGGCGTCTTGCCGCCGACTTCAAAGAACGTATAGGACAGGGTGATGGTCTTCACATCCTTGGAGATGCGCGGATCGATCACAAATGCCACCGGCCACTCGCGTTTTTCGCCAGGGTCCAGCGTGTACTGGGAAAAGCAAAAGCACTCGAGCTTGTTGAAATAAGCCGTGGCCTGGCGTGGCGCATAGCTGGGAATGGCCTGGGCTGCCATGCGCTTGTCCTGCACGTTCTGAAACTCGTACATGACGGTGGCCAGCTCGCCGGGGTGCACCTTGATGGAGCGCATGGCCGGCTTGAAATCCCAGGGGCCGCGCGCGTTGGCATCGAACTCCACGGTGATGGTGCGGCTGGTGTCTATCTGCGTATTGGCTGGCACTTTCACATCGCGCCCGGCCGAGCCGCCACCGGGCACCTGGCGCTCGGAGAGCGACAGAATATTGATGCCGGTCAGCTCGCAGATATGCTTGTAGATGGGAATCAGCACATAGCCGAACGCAAACATGCCCAGCGCCACCGCTGCCAGCTTGCCCACCATCTTTGCATTTTCCTTGGCGATGCTCACCGCATTCTCCCGTGTTGGCAGACCCCGGTCGGGTCAGGATATCCAGGCCATCTTGACCATGAAGCCGAGCAGAAAGACCAGCGCCGTAGACGCCAGAATCAGCCCCAGCCGAACATTGGCCTTGCGCTGCTGTGCGGTTTGCATATGAGCTCCTTGTGCCTTTAACCGATCACGCGGGTGGCGGTTTCGTCAAGCTTGGGCGGGGTTTCAAACGTGTGGAAAGGTGCAGGCGACGGTACTTCCCACTCCAGGCCTTCTGCCGCTTCCCAGGGCTTTTGTGGCGCTTTCTCGCCCTTGCCGCGCATGGCGGGAATCACCACGAACACGAAGAAGTACACCTGCATCAGACCGAAGCCGAAGCCGCCGATGGAGGCCACCATGTTGAAGTCTGCAAACTGCATGGGATAGTCGGCATAGCGACGCGGCATGCCGGCCAGACCCAGGAAGTGCATGGGAAAGAAGGTGACGTTGAAGAAGATCAACGAGCCCCAGAAATGGATGCGGCCGCGGGTTTCGGAATACATCACGCCCGTCCATTTAGGCGCCCAGTAGTAATAAGCGGCGAACATGGAGAACAGCGATCCCGCCACCAACACATAGTGGAAGTGGGCCACCACGTAATAGGTGTCCTGCAGCTGGATGTCGATGGGCGCCATGGACAAAATCAGGCCGGTAAAGCCGCCCATGGTGAACACGAAGATGAAGCCCACGGCAAACAGCATGGGGGTTTCAAAACTCATGGAGCCGCGCCACATGGTGGCCGTCCAGTTGAACACCTTCACCGCCGTTGGCACGGAGATCAGCATGGTCGCGTACATGAAGAACAGCTGACCCGTGACCGGCATGCCGGTGGTGAACATGTGGTGCGCCCACACGATGAAGGACAGGATGGCAATCGCTGCCACGGCATAGACCATGGAGGTGTAGCCGAACAGACGCTTGCGGCTGAAGGCGGGCACTATCTGGCTGACGATGCCGAAGGCCGGCAAGATCATGATGTAGACCTCGGGGTGACCGAAGAACCAGAAGATGTGTTGGTACATCACAGGATCGCCACCACCAGCGGGGTTGAAGAAGCTGGTGCCGAAATGGCGGTCGGTCAGCGTCATGGTGATGGCGCCGGCCAGCACCGGCATCACGGCAATCAGCAGATAGGCGGTGATCAGCCAGGTCCAAGCAAACATGGGCATCTTCATCAGCGTCATGCCGGGTGCGCGCATGTTCAGAATGGTGACGATGATGTTGATCGCCCCCATGATGGAGGAGGCGCCCATGATGTGCATGGCAAAGATGCTGGTGTCCATGGACGGGCCCATCTGCAGCGTCAGCGGCGCATACAGCGTCCAGCCTGCGGCAGGAGCACCACCGGGCATGAAGAACGAACCCACCAGCATGGCGCCGGCCGGAATCAGCAACCAGAAGCTGAAGTTGTTCATGCGGGCAAAGGCCATGTCGGAAGCGCCGATCTGCAGCGGCAGCATCCAGTTCGCAAAGCCCACAAAGGCCGGCATGATGGCGCCGAACACCATGATCAGACCGTGCATGGTGGTGAGCTGGTTGAACAGCTCGGGGTTGACGATCTGCAGGCCGGGCTCGAACAGCTCGGCACGGATCAGCATGGCCAGAATGCCCCCCACCATCAGCATGGCGAACGCAAACAGCAGGTACATCGTGCCGATGTCCTTGTGATTGGTGGCGAACAGCCAGCGACGCCAACCCGTGGGCATGGCGTGGTGGTGATCATCGTGCGCATGGTCATGACCATGATCCGCAGCTGCGTGGGCGGGAGGTACTACGGCGCTCATATTCTTTTCTCCAATCGGTCTTCAGTACCTGTGGCTTACTGTGCAGCGGCGGCTGCAGGCGTGGCTGCCGCAGCAGGCTGATCAGGGGCTGCAGCTGGCGCCGCAGCACTGCCACCGCCTTCGGGAAACTTGCCGCTACGCGCCATCACGAATTGCGCGGGTTGCACCAGCTGGCCGGTGTGGTTGCTCCAGTGGTTCTTGGCAAAAGTCACCACGGCCGCCAGATCGGTGTCGCTGAGCTGCTTCCAGGCAGGCATGGCACCGTTGGCACGGCCTTCCAGCACCGCATGCATCATGTCGGCCGTTGCGCCCAGCACGACCGGACTGCCGTCCAGAGCCTTGATGGGACCTGCGCCCTTGCCATTAGCCTGGTGACAGGCTGCGCAGTTGGCGGCATAGACTTTTTCGCCACGGGCCACCAGATCGGCCAGCACCCAGACCTTGTTGGGATCATCCTGTTTGGCAGCCAGCTTTTTTTGCTCGTCAGCCACCCAGGCGGTGTAGTCAGCGGCAGACAGCACCTTCACATGGATAGGCATGTAAGCGTGTTCCTTGCCGCACAGCTCGGCACACTGTCCGTAGTAGTCGCCGGCTTTCTCGGCCTTGAACCAGGTGTCGCGCACAAAGCCAGGAATCGCGTCCTGCTTGATGCCGAAGGCCGGCACCATGAAGGAGTGAATCACATCGTTGGCGGTGGTGATGATGCGGATCTTCTTGCCCATGGGCACGACCAGCGGCTTGTCGACCTTGAGCAGATAGTCATTGGGGGCGGCAGAGACATTGCCGCTGTCGGACATGGCGCGGTGGCCGCTGTCCAGCGTGGAGACGAAGCTCAGGCCCTCGCCTTCGCCATTGAGGTAGTCATAGCCCCACTTCCACTGATAGCCGGTCGCCTTGATGGTCAGGTCGGCATTGGTCGTGTCCTTTTGCGCCACCAGCACCTTGGTGGCAGGCAGGGCCATGATGATGACGATGATGAAGGGGACGATGGTCCAGGCCAGCTCCACCTTTACCGACTCATGAAAGTTCGCGGCCTTGGCGCCCTTGGATTTGCGGTGCTTCCAGATGGAATAGAACATCACCGCAAACACGCCGACAAAGATCAGCGTGCAGATGATGAGCATCATCCAGTGCAGATTGTGCTGCTCCACCGCAATGCGGGTGACGGGCGGGTGCAGATTGAGCTGGTTGACCGCAGGCCCTCCCGGCAAATCCTGCGCAGCATGCGCCAAAGAACTACCCCATGCCGCCAAGGTCAAACTCCAGGGAACCAGCTTGGTGGAAATGTTTTTCATCGTTTTCACTTACCTCTAAGCCTCGGGTTATCCGCTAGCTCACACCCGCTGCAGCCCCTGCGGACCGCGCGCCGTGAAACTCACACTCTCTTGCAAACTACACCGCAGCATGCATCAAAGTTTGATAGCAATGTCTGCGCGCATTCACTAATACGAGCACCAGGAACTCATGCCAGCGGCGCGCCCGAAAGCGCTGTCGCACGGCTTTTTGCGAACTACAAAAAAGGCAGGCCTGCGGCATGAAAAATCCATGCGCAAGCCGAACTGACAAAGCAGCCCAAAACAAGAAAAGGGACGAGAAGAACGCCGCATCAGCCACGGGGCCGAAGCAGCCAGCGCAGATGCAGCAACACGGCCTACATCCGGCTTTCGGTGATGATCCATCGAGAGAACTGACAGCCGTTGAACCCGCTGGCCAGTCCCCTTGGCAAAGCGAAACACCCTACATCTCCCCTGGCAGCCCTCGGGCCAGCCTTTGTTTTGTCTTTCCAGCCGGAGAGAAGCCGGAAAGCGACGCTGCTATCGATTCAAGAACTGGGGAAATTGTAGGCAGCTTTGTGTTTTCTCAATGACCGGAAAACGACAATTGGGCTATCGCAAACCCGTGTTGCGCGACTGGTGCAGCATGGCACGCATGTCCTGCAAGGACACCGAGCTATTGGCCTCCAGCCTCACCTTGGGCTGGGGTTTGTAAGCGTGACCGTAGACGATTTCGAAGGTCAAAGACAATTGACCGTCGGCCTGCTTGTCACGCCACTTCTCGGCCATTGCGGCTTCAAGACGCGCCAGCCACTGGCGGCCTCGCAAGCCGGCAAAACGGGCCGGGTGCAGATTACGCCCCAACTCGCGCAGCTCCTGCAGCAGCCGCTGCGGCGTGGCAAAAGTGAGGGTGATGTGCTCCATGTCCATCACCGGCTCGCTGAAGCCGGAATGCACCAGCATGTCACCCCAGTCATGCATGTCCGTGAAGCTGTGACCTGCCGGGCCCAGGCCCAGATCGGCATAGAGACGATGCAGCTGGCGCACCGTATCCGGCCCCAGGCAGGAGAACATCACATAGCCGTCGATCTTGAGCAGCTTGTGCCATTGTTCGATCAGCGTCTGCGGATCGCCTGCGGTGTGCAGCAGCATATTGGCCCAGAGCATGTCCATGCTGGCGTCCGCAGGTTGTGCCACCTGCACGCCAGCGCCCTTCCAGCGCGCCATCTGCCACCAGCGGCTGCCCAGCTTTTCCTGCGCCAGCAGCTGGCGTGCCGCCACAGGCTCATACACCGTGCATTCGGCCTGTGGATAGCGTTCACGTAGCAGATCGTGGGCCTGTATGCCGCCGCGCACGGGCTCCCAATGGCACCAGTGCTCGGGCGGCTTGACGATCCATTCCAGACGCTGCTGCATGCGGCTGGCCACCTCCTCATGCAGCCAGGGTGCCTGCGCCGGTGCGGCCTCGTGCCAGCGACGGGCGGCTACAGGGTCAATGGTGGGAGGCAGCTGATGGGACATGACGGTGCGTGCAGACAGATTGACAGAAGGCGCAAGGCCGCTGCCATAAAGGGAAACAATGCGGCGCGAGTATATTGATTCCATGCCCAACCTTCATGCGACATGGCTTTCGCGCCTGCGCCAGCCCTGGGATGCGGCCTTGCAGGCTTTGCCCAGCCAGTGCGCCGTGTGCAGACGCTGGCCAGCCGAGCGCCTATGCGCCGACTGCCTTGCGCGCTGGACCCAGGCCAGCCACCGCTGTCTGCGTTGCGCTCTGCACCTGCCAGCACCGACTCCGCTTTGCGGGGCCTGCCTCCGGCAGCCGCCAGCGCTGGCCGCCTGTGTGGCGGCCGTGGACTATGCCTATCCATGGCAGCAGCTGATTGGCGACTTCAAATTCAGGGCCGATATCGGGCTGGCCCGCAGCCTGGGCCGCTTGTTGCCCGAACATGCACCTGCACAACCGCTGCTGCAGAGCTGCGATGCACTGATACCCGTACCCTCTTCCGCCAGACGCCTGCGCGAGCGCGGCTTTGACCATACCTTGCTGCTGGCGCGCGCGCTGAGTCGCCAGTTATCCTTCTCACTGGAAATTCGCTCTCACGCCGTGCAGCGCCAGCACACCGATATGCCGCAGCACGTGCTGAGCCGTCATCAGCGCTTGCGCCAGCTGCGCGGCGTTTTTCAGGTCGCACCTGCGCATGCCGAGGCGATCAAAAGCCAGCACCTGCTGCTGTTTGACGACGTGATGACCACCGGCGCCACGCTGAACGCCCTGGCAGGCAGCCTGCTCCAGGCCGGAGCCGCCTCGGTGTCGGCCCTGGTCATCGCCAGAACACCGTGATGGTCTTGCTCCCGATCTGCGCCTGTTCCTGCTCAACCCGACCGGCAAGTCTGGAACTGCGGCATGTCAGCACAGCCAAGGCCAGCCAACTGCACAATAGCGCCCCATGTTTCATATCGTTCTTGTGGCCCCGGAAATCCCACCCAATACGGGCAACGTCATCCGCCTGGCGGCCAATACAGGCTGCAGCCTGCATTTGATCGAGCCCTTGGGCTTTTCCATGGAAGACCGGCATATGCGCCGTGCCGGGCTGGACTATCACGAGTACGCCTCGGTACAGCGCCACGCCAGCTGGGATGCTTTTCTGCAGACCAGCCAGCCCGACCGCAGCCGCATGTTTGCCATGACCACCCATAGCAGCAGCCCGGCACACGCCATCGCCTTCAAGGCCGGCGACTGGCTGGTGTTTGGCTCGGAAAGCAAGGGCCTGCCCGCCGAGGTGCGCGCCCAGTTCCCCAACGAACAGCGCCTGCGCCTGCCCATGCTGGCGTCTCAGCGCAGCCTGAACCTGTCCAACGCCGTGGCGGTCACGGTATTTGAAGCCTGGCGTCAGCTGGGCTTTGAAGGTGCGGCACTGGCCGAGCCGGTGCCTGCGCCATAAGTTCCCTCCGATTAGCACTGATTTCGAGACATTAAGTTTCGCTCCAGGGGATTTTTCTTTGGATTACATCGTCCTAAAGTACGAGTCATGGACTTCCGGCCAACCGACGATTTCCGTCAGGACTGCAAGCCCGATGTACCAAAGGACACATCATGAAATACGCCAACCGCCTCGCAATCGTTGCCACCCTTGCCATGTCTGCCGCCGCCGCACAGGCTGCAGGATTTGACTTCACCAGCGGCCATTACCCACCCAAGGCCGAAAGCCAATCCACTCTGACCCGTGCCCAGGTAAAGGCCCAGACCATGGATGCTCTGGCACAAGGTCAGCTGCTGTCCGGAGACGCCTCCTACCTGCCCTTGTCCGCTCAGACACAGCAGCCTTCCACCCTCAGCCGCGAACAAGTACGCCAGGAAACAGTAGCCGCCGGCAAGGCCGGTTTGCTGGATAGCTACGGCGAATGAAAAACCAAGGCCTGTGCCAGGAAAGCGCTAGGCAAGCGCCAGGGCTCAGACCCACAGACAGCAAAGCCCCAAGGAAACCCTGGGGGCTTTTTCATTTCAGAGCCATGCGGCAGATCTCAGGCTGCGGCACCAAAGCTGCGCGCCAGCGATTCAGCCACGCACACCGGTTTGTCGCTGCCTTCGCGCTCCACCGTGACCAACCAGGTCATCTGAATGCCGTCGGGCTCCACACGCTCGGCATGCTGCAAGTTCATGCGGGCGCGCAAGCGGCTGTTGACGGGCACGGGAGCCACAAAACGCACACGGTTGAGGCCATAGTTCACGCCCATCTTCGAGCCCTCGATGGAAAACGTGGATTCAAAGAACTGGGGCAGCAGCGACAGAGTCAGAAAACCATGGGCGATCGGCGCGCCAAACGGGCCTTGGGCGGCCCGCTCCGGGTCAGTGTGAATCCATTGCTGGTCGCCCGTGGCATCTGCAAACATCTGGATCTGTGCCTGGGTGATGGTGACCCAGTCGCTGACCGCAACTTCCTGGCCAATGCAGGCCAGCACTTCGGAGTAGGAGTGGAAGGTTTTCATGCACCCAATGTAGAGGGCGCCCATGTCAGGCTTTGTCAGCCATGCGACAAGTCATGGCAAACCACTAAAAATCAAGAAAAACAAGGCTTCAGCCCTTATCTGGCAATGGCTGGAAGCTATGACTTTTAATGTTGAAGCTTACTGATTTGCGCGCTGAACAAAGAACAGCCCTGTACCCACCGCCACCAGCAGGCTGCCGAAGACGCGATTTTGGTTGCGCATGGCGCGGGCACTGCGCATCAGGCTGCGCAAGGCGCTGGCTCCGGCGGCATAGCTGTGCATGACCACGGTATCCACAGCCAGCATGGTCACCGCCAGAATCGCCAGCTGCGGAGCCAGAGGGCGGTTGCTGCTCATGAACTGGGGCAGCACGGCCACCATGAAGATGATGCCCTTGGGATTGGTGGCATTGGTCAGAAAGCCGGTGAGCACCCGCTTTTGAAAGCTGATCTGCGGCATGCTCTCCTGCGTGGCCAGCGCCGAGCCGCCGGCCCGCCACTGGCTGATGCCCAGATAGATCAGATAGGCAGCGCCCACGATCTTGACCACGTTGAAAGCAATCTCCGAGGCCATCAACAGCGAGCCCACTCCGGCCCCCGCTATCAACAAGATGAGCAGCAAACCCAGTTGCAGCCCCAGGATGGTGGCACTGGTCTTGCGCACGCCATATGAGAGCCCATGGCTCATGGACAGCACCGCCCCCGAGCCCGGCGACACCGCGATGATCCAGGAAGCCACAAAAAACGCCAGCCAAGTATGCCAATCCATGAGAAACCCCAAACGCCAAAACCGTAAACCAAGAGCAGTATCTTAAAAGTTGTGCTCTTTGCCTGCAGACCCTGGCGAGACAGCCCCAGGCGGGACAGCCCTTGCATGCCGTTCACAACGATTGGCTGCAAATTTGCTGCCGGCCTTTAACTGGCAACGGTTTCTGAGTGCCACAATGTTCTAGCAATACGGGTTAACACCAATTAAACACGACCCACATATGGAACACAGCGCTCCCATCTGGCTGACTTACGGCTTTACCTATCTTGCTGCGGCCGTTCTGGCCGTGCCCCTTGCCCGCGCTCTGGGCCTGGGGGCCATCATCGGCTATCTGGGCGCAGGCATTGCCATGGGCCCCTGGGGTCTGGGGCTGGTGCGCAATGTGGAGGACATACTGCACTTTGCCGAATTCGGCGTGGTGCTCATGCTGTTTGTCATCGGCCTTGAACTGCAGCCCAAGCGGCTGTGGGAGTTGCGCCGACCGATTTTTGGCTGGGGCATGGCACAGATGGCGGTCTGCACCGGCATTTTGTTTTTGGCAGCCTGGGCCTTTGGCTTTTCATGGCGGGTCAGCCTGATCGCCGGCATGGGGCTGGCACTGTCGTCCACCGCCATCTGCCTGCAAGTCATGTCCGAACGCAATCTGATGCGCACGCCCAGCGGTCAGGCCGCGTTCTCCATCCTGCTGTTCCAGGACGTGGCCGCCATTCCCATCCTGGCGCTGATCCCGATTCTGGGCGCCTACAAGGCAGCAGCCGCCGCCCATGGCGAAAGCCATGTCTGGCTGACCATTTTCAAAACCGTGGGCACGATTGGCGCCGTCATCATCGGCGGACGACTGCTGCTGCAACCGGTGCTGCGCTGGATTGCCCGCAGCAAGACGCCCGAGATCTTCACCGCCACCTCGCTGCTGCTGGTGGTGGGCATTGCCATGCTGATGGTGCAGGTCGGCCTGTCCATGGCACTGGGCGCTTTTCTGGCCGGCGTGCTGCTGGCCGACAGCGAGTACCGCAGCGAGTTGAAAACCAATATCGAGCCATTCAAAGGCTTGCTGCTGGGCCTGTTCTTCATGGCCGTGGGCATGAGCATCGATTTCGGCGTGATTCTCCAATCGCCGCTGGTCATGGCAGCCATGGTGCTGGGATTTTTGAGCCTGAAGGCGCTGATGATCTTTGGCCTGGCCAAGGTCATGAACATTCCCTGGCGCGAGCGCCCGGTCTTCACACTGATGCTGGCCCAGGGCGGCGAATTTGCTTTTGTAGTCTTCCAGACTGCGGCCCAGTACAAAGTGTTCCAGCACAATGTCTCCTCCATGCTGGTGGCCGCCGTGGCGCTGTCCATGCTGCTGGGTCCTTTGCTGCTGGTGCTGCTGGACAAGCTGCTGCTGCGCCGCTTTGCGGCCATCAAGGACGCCCAGGACCCGCAGGACAAGGCCAGGGAAATCTCGGAGCCCCAGGAAGCCCCCATCATCGTGGCCGGCTTTGGCCGCTACGGGCAAATCGTGGCCCGCGTGCTGCTGGCCCAGGGCATACGCCCCACCATCCTGGACCACAGCGTGGAAATGCTGGAGGCCGCTCAGACCTATGGCTACCGCGTCTTCTATGGCGATGCCACACGGGTCGATCTGCTGCGCATTGCCGGTGCGGCCCAGGCCCGCGTGCTGGTGATTGCCGTGGACGCCCCCGATCAGTCCGTCAAGATTGCCAGCCAGGCGCGCAAGCATTTTCCCAATCTGGAAATCGTGGCCAGAGCGCGCGATCTGGACCACTGGTTTCGCCTGCGCGACTTGGACATAGCGCACATACAGCGCGAGGTGTTCGAGTCCAGCCTGGCGTCGGCCCAGTCCGTGCTGGAACTGGTTGGCGAAAGTCCTGCCGATGCCAAACGCATGGCCGAGCGCTTTCGTGAACACAATCTGGACCTGGCCGAGCGCATGTACCCGCATTACAAGGATCAGAACCAGAATCAGCTGATTGCCGTGGCCAAACAGGGGCGCCAGCAACTGGTGGAACAGATGGCCAAGGAGCGCACCGCGCTGCTGCAGGACGAGCAGCCGGACAGCCAAAACCACAGGCCAGCCGGCCGGGATGAGGCGTGATACGCTGCGCGCCATCATGTTCAACCCCAGTCAAGCCGATGTACGGCGATTTTTTTGCGGAGTGCGCGCCAAGATGATCAGCGGCGCCCCCATGGAGGCCATCGAGACGCTGGCCAGTCTGTGGATTGATGAGCACCCCGAGTATTTTGCAGAGCTGTCCGATGTGGAGGCCGCTCTGGTGCGCAACTATGACGCCGCGCCCGAACGCACCAACCCGTTCCTGCACCTATCCATGCACCTGTCCATCAGCGAGCAATGCAGCGTGGACTCTCCACGCGGCATTCGCCAGGCCGTGGAATTGCTGACCAAAAAGCGCGATCTGCACGACGCCCACCATGCAACCATGGAATGCCTAGGCCAGATGCTCTGGGAAAGCCAGCGCTCGGGCCGCCCGCCCGATGGCGAGGCCTATGTGGCAGGCGTGCAGCGGCTGGCAACCAGCGACGGGAGCTTCAAAAGCTCCCCCTGAGGCGCTACGCGCCCTCCCCCTCTCTCTTCGGGAGGGGGACGACACACTCGCTGAGGGACGGCCCTTGCTCTGTGTCTCTGGCCCAGGCCTCGCGAGTTTGACGACTAGGCATTATTCCAACCACCTTTCCGAAAACACAAAGCCCGCATCTGCGGGCTTTGTGTTTTGGGTGATGCAAATTACTTTTGCCCCAGCTTGAAGTGCGGCTGGGCCACGACCTGCATCTCGCTGTCCAGACTACCTATGTATTTGGCCAGCAGCTGCAGCTCGTTGTTGTTGAACTGCTTGGCGATACCAGCCATCACGCCGTTGCTACGGCCTATATGGGGATTGCCTTCGGTCTTGTATGACTGTAGGGCACGGAAAACGTAATCCGAATACTGGCCCGCCACCTTGGGGTAGGAAGGATCGATGGGCTTGGAAAACGCTTCGCCATGGCAGGAGAAACAAGCGCCTTTTTGCAGCAGCGGGGCAACTGCTGCGCTGGCTTCCCTGGGCTTGGCGTCCTTGGCTTTGCCATGGCTGGCATAAAGCGCTGCCACGTCGGCCATGTCCTGGTCGCTCAGCGAATCGGCAATGCCGCGCATGGTGGGGTGCTTGCGCTCGCCTTTTTTATAGGCCTGCAATGCAGAGACGATGTAAGCGGCATTCTGGCCGCCAATCATGGGAACTTTGTAAACTTCAGGGAAACTGGCTTGATAGCCTGGAATGCCGTGGCAGCCGATACACATGGCAATCTTGCCCTGCCCTGCTTTTGCATCGCCGCTGACGGCCTGGGCCTGTGCCAGACTGGTCACTGATGCGACAGCTGCTGCCAATACCGTGGTCCAAGTTTTTCTCATTTTGCGCGCACAATCCTTCAAGAGTTCAGACGGGTGCTCAATGCCTTGCTGCAGTGAAAATGATTATGGCAGCGAGAATTTGACACGCTTATCCCTACTTACGCTGATAGACCACCCATGAAGTTCCAAGGTTCCGACCAATACGTTGCCACGCAAGACCTGATGCTGGCCGTCAATGCCGCTGCCACGCTGCAGCGCCCGCTGCTAGTCAAGGGCGAGCCCGGCACGGGCAAGACCATGCTGGCCGAAGAAGTGGCCTCCGCGCTGAAGATGCCGCTGCTGCAGTGGCATATCAAGTCCACCACCAAGGCGCAGCAAGGCCTGTATGAATATGACGCCGTAAGCCGTCTGCGCGACAGCCAGCTGGCCGATGTGGAAGGCAGCGAACGCGTCAAGGACATCAACAACTACATCGTCAAAGGCGTGCTGTGGCAGGCCTTCACGGCCAATGAGCCCGTGGCCCTGCTGATCGATGAGATCGACAAGGCCGACATCGAATTCCCCAACGATTTGCTGCGCGAAATCGACCGCATGGAGTTCTACTGCTACGAGACGCGTCAGATGATTCGCGCCAAGCACCGGCCCCTGGTCTTCATCACCTCCAACAACGAAAAAGAGCTGCCCGACGCTTTTCTGCGCCGCTGCTTTTTCCACTACATCAAGTTCCCCGATCAGGAGACCATGCGCCAGATCGTGGCCGTGCACTTCCCCAAGCTGCAGGGCGAATTGCTGAGCGCCGCCATGAAGGTCTTCTATGACGTGCGCAATCTCCCGGGGCTGAAGAAAAAGCCTTCTACATCTGAGCTGATCGACTGGCTCAAGCTGCTGGTGGCCGAGGAGATTCCACCGGAATCGCTCAAGGCCGAAGACGGCAAGGTGACCGTGCCGCCGCTGGTGGGTGCCTTGCTCAAGAACGAACAGGACATGAGCCTGTTTGAAAAGCTGGTGTTCATGAACCAGCGCAACCGATAGGCCGTACTTGCGACCGAAGGAGACCGCGATGAGCACTGCACAGCAACTGCTGCTGGAAGGCTGTACCGACGCGCTGGGTTTTGTGGGCGGCGCCCTGACCGGCTGGGGCCTGGCCCATGTGCTGGGTCTGGAGCTGTTTGCCCCCGGTTATGGTGCGGGCACCATTGCGGCTATTGCCCTGGTGGGCCTGTGCGCCGGCCTGGGCCTGAAGCTGGCCAGATTGGGGCGAGCCCGCATGCGTGTGCAGACGGGCAAGAACTGAGGACGTGGATCATGGCATTTATCGAACCTGTCACCCTGCGCGACCGCGGCGTGCGACTGGAGCCGTTGGGCCTGGAGCATGAAGCCGGGCTTGCCGCCGCAGCGGCCGATGGCGAACTGTGGAAGATTCGCGTCACCTCCGTGCCCGAGCCGCAGGAAACCCGCAGCTACATTGAAACCGCCTTGCTGGGCCGCGAGCAAGGCCACCGCTTTGCCTTTGCCGTGCTCGACGATGCCAGCGGCAAGGTGCTGGGCACCACCAGCTATCACGACATCGTTCCCGCCATTCGCCGCGTGGAAATCGGCTACACCTGGTATGCCGCCAGCGTGCAGCGCTCCCATGTCAACACCTCGGCCAAGCTGCTGTTGCTGGCCCATGCCTTTGGCACGCTGGCCTGCCATGTGGTGGGCTGGCGCACGGACAATTTCAACTTTGCCAGCCAGCGCGCCATCGAGCGCCTGGGAGCGAAAAAAGACGGCGTCATCCGCGGCCATGCACTGCGCCGCGACGGCACGATACGCGACACGGTGATGTACAGCATGCGCAGCGGCGAATGGCCGGAAGCCCGTGCGCAGTTGCTCTATCTTTTGGAGCAGCATGCGACCGCCAAATAAGCGCTGGAGGCATATTTGATGCTGATTGATTTCTTCTACACCTTGCGCGCGGCCAAGCTGCCGGTTTCGGTCAAGGAATTTTTGATGCTGCTGCAGGCGCTGGATGCCGGCATCGTCGGGCCCAAGGGCGAGAACTGGAGCCTGGATGATTTCTATCATCTGGGCCGCACGATTTTGGTCAAGGACGAAAAGCATTTCGACAAATACGACCGCGCTTTTGCCGCCTATTTCAAAGGCGTGGAAATGCTGGCCGACCTCACCAAAGAGATTCCGCAGGACTGGCTCAAGCAGTTGCTGGAGCGCGAGCTCAGCCCCGAGGAAAAAGCCAAGCTCGAGGCCATGGGCTGGGACGAGCTCATGGAGACGCTCAAGAAACGACTGGAAGAGCAAAAAGAGCGCCACGAAGGCGGCAACAAATGGATTGGAACAGGCGGCACCAGCCCCTTCGGCCACGGCGGCTACAACCCGGCAGGCATACGCATAGGCGGACCCGGCCGCAACAAGAGCGCCGTGAAAGTCTGGGAGCAGCGCGCCTACCGCGACTACGATGATTCACAGGAGCTGGGCACACGCAATATCAAAGTGGCGCTGCGCCGCCTGCGCAAGTTTGCACGCGACGGCAACGAGCTGGAGCTGGATCTGCCCGACACCATTCGCGCCACGGCAGCCAATGCCGGCTATCTGGATATCAAGATGATTCCGGAGCGGCACAACAACGTGAAAGTGCTGCTGCTCATGGACGTGGGCGGCACCATGGACGAGCATATCCAGCGTGTGGAGGAGCTGTTCTCTGCGGTGAAGAGCGAGCTGAAGCACCTGGAGTTCTATTACTTCCACAACTGCGTCTACGACTTCATGTGGAAGAACAACCGCCGCCGCTTTGCCGAGAAGTTTTCGACCTGGGACATCATTCGCAAATACAACAAGGACTACAAGCTGATCTTTGTCGGTGACGCGACCATGAGCCCCTATGAAATCCTGCAACCCGGGGGCTCGGTGGAATACATGAACGAGGAGCCTGGAGCCGAGTGGCTGCAGCGCCTGACCCATGCTTTTCCCAAGTTTGCCTGGATCAACCCCGAGCCTCAGGGCGTCTGGCAATACCGCCAGAGCATCTCCATCATCGAGCAGCTGATGAGCCAGCGCATGTACCCTTTGTCACTCAAGGGCTTGGAAGACGCCATGCGCATGCTGTCAAAATAGGAGGATGCCCAAAAAATTGCCTCTGAAAGTGCCGGCCTTGAAGCCGACTCTTCTTTTGGGAGCCGCTTTGCTGCTTGGCGGCTGCAGCCTTCTCTCACCCAAAGACAAAGATGCCGATCCGGCCATTGCGGTCGCGACCGGCGACCCCGCGTTCACGCTGGAAGTGGATGCCCCCAAGGAAATTCGCGAGCTGCTGGAAAAGCATCTGGAGCTCAAACGCTATCGCTATCAACCCGATCTGCAGCGACGCGAACTCACGCGTCTGCTGGGAGCGACCGACGCCAATGTGCGCGAGCTGATCGGCACGCTGGGCTACTTCAGCCCCACGGTGACCGTGGAGCTTAGCGACACGCCCGATGACGATGCGCCTAGCAAGGTGGTGGTGAAAGTAGATCCCGGCCCGCCCGCGCTGATTGAAAAATCCGATGTGCGCTTTACCGGTGTCAATGCCGACGATGAGCTGGGCCTGTCGCAACGGCTGCAGATTCAGGAGACCTGGCCGCTGCAACCCGGCGAACAGTTCTCGCAGTCGGCCTGGAGCAGAGCCAAGAGCGGCGGCTTGAGAGAGCTGCAAAAGCGCCGCTACCCGCTGGCCCGCATCGACTCCAGCCTGGCCGATATCGACGCCGACACCCACCAAGCCAATGTCAGCGTGGCCTATGCGCCCGGCCCGGCCTACCGCTTCGGCCCGCTGCAAATTGAGGGCGCCGAGCGCTACGACCCCGTGGGCACGGCACGCATTGCCCGCCTGCCTGAAGGCCAGGAATACGACCAGCAGGCCATGCTCGATGCACAGCAGCGCCTGGTCAGCAGCGGCTATTACGAATCGGTGTTTCTGACCCTGGCCGATGCCCCGCAGCAAACGGCCAGCGAAGAGAAAAACCAGGCGGCCCGCGACGCCCAAGGCGCCCAGGTCACCTCGCCGGTGATTGCCAAGGTGCGCGAGGCCAAGCTGCAGAAATGGGTGTTCGGTGTGGGTGCCAGCACCGACACCGGCCCGCGCCTGTCCATCGATCACATCTACAACAAGGTGCCGGGACTGGACTGGCGTGCCGTGAGCAAGTTGCAGCTGGACAAGAAGAACCCGCTGATCTCCACCCAGGTCACTGGCCTGCCGGGCGAGGACTTGTGGCGCTGGTTTGCAGGCGGCAAGCTGGAGCGCTCGCCGGCCGGCGACTTCAACACCAACAGTGCCATGCTGCGCATGGGCCGCTCCAAGGCCGACAACCGCATCGAGCGCAACTACTATCTGCAATACGACTACGCCAAGACCCAGGGCGACGGCGCGCCGCCCGGCGCCTCGTCGCTGATGGCCAACTACGGCTGGACGGCACGCTACTTCGACAACAATCTGCTACCCAGCTCGGGCTTCGGTCTGGCCTGGGAGGCCGGTGCCGGCACCACGCTGACCCCGCAGAAAACACCGTTTGGCCGCATCACCGGCCGCTGGATGAGCCTGATCCCCATGGGCGAGCGCGACGAGGAAACCCGGCGCCGCAGCCGCTTGCAGCTCAGGGCATCGGCCGGTGCCGTGTTGGCCAGAAAAGATGTGGACATACCCACCACGCTGATGTTTCTGACCGGCGGCGACAACACCGTGCGCGGCTACGGCTATCAGTCCATTGGCGCGCGCACCGACAACAACCGCGTCATCGCGGGCCGC
This sequence comes from Comamonas sp. lk, assembly GCF_900564145.1. Classification (NCBI taxonomy): domain Bacteria; kingdom Pseudomonadati; phylum Pseudomonadota; class Betaproteobacteria; order Burkholderiales; family Comamonadaceae; genus Comamonas; species Comamonas sp. lk. The sequence continues at coordinate 198,516 of NZ_UOOB01000002.1, forward strand.
TACCTGGCTACGGGCAGCGTCGAGTGGCAGCGCCCCGTCACCATCAAGGGCAATACGCAGGACTTCGAACACACGCTGTTCGTCGATGCGGGTACGGTGGGCGATGAGTTCGACCACATGTACATGCGCGTCGGCGTGGGTACCGGCATTCGCTGGAAAAGCCCCGTAGGCCCCATACAAGCAGATATCGCCTGGGGCGCACAGGAAAAGCAGCTACGCCTGCACCTGCGCCTGGGCTTCACGTTCTAAACATGGCGGATACCCCAACCAACAGCCCGGGCCAGACGCCCGCGGCCAATCACAACCCCGGCGCTGCGCCAGCAGCGCCGCGCAAGCGCCGCCGCTGGCTGCGCGCACTGGGCTGGCTGACGCTGACGCTGATCCTGGTCGCAGCCGTGGCCCTGGGCAGTCTGCTCTGGTGGATAGGCCGCGACGACTCTCTGGCCCAGACCCTGCAACGCGTGGCACGCTGGCTGCCCGAAGGCCAGAGCCTGTCTGCCAAGGAAGTGACGGGCAGCGTCAAGAACGGCGGCCGCATCGGCTGGCTGCAATGGCAAAGCCCGACCATGAAGGTCGAGGTCAAGGACGCCAAGATCGGCTGGCAGCTGCGCCCGCTGATCTTCTCGCGCGCCCTCAAGCTGGGCGAAGTGCATGTGGCGGAGCTGCAGATTTCCAGCACGCCAGACCCCGAGAAAAAGCCCAGCGAGCCACTGCAATCGCTACACCTGCCCGTCAAGATCGAGCTGCCTTTCAAGGTCGATCGCATTGTCTGGAGCGGCCCGCCCGAGGTCGTGGTCCAAGACCTCAGCGGCCGTTATGAATACACCGGCAGCCATCACGAGCTGCAGGTGCGCAGTCTGCGCGTGGCCGATGGCAGCTACCAATTGCAAGCACGCATGCAAGGTGCCGCTCCCATGCAGCTCAAGGCGCAGCTGCAAGGCCAGCTGCAAACGCCCAACCCCTTGCAAGCTCAAAGCGGCCTGCCTGCGGCCCTGATCGAGGTGCTGGCCGAGGCACAGATTGAAGGCACGCTGGCAACCGAAGCGGCCCAGCTGAGCCTGAGTGCCCATGCAGAGGCCCAAATTCAGGAGCAAGCAGCGCTTGAAGATAAAGCCTCTGATAGCAAAACCACTGCAAAGTCAAACGAAAACAAGCGCAAGCAGCTAGAGAAAACAGAGCAAGCTGCCGAAACCCAGCCCATGCTGGCCGATATCAAGGCCAGCGTCATGCCCTGGAAAGAGCAGCCGCTGCTGTCGGCCCAGGCCTTGCTCAAGAATCTGGATGTGGCAGCTTTCTGGCCCCAAGGCCCGCGCACGGCGCTGTCCGGCGAGCTGAACGCCGGCCCCGGCCCGGTGCTGACTGCAGACTCCGCCACCACCGCAGGCCAGCAGCCGCAGCCCAGCGAGCACAGTCAAACGACCTGGGCACTGTCCGCACAGTTCAGCAATGCCCTGCCCGGCCCCTGGGACAAGCAGCGCCTGCCGATCAAGCAGCTGCAGGCCCGCATCAACTTTGACGGCGGCCAGTGGCTGGTCGACGAAGGCCAGATGGATATCGGCAAGGGGCAGATCAAGCTCACGGGCCGCTATGTGCCAGCAGGTCAGATGTTCAACGGCAAGCTGCTGGTCGAGCAACTCAACCCCACTGACATTCTGAGCACGCTGGAGGCGGCGCCGCTGCAAGGCTCGGTTCAGGCCGAGACGCTGACGCCAGACTTGCCCGTCAACCCGCAAGATCGCCAGCAGCCCGAGCCTGCGCCCGCCGTGGCCTTTGCCATTGATCTGCATGCCGCAGGCAAGCCCCAGGGCAAGGCACTGCGCATTCAGACCCTGGCCGGCAAGGGCCAGTGGCAAGCGCCGCTGCTGCAGCTGGAGACGCTGCAGCTGGAGGCGCTGCAGGCCAAGCTCGATGCCAAAAATGTGGAGTTCAACACCGAAAGCCAGCAGGCCAAGGCCCAGCTCAAGGCCAGCGTGCCCGGTGCCGATCTGCAACTGGCGGGCCAGATGGGCCCCAAGGATGGCAAGGGACAAACCACGCTGAAGCTGAGCTCGCTGACCCAGCTGACCCAATGGCTGCGCAAACTGCCCGGCGTGCAAGACCCGCTGGGCGGCGCGCAGCTAGACGGTACTGCCGGCGCCGAGCTGGAGTGGAACGGCGGCTGGGGCAATTTGCTGCAACGCATCCAGGCCGGCCAGGGTGCGCAGCTGCCCGCCAGCGGATTGCAGATCAAGGCCAATGTGCAGGGCGAAAAAATCCGCTATCTGGCGGCCAGCACGCCGGCCGAGCAAGCCATCGTCATTTCCGCGCTGCAACTGGGCATCAACGGCAGCCCCGAAAACGCCAGGATCGCCTTGACTGCCCAGGCCCAGCAGGCGGGCCAGAGTGTGCAGCTCGATACCGCGTTGCAAGCCGGCCTGTCCAACGCCAAGGCCGCAGCGCCTCTGGACTGGCAAGCCAGCCTGGAAAAGCTGCAAGCCCAGCTCAAACCCGGCAACGGCAAGCCCGGCCCCTGGGTAGCACAACTCATGCCGGGCGCGCCGGTGCAGATCACCCAGCGCACCAGCGGCAACACCGTGCTGAGCACGGCCTATCAAATCAGCGCCGGCCGATTGCAGCTGACACCGCCCGATCTGGGCATACGCCGCACCGGCAGCGAGCCGCCGGCCCCGGTGCTGCTCAGCTGGAACGACAGCAAGGCCACCAAGGCTGGCAACGGCCAGTGGGGGCTGACCAGCACCGGCCGTGCGCAAGGCATTCCGCTGGCCTGGGTCGATGCGTTCAGCATGGGCGACGACGATCCACCGCTGGAGTCGGCCGGCCTATCGGGCGATCTGAGCTTCAACGGTCGCTGGGATGTGGACACTTTGGGCAAGGCACTCAAGGCCGAACTGGTGGTGGAGCGCGCCGCCGGCGATCTGCGCCTGGCTGTGGAAGAGAGCTCGGGCACGACCGTGGTGCAGACCACCGGACCCACGGCCACCAAGGCCGGCAGCACGCGCACCCGCACCATCAAGGGCGCGGGCATGCGGGCTCGCATCAAGGATGCGCGCCTGACCGTTCAGGCCCAGGGCAGCAATGTGACAGCCAAGCTGCTGTGGGATAGCGAGCGTGCAGGCAGCGCCACGGGCGAGCTGCGCACCCAGCTCGCTTATACCGACGGCGGCTGGACCCTGCCCGACAACGCCCCACTCTCGGGCCAGGTCCACGCCAAAATGCCCGATATCGGCATCTGGACCCTGTTTGCTCCGCCGGGCTGGCGCATCAAGGGCGCCTTGGCCGCAGATGCCGTCATCAGCGGCAATCTGCAAGACCCGAAGTGGGCCGGCAATATCAGCGCCGACGGTCTGAGCATTGTCTCCATCCTCGACGGCATCGATCTGCAGGACGGCGTGCTGCGCGCCAAACTGCAGGGCACGCGACTGGATATCACCGAGCTGCGCCTCAAGGGCGGCAAGGGCAGCAATGCGCGCATTCTGGGCTATAGCGGCAATCTGACCAGTGCGCCCGTAGACGGCGGCGAGCTGATCGGCTCCGGCTTTGCGCAATGGACGGCACCCGGCAGCGCCGGCGGCGAGCCCGGCCTGTCCATGAACCTGCAGGCCGAAGCCAAAAAGCTGCAAGTGCTGGTGCGTGCCGACCGCCAGGTCAGCATCTCCGGCAAGCTGCAAGCCAGGCTGGAGCAAGGCCAGTTTGTGCTGCGTGGCGATCTGGGCGTGGACCGAGCCTCCATCATCCTGCCCGAGGAATCCGCGCCGTCTCTGGACAAGGACGTGGTGGTGCACTCTGCCGCATCGCGCAAGGCCGAAGAGGAAGAGCGCAAAAATCAGGAGCGCGCCGCACGCAAGGAACAGGCCCGCGCCACACCGCGCAAGGTGCCGGACATCCTCGTCAAACTGGATCTGGGCCGCGACTTTGCCCTGCAAGGCTTTGGCATCACCACGCGGCTGCGCGGCCAGCTGGAAATCAAAGGTGCCAGCTATGTGGGCGGCCCGCCCAGCGTGACAGGCGAGATCAGCACCGAGCAAGGCCGTTACCGTGCCTGGGGCCAGTCGCTGGATGTGGAAACCGGCCTGATCCGTTTCAACGGTCCTTACAACAACCCCTCGCTGGATATTCTGGCCCTGCGCCCCAACATCGCCGTCAAGGCCGGTGTGCAGGTGCTGGGCACGGCCAGCGCACCGCGCGTGCTGCTGTACTCGGACCCTGTCCTGCCCGATGCCGAAAAGCTGTCCTGGGTGGTGATGGGCCGCGACCCAGCCAGCGGCGGCGCCAGCAGCGCCCTGCTGCAGCAGGCGGCCATGGCCTTGCTGGCCGGCGGCAACAGCAGCAGCGGCAAGATTGCGAGCAGCCTGGGGCTGGACGAGGTGGGTTTCAAGGGCGGCGGCGACAACGACGCCTCTGGCGCGGCCCTGACCTTGGGCAAACGCCTGTCGGACAAGCTATACGTGACCTATGAGCAAAGCCTGTCCGGGGCCATGGGCATCATCTACATCTTCTACGACCTGTCACGCAGCGTCACGCTGCGCGCCCAGACCGGCATGACCAGCGCACTCGATCTGGTCTATACCGTGCGCAAGGATTAAGCATCAAACATGCCTTTAGCCCTTGATCAACAAGCGCCAGTCGCTATCGAAATGGGTGCACCACACCGGCGCGCAGCCCCTGAGGCTGCCGCTGGACGGCCGATCCCGGCCATCCAGGCCGGAGGAGCGAGCCAACGCAGTTAGAATCGCTGCTTCTCCCCGTAGTTCAATGGATAGAACGGTCGCCTCCTAAGCGACAGATACAGGTTCGATTCCTGTCGGGGGGACCATTTTCTAGTCCGGTAGTCTCCAAAGGCTTCCGGACTTTTTTATTTTCCCTCTGTAAACGGCTTTTTTCTTTCCACTGAAGTCCATCAGTGTCCAATGGCATCCACGCCTATCTGGGGGCACATTTGGGGGCACATTTTTAGAAATTGGGGCACATTTCATTTGCACCTCCAGCGGCCCTCTGAGGAAGTGCCCCCATTTCCCGGGCACGTACCCTAGCACTGTGCTTGTTTGACTGGCTAGGTATGGGCCCGAAGCGCAGTACCTGAGGTTCTCAAAAAACACAGCCGCACACCCATTCGCCCTTGGCTACTTGTTTTCCGTCCGCACCTCGGGCGCAATATTTTGTGGAGCGTCCTCGGAAGCTACAGCCTTGCGCTGAACCTTCTCGGCCTTCTTTTTTTTCTTCTCTAGCTCACGCTGTCGTTTTTCGAATTGGTAGTTTGGTTTTGGCACTGAGCGATTCCTTTTGTGGTCTATGTTCCTCACCATACCCCATGTACTTCACCCGAAAAGTCTTACCTCCACTGGAAATGCTTCTTTGAACGGTGGTCAGCCCAGTAAATTGACGCGTCCGGTCAAGGAAAGAGAGGTATCTCTGTTGGCCATGCTGCAGTGGCGTATCCATTGCCTTGACCTACGCGCATGCATGGGAGGTGGCTGCGGTTGGCTGTGACCTGCCCGGCTTTTACAAGGCCATGGTTCGCCCGATGGAGTGACTGAAAAGGTTTGGCTGCAGCACTTGCTCAGTCATGCACAAGCTGTCGCGACAGGAAGCTGCAACTGGCGACCAGCAGTTGCGCCATTTCAGCGATATTGTTCTCCAGACGATGCTGTGGACCGGCCACCGCCACGGCAAGGGGTTCGTTGTGGACGTTGATAAAGGCTGCTATTGCCCAGACATCGCTCACGTTTTCCCCACGCGTGACGAAGTAGCCCTGCTTGCGGCTGTCCAGCACGTCCTGCGCCAGCACCTCATGCTCTACCTTGGTTGCGGTGGTGATGGCCTGGAGCCTGCGCTCTTTCAGCCAGGTGCGCAGCTCGGCCTCCTTGAGGCTGCCCAACAGCGCTTTGCCGATGGAGCTGGAATGCAGAGGCTTGAATTCCCCCGGCTTGGCCGAGTAGCGAATGGAATGCAGCCCTTCCACCACCTGCAGATAGATCACCGAGTCCGCCTGACGCTTGCCCAGAATGATGGTCTCGCGCGTGGCGTCGCGCAGGCGCTCCAGCACCGGCGTAGCACGTTCCACCAACGGATCTTTGGCACAGATGTCTCGCATCACATCCAACATGCGCCGCGTCGGGTATAGCGCCCGAGGTCGGCTGAGCGTGTAGAGGTAGCCACGCGCAATCAACGTGCTGACGATGGCGTGGCAAGTGCTCTTGGGAATGTTGGCCGCCTCCGCCAGCTCCGTCAGGGACAGCGGCGTCTGCCCGCTTTGAAAGACTTCATAGATATCGATCATGCGATCGAGCGAGGTGACGGTGGTTGCTGTCATGTCTTCCCTTTTCATGGTGGCAAGCGAGAACGGAAATTCAGCCAGCTGAACAAATTGCGCAGCAATGAGATCAATCATGCGGCATTTCCCAATTTGTTCCAAATGCTGAACTTTCATCCTTGTTTTCGAAAAACAGGCTTCCTACGATGGCTGCACAACATTTCACGGAGGCAATACCAAAGTGCAGGCCATTCAGGACATCAGCATCGGGCGAGAAGAGAACGGCGTGGTATGGATCACGATTGACAGGCCCCACAAACACAATGCGCTGGCGGGCCATGTGCTCACCTCCTTGGCTCAGGCGGTGGTGCAGGAGAGCGCACTACCCAACACTCGCCTGGTGCTGATTCGTGGCGCCGGTGAACGATTTTTTGCCGCCGGCGGCGATCTGCTAGAGCTTTCGGATGTTCGTGACGAAGCCGCAACCCAAGCCATGGCCGATCATTCACGCGGTGCACTCGATGCCATTCGCCAGTGCCCCGTACCCGTGCTGGCTTACTTGAACGGAGACGCCATCGGCGGCGGAGCCGAACTGGCACTGGCTTGTGATCTGCGCTTGCAGGCAGCACACGCCCGCATCGGTTTTATCCAGGCACGTCTGGCCATCAGCAGCGCCTGGGGCGGCGGCCCTGATCTGTGCCAGCTCATCGGTAGCGCCCGCGCCATGCGGCTGATGGCGCGCTGCGAAATGGTGGGCGTGCAACAGGCCCTCGACTGGGGCCTGTCCGACCAGCTCATCAGCGACGGCCCGGATGGCCAGGACATTCAAACGTTTCTGGCTCCCATGCTGGCCTGCCCGGTCCACGTGCTGCGCGCCATCAAGGCCCAGACCAGTGCCTGGCGCAACGGCAAGAACTACGAACAGCGGCGCGACGTGGAGCGTCAGCAGGTCATGCGTACCTGGCTGCACGACGACCACTGGAGTGCATCGGACCGATTTCTTGCGAAAGGCAACCAATGAAACGAGACGACATCCTACGGTTTGAGGGTGCCCCCCCTCAGCTGTACCCCACGTCCCCTAGCGGCATTGATGTGCCGACCTGTGTGGATGCCTCAGCGGTGGATGCCGAGCGCATAGGCCAGCCCGGCGAGTACCCTTTCACCCGCGGTATTTTTCCCGACGGCTACCAGGGCAGACTGTGGACCATACGCCAGTACTCGGGCTTCGGCACCGCCGAAGAATCCAATGAGCGCTACAAGTTCTTGCTGGAAAAAGGACAGACCGGCCTATCGGTGGCGCTGGACCTGCCCACGCAGTGCGGCCTGGATCCCACGCACCCCATGGCGCGACCGGAAATCGGCAAGGTAGGCGTCTCGCTGTCCAACCTCAGCGAGGCCGAGATTCTGTTCAAGGATCTGGACCTTTCCAAGATTTCCACCTCGTTCACCATCAACGGCACGGCGGCCATCATTTATGCCATGTACCTGGCCGTGGCCGACAAGCAGGGCGTACCGCGCAGCAAGCTCACCGGCACGATACAGAACGACATTTTGAAAGAGTACGTGGCGCGCGGCACCTGGATTTTTCCGGTGCGCCCGTCCATGCGGCTGATTGCCGACAGCATTCTGTATTCCAACGAGGTCTCGCCACGCTTCAATCCGATCAGCATTGCCGGGGCCCATGTGCGGGATGCAGGAGCCACTGCGGCCGAAGAAATGGCCTACACCCTGGCCAACGGCCTGGCCTATGTGGATGAGCTGCGCAGCCGCGGCGGCGATGTCGAGAAGTTCGCCAAGCGCCTGTCCTTCTTCTTTTATGTGCACATGGACTTCTTCGACGAAATCGCGAAGTTCCGTGCCGGGCGCCGTCTCTGGGCCCGCTTGATGAAAGAGCGCTACGACGTTCAGGATCCCAAAGCCCAGCACTTCCGCTTTGGCGTGGTTTGCGGTGGCTCGTCTCTGGTAGCACCTCAGCCCTACAACAACGTGGTGCGCGTGGCCGTCGAAACCATGGCTGCCGTCTTTGGCGGAGCGCAGTCCATTTTCACCTGTGCCTTCGATGAGGCCTTTCAGATTCCCACCGAATCCTCGGCCGAGCTGGCGGTACGCACGCAGCAGATTCTGGCCTACGAAAGCGGCATTGGCCGCACGGTGGATCCTCTGGGCGGCAGCTACTTCCTGGAGCAGCACACCGACCGCATGGAAGAACAGATCGTCGGCATCATGGATGAGATCGACGCTTACGGCGGAGTGGTGCGAGCCATTGAAGACGGCTGGCTGCAGATGCGTCTGGCTGAGCGCGGACTGGAGCGCAAGCTCGACACGGACGCCGGAAAAAGCGTGGTGGTGGGCCAGAACCACTTCAAGAAAGAGAACGAGGAAATCAAGGTTGGCGAGGTATTCACGCTCGACCCCACTGTCGCACAGCGGGCGCTGGAGAAATACCAGCATGTGATGGACACCCGCGACAACTCGGCCGTCAAACACGCTCTCTCCCGACTTTCCGCGGCGGCTGCCAAGGATGACGAGAACGTCATGCCCTATCTGGTCGAGTGCTGCCACGCTTACGCCACGGTCGAAGAGATGACGGATTGTCTCAAGGCGCAATGGGGCGAATTCAAGGAGCCGGTGAACTTATGAGCACGCAACAACGCACTGCCAAATTGGCATCCAAACGCATCCTGATCGGAAAACCCGGCTTGGACGGGCACGACATCGGTGCCAAGATCATTGCGCTGACCTTGCGCAACGCCGGAGCCGAAGTGATCTACACCGGCCTGCGCCGCAGCCCGGCACAGATCGCCCAGGTCGCCATTGACGAAGGGGTGGATGCCGTGGGCTTAAGCATTCTCTCGGGCAGCCACAAAGAGCTGGTGGCCGACGTGATTGCCCAGTTGCACGAGATGAACGCGCACGACGTGAAGGTGTTTGTCGGCGGCACCATACCCGCCGAAGATCACGCCTCGCTGCACCAGCTGGGTGTCAGTGCCGTATTCACCGCCGATATGCCGCTGGACATCGTGGTGGCATCTCTGGCCGAAAGCCTGTCATGACGGCGCCACTGGCTGGAATCCGCATCATCGAAGTCGGCCACATGCTGGCTGGCCCTTACTGCGGGCTCATGCTGGCGGATATGGGTGCGGAGGTCATCAAGATCGAAACGCCTGAGGGCGACATCGCCCGCTCGGTGAGCCCGCATTTTGTCGGGCCGCACAACGCCTACTTTGCCAGCCTCAACCGCAGCAAGAAAAGCGTGGTACTGGATCTGGCCAGCCCGAAGGGACAGGAGGTACTGGCCGATCTGGCCAGTACCTCCCATGCCCTGGTCACCAATCTGCGGCCCTCGGCCATACGCAAATTGGGGCTGACCTATGAAAGCCTGCGAGACGTTAACGAGCGCCTGGTCTGCGTGGCGCTCACCGGCTACGGTCTGAATGGCCCGTACTCCGACAATCCGGCATACGACTACGTCATCCAGGCGCTGACCGGAGTGATGGCCCTCACCGGCGATCCTTCAGCCCCGCCCACCAAGGCCGGTTACTCCGCCGTAGACAATTCGGCCGGTCTGGTTGCCGCAGTAGGACTGCTGGCCAAGATCGTGCAAGGACAGGGTGGCCAAGTCGACGTCGCGATGTACGACGTGATGCTCTCGCAGCTCAATTACCTGGCAGGCGCAGCACTCAACGCCGGCGAGACGATCGAACGGCTGGCCGACTCATCGCACCCTTACGTGGTTCCTGCCCAGATTTTTGCCACCGCCGATGGCTGGCTGACGCTGTTCATCACGCACGACAAGTTCTGGGAAATTTTCTGCCTCGAACTCGACCTGCCCCAATGGGTAGATCACCCGCACTTTGCCACCATGGCGGCACGGCGCATGCACCGTGCGGAAGTCGTTCCCGCCATTGCACAGGTGCTGCAGCAGGCCCCGGCATCGGAATGGGTACGGCGCCTGGCACCGTTGGGCGTGGTTGTGGCCGAAGTGGGTACGCTCAATACGGCGCTCAAGGGCGACATCGCCCGCTCGCGCGAACTGGTGGTGCCTCTGGGCGATGGCAGCCTGCCGCTCAGCGCGGTAGCCAGCCCCATCCGCTTCGACAACTTCACTCCTTCCTACCGCTTGCCGCCGCTGCTCAATGAGCACGCTGCAGAACTGCTGGGAAAGGACGTGACATGCTGATGAACACCCCGGCCCTGGATCGCTCATCTCTGGGCCGCGCTCTGACCAAGCTGGCCAATGCCGACGTCTCAGGCGCCGCCCTACTCTCGCCGCAGTCGCAGCCCGAAAAGCTGGCGCAGCGCATCGGAGTGACCGGTGCCCCGGGTGCCGGCAAGAGCACGCTGGTGGGACTGCTGGCCATGCTGAGGCTGAGAACCCGGGACCGCCTGGGTGTACTGGCCGTGGACCCCAGCAGCCCGCACAGCGGAGGGGCGATCCTGGGCGACCGCATCCGCATGGACGACATCGCTGGCAGTCACGAGCTGTACATCCGCTCCCTTGGCTCGCGCAAAACCACAGATGGGCTGGCCGACAACCTGCCGGAAATGCTCGACCTGATGGATGCCTATGGCTTCGATGAGGTACTGCTGGAGACCGTTGGTGTGGGCCAGGCGGAATACGCGGTACGCGCCCAGGTGGACACCCTGGTGCTGGTGCTGTTGCCGGACAGCGGTGACGTGGTTCAGGCCATGAAGGCCGGAATCATGGAAATGGCCGATATCTTTGTGGTCAACAAGGCCGACTTGCCTGGCGCCCAGCGCATGGTGGCCGATATCCGGCGCATCGCTGCCGTCAGCCGCCGTGCGCCGGATGCGTGGGTAGCGCCCATTTTGTTGACATCCTCGGCACAGCCGGAATCCATTACCGCGCTGGCCCAGGCGGTAGAGCAGCACCAGGCTTGGCTGGCCGGCACCAGCGGGCACCAGCAGACCTTGCACGCCCAAAGGGCTCGCTACCGGCTGAAGCGAAACCTGGAGCGGCGGCTGGGCGATGCCATTGCATGCCAGAACACCGAATTTTTCTCAGCGCCTGCTGCGCAACAGCTGGCGAACATCCTCGATGCCGTGCAAACAACGTTCGCGGCAGACATGCAGAAAGCTTCGCCATGCTGAAAAACATGCTTTTGCTGCTCACTGCTGCCTGTGCGCAACTGGGATTGTCGACTCCGGTCGCTCACGCTTTTCCAGACAAGCCTGTACGGATCATCGTGCCGCAGACTCCCGGGGGCGCTTCCGATGCGCTGGCGCGGATCATGGCGCAAAAGCTGAGCGAAAAATGGGGGCAGCCCGTCATCGTGGATAACCGCCCCGGCGCGGGCGGCAATATCGGCATGGGGGCGGTGGTCGCCTCCACCGCCGACGGTCATGTGCTGCTAATGACCTATGTGGGCACCCAGGCCATCAATGGTGCGCTGTACCGCAATCTGCCTTTTGACCCAGTGGCAGATTTCGCTCCCGTGGCCACACTGGCTACTTTGCCGTTCGTGATTGTGGGACGCAGCAATGCACCATTTCACACGGTGGCGGAGTTGGTGGGAACAGCCAAAAATGGGCGCGTGACCTATGGTTCCGCCGGCAACGGCTCGGTCAACCACTTGCTGGGCGAGATGTTCAGTGCCGGTGCCAAGGTCAAGCTGGAGCATGTTCCTTACCGCGGGGCGGCGCAGGCGCTGCAAGACCTGCTGGCCGGCCAGATCGATGTGGTCTTCACCAGTCTGCCATCCGTGGCCGGGCAGCTCAAAAGCGGCAATCTGCGTCCGATTGCGGTAACCAGCGCCCGCCGTGCCAAAGCCTTTGCACAGATCCCTACGGTGGCAGAGGCAGGCCTCCCCGATTTTGACGTCGCCCCCTGGTTCGGTCTGATGGCACCCGGTCGTGTGCCGCGCGAAGTCATCCTGAAAATCAACACCGATGTGAACGATCTGCTGCGCAGCCGCGAGGTGAGCGCCAGTTTCGAAGCACAAGGCGCGGAACCTTTTCCGACGTCACCCGATGAGTTCGGACAACAGCTGCGCGCCGATGCCCTGCGCTGGGGCAAGGTGGTTCGCACTTCTGGCGCGCGACTGGACTGAATGATGACGCGCACGCACATTCGTCTGTCCAAAAAAGCCATCCACGCCGGCACCGCAAAGCAGGCATCTCCGGCTGAGGTGAATGCGGCCAGGACAGCCGCACTTTCCCTGCTGCACCACAGCGTTCAGCACAGGCACAAGCAGCTGGCTCTGATCCGGCTGCTGAATGCGGTGCAGCTGAGTGCGGATATTGACGCAGTGTCGTGGGATCACTGCCTGACCGTCGCCAAGGCATCGGCCAGTCCGCGGGAGCTGCAGCTGCTGTACGCCATGCGAGGCCAGTGCGCAAGTAGGCAAGCGCTGTAGATGCTTGCAGTTTGACTTTTCAACAAGGAGAGTTTGATGCCGACACCCAAAAAGCGTTTTGCCCGTCGTGAGTCTTTCAGCCCCGGCTGCCTGACAGGCCTTGCCCTGATTCTGTCTGCGTGGGGATCTGCAGCAACGGCGCAGACAAAGGTCTCGGATGACGTCATCCGCATTGGGGTTCTGGCGGACATGTCTGGACTGTATTCCGACATGGGTGGGCCGGGAATAACCGAGGCCGTGAAATTGGCCGTGGCGGATGCCGGCGGTACGGTCATTGGCAAAAAAATAGAAGTGATTGCCTCCAACCATTCGGCCAAAGCCGATGCCGCCGCCACCCGGGCTCGCGAATGGTTTGACACCCAGGGCGTGGATATGATCATCAGCGGCCCCAGCTCGGGCACCAGCCTGGCGATTGCCAAAGTCGCGACGGAGAAGAAAAAAATCGTGATGGTCACTGGCGGCGTGGCCGCGCAGCTGACCAACGAAGAATGCTCTCCCTACATCATTCACTATCTGTACGACACCGTGGCTCTGGCGCGCGGCACAGCTTCGGCCATGAGCAAGCAAGGCGGCAAGAGCTGGTACTTTCTTACGGTGGACTACGCCTTTGGTGATTCTCTGGAGCGCCAGACTGCCCAGGTCGTCAAAGCCAATGGCGGCAAAGTCATGGGCAGCGTGCGCCATCCACTCTCGGCCTCGGATTTTTCGTCCTTCCTGCTGCAGGCCAAAGCCTCGGGCGCCCAGGTGCTGGGCCTGGCCAATGGCGGCGGCGACACCATCAACGCCATCAAGGCAGCCCATGAGTTTGGCGTGTCCCAGTCCATGAAGATTGCCGGCTTGATGCTGTTTCTGACCGATGTGCACTCGCTCGGTCTGAAGCTCACCCAGGGTATCAACCTGACCGAAGCCTGGTACTGGGATAGCAATGACAAAACGCGGGCTTGGTCTCAGCGCTTTCAGGGCAAGATGAAGAAGATGCCCACCAGCATGCAGGCTGCCAGCTACTCCGCCGCATTGCAGTATCTGCTTGCGGTCAAAGCGGCCGGAACCGATCAATCCGAGCAAGTGATGGCACAGCTAAAAAAACAAAAAATCGACGATATGTACACGGCGGATGGTTTCATCCGTGAGGATGGCCGAATGGTCCACGACTTGCGGTTGATGGCAGTCAAGAGCCCGGCCGAATCCAAGAAGCCTTGGGACTATTACAAGGAGCTGCAAGTCATTCCGGGCGGTCAGGCGTTTGCCTCCAAAGCGGAGTCCAAATGCAAAAGCTGGGTGGGAGGGTAAGCCAAAGCAAAGCCATTCCCTACACCCCACAAGTCAGTGCATCCCTTTCCAAGCAATTACTAAGATCAGGAGACATAGCGATGACAACCACTACCCCTAATTTTTTGAAGAACACAACGGCTCCTTCCGAAGCCGTGCGCAAAGCCATCGTGGAAGCCAAGGAGCTTCCCATTCTGGACGTCGGCCCTTATCTGGCAGGCGTGCCTGGTGCGCTGGAACAGTTGGGCGCCGATGTGCGCCACATTCAGGAGAATCTGGGCTTTTTCGCCATCATCAACCACGGCATTCCCCAGACGCTGATTGATGAATCGTTCCACCAGACAGCTCAGCTGTTTGAAATATCGGGCGATGAAAAAATCAAACACCGAGTGGGCTATCACCATCAGGGCTACCTGCCGCCGAAGTCTTCGATCCTGCAGTCGACTGCCATCAAGGAAAAGATCGCGCTCAACACGAAGAAGGACACCAACTCTGCCTGGTTGTTCATGCGCGAACGCGATGCCAATGACCCAAAGGTCAAGGCCAATGTGCGCCACCGCGGTCTGAATCAGTGGCCCGACAGCCTGCCAACATTCAAAAGCACGCTCTACCAATACCAGACCTCGATGGAAAGACTGGGCAAGGAACTTCTGCCGATATATGCCCGTGCACTGAATCTTCGTGCCGATTACTTCGACAGCATGTTCCAGACCCCCGAGTACTACCAGCGTTGTGCCTACTACCATCCCGAAGAAAAGATGGAAGAAGGACAGTTTGCGCTGGCACCTCACTCGGACGGCAGCTTTCTGACGCTGCTGCCCATGACACCCGTTCCAGGCCTGCAGGTGATGACGCCAAACAAAGAATGGCTGAGCGTGAAGTACGTGAAGGACGCACTGATAGTCAACACCGGCCAAGTGCTCAACCGCTTATCGAACGACCATTTCATCGCTACGCCGCACCGCGTCATCAACCCGCCGCACAAGCGCTATGCCATGACTTTCTTCTTCTACCCCGATGACAACGCCAGCGTGGCTCCCATTGCCGAGTGTGTGCAGCCCGGTGAGAAGGCAAAGTACGATTCACGCACGTTCTACGACTTCTTTGTCCCTTATCTGGACGACCTCTACCACTACAACGACACCAACTTCATGAAGGAAGTGGAGCCCGAGCGCGCAATGGCGCAAGGCTAATCACCTGGCCGCCGTCTTTGCCCGACCGGGCGTACCAGCTTCGCAGGTACTGTGCGTTGCGGGCAAGGACGGGACAGCCGTTTTTCAAATTACCAGGGGCCAATGTGAAGAGGCAGCTACTCATCAACGGAAATTGGGTGGACGCGCTGGAAGGCGGAACCATCAATGTGGTCGATCCTTGTACGGCGCGTCCGTTTGCCACCATTGCACGCGGCCGAGCCGAAGACGTGAACCGTGCAGTCGCGGCTGCACAAGCAGCCATGGAGGGTGCCTGGGGGCGCACCACCGCCACCGAGCGTGGGCGCATTTTGCAGCGTCTGGCACAGATCATCGTGGCCAATGGCGAGGAGCTGGCACAACTGGAGGCCCGCGATACCGGCAAGCCCATGGCCGTAGCCCGAGCCGATGCGGCGGCCGTGGCACGCTACTTTGAGTTTTACGGGGGCGCGGCCGACAAGGTGCATGGCCAGACCATCCCTTATCTGAATGGCTATAACGTGAGCGTGGTACGCGTGCCGCATGGCGTGACCGGCCACATCATTCCCTGGAACTATCCGGCGCAGATGATGGGACGCACACTGGCTCCCGCGCTGGCCATGGGCAATGCTGCGGTGGTAAAGCCCTCAGAGGACGCCTGCCTTACTGCACTCAAACTGGCGGAGCTGGCCATGGAAGCGGGGCTTCCTGCCGGAGCACTGAACATCGTCACCGGCTACGGTGCTGAGGCCGGCGCCGCGCTCACCGCACACCCAGGCGTCAATTTTGTGACCTTCACCGGTTCGCCTGAAGCCGGCGTGCTGGTACAGCAAGCCACGGCCCGCCACCACGTGCCTTGCGTGCTGGAGCTGGGAGGAAAGTCACCTCAAATCGTTTTTGATGATGCGAATCTGGCCAAAGCTGTTCCGGCCATCGTGCGCGCTATCGTGCAAAACGCCGGACAGACCTGCTCGGCTGGCAGCCGCCTGCTGGTGCAGCAAGGAGTGTATGACGCGTTCGTCAAGACCGTGGCCGAACACTTTTCCGCTATGCGTGTGGGCACACCGGAAATGGATCTGGACTGCGGCCCGCTGATCAGCGCCAAGCAGCAAATGCGCGTGCAGGCCTTTATCGACGAAGCTGTGCAGCAAGGCATTCCGCTGCTGGCCCAGGGTCGCCTGGCAGATGGTCTGTCGAATGATGGCTTCTTTGTCCCCCCGGTCTTGTTCGGTGCGGTGCCCCGCAACAGCCGTCTGGCTTGCCAGGAAATTTTCGGCCCGGTGCTGGCCGTGATGCCATTCACCGACGAGGAAGATGCCGTGCGCCTGGCGAACGCCACAGAGTTTGGTCTCGTCGCCGGCATCTGGACCGAGAACGGCAGCCGCCAGTCGCGCATGGCCCAGCGCATTGCCAGCGGGCAGGTGTTCATCAACTGCTATGGCGCTGGCGGTGGGGTGGAGCTGCCATTTGGCGGCGTGAAGAAAAGCGGATACGGCAGGGAAAAAGGCCTGATGGCACTCGAGGAGATGAGTACCACCAAGACCATTGTTCAACATTACGAATGATCCGGAGACAACAACATGAGTGCATTGACCAATAAAGTGGCCATCGTCACGGGCGCAGGCAGCGGCTTCGGTGCCGCAACCGCCAAAGCCTTTGTACAAGCCGGGGCCAAGGTGATACTGGCCGATCTGCGCCTGGAAGCGGCGCAGCTTGTGGCCAAAGAGCTGGGCGCCAACGCCTTAGCTGTGGCTTGCGATGTGAGCAAAGGCGAGCAGGTACAGGCCATGGTGGAGCAGTGTGTAAGCCACTTCGGTACGCCGGATGTGGTGGTCAACAACGCCGGCACCACACACCGCAACCAGCCCATGCTGGAAGTGGACGAAGCCACGTTCGACCGCGTCTTCAACGTCAATGTGAAATCCATCTACCACATGACCCGCGCCGTGGTACCGCTGATGCAAAAGCGCAAAGACGGCGTGATCATCAACATCGGTTCGGTCGGCAGCATCCGCCCTCGCCCGGGACTGACTTGGTACAACAGCTCCAAGGGAGCGGTCAAAGTAATGACCAAGTCGATGGCCGTGGAGCTCGCCCCTTTGGGCATTCGCGTGAATCTGATTGCACCCGTCATGTCGCCAACAGGCTTGCTGCAGGACTTCATGGGTGTGGCCGACAGCGAAGAAAACCGCTCACGTTTTGTCTCCACCATCCCTATGGGGCGCATGTGCGACCCCATGGATGTTGCAAATGCGGCGCTGTATCTGGCAAGCCCGCAATCTGCATTCCTCACGGGTATTGAGCTGCCGGTTGACGGAGGCAGATCCATTTAATTTCTTCAGGGACTGGGCATTTTGGCGTAGACATCGGTCGAGCCAATTTAACCAGATGCCTCTGTGCCAAGGCCGCCGTGCTGTAGTCGCACTTGCGTATGGTCTTGCCATCAAATCTGCTGCAGATTGCGCAGCAGAGCCACCCCAGCCAGCACAAAGTAATCGACGCAGGAAATAAAGGCTGCGAAGCGCCAAGCTTTGCTGCCTTTTTCCCTTTCGCAGTTCACTCTGTGCTCGAACGGCGATTGCGCTCCTTGCTCTGGTAAGCGCGGGCTTTCTCGGCGTACATAGCTTGATCCGCCCGCTGCACAATCGCCTCTACGAGCGAGCCCTCATGACCACAGGCATGCCCCATGGACACATGAATGGTGTGCCCGGGATAGAACTGATTGTTCAACTCCAGCAATGACAGGATGCGCTCCTGCAAGGCGATGGCTCCCCGCTCATCCGTGCCGGGCAGCAACACCATGAACTCATCTCCGCCAATACGGCAAACACAGGCCGGAGCATCCACCGCTTTCGCAAGCACCTCGCCCATGCGTCGCAGCATGGCATCGCCCGCCGCATGCCCGCGTTCGTCATTGACGGTCTTGAGGCCGTTCATGTCTATGGCGATCAAGGACAAGGGCCACGGGCCTTTGCGGGACAGTCGATTCAACTCTTCGGTATAGAAGGCGCGATTGCGCAGCTGGGTCAGCACATCATGCTTACCCAGATACTCCAGATAGGCTTCCGCTTTTTTACGTGCGGTGATGTCCACCAGGGACAGCAGCACCAGGCCCCAGTTTTCCGCATGACTGGTCATGATGGAAAACTCCAGGTGAATGTGAAGCACATCGCCTGCCAGTCCGTAGTTCACGACTTCCCGTTGCTGCACCAGCTTGCCATCCCAGAGGTCGATCAGTTGCTCGGCAAACGAGTCATACATTTCTCCCCGAAAGATGCGGGACAGGCTGCGCAGCAATTGCGCCTTGTTCTCTGCCCCGAACATTTTCAGCGTCTGACGATTGACGTCGATCACCTGGATCTCCTGCATGCAGCGCGTCACGAACTCCGGATGAACCTTGAGAAAGGTTCGGAAATCAGTGATGCCGCGTGCACGCACTTCGTCCATCAGTCGCTTGACCACACTGAAGTCTTCTACCCACAGCGATACCGGTGAGTACTCGAACAGGTCTCGGGCATATTGTTCGCTCTGCTGCAACTGCGCCGTGCCCTGCACTTCGGCAGTCACATCCTCCAGCGAAACCAGCACCCGGCTCCAGCTGTCCTCATAACCTGGCAGCACACGGGCGCGCACCTGAACATCCAGCCTGCGGCCATCCAGGTCATAGTTGACCGAGCGGGTCTCGAAACTCAGTTGCCCCTGCCAAAGCGCCAGCAACTCGTTCACGATGCTCTCGAGCATGTCGCCGCGAAAGACCTCATGCAGACGACTTTTCAAACTCTCCTGGTCTGCGGCTTTGAAGAGATCCAGGGTGTACTGGTTGACCTGCAGCACCTTGTAGGATTGGCTGCAGCGCCGCAGCCGTTCCGGATCTTCCTTCAAGAAAGCGAGCAGATCTTCGACCCCCTGCGCTCGCCACTGATCGAACAATTGCTTGAGCCCGCTGTAATCCTCCATCCAGAGTGATACAGGGGCAAGGTTGAACATATCCTCAAAGTCCAGACCGTCCGCGAGTGAATTTGTCACAAACAACACCTCCACTCGCAATTATTACCGCTGTCGCCAAATGCAGGCTCAGCCTTGCGAGAGCGCAGGGTCTAAGGCCCAGCAAGCTGCTAATGCATAGTCCGGCGTAAGAGCAAGGCAACACCCCCACAAGCGTCCCACTCATTGAAATATGAAGATATCGAAGCCCAAAACTCCGAAGGCAAGTGCCTAGACTTGCCCACCGGAGGCGAGGCCGCAATCAGATGGTTTCCGGAGCTACCGGGGCTACCGCAGCGATATCGTTGCTGGCGCGCATGAAGCCCATGAGATCTCCCATGGGCATGGGCCTTGCAAAAAGCCAGCCCTGGGCATATTGAACGCCGGCGGCGCGCAGGGTATCGCGCTGGCGCTCGGTTTCCACACCTTCGGCAATCATCTCAAGCGCCAAGGTCCGCGCAATCTCAATGATGTGCAAAGCTACCTTGGAGGTCGAAGAGTTCTGCTCAAAGGAGTCTACGAACATCTTGTCGATCTTCAGCAAGTCCAGGTCATAAGTGGCCAAGTACGAAAGGCTGGAGCTGCCGGTGCCAAAGTCGTCGATGGCGACTTTAAAGCCCTGTGCGCGCACGGAAACCAGCCTTCCCTTGGCTTTGTCTGGCTGCATCAGGCCACGCTCCGTCGCTTCTATCAAAATGTTGTGCGATTGCGCACCTGCATGCTGCAGCAGAGTCGTCAGCTGACCTTCCATCTGCGGCGAGTGCAGATCTTCGGCTGAAAAATTGATAGCAATATGGGTATCTGGATAGGCCGTGATCAGCGCCACGGAATCGCGCGCGACCATTTCCATGACCTGAGCCGTGACCTGCTTGATCAAGCCATGGCTTTCGGCTTCGGGAATAAAAACCGCTGGACTCACAGGCGGCTCATCCGGAGGGCTCCAGCGGATCAAGGCCTCGGCGCCCACGCAGCGATTGGTGCGCAAATCCATCACAGGCTGATAGACCATATGAAACTCCTTGCGCCGCAAAGCCTCGCGCAGACGCGCTTTAAAGGAGAGTTGATATCGCGCGCGCAACAGCACGACCAGAGCCAGCAGAGCACCGATGATCACGCCCTCCGGAATAGTGCGTACAACAGCCCCGTAGACATAGGACTTCACAAGATCAGGCGGCATGGCCGCAAATGCGGCCGTTGAGCCGAGATCCGAGGGCTTGATGCTCACCAAATTCCCTTGATCGTCTTTGAAAAATGTCTCGTCCTTCTCAAATTTATGTATCCATTCAGGATCCACCTTGCCCATGAAGCGCATGAGCTTTCGGGTCATCAACGCAAACTGACCGAAAACCACCCCCGAAGGCACCAAGACGTCGGTCACGATATCAGGCAGGTAGATGACGGCATAGCCTGCACGCGCATCAACAGAAAACCGGGGGGCAGGCTCCGGAAGCAATTTGACGTTATCCCAATGGCGCGGTGTTCCCGGTTCAGAGTAGCTTCTGTCAGGCAGGCCGATATCTAGCGCTTCACGAGCGCCCAGTGTCGAGCACTCCAGCACGTTGTCACGAATTCTGCCGACGGCCTGCAGATAGCTCTCTGTCGCCGCCACGGCATCCATGCGCATCAGGTCGGCCGCCGAGCAAGCCACTTCATCATCTTGAGCAAGCAGTTGATCAACCGCCGCATTGGCCTGAAAGCGAAGAGCGGCCGAACGCTGCAAAACACGGCTAGTGGTCTGAGCCAGAAAAGCATTGGCCTCTTTATGGCCTTGCTCCCAAGCCAGGTAAAGCGACGCTACGACCGGAAGGGAAAAGGCCAGCCATGCGCCAACGCAAGTCATGGCCACTATTTGGGTTCGACGCTTGAGCATGCGAATCTCCTTGCGCGCGCAGACGGCATGATTTTCTACATTGCAGGACGACCTGCTTCCGCTCTTGTATCACTGGGATCTGCTTTTGTTAATTAACGAGTTGGCGAGAACTTTTCTCTCTCCCGTTATCTTGCCAGCGAGATTTCTTGCTCAACAACTGGATGCGGCCCGTTGTCAATATTTCACATAGGCCTGGATTTTCAAAGAAGTGCGCACAAACTTCAAAAACAATAGCAACACTTTCATAACTGAAAGGCACAAGGCCGCAAAATTCTCATACTGCGGCCTTGGTGGATAAAGCAGCAAGGCGTCAATGCAGTTTCTGGCGAGCAGCCTTGACGCGGTACATGGCGGCATCGGCCTTCTGCAAGGCATCGTCCACATCGGTTTCATCGGGCGAGAGGCTGATCACGGCCACGCTGGCACCTTCGTAGACCAGCTTGCGCCCGCCGGACAGCAAGACCGTGATGGTCGAAGCCGCCGCCAGGCGCTGCTGCAAGTCCGTGGCAATGGCGTCACCATCGTCGCCGAGCTGCGGGCCCGAGCCCACGATGACAAACTCATCGCCGCCAAAGCGGGCCAGCATGTCGCTGCTGCGCACCGCAGCTGCCAACTGCTCGCCCAGTGAACACAGCAAGGCATCTCCAGCCTCATGGCCATGCTGGTCGTTGATCTGCTTGAAACGATCCAGATCCAGAAAACCCACCAGCACCCATTCGCGGCTGCGGCGGCAGTGGCTGATGACACGATGGAGTTCTTCGGTCAGACAGCGGCGATTGGGCAGTCCGGTCAGGGCGTCCAGCAGCACCAGTGACGACAGCTCCCGGTTGGCCTGTTGCAGCGATTGCACCAGTTGCTCGCGCTCGGCAAAACCGGCAATGATCTTGGCGAACAGGCGCAAAGCGCTTTCCGCATCTTGCGGCAACTGGGCCGAGCGGCGGCTGGCCGCACACAAGGTGCCGTAAAGCGAGCCGCTGGCAAAACGCACGGGCGTGCTGACATAGGTCTGAATACCCAGCTCGCGCGCCGCACCCGAATCCCCCCAGCACTCGGCCACATTGCCGGTGTACATGCGCCCCTCATCCAGCGCACGCTTGCACAAGGTGTCTCCCCAGGGCACTTCCAGTCCTTCAGGCAGATTGAGTTCGCCGGTGTTGAGCGAATAGATCACGTTCTGCACACCGCGCACCTCGTCGACGGTGGTGAGATAGGCGGACTCCAGATCCGTCAGCTCCACCAGTATCTCCAGCAAGGGGCGGGTCATACCGCTCAGGGACTGGGCCGAACTCACCGACTGGGAAAGCCTATGCACCATGGATTGCATTTTTTATTACTCCAACGCCGCGTCAATACAGATCAATTGAATAGCTCAATTCTCTTCTAATCACAAACCTGTCAAGCTCAGTTCAGGTTTCATGCGCCATGACTCAAACACTCTTGCCATCGTTTCCGGATGGCAAGCCAAGGCCTGCAGCGTGAATTTGATTTACCCCGCCAGCACCTAAGCGGCAAGCGCGGGCCAGATGATCTGTACCCGCAAGCCGCCCAGAGCCGGTGATTGGTCCAGCACCAGTTGCGCACCTGCCCTCTCGGCAATGGTCTGAACAATGGACAGGCCCAACCCGCTGCCGCCGGCTTTGCCGCCCGCACCCTCACCGCGTACAAAACGCTGCACCACGCGCTCTCGCTCTTCAGGGGCAATGCCAGGGCCAGAATCCTCCACCACCAAGGCCCGCCCTCGCCCATCCTGGCGCCAGCCCACATCCACACGACCGCCTGCGGGCACGTATTTGAGGGCGTTATCCAGCAAATTGCGCATCAGCATGGCCAGGGCCTGCGCATCACCGGGTATGAAGAACGCAGCCTGCAACTGCGGGTCTTCGCTCAAGCCCATGTCCAATCCGGCAGCCTGTGCGGCCGCTGCGCAATCGGCCAAGGCCTGCTCCGCCAGCTGGCGCAAATCCACCACAGCTGCAGTGGCCGCTGGTGCGGCTTCCTGCCGGGCCAGAGCCAGCAATTGCTCCACCAGGCGCTTGGCCCGTTCGATACCGGCGGCCAGCTGGACTTGCGCGGCCTCGCGTTCGGCCTCGCTGGTGGCACGACGCAGCGCCTGTAATTGCAGCTGCAAGGCGGCCAACGGCGAGCGCAGCTCATGCGCGGCATCGGCCACAAAATGCTGCTGGGCCTCAAAAGCCTGGCTCACACGCTGCAACAGGTGATTGAACTCCAGCACCAGGGGCTGAATTTCATCGGGCAAGCCCTGCACAGCCACGGGGGCCAGGGCCTGCGGCTGGCGCCCGGCCAGCTCGGCTCGCACGCGCTGCACAGGGGCCAGCGATTTGCGGATCACCCACCACACGACCAGCGCCAGCAAGGGGGCAAGCAAGGCCACGGGCCACAGGCTTTGCAGCGCCGCATCGCGCGCCAGCGTCTGGCGCACGCGCATGTCCTGGGCAATCTGAATCACCTGGGAGCGGGTTTGCAGCGAAAACACGCGGTAAGTCGTTCCCTGAGCCGGCACGTCGGCAAAGCCCAGCACCGCCATTTGCGGCAGAGCAGCCCCCAGGGCGGATTCAAAAATGCGCAGACCTTCGTTGGTCCAGACCTGGACGATGAAGTCCTTGTTCTCGTCTTCCAGAGGCGTGCCCTGCGTTCTGCCCTGCGCATCCACAGGCAGGCCTGCGCGCAGCGCAAATGCGGTTTGCTGCATCTGGTAGTCAAACAGGGAATCGGTCTGCACCAGGGCATTGCGGTAGGCAAAAATGCCTTGCAGCACGGTGGTGAACACAATGGCTGCACCTATGAACAGCAGCAGCCATGCGCCCAGAGAACCTGGAAGCCAGCGCCGCCAGGACATGGGGCCCTTGTTGGAGCAATGCTCAGTCATGGCTTGGGAACCATATAGCCCACGCCACGCACATTGAGCACCAGAGCGGCCCCCAGCTTTTTGCGCAGCCCGTGGATGTAGACCTCGATGGCATTGCTGCTGACTTCATCTCCCCAGCCATAAAGCTTGTCCTCCAGTTGCTGGCGCGACAGCGTGCTGCCCGGGCGCTGCAGCAAGGCCTCAAGCACCGCCCATTCACGCCCTGACAGCAGCACCGGCTGGCCTTGCACCGTGGCCTCGCGCGTGCGGGGGTTGAGCATGACGCCCGCATGCTCATACACCGCCTCCATGCGCCCGACCGCGCGGCGCGTCAAGGCGCGGATGCGGGCCAGCAGCTCGTCCATGTCATAGGGCTTGATGATGTAATCGTCGGCCCCGGCATCCAGCCCGGCCACTCTGTCCTTGACAGCATCGCGCGCCGTGGCCACCAGCACGGGCGTGGCATCCTTGCGGGCACGCAGCTGGCGCAGCAGCTGCAGGCCATCCAGCCTGGGCAGGCCCAGATCCAGCAACACCAGATCGTACTCATGGGCCAGCAAAGCCGTATCGGCCTGCAGGCCATCGACCACCCAGTCCACCGCATAACCATCACCGCGCAGCAGGCCCTGCACGGCCTGGCCAATCATGGTGTCATCTTCAACAAGCAAAAGGCGCATGGATCAAGCATAACGATCCATGCGCCTTTGTGCCGGCTAAGCCCTGTCGCTACATGCGCCATCCAAGACATGGCGAGCGTATGTGCCCCCCAGGCGCTAGTCGCCGATTCAGAGCGCGGCTTCGATCTGCGGCATGGCCATGCGTGCCTTGGTCAGAGCCATGCCCAGATTGGCCGTGCGGCGGCAGACAAAGACTGCCACATAGTCGGGCACCGACTTGCTACGCAGGAACACGTGGATCAGGTTGTCGCTGTTGATGATGATTTCCTGAAAATAGTGATGACCGTCGTCGCTGAGGCCGCGCGAGCGCTTGAACATCTTCTCGATCATGGAGACATTGGGGCCGTTGAACAAATCACCGGTCGCCGCAGCCACCAGATCAATGACCTCGCGAGGGTGAGAATCTACGGTGCGGATGGACAACAACATGCCGGAGCCCGCGTCCACATAACCCACGGCCAGACATTCGGGAACCGTGGGCACCACCTGGCTCAAAACTGCATCCAAACTCATTACGTTCTCTCTTTCATTTTCTCGATCTCGGTCACGCCATTTTTTCAAGCAGCGCGTTTTCGTATGCGTGTAGCAGCGCCTCCTGCGCCTGGGACTGCACGTATTGCGCGTCAATCAGGCGCACGCGGCGCAGCGCTTCCTCGCCGGTCAGCCCTTCGCGCACCAGCCATGCGGCCAGCACGGTGCCGGTGCGGCCCAGACCGGCCAGGCAATGCACGGCCAGCACTTCGCCGCGCCGCATGGCTGCAGACATGCGCGCCAGCAGCATCTGGATCTGCGCGACGGTGGGCGACTCATGGTCATAGACGGGCAGATGGAAGTTCTTCAGCCCGTGGCGCTGCAGCGGCTGCTGCGGAAAGTCTTTCTCGGTCAGCGTGATCAGCATGGTGACGCCGCAGCGGCGCAAGGCCTGCAGATCCAGATCCATGTCATGCACCACGCCGGGCCAGGGCGTGCCCGCCAGACGGCCCGGCACCAGCCAGGCAAAGCCGCTGGGGCCACGGCTGGCAGGCACGGAATGCTCGGCGGCGGTCAGCGGCAGCATGTCCATCAGCACGGCGGTGCTCACCAGGCGCGCCTTGAATGCCGCCAACCCATGCTGCGCCATGGCAGATGCGGCCCCGCCCTGCGCCTGAACGGAGGCCGCCGTGGTTTCAATAATTCTTTTTGCCTGCAGCTCAATGAAATCCTGCGCTTCAAGCTCATTTTTTTGAGGAGGCTTCATCGCCACGGCCTGAAGGTCTGCAAATTCGGCAATCGCCTGCAGCGCTGCCGCCGGCAAGGGCGGCGCAGGCTGTACATCGTCGGCCAGGTGCTCAGCCGGCGTGCCCGGCATGGGCACGGAGCAGCTACCGCTGCGCAAGAACTGCCGGCCCGCCGCCGTTGCTGGCGCGTGCATGAAGCCATCCATGGGGCCGGACTCCTGAATGCGCCCGCCGGCCAGCAGCAGCATGTGCTGCGCCACCGCCTGCGCATGTTTTTGCTGGTGGGTGACCAGCAGCACACAGCTGCGCTGCGCCACCCGAGCAATGAGCTCCAGCAACACAAAGGCCTCGTAGCCGGCAAGTTCTGCCGTGGGCTCGTCCAGCATGAGCACGGCGGGCTCGGCCCAGGCCTCGCGCAAAATGGCCACGGCGCGCTGCTGCATAGCCGTCAGTTCCAGGGTCGGCGTATCCAGCATGGGCAGCAACTCGGCAAAGCCGTACTCTTGCAAACAGGCCTGCACCCATTGCCGCCACTGCAGCGGCGAGTGCTGCCGATGCAGGCGCATTTGCTCGATCAAGGCTTCCAGCGTGCTCGAACGCATCAGGCTGGCCTGCTGCTGCACCAGACGCGGCAGGGCTGGCGCCGGATGCATGGAGTCCGGATGCCTGTCTACCGGCTGGCCTGCATAGTGCAGCGCACCCCAGCGGCGAAAACGCGGGTTGCCGGCATTGAGCCCCGCCATGGTGCGCAGCAGTGTGGATTTGCCCGTACCTGCCGGGCCCAGCAAGGCCGTAACACCGGTTTTTGGCAGGGCAAAGTCCACCTCAGCCAGGATGACGCGCGCGCCATACGATGCCCCCAGGCCGTGGGCCTGCAGGCTGGATTCCTGTTCCAAATTAAGCCTCCCTCGCGGTACCACGCGATGGAATGCATGGCGTTTGATATGAGTGCGCCATCGTTTGCGGCCGGATGCCGTGATGCGTTTTCCAAGACCTCGCCTTGCCGGCCATTCAGTTCATGGCATCAAGGAAATAAGTAGAAAGCACCCACGCAGGCCCGGCAGTTTATGGCAATCAATACCTAATTTTTTGTTACTTAATGAAACGCGACTATTTAATTCGGAATACCTATTGATTTATTCTCCAGATTTAAATCTGGTTTTAATCGAATTTTCAAACGAAATTTAATAAAACAAAATGACACCGATACAAACCTGTATCGGTGTCATCCATTCTCAAACCCAGCGATTAACGACGCTTCAAGCGAAGCCGGTGTTCAGGCTTATCCCAGGCGCACAGGCACAAAAATCTTGTTGCCATCGCGCCAGATCAGCACGGCCACGGACTTGTCGGCCTTGGCCACGGCGGCTCGCACGGCCTCCACATTGCCGGCAGGCACGCCGTTGATGGCCAGCAGCACATCGCCAGCCTCTATGCCGGCGGCAGCAGCGGGGCCGCCCGCCTGGGCCACGACCAGGCCGGCATCCACGCCGATCTGCTTTTTCTCCTCAGGCTGCAGCGGGCGCAGCGCCAGGCCCAGCTTGCCCTTGTCTGCATCTTGCGCACCCTGGGCCAAGCGCTCGGTCTTGTCGCTGGCATCGGTCAGGGTGGCGGTCAGTGTTTTGGCTTCACCCTTGCGCCAGATTTCCAGCGTCACCTTCTGCCCAGGCAAGGCCTGACCGATGAAGGCAGGCAAATCGCCGCTGCCCACAATGGCCACGCCATCGACCTTGCGCACCACATCGCCGGGCTCCAGTCCGGCCTTGGCGGCAGGGCCGTTCTTTTCCACGCTGGCCACCAGCGCGCCTTCAGGCTTGGGCAGCTTGAAGGAGTCGGCAAACGCCTGGTTGACCTCCTGCACGCTCACGCCCAGCTTGGCGTGCTGCACCTTGCCCGTGGTCTGGATCTGCTGCTGCACGTGCGTAGCCAGCTCGATGGGAATAGCAAACGACACGCCCTGGTAGCCACCGGAGCGGCTGTAGATCTGGCTGTTGATGCCCACCACCTCACCTTGCGCATTGAACAGCGGACCGCCCGAGTTGCCGGGATTGATGGCCACGTCAGTCTGCAGGAAAGGCACAAAGGAATCATCGGGCAGCGAGCGGCCCTTGGCGCTGACCACGCCCGCCGTCACGCTGTTTTCAAAACCAAAGGGCGAACCAATGGCCAACACCCAGTCGCCCACGCGCAATTGGCTGGTCTGGCCCAGCTTGACGGTGGGCAGGCCGCTGGCCTCGATCTTGAGTACGGCCACATCGGTCTTGGGATCGGCACCCAGCACCTTGGCGCTGAACTCGCGCCGGTCGGTGAGCTTGACCGTCACCTCCTTGGCGCCATGCACCACATGGGCATTGGTAAGAATCACACCATCGCTGGAGACGATAAAGCCCGAGCCCTCGCCGCGCACCGGCGTATCGGGTCTCTGGCCTCGGCCGCCTTGCATGCCCGGCATGCCGGGAAGGCCGAACTGGCGAAAGAATTCAGAGAAGGGGTCGTCGGGGCTGATCTGCGGCGCAGCACCGCGCTCGCTGGCGGAATCCGCCGTGTCTTCACGCATGGAGCGCGAAGTTCCGACCACGCTGATATTGACCACGGCAGCCCCGTTGCGGGCGGTGATCTCGGCAAAATTAGGTGTCGTCAGCGTGGGCAGATTGCCGGCTGCGGGCTGATTGAAGGAGGAGACTGCCGTCTGAGCGACGGCATCGCTGCGGCTGGCCCCCACCAGACCGGCGCCGGTCGCTCCCAGCGCACCAATGGCTCCGGCGGCCACCAGAGCCATGACCAGACGACGAGGTGTAGACAAAAGCGTATTCATGGCAAACCTTTCAAAAATGCACCGTGGCGGTGCTATTGAGAGGTAGTTTGAACGCCCAGACTTAGGCCAGACTTAGGAGCGGCCAGCCTCGTTTGGCACAGCAAAGAAATGAGCGCTTCGCGCTTATCCAATCCTGATTTTCAACAATATTCATCTGAAATCATTGATTGGAGAGCGCCACAAGCTCTCCTATTCATAGCAACTGCTTCAGATCAGCGCCAGCACCTTCTCGGGCGGCCGGCACAGTGCAGCCCCCTTGGGCGTGACCACGATGGGGCGGTTGAGCAGCACGGGATGCGCGGCAACCGCAGCCAGCCGCTGCGCGTCGCTGACACCGGCCTGATCCAGGCCCAGCTCCTGGTATGCGGCTTCCTTGGTGCGCAGCAAATCCTGCAGGGGAACGCCCAGATGCGCCACCAGTTCGGCCAGTTCGGGCGCCGTCAGCGGCGTGGCAATGTAGTCCACGATATTGGGCTCGATGCCGTTGTCGCGCAGCAGGGCCAGGGCTCCGCGCGAGTTGCTGCAGCGGTTGTTGTGAAAAATGGTGATATCGGGGCGATTCACCGGCGCATCCGTGGGGTGGCTTGTAGTCATGCGCCGAGTGTAGTGGCCCGACGCATGAATTCCATTCCGCTAGCCTCGCTCAGGCCGCCACCTCCTCATGCACTTCCAGCTCGCGCCCCGGCAGCACCAGATTCAGGGCCACCGCCACCAGCGCGCCCACGGTAATGCCTGAGCCAAACACTTCGCGGATGAAGGCCGGCATCTTGACCAGCAGATCGGGCCTGACGGTCACAGCCAGGCCGCAGCCCAGAGAGACGGCAATGATGAGCGTGCTGCGGCGCGACTGCTCGCTGCTGCTGAGCATGCGCACGCCGGCACAGACAATCATGGCGAACATCATCAGGCCAGCGCCACCCAGAACCGGCTGGGGAATGGTGACCACCAAGGCGCCCAGCACCGGAAACAAGCCGGCCAACAGCAGCATCACCCCGGTGAGCATGACCACATGGCGGCTGGCCACGCCGGTCAGCGACACCACGCCCACGTTCTGCGCAAAAGTGGAGACCGGCGGGCTGGACATCAGCGCGGCAAAGGCCGAGCCCACGCCATCGCACAACATGCCGCTGGCCAGGCGCTTGCCGGGAATCGGCGTGCGCGTGGCGGCACCCAAGGCCATGAAAGTGCCCGTGGTTTCCACGATCGTGACCAGAAAGGCGATGGACATGGCCACTATGCCGGACAGGGGGAAACTCATGCCGAAGTGCAAAGGCTGGGGAATGGCAAACCAGGCCGCCTGCCTGACCTGGGTGAAATCGATCCAGCCCATGGCCAGGCACAGCAGGTAGCCGCACACAATGCCCAGCACCACGGCCGATGCTGAAATCATGCCCTTGCCCCACTGCACAAAACCAATCACCAGAAACAGCACGAAGACGGCCACCGCCAGATTGGCCACCGAGCCATAGCCGGCACTGCCCACGCCGCCTGCTGCCCAGTCCACGGCCACCGGCGTCAGCGACAGACCGATCATGGTGACGACCACGCTGGTGACGGTATGCGGAAAGAAGCGGCGGATCACCGGCATGAAAAAGCTGCCCACGATCATCACCAGCGAGCCCACCAGCGATGAACCCAGAATGCCGGGCACGCCGTGCTCCAGACCCACGCTGATGCCCGCGCCGACAAACGCAAAACTGGTGCCCATGACGCAGGGCAGGCGTATGCCCACCGGCCCTACGCCCCGGCACTGGATGATGGTCACCACCCCCGAGCCCAGCAAGGCCGCGTTGACCAGAGCCACGATCTGGTCGGCCGGCAGCTTGAGCGCTCCGCCAAACACCAGCGGCACCGCGATGATGCCCCCCAGCGCGGCCAGCAAATGCTGCAGCGACAGCAGCAGCGTGGTGAAAAAACGCGGTGGGCGATCCTCAACGCCGTAGATCAAATGTTCCATTGCCTGTCTCCTTGGTTTGTTATCGGAATGTTTTTGCCTGACGGGCTCTCACCCTCAGGCTCAATGGACGAGATGGCAGCGGCTGGCGCTGCTCAGCTTTGGTAGGCCGCCGCGAACAGCTGGCTGGCCAGCGTTCTGTGCGTGCCCAGCACCTGCTCCAGATCGGCCGTCAGCAACTGCCCGTCGGCAATCACGACGCGGCCGTTGATGACGCTGGTATGCAC
Organism: Comamonas sp. lk; assembly: GCF_900564145.1. Taxonomy (NCBI): domain Bacteria; kingdom Pseudomonadati; phylum Pseudomonadota; class Betaproteobacteria; order Burkholderiales; family Comamonadaceae; genus Comamonas; species Comamonas sp. lk. Next base: position 229,191 of record NZ_UOOB01000002.1, read on the forward strand.
CTGGGTAGGCGTGCAGAACACCAGGGCCGCCACGGGGTCGTGGCCGGCTCCGGCATAGGCAATCTGGTTCATGTCAAAGGCCACGAAATCCGCCGACATGCCGGTGGAAATGGCACCGATGTCGTCGCGATTGAGCACGCGTGCACCGCCCAGGGTGGCGATTTCCAGGGCCTGGCGCGCACTCATGGCGGCCGGCCCATGGCCTACACGCTGCAGCAGCATGGCCTGGCGCACTTCGCCCAGCATGTGAGCGCCGTCGTTGGAAGCGCTGCCATCCACCCCCAGCCCCACGGGCACGCCGGCATCGCACATATGGCGCACCGGCGCTATGCCGGAGGCCAGGCGCATATTGGAGCAAGGGCAATGCGCCACCCCCGTTCCGGTGCGGGCAAACAGGGCAATGCCCTCGGCATCGAGCTTGACGCAATGCGCATGCCAGACATCGCGCCCCACCCAGCCCAGGCTCTCTGCATATTGCGCCGGCGTCAGCCCGAATTTTTCGCGCGAGAACGCCACATCGTTCTCGTTCTCCGCCAGATGGGTGTGCAGCGAAACCCCGTGGGCACGCGCCAGCAGCGCCGACTGGTGCATGAGCTCGCGCGTCACCGAAAACGGCGAGCAAGGCGCCAGCACCACGCGCAGCATGGAGTGGCGGGAGCTGTCGTGGTATTGCTGAATCAGCCTCAGGCTGTCGCGCAGGATGAAGGCCTCATCCTCCACCACCTGATCCGGGGGCAGCCCTCCCTTGCTGCGCCCCAGGCTCATGGAGCCCCGCGCCGCATGAAAGCGCATGCCCATCTGCTGGGCCGCAGCAATCGAGTCATCCAGACGCGAGCCATTGGGAAACAGGTAGAGGTGGTCGCTGCTGGTGGTGCAGCCCGACAGCATCAGCTCGGCCATGGCCGTCTGCGTGGAGGCATGCACCATCTGCGGCGTCAGATGCGACCACAACATGTACAGATTGCCCAGCCAGTCAAACAGCTCCACATCCTGGGCCGCAGGCACAGCACGGGTCAGGCTCTGGTACATGTGGTGATGGGTGTTGACCAGGCCGGGGATCACCACCTTGCCGCGCATATTCAGCACCTGGGCCTGGCCGGTCTCCATCAGCGCACGGTATTGCTGCGGCAGCTGGTCCGTGGGGCCGGCCCATTGGATGGCGGCCCCTTCGGCCACCAGAGCTCCATCGGCGATCTCGCGCCTTTGCTCGTCCATGGTGACGAGTACATCGGCATGAAGGGCTATCAAAGTCATTTTGGCGTTTCCACTGTCGTTCAAGTGGAGGCCAGTCTAGAAAGACTTGTGCGCTCACGATAGCGCTAAATTCCGCCTCTAATGCACACAAAATGTGTACATCAAGGCCAGCTAGATCGCGGCAAACATGCGGGCCAAAGCCGCCTCTATGCTTTGCGCCATCAGCTCGGCAGCGGCGCTCAGTTGCCCTTTGCTGCGGGCCATCAGCACCAAGGCCTGGCGCTGCAGCTCGGGATCGCGCAAGGGCAGATACAGCAGGGCATTGCGGCTGCACTCCTCCATCACATCGAGGGGGTTGAGCAAGGCAATGCCGCTGCCCATGGCCACCAGACGTTGAATCAAGGCCATGGAGGTGGACTCGGCCACTGGTGTGACCTCGATGGCGTTTCTGGCAAAGGCCGCATCCAGCAGCGTGCGAATGGAAAGCGGTGGCGCAGGCAGGATCAGCGGGTAGCCCACGCACTCGCTGAGCAGCACCGAAGAGTGCTTTGCCAATGCATGCCCCGGCGGAACCACCGCCCCAATCTGCCATTCGCTGGCCGCGAGCACACGCAAGGTCTTGGGCACCGGCAGGTCGTAGCACAGGCCCAGGTCCATCTCGCCGCGTTCGACGGCTGCGGCAATCGCGGCCCCTGGCATATCGATCACGCGCACCGTGATGCCCGGATAGCGCTGACGAAAATCATGTACCAGCGAGGGCATCAGCGAGGCCGCCAGCCCGGTGGTGGCCGCAATGCCGATATGGCCGCGCCGCGCTCCTTTGAAGTCTTCGATTCTTTCGCGCAGCGCCTCATGCTCGCGCAAGGTCTGGCGCACATGGGCCAGCACCATTTCCCCCAAAGGCGTCAGGCGCAGGCGATTGCTGATGCGCTCGAACAGCGGCGCGCCCAGCTCGGCCTCCAGGTCCAGAATCTGCCGGTTGACGGCGGTAGGAGCCACGTGCAGATACTCCGCCGCTTTGCGTATGGAGCCACGGCGCACGACCTCATCGAAGTAACGCAAAACTCGGGAATGCATGGCGGCAAGCGTACCCGGTTTCGCCGGATGCAGTGGTAGGGCCAGCGCATAAGACATATCAGCTATGAGCGCTGCACTCTGGCTTTTTCAGGCTTCATCCCTAGACTGGCGACAAGACCAAAACAAGGAGACTGGCCATGACGTCGTTTCAACATCTGACCCGCAGGCAGTGGGCGCAATGGGCAGGCGCCGGCGCGCTGACGGGACTTGCAGGCCTGCCTGGCATGGCCGCTGCGCAAAAAACCAGCTATCCCCACAAGGCTATCCGCATGGTGATTCCGTTCACCCCCGGCGGCTCGGCCGACATTCTGGGCCGCGCCATCGGCCATGAGCTGACCACGGCCTGGGGCCAGAGCGTGGTGCCGGAAAACGTGGCAGGTGCCGGCGGCAGCATTGGCGCAGACCGCGTGGCCAAGGCCGCTGCCGACGGCTATACCTTGCTCATGGGCCATGTGGGCACGCTGGCGGTCACGCCCACGCTCTACCCCAAGCTGCCTTACGACCCGATCAAAAGCTTCACCCCACTGGCCTGGGTGGCGCGCGTGCCCAATGTGCTGGTGGTTCACCCCTCCGTACCCGTTAACGATCTGGCCTCGTTCATCGCCTATGCCAAGGCCAGACCCGGCAGCGTGAACTTCAGCTCGGGCGGCAACGGCAGTGCCGCCCATATGACCATGGCCTATCTGGCCTTGCAGGCCGGCTTGAATCTGCAGCATGTGCCCTACAAGGGCACGGCGCCGGCCGTCAACGATCTGGTGGCCGGTCAGGTGCAGGCCCTGTTCACCGGCGTGCCGGCGGTGCTGGCGCAGATTCGCTCCGGGCAGATCAAGGCCATTGCCGTGTCCTCGCCTCAGCGCATTGCCGCCCTGCCCAATGTGCCCACGGTGGCCGAGACCGGCTTGCCCGGCTTGAGCGGCTTTGAGGCCGACCAGTGGTATGGCGTGGTGGGCCCGGCCCAGATGCCTATCGATGTGGTCAACAAGATCAACGCCCAGATCAATGCCTCGCTCAAGAGCCCGGCCATTCTGGAGCGCCTGCAAAGCGAAGGTGCCCAGCCCATGCCCAGCACGCCCAAGGTGTTTGCCGATCTGATTGCCAAGGACTTGCAGCGCTGGCGCAAGGTGATTGTGGACAGCAAGATGTCGCTGTAAGTGCCGCACGCCAGGTTGCGGCGCTCCACATGGGTCGGCTCAAGCTTTGCGCAGCCTGTCCACTTCGGCGTGCAAGTCCTTGGCCCAGACACGCCGGTCGCGCCCCTGGGCCTGCTGTGGCTCGCCGTAATGCACCACGGCCATCAGCTGCTCGGCACTGAGCACGCGCCAGATGGAGCCCAGCAGGGTTTCATCGCCCACATAGGTGGCGGCGTAGCTGGGCTCGCCGGTTTTGCCATCGACAAAGCGCAGACCCACGGGCTGTACCGGGGCATCGACCTGCACGGCTGCCTGCAGCAGATTGGAGTGAAACGACAGCAGCTCGCGACCGTCGCCCGTCGTGCCTTCGGGAAAGACCGCCAGAATTTCACCGCGCTTGAAAGCCTCTTCCATGGCCGTGATCATGCGCACGGCATCGCGCCGCGAGCTGCGCTGTATGTAGAGCGTGCCCGCCGCCGTGGCCAGCGTGCCGATGATGGGCCAGCCCTTGACGTCGGATTTGGAGATGAACCGGCAGTGACGCGCCGCGTGCAGCAGCGGAATGTCCAACCAGGAGATGTGATTGCTGACCAGCAGCACCGGGCCTTGGGTGGGTGGCTGCCCCTCAATCTGCAGCTGCACCCCGGCGCGCACCATCAAGGTGGCGGCCCAGGCCTGCACATGCTCATGCTGCTGCCAGTAGTGCAGCTGCGGAAAGCGAAAGGCCACAATCCACGCGCCCTTGGCGACATGGGCCAGCAGACGCAGACCGCGCCAGACGGCGCGCAAACTGTTTTTGATTTTGTACAAGCCGTTCGCCATGGTTAGCAAGAATTCCTCGTTCCCGACTGACGCTCAAAATCCCGGCGGGCCCGGGGCAGGCGGCGCAGACCCAAGCCCGCCGCACCGCCCCTATCTAGCCCAAACCGCTGCCTTTCAGCGGCTCAGCAGCGGTTTAAGCCGCCCGCTCGAAAGCGATCTGTCCATCGACCAGCGTGTAGCGCACGCGGGCCGGCAGTTCGTAGCCGCCAAACGGCGTGCTCTTGCCCTGGCTCAGCAGCGCCTTGGGCTCCACCGTCCATTCGGCAGCGGGATCGACAATGCACAGATCGGCCATACCGCCGGCTTGCAACAGGCCCAGCTGCGCTTGCTGCTCGCCCAAAGCCGCACCCAGCACTGCCACGGGCGATGCCGTCACGGCCTGCAAGGCACGGTTCAAGGGCACTCCATGGTCGCGGCTCCATTTGACGGCCACGGACAGCAGCAGCTCCACCCCGGTGGCGCCGGGCTCGGACTCTGCAAACGGCAGGGCTTTTTCGTCTTCGTCCACAGGGGTGTGGTCGGAGACCAGGGCGTCAATCGTGCCGTCAGCCAGAGCGGCAGACAGAGCATCGCGGTCGCGCTGCTGGCGCAGCACGGGCACCACACGGGCGCTGCTGTCGAAGTAGCCGATATCGGTTTCGGTCAGCAGCAGGGAGTTGATGGAGACATCGGCCGTCACATTCAGGCCTTCGGCCTTGGCGCGGCGCACCAGTTCCACGCCTGCGGCACTGGAGATGCGGCACAGGTGCACCCGCGTCTGCGAGCCGCGAATCAGCTCGAAGATGGTGTGCAGCGCAATCGTCTCGGCGGCCACCGGCACGCCGGCCAGACCCATGCGGGTGGCCAGTGCACCGCTGGCGGCCACGCCCTTGCCCAGGTCCTTGTCCTGCGGGCGCAGCCACACGGCATAGCCAAAGGTGTTGGCATAGGACATGGCGCGTTGCAGCGTCTGGATGCTGGACAGCGGCACATCGGCCTGGCCAAAAGCCACGCAGCCCGACTCGGTCAGCTCGGCCATCTCGGTCAGCGTCTCGCCCTTCAGACCGATGGTCAGCGCCCCCATGGGGAACAAGCGCGCCTTGTGCAGCTTGTCGGCACGCAGCTTGAGCATTTCCACCAGACCTTGCTCGTCGAGCACGGGATCGGTATCGGGCGGGCAAACCAGGCTGGTCACGCCGCCGGCCACGGCAGCCGCCATTTCGGACTGCAACATGCCTTCGTGCTCGTAGCCGGGCTCGCGCAGGCGCATGGCCAGATCGACCAGGCCGGGCAGCACCCAGCAGCCCTTGGCATCGATTTCACGCTCGGCCACAAAACCGGCAGGCGTCTCGCCCAGCGCGATGATCTGCTTGCCGTCGATGGCGATATCCGCCTGTTGATCAAAGCCACGGGCCGGGTCCATCACTCGGCCATTACGGATCAAAATTTTCATGGTTTTGCACCAAATTGGCCGCCAGCCCTTATTCCATAAGCGCTAGCAGCTATAAAAATATATCTAAAAACCGTCACCACCAGCAACTGCAGTTTGCTTCGTCGACTTTCGCATGGGACACCAAGCTAGGGCCAAAGCTGGCCGCGCCGCCCCGACGCGAGGGTGTCGTCCCCCTCCCGCATCGCGAGAGAGGGGGAAGCCGCGCAGCGGCTCAGGGGGTGTTCACGCCTCATTCCCCGCCACGATGGACATCACGGCCATGCGCACGGCGATGCCGAAAGTCACCTGCGAGAGGATTACGGCCTGCGGCCCGTCCACCACTTCCGAGGCGATTTCCACGCCGCGGTTGATGGGACCGGGGTGCATGACGATGGCATCGGGCTTGGCCAGCTGCAGCTTCTCCGGCGTCAGACCGAAGCTCTTGAAATACTCCTGGCTGGAAGGCAGCAGCGCGCCGCTCATGCGCTCGTTTTGCAGGCGCAGCATGATGATGACATCGCAGTCCTTGATGCCTTCTTCCAGGTTGTGGAAGACGCGCACGCCCATGCTGGCCATGTCCGAAGGCACCAGCGTGCGCGGGCCGACCACGCGCACTTCGGCCGCGCCCAGCGTGGTCAGGGCGTGAATGTCGGAGCGCGCCACACGCGAGTGCAGCACGTCGCCCACGATGGCCACGCGCAGATTGGAGAAATCTTTTTTGTAGTGGCGGATGGTGTACATGTCCAGCAGCCCCTGGGTGGGGTGGGCGTGGCGACCGTCACCGGCATTGACCACGTGGACATGGGGAGCCACATGCTTGGCGATCAGATAGGGCGCACCCGATTCGCTGTGGCGCACGACAAAGATATCGGCCGCCATGGCCGAGAGGTTGTCAATGGTGTCCAGCAGGGTCTCGCCCTTGCTGGCCGAGCTGCGCGCGATATCGAGATTGAACACGTCGGCCGACAGGCGCTTGGCGGCGATGTCGAAGGTGGTGCGGGTACGTGTGCTGTTTTCAAAGAACAGATTGAACACGCTCTTGCCGCGCAGCAAGGGCACCTTCTTGACTTCACGGTCGTTGACGCTGACGAAGTTGCCGGCGGTGTCGAGGATGTGGGTCAGGATGTCCTTGGACAGGCCTTCGGTGGAGAGCAGGTGGATCAGCTCGCCGTTCTTGTTCAGTTGGGGGTTGCGCTTGTACAGCACGATCAGGCCTCTTGGATGCGAAAGTGGAAAACACCGCCCTCGTCGCGTGCCAGCGACAGCAGACGGTCGGCCGGCAGCACCACGCGCGCTGCGGCAAAGTCGGCCTGGAAGGGCAACTCGCGCCCGCCCCGGTCCACCAGAACGGCCAGGCGCACACAAGCGGGCCGGCCGTAGTCATAAAGTTCGTTGAGCACGGCGCGCACGGTACGACCGGTGTAGAGCACATCGTCCAGCACCAGGATATCGGCGCCGTTGACGTCAAAGTCGATCTGCGTCTGGGCGCTGGTGCTCATGCCGCGCTGGGCAAAATCGTCGCGGTGCAACGAGGACGAGAGCACGGCAGGCTTGCCTTGCAGATTCAGATCCTTGTGCAGGCGCTCCACCAGCCAGGCGCCGCCCGAGGTGATGCCGGCCAGACGCGTCTGGGGCCCCATGAGGCGCTGCACACCACGCAGCAATTCGCCGTACAAGGCTTCGGCATCCAGAATCAGGCTCCCTTGTCCCGACTGGTTTCCTGCAATGGTTTCACTCATGGAAGACTCCTCAAAAACTGTTCCAAAATAATGCAGGCCGAAGCCGCATCGGCGTCACGCGCGCCGCCGGCCAGGGCTTCGGTCGTGCTGTAGCGTTCGTCCACTTCATAGACCGGCAGCTTGCAGCGGCTCCTCAGCTGGCGGCCAAATTTCAAGGCCCGCGCCGTGTTCTCGTGCGCGGCGCCATCGGGGTGGTAGGGCACGCCGATCACCAGCGCATTGGGCTGCCACTCGCGCACCAGCTTGTCCACCGCCACCAGGCGCGCTTCTGCAGCTTCGGCCTTGATGGTGGGCAGCGGATTGGCCCCGCCCAGCACCCGGTTGCCCGAAGCGCAGCCCGTGCGCTTGGTGCCAAAGTCAAAAGCCAGAAATTGCTGAAAGTGCGCGGGAACCTCGGGCTGGCTGGGCACGGGGGCTGCGGCTGGCGCCATACCTGATGCCTGCGTCGATCCGTCGGCCGATGAAAAGGCCGCATCGGCGGCCTTGTGGGAAGAGGAAATATCAGTCATGCACGTCCGGATTCGGGCGACAGCATCCAGCGCTGCAAACCCAGCAGGCCCAGGGCGCGGTCATAGCGCTGCTCCACCGGGGTGTCAAAAATCACCATGGGGTCGGCAGCCACCGTCAACCAGGCGTTCTCGCCGATTTCGGATTCCAGCTGGCCTTCGTCCCAGGAGGCATAGCCCAGCGTGACCAGCAGCCGCTTGGGGCCTGCGCCGTCTGACAGGGCTTCGAGCACGTCCTTGGAAGTGGTCATCTCCAGCCCGCCGGGGATGGTCATGGTCGAGGCATAGGCCGATTCGTCCGCCGCCGCGCCCTCGATCACCATGGGCTCGTGCAGCACAAAACCTCGGTCGGTTTGCACCGGGCCGCCGGTATAGACCTGCTCGTTGCGCAAATCCTCGCGTTTGAGACCCAGGTCCACCTTTTTGAGTAAGCCTTCCAGACTGAGACTGGAAGGTTTGTTGATAATCAGACCGAGCGCTCCACGCTCGCTGTGTTCGCACAGGTAGACCACGCTGCGCGAAAACGACTCATCTTCCAATCCGGGCATGGCGATCAGGAAGTGGTGCGTCAAATTGATAGGCGCAGATTCTTCAGACATGTCAGCGATTTTACCGGCGATCTATGTCTCCTTCTTACCCTGTGGGCTTGGTTTGGTTCCGACGCGATCTGCGCCTGGCCGACAATGCCGCGCTTTATGACGCTTTGCGCCAGTGCGCACAGCTTTATTGCGTTTTTGTGCTTGACGACAGCATTCTCGCGCCTCTGCCGCGTGCAGACCGCCGCGTGGAGTTCATCTGCCAGAGCCTGGTCGAGCTGGACCAGAGCCTGCGCAGCAGCAGCGGTCGCAGCGATGTCGGCCTGATCGTGCGCCGAGGGCTGCCCCAGGACATCATTCCCGCCCTGGCCCGTGAACTGGGCGCGCAGGCGGTGTTCTGCAATGACGATGACGAACCCCAGGCCCTGGCCCGCGATGCCGGCGTGCGCCGCCAGCTGCGCGCCCAGCAGGTGAACTTTCTGCCCAGCAAGGACCACCGCATCTTCGGCCGCGACGAGGTGCTGACGCAAAGCCTGTCGCCGTTTTCCGTCTTCACGCCCTACAAGAACGCCTGGCTGCGCAAGATCACGCCGTTTTATCTCTCGAGCTACCCCAGCGAGCGCCATCTGGGCGCCAAGCTGGCGGCCCGACCCGAGGCAGATGTGCGCCCCATGCCCAGCGCGGCCGAGCTGGGCTTTGTCGCCGGCACGCTGGACGGCCTGCGCCTGCCCACCGGCGTCAGCGGTGCCCGGCAGCTGCTGGCCGACTTTCTGCCGCGCCTGCCCAAATACCAGGCGGCGCGCGACTTTCCCGCGCTCAAAGGCCCCAGCTACCTCAGCGTGCATCTGCGCTTTGGCACGGTATCGATACGCGAGCTGGCGCGTATCGCCTATGAAGCCGCCCACAACGAGGACTGGCACCCAGAGGAGCGCGAAGGCGCGGCCACCTGGCTGTCCGAGTTGATCTGGCGCGATTTCTATTTTCAGATTCTGGCCCACCATCCGCATGTCACCGCGCGCAGCTTCAAGCCCGCTTATGACGCCATTGCATGGGACAGCGGCCCCGAGGCCGACGCCTTGTTCAGCGCCTGGTGCGAGGGCCGCACCGGCTACCCCCTGGTCGATGCCGCCATGCGCCAGCTCAACACCTCGGGCTATATGCACAACCGCTTGCGCATGGTCACGGCCAGCTTTCTGGTCAAGGATCTGGGCCTGGACTGGCGACGCGGCGAGGCCTATTTTGCCGAGAAGCTCAACGACTTTGATCTGGCGGCCAACAACGGCGGCTGGCAGTGGGCGGCATCTACGGGCTGCGATGCCCAGCCCTGGTTTCGCATTTTCAACCCGGTCACGCAAAGCCAGAAGTTCGATGCCCAGGGCCAATTCATTGCCCGCTATGTGCCCGAAGTCGCCGCCCTGCCCGCCAAGCTGCGTCATGCACCCTGGCTGGCCAAGCCCATCGAGCTGGCCGAAGCCGGCATCCGCTTGGGCCAGCACTACCCCTACCCTGTAGTGGACCATGCCGCAGCGCGTGAAAAAACGCTGGCCCGCTATGCCGTGGTCAAAAGCAGCAACGATCAGGACTCCTGAAAAAGAAGCGGCTTGCGCTTGTCCTTCAGAGGCTTCAGAACTTATTCAGTCTGAAACCCCATCAAGACCGGCGCAAGCCGCTCCTTGTTTTCTAGAGAAAACTTAGTCGCCCACGGCCGGCGTGCTGCCAGTCGCGCCACCGTGCAAAGGCTGGCTGTCGGGCGCCGGGCCGCTGCGTTGCAAGGCGTAGTGCTGAATCAGGCCCAGCAACTCCTCATCGGCATAAGGCTTGCCCAGATAGTGGTTGGCGCCCAGCTGCGCCGCCATCTCGCGATGCTTGTGGGCAATGCGCGAGGTGATCATGATCACCGGCATGCCTTTCAGTCGGTGGTCCGCGCGGATATTGCGCAGCAGATCGAAACCGTCCATGCGCGGCATTTCGATGTCCGACAGCACCACCGTGGGGCGCTCGTCCTGCAGCACTTCGATGGCCTGCAGGCCGTCGGCCGCCAGGGCCACGCGGTAGCCTTCGCGCTGCAGCAGGCGCTGGGTCACACGGCGCACGGTAATCGAGTCATCGACCACCAGCACCAGAGGCACCGAGGCCTGAGCATCGCCCGTCAGCAACGCGCCCGCAGCAGCGGACGATGCCTGCAAGCCTTCGGCTGCGGCCTGCTCGGCCTTGACCGCCAGCGCACGCACCTGATCGCCATACACATTGGCCAGGGCCACCGGGTTGTAGATCTGCACCACGGCACCCGAAGGTAGCACGGACATGCCGGTCAGGCCGGGCAGACGCGCCAGCTGAGGGCCCAGGTTCTTGATCACCACTTCCTGGTTGCCCAACACCTCATCCACATGCAGGGCAATGCGCTGCGAGGCACTGCGCACAATCAGCACGGGACGGGTACGGCCCACGGCTTCCTCGCTGCGCAAAGACGATTGCCACAGCGCACCGGCCCAGTAAAACGGCATGACTTCGCTGCCGTCGTGGAACTCCTGGGTTTGATAGGCCTGGCCCAACGCATCCAGCGGCGTGCGGCGCACGATTTCCACCAGGCTGGCAGGTACGCCCACGCTCATCTTGCCCACGCGCAGCATGACCACCTGGGTCACGGCCGTGGTCAGCGGCAAGACCAGACGGAAGGCGCTGCCGCGGCCAGCCTCGGAATGGGTTTCTATGCGTCCGCCCAGCGCATTGACTTCGGAGCGCACCACGTCCATGCCAATGCCGCGCCCGGCCACGCCGGTGATCTCGGTGGCCGTGCTGAAGCCCGACTCGAAGATCAGGCGGCCCGCATCTTCCATGCCCATGAACTGGTCGGCGGCCCAGAGATTCTGGCTGATGGCCTTGCTGCGAATGCTCTCCAGATTCAGGCCGGCGCCGTCGTCTTCCACCGACAGCGCCACGTCGTTACGCTCCTGGCTCAGAATGATTTCGATGGTGCCCACGGCCGACTTGCCTGCGGCCTGGCGTTGCTCGGGCGATTCGATACCGTGCGCCACGCAGTTGCGCAGCAAGTGCTCGAAGGCCGGCATCATGCGCTCGAGCATGCCGCGGTCCATTTCGATGGTGCCGCCCAGAATGTTCAAGCGCACCTGCTTGCCCATCTCCTTGGAGGTCTGGCGCACCACGGCATACAGGCGCTCGGCCAGAGATTCGAACTCCACCATGCGCGTGCGCAGCAGATCGCGCTGCAGATCACGCGCCTGGCGGCCCTGGGCCACCAGATCGTCTTCCGCCGCAATCATGTCGCGCTGCAGATTGCGCTGCACGGTGGCCACGTCGTTGACCGACTCGGCCATCATGCGGGTCAGCTCCTGCACGCGGGTGAAACGATCGAACTCCAGCGGATCGAAACCGGCGGCCGAATCCTTGGACAGGGCCAGACGCGACTGCATCTGGCTCTCGGCCTGCACCTCGATATCGCGCAGCTGGCTGCGCAGGCGCTCCAGATTGAGCGTCAGATCGCCCAGCGAAGCCCGGACCTGGGCCAGGCGCGAATCCACACGCGAGCGGGCAATCAAAACCTCACCGGCCTGGGAAATCAGGCGGTCCAGCAACTGGGCACGCACGCGCACCGTCTGCTGCGATGCGACGCGCGGTACGGCCGCAGACGCTGCAGCCTGCGCATCCAGCGCGTCATCGAAAGCGGAAACCTCGGGCTCGGTGGCAACGCTTTCACTGCTGGCAGAAGCGGCCTCGTCGGCAGGAGCGCTCTGCGCTTGAGCGGCAGCCGTCGCAGCGCTTTCTGCGGCCAGATGCAGCGGCGCCTGAATCACGGCATCGTCAATCCGGTCCAGCGGCGGCTCTGCGTCCTGCTCGCCCGCCACGCGCAGCACATCAAAGCTGGCTTGCAGGGCATCAAAACGGGCCAGCAAGGGATCAATGCTTTCGGCGCTGGGCTTGTCGCCATCCACGCGCTCCACGGCCGACTCCAGCCGGTGTGCCATCTCGCCCATGCGCATGGCTCCTGCCAGGCGGGCGCTGCCCTTGAGGGTGTGCAAGGCACGCAAGGTTTCCTTGCGGGCATCGTCCAGCAGCGGGCGCGCATGCCAGCGGCGCAGAGCGGCGCCCAGCTTGGGCAGCAGATCGACGGCTTCTTCTTCGAAGATGGGGAAGAGATCGGGGTCGACCTGATCGAGCACATCGATCTCGTCATCGTCCGTCTCGGCATGGACGGCCAGGGCAATCGCCGCATCGATGCGGCGCTGCAGATCGGCTTCCTGCTCGGCACCCACGGGCCGCGGCATGGCCGAGTACACGGCAGGCGCCTGTGGCACATCGGGTGTTTGCGCGCCGCTCTCGAGAACGGGATCGGCGCTTTCAACCGTTTGCGCCGCGAAGTCCAACGGCAGATCCAGCGGATCCACGGTCTTGGCGGGCAAATCGGTCAGCAGATCCGACCAGTCGCGGGCACTAAGATCCAGCTCGCTGACTTCAAGTGCTGGCGGTACCTCGGTCAACTCCAGGTTTTGCGCCAGCAAGGCCTGCAACTCTTCGGCTATCGAGGGCTGCGCCGTCTTCAGAAAGCCTGCGGCGAACTGGTGCAGCAGGCGGCGAATCTCTTCCGACGCGTTGACGCAGCAGCTGGCCTGATGCTGCGTGGCAAAGCCCTGGGGCTGCAGATGCTGCAGCGTGTGCTCCAGCAGGCGCGCCAGTTCGGACAGCGGCTTGAAGCCCACGGTGCCTGAGCTGCCGGCCAGCGAATGGGCCAAAGCCACGGCATCCTCGGGCACGGGCTGGCTCAGGTCCAGGCTCCACTGCTGCAGCACGGCCCGCAGGCGCTCGGACCACTCGTCGGCCTCGTGGAGATAGACGTTGTACAGCGGTGTGCTGATGCGCAGCCCGTCGATATGCTTGTAATCGTCCTCTGGCGCGGCGGGTTGCTCCGGCATAGGCACTTCCGGCGCCATATCGATTTCAGCGATGGGCGTGTGCTTGGCGGCAGGCGCTGCCTCAGAAACTTCGAAGTCCGCAAAATCCACGACTGGAGCCGCTTGCAGCAGCGGCTGCGGCGCGCTCTCAAGCGCTTGATCAATGAGAGTCTCTGGCTCGGCCTCGGGTTCGGGCGCCAATGCGGGTTCTGGCTCAACCACGGGCGCGTGTGCATCCAAGGCCGCCAGCTCGCTCTCGCGCATGGCGATTTCGAAATCTGCAAAGTCCAGATCCTGCGCCTCATCGGGGCTGGCCGGCACCTCGCTGATCGCTGCATCTGTCGCGTCGCCGGGCCGCTGCAGCGGTGCATCGGCAGACGCGGGAAGAAAGACATCAAAGTCCAGCGCGGGCAGAAAGGCATGCGCCTCATGGCTCTGCGCAGGCAGCAGCGCTTCGGCGGCGGCTTCTGCGGGACTTTTCTCGAGCCTGTCCTCGGACTTGCCTGCCGGTTGCTCTTCTTCAGGCAGATCCAGCATCCAGCCCAGCTCAGTGGAAGCTGCGGGTTCGGCGGAGACCTGTGGCTCAACGGGAATTTCTGGCTCGACGGGAACTGGGGGGGCCGCCGTATCGAGGGCCTCAGCTTCGGGAGCCAGCGGAGCAAACTCTGCTATGGCCTCCGGCCTGCGTGCGCGGCGCGGCATCAGCGCGACATCGGCGCGCTGGCCGGTCAGACGCATGGCATCGGCGGCAGCGCGAAATGGCGTGGCAGACCAGTGCTCGGCCTGACGCGCTTCCAGATCCTGCGCCCAGGCAGCAAAAGCCTTGAGGGCATCGACGGCCAGAGCGCGCATGGGCGCCGGCATGGGCTTCTGCTCGGCCAACCAGGCATTGAGCATTTGCTCCAGAGCCCAGCCGGCTTCACCGAATTCATCCAGCCCCACCATGCGCGAACTGCCCTTGAGCGTGTGAAACGCGCGGCGCAGCGTGGTTTGCTCACTCAGGCTGCCGGCTTGCTCTTCCAGCACACGCAAGGCCTGCAAGCCGTTTTCCACGACTTCACGGGCTTCTTCCAGGAAGATGAACAGCAGCTCATCTTCGCCATCAAGTTCCTGCGCACTCAGCGCCGGCTCCACAAAGGCCGGCACTTCGAAATCGGGCGCGACCTGCACCGGCGATGCCGACGCGGAAAGATCCAGATCCAATGCCGCCAACGGCTCTTGTGCCTCGGGCTGGGCGGCCGTGCTTTGAGGCATGCCGGCAAACACCTGGGCCATGGCATCGCCCAGCGCATCGGGCGCAGGCTCGCTCACCGGAGCGGGAGCCGGCAAGGAAGGCGCCAGGCTTTCGGCCACAGCGGCATCCGGCATCTGCCCCAGATCGACGTCCACGGGAGCGGCTGGCGGCTTAGGTTCTTCGGCAGGCAGAACCGCCGTCATGGGTTCAGCAACCACGGGGTCTGCTGCTGCCGCCTTCACTACGGAATCAAGAGCTTGTTCCGCAACTGCGAAATGCACTTCAGGTGCAAATGACTCTGGAGCAGTGACAGATACAGCGGTCTGCGCTGGTATTTCGGGAGCAGCGTCTTCGGTGGAGATATCCACCGTGGGCTTGAAAGGCTCGCTGCTGCGTTTGCGATTGCGTCCCATGAGAACGCGCAACTCGTCGGCTTCCTCGTCATAGATGAACAGCTTGCGCGCCATATTGCGCTGGTAGCTGAGCATGTCGATGAGAAAACCCATGGCGCCCAGGCTATTGCCCAGTTTCTCGAAGGCCTGAGCGCGCTGCTCCTCCCGGACTTCGCCCAGGATCAACTGCTCGACCTTCTCGCGCATGCGCTGCATGCCAAACGCAGCCTGATCAAAGCCCAGCACCGAGAACACGCCGCGCATTTGCGACATCTGGTGAGGCACGGCCGCCAGCACGCTGGTATCTGCGGGATTGCGGAAATACATATCCAGCTGCCGTTCGGACTCGCCCAGGGTGGAGCGCAATTCGCCCACCACCGAACCCATGGTCTGGTCATCGCTGGCCTGGCGGAACAGCTCTTCCATCCAGGGCTCCAGCGGCTGGGCAGGAGCGCCTTGCAAGGCAGCATCCAGCCGGTACACCAGGCTGCTGAACTGGCTGGCCTGGGCCTTGTCATCCAGATTGAAGGTGGCAAAAACGGCTTGCAGATAGAGCACGGCCGTCGCCACTTCCATGGCCAGCTCGGCCGGTGGCGGCTGACCGATGCGGTCCACGGTTTCCGCCACGCGAATCAGGGTCCGGGCCAGGCCCTGGCTGGCGGGCTGCAGCTTGACCAGGGATTCGGCCACCTGGCCGAACTGTTCCACCGTCAGCTTGATCTTGCCGCGCTCGCCACCGGCCAGAGCCGACCAGGTGTCGGCCACGGCCGCAATGCGCTTGCGCGCCAGAATCAGCACGGCCGGATCATGGCGGCCAAAGCGCGCCACCTGGTAATCCACCTGGGGCATGCCGTCCATGGAGTAGGCCTGCTGGACCGCCTTGAGCACCTCGCCGGAGTGCTCGCGCGGCTTGGCCTGGGCACAGAAGAACATCAGGTCCTGCAGCAGCCGCGCCGGCGGCAGGCTGTCGCCCTTGGCCATGGAGGCGTATTGCATGAGCACGCGCGAGGCCATGCGCTTGACATAGAGATCGACCGCGATCAGGCCATGTGCCTGGGCATCGAAAAAGGCAGCCGCAATCTTCCAGAAGCTGCGTGCCGTCACGTCCTCCAGCTTGCCGGCGGCAAGGCGCAGGCACAGGTCGCGCATTTGCGCCGAGGCTTCGCGGTCTTCGCTCTTGATCAGGCGCAGCACCACGCCATCGAACAAGGCCCGGGCTGCGGGGCCGTATTCCAGCGCTGCGGGCATGGCACCCACCCAGTCGGGTTCGCGCGCCCGGCGCTCTGCAGGCCATAGATCGCCGGGATGCACTTTTTCATTGCCGGCCAGCGTCGCCACTTCACGGTACTGGGGAAACAAGGCCACGGCCGACACTTCTTTGCCGGCCAGCATGGTTTCCAGAAATTCCATCAACGCAAAATGCGTGCGCTCCAGCGTGGCGGCAGCCTCGGCCGTGCACAGCTCGGGACGCTGTATGAAGCGGTTGACCGCATCCTCCATGCTGCGCATGATCTGGGCCGGAGCACCCAGGCCCACCATTTCCAGCGCACCGCAAGCCTGGTGCAGCTGCTGGCGCGCAATGCGCAGAGCCGAAGTGTCCAGCGTCTCCAGATCGGCTACACGGGCCGCGTCCGCGTCCCGGACAAATCGGCCTACCGCCTTGTTCGCAGCTTCCAGCGACTTGCGCAGCTCATCAAGCACCCAGGCCAGGGGCCCCAGGTCCTGCTCTGCAGGTGCAGTCATCACTGCACGGATTGGCGAGTCGTCTACCACGGACATGCTCAATTCCCTTGACCCGTCAGGGCTCGTATGTGTTGATGGGTACTCAGACGATCTTGAATCGTGCCACCGACTGGCGCAGTTCTTCGGCCATGTGGGACAACTCACGCACCTGCTGTGCCGTGCTGCGCGTACCTTCACCCGTCTGCTCCGTCACCGCAAAAATGTGCTGAATATTCTCGGCCACATCATTGGCCTGCGCGGCTTCGCGCGAGGTGGAGGAGGAAATTTGCTCGATCAGCTCGGCCAGTCGGCGCGACACGCTGTCGATTTCGGACAGTGCGGTGCCGGCGGAGTCGGACAGGCGCGCGCCGTCCACCACACCCTGGGTGGAGCGTTCCATGGCGGCCACCGCATCCTGGGTGTCGGTCTGAATGGCTTTCACCAGGGCCGCAATCTGGCGCGTGGCATCTGCCGAACGTTCGGCCAGGCGCTGCACTTCTTCCGCCACCACCGAGAAACCGCGACCGGCTTCACCGGCCGAAGCGGCCTGGATGGCGGCGTTCAGGGCCAGCACATTGGTCTGCTCGGTAATGTCGGAAATCAGTTCGGTAATTTCACCAATTTCCTGGGACGATTCACCCAGGCGCTTGATCCGCTTGGAGGTGTCCTGGATCTGGTCGCGAATGGAGTTCATGCCGCCGATGGCGTTTTGCACGGCCTTCAAGCCGGAGTCGGCAGCCTGCAGCGATTGACGGGCCACCTGGGCCGATTGCTGCGCCTGAGCCGACACATCGTTGATGCGGCCGGCCATCTCCAGAATCGACTGACCGGTTTCACGAATCTCGTGCAGCTGCTCGTTCGATGCGGCCAGCAGCTCCGTGGAGTTGGCATCCACCTCGGCCGTGGTCTGAGCCACCCGGGTGGCCGTGTTCTGCACCGAACCCACCAGGGCGCGCAATTCTTCCACCGTGTAGTTCACCGAGTCGGCAATGGCGCCGGTGATGTCTTCCGTCACCGTGGCTTCCTGGGTCAGATCGCCTTCGGCCACCGACTGCAGCTCGTTCATCAAACGCAAAATGGCAGCCTGGTTGGCATCGTTGATGCGCTTGGCTTCCTGCTCCTGAGAGCGGGCGTCGATCTGGTGACGTTCGGCCAGCTGCTGGCGTGCACGGCTGTCCATCAGCTGCACGCGGGAGATACCTATGCCGCACAGCACAGCCACCAGAACCGCCAGGGCCAGCACGACCAGTTGCCAGACGCTGGCACCCGCGCCGCCTTGCAAGGCGGTCTGCAGCTCTTCCAGCTGGCGGCGCAGCGGTTCGCTATCGTTGTTGATAGCCGTCTGCGCTTCACGCGCCGAGACCAGTCCTTGCAGATTGCCCAAAATGGCGCTGGCCTGGGCACGCGTCTCGTCGTACTGCTTGATCAGGGTTTGCAGCTGCTCGCGAATTTGCTCGTCACGGCTGGGTGCCAGGCGCAGCTCGGCATTGCCATCCAGCAGGCCTTCGGAGATTTCCTTGAAGGAGTTCAAATCCTTGCCCAGCAGGAACACGGCCTCAGGGCTCACGCCTTCCAGGGTCTGGAACTCGTTGGCCGACTTGGCAATACGCTGGGTCAACATCACCAGCTGGCCTGCGGCCGCAATCTCAGCCGCGCCCGCGCCTTGCTGCAGCTTCAGCGAGGAGATGGTTTCGGCGGTTTCCAGCAGGTCCGACGATTGGCGGTTGATGGTGCGCAGAGCCTCACCGACCTGGGTCAGGATTTTTTGCTGACCCATGATCAGGGCAGCGCTTTTCTCGGCCCGCTCCGTCAGTGGGGTGATGCTGTCCATCGTGGCCTGCAGGTCGGCACCCACGGCATTCACGCCCAGCTCGGGATCGCCCGAAGACAGGGCGTGCACATTGCGCGCCAGCACGCCAGCGCTGTCTTTCACGTCAGCAAAAGCCGCTTCGGCACCTGTCATGGCCTGGGAGACCGACTTGGCCAGACGCTGGGACTGCATCAAGGCCTGGCCGGTGGCAGCCAGCTGTTGGTTGGAGTTGTTGGCCGAGCGCAGCATCCATGCCGCCACGACCACCAGCACCAGCACCGACAGACCGAGCAAGGTGAACAGCGTGCGCTGATGCTTGGGGACCGGCGCCTTGCCCAGCAGCGGCAGCGTGACCTGCTCCTGGGTTGGCAGCACCGCATCGCCGCTGCGCATTCCCAATGTGGTATCCAGTGAATACATATCCTGGGCCACGGTATCGCCAAGCATGCTGTTGTCAGCACCCGTGCCTGATCGATCAGACTTGCGTTGGAACCACTGGGTGAATCGTTGTGCAAAAGACATAGCGCTGCTTCCAGAAACCTTAAGCACGAATGCTCAAAAACTTGGCGGTTTGCGACAGGCGCTGCAACTGCAGCTCTTGCCAGCGGCGGCCTGTGCTATCGATATGGACGGAGCCAAAAAAGCTCGGAGAACGAGCCGGTGCCGGCTCGCTTTGGACAAAGGCGTCTGCGCCGCGCAGACCCTGAAGCTGATCCACCAGCAAGGCAGCATTCACCTCCAAAGCGGAGTTGAATGCCAGCAAGCTGGTTTCGGATAATTCCTGCTCGCTGCGGGAGCGGCCATGGTTGAGCAGCAGGGCCAGATCCACGACGCCCGCCAGGGTGCCGCGCAGATTGGCAATCCCCAGAAACCAGTTCTGGGTATAGGGCACGGGCTGAACGCCCGTCCACGGGAAAATTTCCCCAGCCTGGCTCAAGGGCAGCAGGTAGTCACGACCGCCGGCCTGCACGGCCAGCCAGGCAGCGACCGTCACGCTTTCGCTACGTGCTGCCTGCAGGCGGCCTGCCAGACGGGATTGGAGATCTCGGAGGGCTTCGCGGTTCGCCATGGGCAGACGCAGCCTTTACAGCGCTGCGATCTTGGCTTGCAGCTCGGCTGCATCCACCGGCTTGGTGATGTAGCCGCGCGCACCCTGGCGCATCCCCCAGACGCGGTCGGTTTCCTGGTTCTTGCTGGTGCACATGAGAATGGGCACATCGGCAAACAGCGGATCGCGCGAGATGGAGCGGGTCAGCTGAAAGCCGTTCTGGCCCGGCATGACCACATCCATCAAAATCAGATCGGGCTTGTCTTCGGCCAGGCGCTTCATGGCCTCTTCGCCGTTTTCGGCGGTGCGCACCTGCAGGCCCTGTCTTTGCAGCAGGTCCGTGAGAAACATCAGTTCGGTCTTGGAGTCGTCTACGACCAGTACTTTTTGAATAGGCATCACGCGGCTCCCACACCTGCGGTTTGCTGGCCAAACTGTTCCACAGCCTGCAGCAGTTGATCTTTGGTAAAAGGTTTGGTCAGATAGTCTTGGCAGCCCACCATGCGGCCGCGTGCCTTGTCAAACACGCCATCCTTGGACGAAAGCATGACAACTGGAGTGCTGGAGAAGCGTGCGTTGCGCTTGATGATGGCGCAGGTCTGATAGCCATCGAGCTTGGGCATCAGAATGTCGCAGAAAATGAGCTGCGGCTGGTAATCGTTGACCTTGGAAAGAGCGTCGAAACCGTCGTCAGCCAGCAAAACTTCGTAACCGCCCTGCTTGAGGAAAATCTCGGCGCTGCGGCGGATGGTATTGCTGTCATCGACCACCAGAACCCGCAAAGGCGCACTGGATGCTGTCACTGTGAATCTCCTCCCGAATTAGGCCTTGGAATATCGAGCGGCAAAAGCACTCAGATTTCCACCATCTCAAAATCTTCTTTTCTGGCGCTGCACTCAGGGCATGTCCAGTTCATGGGCACGTCTTCCCAACGCGTATTCGGCGGGATGCCATGTTCGGGGCAGCCTTGCGCCTCGTCATAAAGCCATCCACAGATCAAACACATCCAAGTTTTAGGGTCGGTCACAGCTTATAGGGCCTTCACATAGAATGCAACGATTGTATCTAGTCATAACCCCGGCCTTCACCCTTGCTATCCCGGGTGCACACTGGGGTGAGCCATGGCACTGAACACCCCCCAAACACCTACCCCCTCTTCCACTTCGGACACCGCAGAAACCGAAGCGAGTCCTATCTGCGTGCTGGTTTTCAACAGCAGCGACCCCAGCGGTGCTGGCGGCCTGTCTGCGGACATCTCCACCATCTCCTGCGTAGGTGGGCACCCACTACCCGTGGTAACAGGTGCTTATGCGCGCGACACCGCCCGGGTGTATGAATACTTCCCCCTGGATGACGAGGCCGTCACCGAGCAGGCCCGTGCCGTGCTGGAAGACATTCCGGTCGCAGCCATCAAGGTCGGCTTTGTGGGCAGCCCGGGCAATCTGGCCGCCATTGCCGAAATTTCCTCGGACTACCCGGAAATTCCCATCGTCAGCTACATGCCCGATCTGTCCTGGTGGGAGGAAGACAAGCTAGACCAGTACCTGGATGCATTCAAGGAACTTGTCCTGCCTCAAACCTCGGTGTTGGTTGGAAACCACAACACCCTTTGGCGCTGGCTGCTGCCCGACTGGAGCAACAGCCGCTCGCCCACGGCGCGCGACATTGCCATGGCCGCTGAAGCACTGGAAGTGCCTTACGTCCTGGTCACGGGCATACCCCTGCCCGACCAGTTCGTCGACAACATCCTGAGTACTGCCCAGGCCGTTCTGGGCAACAGCAAATACGAAATGTTCGAAGCCACGTTCACCGGTGCCGGTGATACGCTGTCGGCGGCCCTTACCGCCTTGATTGCGACCGGCAACGATCTGGGCGTGGCCACGCTGGAAGCGCTGGAGTACCTGGACCACAGTCTGGATGCAGGCTTCAGACCCGGCATGGGCCACTACATTCCCGATCGCCTGTTCTGGGCCCAGCCCGACGAAGACGATGAAGACGCCGAGGCCGCCGGCGGCACCGATAACGAATCTGCCACCAAGCCCATCGAAGGCTTTGTGATGCCCTCTCATGACACAAAACACTGATCTGAATATTGCCCTGTTCGAACGCGCCAAGCAGGTAATTCCTGGCGGCGTGAACTCTCCCGTACGCGCTTTCGCGGCCGTGGGCGGCACACCCCGCTTTGTGCAGCGCGCCCAAGGTGCCTATTTCTGGGACCAGAACCAGCAGCAATTCACCGACTACATCGGCAGCTGGGGCCCCATGATCCTGGGCCATGGCCACCCCGAAGTGGTGGAAGCCGTGCAAAAAGCCGTACTCGAAGGCTTCAGCTACGGCGCGCCTACCGAGCGTGAAGTGGTGCTGGCCGAAAAAATCCGCGAGCTCATGCCCTCCATGGACATGGTGCGCATGGTCAGCTCGGGCACCGAAGCCGGCATGAGCGCCCTGCGCCTGGCACGCGGCTTCACGGGCCGCAATACCATCATCAAGTTCAACGGCTGCTACCACGGCCATGCCGATGCGCTGCTGGTCAAGGCCGGCTCGGGCCTAGCCACCTTTGGCGCTTCTTCGTCGGCAGGCGTGCCCTCCGATGTGGCCAAGGACACCATCGTGCTGGAGTACAACGACGTCGCCCAGCTCGAAGAAGCTTTTGCCAAGATCGGCAATTCCATTGCCTGCGTGATCATGGAGCCGATTGCCGGCAATATGAACTTTGTGCGCGCTTCGGTGGAATTCACCCGCCGCATCCGCGAGCTGACCCGTGAGCATGGCGCGCTGATGATTTACGACGAGGTGATGACGGGTTTCCGCGTGGCCCTGGGCGGCGCGCAAAGCGTGTACGCCAAGGAAATCGCCGGCTTTGCCCCCGACATCACGGTCATGGGCAAGGTGATTGGCGGCGGCATGCCCATGGCAGCCTTTGGCGCCCGCCGCGAGATCATGGAAAAGCTCTCGCCACTGGGCCCGGTCTATCAGGCTGGCACGCTGTCGGGCAACCCGATTGCCACGGCCTGCGGCCTGAAGACGCTGGAGCTGATCAGCCGCCCTGGCTTTCACACCGATCTGCACCTGAAGACCGGCCATCTGATGCAAGGCCTCAAGTCCGAAGCCAATGCTGCCGGCGTGCCCTTCAGCGTGGACTGGCAAGGCGGCCTGTTCGGCTTTTATTTCCTGCCCCAGCTGCCCAGCACCTATGCCGAAGTCATGAAGACCGACGGCAAGGTCTTCAACCAATTCTTCCACGGCATGCTGGAGCGCGGCCATTACTTTGCGCCCGCACTGTACGAAGCCGGTTTTGTCAGCGCCGCCCATACGGACGACGATATAGACCGCACCATCGAGGCGGCGCGCGAAGTGTTCAAGACACTTTGAGCCCCTGAGCTCTGTTCAAAACGCCGGGAACTCCCCGGCGTTTTGCTTGCAGCGTCACTGCTGCTCCCAGGCTGCGCCATGTGACTGGATGCTCTGGCAAACCACGGACAAAGCCCGACTCAAGGGCTTGTCCTTGCGCAGAACCATGGCCAGGGTGCGCTCCAGTCGCGGGGCCAGGGAGCGTAGCTCCAGATCCTCGCGTGCACCGCGCCCCTGCATGGCCATGCGCGGCAGCACCGCATAGCCCAGGCCGATGGCGGCCATTTCCTTGAGCGCTTCCACGCTGTCCAGCTCCATCTGCAGGCGCGGCGCCTCGCCACCGCTACGCAACCAGGCATCGACCACGCCGCGGGTGCTGGCGGATTTCTGCAGCGCCAGCTGCGGCAACGGGCGCAGCTGGGCAGCCGTCACCGCAGCACCTGAGCCCAGCAAGCCCGGCTGCCCCACGGCCACCAGCTCATCGCGCAGCACCGGCGTGGCCAGCAAAGCACGCCGGTTCACCGGCAAGGTCACCAGCGCCAGATCCAGGCTGTTGTCTTCCACCCGGCGCACGCATTCCTCGGTATTGCCCGTCACCACCACGATATCGATGCCCGGATACTGGGCGCGCAGTTGGCGCAGCGCCGCCGGCAGCAGATACAGACAGACTGTCAGACCCGTGCCTATGCGCACCTGACCGCTGACGTCACGCACATGCTCGCCCAGCGCCTGCTCCAGCCCTTCCAGTGCCAGAGTCACCGCCGGCAACTGTTCCAGCAGAGCCCGGCCGGCGGCGGTAGGCACGGCACGGCGCCCCACGCGCTCGATCAGCCGCGTGCCCAGCTGGCGCTCCAACTGGCGCAGCTGCAGGCTGACCGCAGGCTGGGACAACTCCATCAGCTCGGCAGCCTGCGAAAAGCTGCCTTCCTGCACGATCAGGCAAAAGCTGCGCAACAAGCCCAGGCTGGGGGCGTTGGCCAAAGTTTCACTCATGCTTTGCATAAGCAGTCAAAGATTCTCTTGTGGTGATACACAGGCGAAGATTAGGCCATGAATACTGCCGAACACTCCGAGCTCCCTCCCATTGACGGCGCGCGCCTGTGGCGCCGCCTGGAAGAACTCTCCACCTTTACCCGAGCCGACATCGCCTGGACGCGCCGCGCCTTCAGCCCCGAGTACACCGCCGCACGGGCCTGGCTGCGCGAGGCCTTTGAAGCCGCCGGCCTGCAGGTGCGCCTGGACGCAGCCGGCAATCTGATCGGCCGTCGCCCAGGCCGGCGCGATGATCTCAAGCCCTTGGCCACGGGCTCGCACACCGACACCGTGAATGCCGGCGGCCGCTTCGACGGCATCCTCGGCGTGCTGGCCGGACTGGAAGTGGCGCACGCGCTGAACGACGCCAACATCACGCTGGAGCACCCGTTCGAAGTCATAGACTTTCTCTGCGAGGAACCCAGCGACTACGGCATCTCCTGCGTGGGCAGCCGCGCCATGGCCGGCCAGCTCAGCGCCGACATGCTGGCCGCCAGCGACGGCCAGGGCGATACCCTGGGCCAGGCCCTGCAGCGCCTGGGTGCACGCCCTGAAGCTCTGGCCGAAGCCGACCGCCGCCACGACGGTTTCGCCGCCTTTGTGGAGCTGCACATAGAGCAAGGCCCCATGCTGGAGCGCGAAGGCCTGGCCATAGGCGCAGTCACCGACATCGTGGGCATACGCCGGGCCCAGCTGTTCTTCGAAGGCCGACCCGACCACGCGGGCACCACGCCCATGGACGAACGCAGCGACGCCCTGGTGGCCGCCGCCTGCGTGATCCGCCAGGCCCAGCGCCTGGCCCGCCAGTGGAGCCGTACCACGCCCCACTATGTGGTGGCCACGGTGGGGCGCATGGCGGTCTCGCCCAATGCCAGCAATACCGTGCCCGGTCAGGTGGATCTGACGCTGGAAGTGCGCAGCAACCACGCGCCCGTGCTGAAGGAATTCTGGGAGGTGCTGGAGCAGCGCTGCAGCCCGGCCATTAAGCGCCTGGGCGTGCAGTGGCGCGTGGAGCCGCGCACCCATGTGGATCCCGTGCCCTGCGCGCCCCTGGTCACAGCCGCCGTGGAACGCGCCGCTCAGCGCCTGGGTGTGGGCTGCCGCCGCATGCCCAGCGGCGCCGGCCACGACGCCATGTATATCGCGCACACCGGCCCCTCGGGCATGATCTTCATCCCCTGCCTGGAAGGGCGCAGCCACAGCGCCGTGGAATGGGCCTCACCCGAGCAGGTACTGGCCGGCACCCAGGTGCTGGCCGCCACGCTGCTGGAGCTGGACCGCCAGCCGGGCTAGTCACTGCGGCCGCAGGAAGGTCTTGCGCGCCTGCTCCACCTGGGCGCGCGTCACGCAGCCCGGGGCGTGGTCGTTGACCATGCCCATGGCCTGCATGAAGGCATATACCGTGGTCGGCCCTACAAACTTCCAGCCGCGCTTTTTGAGCTCCTTGGACAGGGCCTGCGACTCGAGCGTCTGCGCCGGCACTTCGGCACCCGTCGATGGTGCGGCTGGCTGGTGGCGCCAGAAGAAGGCGGCTAGCGAGCCCTCTTTGTCCACCATTTCGATAGCGCGCTGGGCATTGTGGATCACGGCCTCGATCTTGCCGCGATGGCGCACGATGCCGGCATCCAGCACCAGACGCTCCACATCGGCCGGGCCGAATTGGGCGACTTGATGAAAGTCGAAGTTGGCAAAGCTGGCACGAAAGTTCTCGCGCTTGGCCAAAATCGTGTACCAGCTCAAGCCCGCCTGAAAACCTTCGAGGCTGAGCTTTTCAAACAGCCGTCTGTCCTCCGTCACCGGAAAACCCCATTCATGGTCGTGGTAGTGCACATACAAGGGCGAGCCATGGCACCAGAAGCAACGGTCCTGCCCGTCTGCAGAAGGAAGTGTGTGAGACATGGGTGCACTTTAGCCAAACAAAAAGCCCCGCAGAACAGCATCTGCAGGGCTTTTGATTTGATAGCTGATAGTGCCTGAATTCATTGGGCTTCAGGCATAAATCACTTGGAATCGTTTATCGCTTGTCGGAATGCGCCAGACGCGAGTGGCGCATGCCGTAGGCCAGATAGATCAGCACGCCTATGGCCATCCAGCCCATGAAGCGCAGCCAGGTCAGCGTGGTCAGATTCAGCATCAGATAGGTGCACAGCAGGGCCGAGGCCACCGGCACCAAGGGCACCAGGGGCACGCGGTAGCCACTTTGCAGATCGGGGCGTTTTTTGCGCAGCACCAGGATGCCAATGCTCACCAGCACAAAGGCAGACAGCGTGCCGATATTGATCATCTCCTCCAGCAGCTCCACCTTGGTAAAGCCTGCCAGCACGGCAATCACCACGCCCACCAGCAGCTGCAGGCGCACCGGCGTCTTGCGCGTGGCCGAGGTCACACTCCAGCTGCGCGGCAGCAGGCCGTCGCGGCACAAGGCCAGCAGCACGCGGGCCGAGCCCATCAGCAGCACCATGACCACGGTAGTCAGGCCCATCAGCACGCCCACGGCAATCACCTGTGCGGCCCAGTTGGCACCCACGCTGATGAAAGCGGTGGCCAGCGAGGGGTTCTCGGCCTTGGCCAGTTCGCTATAGGGCACCATGCCCGTCAGCGCCAGCGTGACCAGGATGTAGAGCAAGGTCACCAGAGCCAGACCGCCGAAAATGCCGCGCGGCAAGGTCTTTTGCGGCTCCTTGACTTCTTCGGCCGAGGTGGCGACCACATCGAAACCGATAAAGGCAAAGAACACCAAAGAGGCGCCGGAGATCACGCCCAGCCAACCGTACTGGCTGGGTTGCGCGCCAAACAGCCAGGCCAGCATGGGCTGACCCCAGACGTCGCCCGTCACGCCATGGCCGATGACGGGAGGCTGGGCCGGCGGCACAAACGGTGTGAAGTTCTTCACGTCCATATAGGTGAAGCCGACCACGATCACAAACAGCGTGATGGCGATCTTGATCAGCGTGAACACATTGTTGACCTGGGCCGAGGCCTTGGTGCCGCGCATCAGCAGCGCGGTGAAAACGGCCACGATGACGAACGGCCCCCATTCCATGGCCACCGGCCCCAGATAAATGGTGCTGGGCACATCAAGGCCGGCGGTGGAGAAAATGGTGGACAGATAAATGCCCCAATACTTGGCGATCACGGCACCGGCAGAGAT
Organism: Comamonas sp. lk; assembly: GCF_900564145.1. Taxonomy (NCBI): domain Bacteria; kingdom Pseudomonadati; phylum Pseudomonadota; class Betaproteobacteria; order Burkholderiales; family Comamonadaceae; genus Comamonas; species Comamonas sp. lk. Next base: position 256,253 of record NZ_UOOB01000002.1, read on the forward strand.
CATCTCCAGCAGCAGATTCCAGCCAATGATCCAGGCCAGGCCCTCGCCCAGCGTCAGATAGGTATAGGTGTAGGCGCTGCCGGTGACCGGCACGCTGGAGGCGAACTCCGCATAGCACATGGTGGCCACGGCACAGGCGGCAGCAGCCAGGATGAAGGAGAAGATCACCGCCGGTCCGGCAAAGCTGCCCGCCGCGCGCGCTCCCACCGAGAAGATGCCCGCCCCCACGGCCACGGCCACGCCGAGGATCATCAGATCAAACACGCCCAAACTGCGTTCGAGTTGTCGTCCCGGCTCATCGGAATCGGCCAGAGCCTGTTCAATTGTTTTCGTTTTAAGCCACTGCATGCAGGTTGACGGGGCGCTGCAGCAGCCGCCTGCGGCCGCCACTTGCCCCGAAAGTTTTGTCAAAAATGAATCCTAGGGTTTCCACCGGCGGCTTGCAGCTTATCTGCGGCTTTCCCGCCATAGCCGCATGTTTTGTGCATTCCGGAGTGCAGCAGCTTCGTGAACAAGCTAGGTAGGCCCCATGCCTGAAGAAGACTGCTCACACAGCCTTTGCTGCGCTGCTGAACTGCGAGTAAGCGGCCACTGATGCAGGAAACGCTGAATTTCCCCAATAGTCGGCAGCGCTGCGGGGGAATCAGCGGCCCGCCGGTCTGGGGCCCGGTATCAGCCACTGCAGCAAGGCAACCAGCAGCATGGCCGTGAGCACATCGAGAATATGGTGCTGATGCACCAGCAGGGTGGAAGCGCAGATCGCCAGCCCCCAGACCAGCAAAAAAGCACACAAGCCGTGGCGGCCGCGTGCCCACTGGGTGCGCACCATGGCCAGGCCCGTGGCCACGGTATAGACGATGTGCAAAGAGGGCAGAAGATTGTGCGGCTTGTCCACCGCGAACATCAGCGTGAAGATGCTGCGGTAAGGCTCGGCATCGGGCACCACCCGGTCAAAAGCCAGATTGGCCGGAAACAGAGCGAACACCAGGCCGCAAATCACCGTCGCCGTGACCTGGCGCTTGCCCAAAGCATCCACATCCCGGGCATCGACCAGCCAGATGGGCAAAAGAATGAAGATGAAAAAGGAAAAGTAGACCCAGATGAACTCCGGCACCAGCGGAATCAGCCCATCCCAGGGAGTGATGAAGTCATGCCGCAACAGCTGCCGCGATGCCAGCCAGTTGCTGGCCGGATAGATGGCGTAGAACACCACCATGGTGCAGATCGCCCAGAACAGCAGGCCACGGCCTTTGGCCGCAGGCGAAGATTTGGAAAAAGGCGGGGACGGGAGCATCGGGGCCATTATGCAAACACGGCCCGCCAGCCGTGCAGGCTCCCCGTAAAAAAGGCCTGCAGCAATGCGCTACAGGCCTTGGGTCTTCCAGTGAAGCGCAGCAAATCGCACTATTTGGCGGCAGGCTCTACCAGCAGCAACCAGCGCGCCATCAGCAAAGACTGCTCTTCGCTGATCTGCGGGTGGCGCGGCATGATGACATTGCCCCAGACGCCCACGCTGCCGCCGCGAATCTTGTCGGCCAGATAGGTCTCGGCATCCGCGCGATCACGGTATTTTTCGGCAATGCTCACAAAAGCCGGGCCCACAAACTTGCGATCCCAGCCATGGCAACGCATGCAGTCGGACTGTTCCACCAGCTTCTTGCCAGCAGCCAGCTCAGGATGGCTCTGCACCAGCGCGTCCGCCGCCTGCTCGGCCATGCTGACCCGCATGATGCGCCAGCCGATATTTGCCACACCCAGCGCCGCGGCCAGCATGACCAGCCCGATCAGCCAGCCAATCCAGCGCGGTTTGGGCGGGTAGTTTTCTTCGTCGTCGATGGGATCAGTCATTGCATATCACTCGCAGTTGTAGCTCGGCCCGCCAAGGCGGGCCGAAAAACGCTGTCTTTAGCGGTGAATACAGGTCCGCGAATCTTCAGATTCGCGATTCAGACGAGGCGTCGCAGTCGAAGGCAGTAGCAGCGCTACGGCGAGACTGCGCAACGAAGTATGAAGACCTGTATTCGCCGCAGCTAAGATCAGTGGCGGAAATGGCGCACACCGGTGAACACCATGGCCACGCCACGCTCGTTCGCCGCATCGATCACTTCCTGATCGCGCATGGAGCCGCCGGGCTGGGCCACGCAGGTTGCGCCAGCGTCGACCACCACATCCAGACCGTCGCGGAAGGGGAAGAAGGCATCCGACGCCACGACGGTGTTCTGCAGCGACAGCTTGGCCGCTTCAGCCTTGATGGAGGCAATGCGGGCCGAGTCCAGACGCGACATCTGACCGGCGCCCACGCCCATGGTCATGCCGTTCTTGCAGAACACGATGGCGTTGGACTTGACGAACTTGGCCACGTTCCAGGCAAACAGCAGGTCTTGCAGTTCTTCCGGGGTGGGTTGCTTGACGGTCACCACCTTCAGGTCCGCCAGAGTCAGCTCATGGTTATCGGAAGTCTGCAACAGCAGGCCCGAACCGATGCGCTTGGATTCGATGGCGTTGCGGCCATTGTCCCAGTCGGTTGCGCCGCCGGCAGGCAAAGCGATGGTCATCAGACGCACATTGACCTTGGACTTGAAGATCTCCAGCGCTTCGGCGCTGAACTCGGGAGCCATCAGCACTTCGACGAACTGCTTGGAGACGGCTTCGGCAGCGGCCTTGTCCACGGGGCGATTGAAGGCGATGATGCCGCCGAAAGCGCTGGTGGGGTCGGTCTGGAAGGCCTTGGAATAGGCTTCGAAGGCGTTGGAGCCCACGGCCACGCCGCAGGGGTTGGCGTGCTTGACGATGACGCAGGCAGGCACATCGAAGCTCTTCACACATTCCCAGGCCGCATCGGCATCGGCAATATTGTTGTAGCTCAGTTCCTTGCCTTGCAACTGCACACCCGTAGCCAGCGAGCCGGGAGCGGGGTACAGATCGCGGTACCAGGCCGCTTGCTGGTGGCTGTTTTCGCCGTAGCGCAGGTCCTGGATCTTGACGAACTGGCTGTTGGCCTGGGCCGAGAACAGATTGCGCTCAGGCACGTATTCTTCAGACAGCTTTTCGTCTTCGAACTTGACCGACGACAGGTAGTCGCTGATGGCGCCGTCGTACTGGCTGATGCGGTTGAACGCAGCTACCGACAGCTCGAAACGCAGCTTGTTGGACAGCTTGCCGGCGGACTTCAGCTCGGCCAGCACGGCGTCGTACTGGTCGGCTGCGGTCAGCACGCCCACGTCTTTCCAGTTCTTGGCAGCGGAGCGCACCATGGCAGGGCCGCCGATGTCGATGTTCTCGATGGCGTCGGCCAGCGTGCAGCCGGCCTTGGCCACGGTGGCTTCGAAGGGGTAGAGGTTGACCACCAGCAGATCGATGGTCTCGATGCCGTGTTCCTTGAGCGCAGCCATGTGCTCGGGCAGCTCGCGACGGGCCAGCAGGCCGCCGTGCACCATGGGATGCAGGGTCTTGACGCGGCCGTCCAGCATCTCGGGGAACTTGGTGACTTCAGCCACTTCGGTCACGGGCAGGCCCTTGTCGGCCAGCAGCTTGGCCGTGCCGCCGGTGGACAACAGCTGCACGCCTAGGGCGTGCAGGGCTTGGGCAAATTCGACGATACCGGTCTTGTCAGAGACGGAGATCAGAGCTTTCATGGGCGTCAATCAAGGTTTGGAATAAAACAAGCCGCAAGTGCAGGTGAGTAATGCGCTTGCAGCTATTAATTTGGGAGTATCTGTATCGCTTGGGTCCGGGCTTGCGCTCACAGCATCTGGTGATCGACCAGCTTTTTGCGCAAGGTGTTGCGGTTCAGGCCCAGCCATTCGGCGGCACGCGACTGGTTGTTGTCGGCGTGGCTCATCACCACGTCCAGCAGCGGTTTTTCGACCAGACGGATCACCATGTCATAAACATTGGCAGGCGTCTCGCCATCCAGATCGCGAAAGTAGCCCTCCAGGCTGTCGCGAACGCATTGTTCTAAATTCTGGTTGCTCATGCACTTATTCCTGCGGGTTCATCCAGCTCGGCGTCTTGTCGGACACCTGCCGTGGCCGCCGGTATCCGATCCATCTGCTGCCCCAGGGCATCCAGAAAATCGGCTACGGCCTGCCATTGCACCGCGCAGTCCTCAATTGTGTTGATGTGTTTTCGAAAGTCTTCGCCCCCCGGTAGGCTGCGCAAATACCAGGCAATGTGCTTGCGCGCACTGCGTACGCCCGTGCCTTCGCCGTAGAGGCTGTAGTGATCTTGCAAATGCTCCAGCAGCAGACGGCGCAGCTCCGCCACCAGCGGCGGGGCCATATGCTCGCCCGTGGCCAGAAAATGGGCTATCTCGCGAAAGATCCAGGGCCTGCCCTGAGCGGCACGGCCGACCATGATGGCGTCCGCACCCGTGTAAGCCAGCACGTCCCTGGCCTTTTCGGGGCTGGTGATATCGCCGTTGGCCACCACGGGCACGCTCACCGCCTGTTTGACGGCCGCAATCGTGTCGTACTCGGCAAAGCCTTTGTAGCCCTGCTCGCGGGTGCGGCCGTGAACCGTGAGCATCTGGATGCCCACGTCCTCGAACTGGCGGGCCAGCAGCACCGCATTCTTGTGCTCGTCGCACCAGCCGGTGCGCATCTTCAGGGTCACCGGCACGTTGTAGGGGCGTGCAGCCTCCACCACGGCGCGGGCAATCTCCACGGCCAGAGGCTCGTTCTGCATCAGGGCGGAACCCGCCCATTTGTTGCAGACCTTCTTGGCCGGGCAGCCCATGTTGATGTCGATGATTTGCGCACCGCGCTCGATGTTGTAGACGGCGGCCTCGGCCATCATCTGCGCTTCGGTCCCGGCGATCTGCACGGAAATCGGGCCGGGCTCGCCTTCATGGTTGGCTCGGCGGCTGGTTTTCAGGCTGTTCCACAGGTCTTTGCGCGATGTCACCATCTCGCTGACCGCATAACCCGCTCCCAAGGCCTTGCACAACTGGCGAAACGGCCTGTCCGTCACACCCGCCATGGGCGCGACAAACAAGCGGTTTGCCAATGGGATATGACCAATGTGCAGTGCAGGCATGAGTTGGGGTCGAAGGCCGCGCGCAGCATGAAGCAAAGGCGCAGCCGGGAGCAAGAAAAGAGGGCTGAATTATACCTGCCCAAATTTTCAGCAACAGCCAACGAAGTGCATCCCCCTGCACTGCGAATCACTATCCGTGCAGTGCCTACTGCAGCTTGCGAACCGGCAGGTCGAAATACTGGTCCGGATAGGGTTCGTTGACCAGGGTGTAATGCCACCATTCCTCGGGCAGATTGCGCCAACCGTGGCGCTGCATCAGGCTGCGCAGCCACAGGCGGTTGTACCTCACGTCGGGCGATTGCCCTCGGTGCTCGGTGTGGGATTGCTCGTCAAACAGGTCGAACGGCGTGCCCATGTCCACATCGATACCGTCGGCCAGTGGGCCGCGCACCTGCTGGCTGGCGCGCATGGCGTCCACCACCATCAGTGTCAGATCTGCCGTGCTGGCCCGGCTGTGACCCGACTTTTCAGCGATATAGCCGCGCTTGAACAGCTCGGATTTGGGCACCCGAGGGTAATACATGTCCCGGTTTTTCTGATCCGCCAGGTCCTTGCCCCAGCGCACAAAGTCGTTGACCGCCTTCTGCGGTCGATAGCAGTCATAGACCTTGAGCGCCATCCCGCTGGCGGCCAGCTCTTTCTGTACGGCAGCCAGCGATTGCGCGGCAGGGCGGCTCAGCCAGCACTGGGCGCCTTCGTAGCCGGCCACGGGACGGCCCATGAAGTTGTGCGGCCCCACATAGCGCACGTCCTCGCGCACGCCCGGGGCCAGCGTGGCCAGGGCCACCAGATCAACCGAGTTCTCAGGCTTTTTTTGCACTGTAGCCGCCGTCTGATGGGCACATCCCGCTATCAAAATTAAAGCAGAAACAGCCACAAGCGCCTTGCCCAGCACTCCCGTCCTTCCCGCATTCAACGCCATTGATGACTCCTGTTGGCTTTAACTTGGTTGGCTGTCAAAAATTTCCAGCATACGCATTCAGATGTAACACGATACAGCAAGGTGCAGCCCGCCCAACCCCCAGGCGTGAGGGAATTGACCCCCCGCCTACACTGACAGCCGTATGGAAGTCTGGATACATCAGTTGCTGCAATGGCTGTCGCTGCCCGAACTGGGGCTGAGCACGGTCTTCATCGTCGCCCTTATTTCAGCCACCTTGCTGCCCCTGGGTTCCGAGCCGCTGGTGGCGGCCCTGGTCTCGGCCAACCCGGCGCTGTTCTGGCCGGCCATCCTGGTCGCCACGGCGGGCAACACCATTGGCGGCGCCATCAGCTGGTGGATGGGCCTGGGTGCCCAACGGGCCTGGAGCAAGGCCCGCAAGCTGCGCCATCAGCAAGACGGCGCCCCGGCGCAGAAAAGCCTGCGCCAGCAGTCCCGCTGGCATCGCATCGCCCGCAGCTGGCTGCGCAAATACGGGGCCAAGACCTGCCTGCTGAGCTGGCTGCCCATCGTAGGCGACCCCTTGTGCGCCGTGGCAGGCTGGCTGCGCCTGCCCTTCTGGCCTTGCGTGGCCTATATGGCGATAGGCAAGTTCTTGCGCTACTTTTTGATGACGGCCGGTCTGCAGCAGCTGTTCACGCACTTTTTCAACTGATCAGAACTCGGTGTGCAAGCGCAGGCTGAACACATTGACCGGCCCGCGCGCAGCGTTGTATGCCGGGTTGCGGATGTGCTGCCAGTCAAAAGTGGCGAACGTGCCCTTGACGAGGGAGACGCTGTAGAAGCTCTCGAAAATCGTCTCCGGCTTGTAGCGCAACTGCCCATCGCCTATGAACGGGCCCATGCCGCCTGCGGCCAGATAGCCGCGGTGGGTGGCAGACAGATAGTTGCGCACCAGACCCAGGCCCACCGTATCCTGCGCACGCCCCCAGCGGCTGCCACGCACCAACAGACCGGCTGACAGGGAACGATCAATCTCGGTGAAGGCATAGGTCTCGGTCTTGCCATCGGCCCAGCTGCCGCGCGCAAACAGGCCTACGTCATTCGTCAGCGCCTGCTCCAGATTCAGGCCAAAGCCCCACTTGGTCTGCACTCCGTGGCGCACCGCGTCCAGGTCCGGCGTCGTTGCTGTGGCAGTCCCGTATTTCAAGGCATCCGAATAGCGCGACATCACCGAATGGTTGCGAAACACCAGCGCGCGCAGCTTGCCGGGCTGGCCCGCCCACACATGGGCATGCTCAAGCTCTAGCTGATCACCGTAATGCTTGAAAAAGCGTGAATCCAGCGGCTGGCCGTTGGGCTCCTTGGGCTGAACAAAGCGGCCAAAACGCAGGGCCCAATCGTCGTAATACCACTCCAGCACAGCGCCCCAGGTATAGCCGCGCGCATCGGCTGCATAGTCATAAGCGCCGTGCGTCATGAGCGCCCAGTTCATGAACTGGGTACGCGGGTCATGGTTGTAGGCATTGCCGTCGAAGATATCGATCACCGACAGATTGCCCGCCGTGAGCACCAGTCGGCGCTTGTCCACCATGCCGGCCAGTTGGCCGGCCTCGGACTCCTGTGCTTCCTGGCCGCCACCGTAACCCCAGGTCTGGCGTACAAAAGCGCGCGCCCGGTAGGCCTTGAGCGTAGCTCCCGAGGTACGGGCCAGCTCCCCATTGGGAAAGCCACCCAGGCCGGTCAAGCCCGAAAGCGGCACGCCTTGGGCGGCCTCCAGGTCCAGATAGGCCTCGCCACCCGCCCAGGGGCGGTAGCCCATCGATGCCGTGGTGGTAAACGAATAGCTGCGCTCTTTTTGCGGCACCAGGCTGTTGGCCCCGGTATAGGGTGCATCAAAAGCCGGCTTGCGCTGCCAAACATAAGTGGCTTGAAACTTGGCATTCCACTGCTCTGGCTCCACCAGCTTCGTGCTCGGCACGCTATCGGCGGCGCTGAGCGCATCGACGGCCTCGCTTGGCTGAGCCAGGGCTGGCGCCATCCAGGCGACAGATAAAGAGAAAACTCCGCCTGCACAGAGCAGATTCTTCAGAGAGTTGTTGTATGTGTTTTTTTGCTGTTGCATTCGCACTCCTTGCTGCACATGTGCACAGTCCCTCGACTGCGCAGACAGCGAACTACCAGATAAGGAGAAAGAAGCCATCTCTGTCATGCACGCAGCCGCAGCCATGCTGCCGCAGGCTGGCAACGGCCATCGCGTTGGTGATTACAGAAAATGGAAAGGCCGGCCACACTGGCTGTAGAACACATGCTCTACCCAATGCTGGACATGGCCGAGACGTCAGCCTGCCCGAGACATACCGATGCGTGGCACCGGCCTACAACTATCACTCGGGCTAGTAGTCACTGCCGTCCTTTTGAAAATGAAAGTGCGCGGATTATAGGCAGCGAATATTGCACTGCAATATCTGCTGTGGCTTGCGGCATAAGAACCACAGTTCGCCAGGATAGGCTCAGGTAAACGCGCCGCTCCAGCGGCCCGGCTGCGGCATATCCCCCAACCCGTAATTCAATCCACCTTCAGTCCCAAACTTTGGGTGACGGCGGCATAGCGATCCATATCGGTTTGAATCTGCTGCGCAAACTGCCCAGGCGTCTGTTTCAGCAAGGTGTAGCCCTGCTGTGTCAGCGCCTGCTGCATTTCAGGGGCACTCAAAATCTGGTTGAGCGCCTCATTCAGGTGCGCCACCACCGCATCAGGTGTCGTCGCCGGTGCCAGCAAGCCATGCCATTGCTCTAGCGCAAAGGATTTGACGCCTTCCTCCGCCACCGTAGGCACGTCGGCCAGCTGAGGCACGCGCTGCGGTGCGGTGATGGCAATGGCACGCACGCGGCCAGCTTCGATCAAGGGCGTTGCACTGCTGGCGGTCACCACGCCCAGTGCTACCTGGCCCGCAGCCACCGCCGTGATGGCCGGACCGCAGCCCTTGTAGGGAACATGCTGCAAACGCACTTGCGCAGCCTGGGCCAGCATCTCGCCGGCCATATGCTGGGGCGTGCCGTTGCCGCAGCTGGCAAACGCCAGAGGTGCCGCAGATGAAGCAAGCTTCAGCGCATCGCCCAGCGTATGCACCTCGCTTTGCTGCGGAACGACCAGCACCGAGGCAATCGTGCCCGCGTTGAACACCGGCTTGAAGTCCTTGCGCGGATCGAAATCCAGATGCTGGTACACGCCGGGGTTGATGGCAAACGTGCTGTTGACCATCAGCAGCGTGCTGCCGTCGCCCGCCGCCTCCGCCACCTGACGCGCGCCGATATTGCCGCTGGCACCGGGGCGGTTTTCCACCACCACCGTCTGGCCTATGCGCTGCTGCAGCTCGGCCCCCAGCTTGCGGGCCAGTAAATCCGTACCGCCTCCGGGCGGAAAGGTCACCACGATGGTGATGGGCTTTTCAAACCGCATGGCAGCCTTGCCCGTGCTGGCCTGCCACAGGCCTGCGGCGGCCATCACCAACACGGCGGCCGTCAGCACAGCCCAGTTGCGGCGATGTTTAGGAATCATCTTCATCAGCTACACCACAGGACACGCAAAGGCAAAGCGCACGCCAGAGACGCCGAGCAAGAGCCTGGGCGGCCCCGCCGCCTCGCGGCGAGGGCGTCGTCCCCTCGGGGGGAAGCGGCAAAGCCGCTCAGGGGGGAGCTCATCCAGCATCCAGTCCGATATCCAGCACGCGCGCACTGTGGGTCAACCAGCCTACGGCGATCTGATCCACTCCCGTCGCAGCCACCGCAGCCGCAGTTTCGGGCGTGATGCGGCCCGAGGCTTCGGTGATCGCCCTGCCCTTGCACATGCCGACGGCGGTGCGCAAATCGTCCAGGCTCATATTGTCCAGCAGCACCACATCCACACCCAGCTGCAACGCCACCTCGAGCTGGGCCAGCGTGTCCACCTCCAGCTCGATCTTGACCATATGACCCACGCCGGCACGGGCGCGGCCCACGGCGGTGGCCACGTCGCCGGCCAGAGCAATATGGTTGTCCTTGATCAGCACGGCATCATCAAGCCCAAAGCGGTGGTTGCTGCCGCCGCCCACGCGCACGGCGTACTTTTGCAGCGAGCGCAGGCCCGGCATGGTCTTGCGCGTGCAGGTCACCCGCGTGCCGAAACCCTTGATGGCCTCGGCAATCGAATGCGTGGCCGAGGCCACGCCGCTCAGATGGCACAGATAGTTCAGCGCCGTGCGCTCGGCCGTGAGAATGGCGCGGCTCTTGCCGCGGATGCGGGCGATCTCCATGCCCGGCTCCAGCACGGTGCCGTCCTGGCGGCTGACCTGGAACTCCATGCGGCCGTCCATCAAGGTAAAGGCCAGGCGCGCCAGATCCAGCCCCGCCAGCACACCGTGTTGACGCGCCATCAGACGCAGCTCGTCGCTCGCGCCCGCGGGCACGATGGTGTCCGTCGTCAAGTCTCCGGCACGGCCCAGGTCTTCCAGCAAGGCCATGCGCACCAGCGGCTCCAGCATCACATCCGGCAGAGGCGGAACAGGCAGGGCGGCAGTCTCGATAATGCTCATTATGAGTATTTGTATAGAAATAAAAAGCGCGATTCGCTTTCAAGCCATCGCGCAAACGAACTTATGCTAAACCTGAGCATTAAGTCCGTCAAGCCAGTTTCGTCTTCAAAATCAAAAATCAGTGGGATCTGGCCAATGGCAGCTTGTTGCCCGCAATCGCTCGTTCGAGCATCACATTGCGGCGAAAGCGAAACAGCTTGGCCGGGCGGCCGGCGCCGGTGGCCGTCATCTGCCCGGTTTCCTCCACCAATGCCTGCTGCTCGATCAGACGGCGAAAGTTCTGCTTGTGCAGGCCCCGACCTGCCAGAGCTTCGACGGTCTGCTGCAGTTGCAATAGCGAGAACTCGTCGGGCATGAGCTCAAACACCACGGGCCGGTACTTGATCTTGGCGCGCAGCCTGGCTATGCCGGTAGCCAGAATGCGGCGGTGGTCGTTGCTCATGGCCGTGCCCACCAGCACCGCGCCCTCGGGCGCACTCACCCCGTCGCGCCAGGCTTCCTGCACCAGGCCGGCTTCGAACAGCAACTCATAGCGCTGCAGCACCAGTTCTTCGTTCCACTCGTGACCGTCCAGGCCAAAAGTCAATGCAGCCCTTTGCTGACGTTCGTATGCAGCTACAGAATCTGAAGCACTTTCACACCAGTGCCTGAGCACCGGAGCAATCTGCCCATCAATGACCTCGGGCGCACCCGAACGCCAGTCTTCCCAGGGAAAGTAGCGATACCAGTCCTGCCAGCCGGGCTGGGCATGGCCGTCGTCATCGAGTTCGCGGGTCAAGGCCAGATAGCTGATGGAGATGGCGCGCACCCCCAGCTCCTGCGAGCGATCGCGGTCGGCAAAGGTATAGAGCTGTTCCACAAAACCCAGGGGATGATGGGTTTGCTTCTCCACCCAGGCACGCAGGCTGACCTGCAGCGAGCGGTGGTTGGAGGTGAAGGGGCCGGCAGGCAGCGTCACCCCCGCTCTGGTGGTCAGAATGCGCGGCTGACCGGCGGTGACGGCAACCAGCACCGCCACCAGGTCCGCCTGCACGGAGTGCTGCTCGGTCTCGTTCAAAGGCTGTCGCTTTAGACGTTAAACAGGAAGTTCAGTACATCGCCATCCTTGACGATGTATTCCTTGCCTTCGGCGCGCATCTTGCCGGCATCCTTGGCGCCTTGCTCGCCCTTGAACTGAATGTAGTCATCAAAAGCAATGGTCTGGGCACGGATGAAGCCGCGTTCGAAGTCGCCGTGGATCACGCCAGCGGCTTGAGGGGCGGTGGCACCGATGGGCACGGTCCAGGCGCGCACTTCCTTCACACCGGCGGTGAAGTAGGTTTGCAGACCCAGCAGCTTGAAGCCGGCGCGGATCAGGCGGTTCAGACCCGGCTCTTCCAGACCCAGTTCCTCCAGGAACATGTCGCGGTCTTCGTCTTCCATCTCGGACATTTCGGCTTCGATCTTGGCGCAGATGGCCACGACAGGCGCGCCCTGGGCTTCGGCGTAGGCCTTGAGCTGGTCCAGCAGCGGGTTGTTCTCGAAACCGTCTTCCGACACATTGCCTACAAACATGGCGGGCTTGGCGGTGATCAGGCAGAACTGCTTGATCAGGGGCGCGTCTTCCTTGGAGACGGGCACGGTGCGTGCTGGCTTGCCTTCGTTGAGAGCATCCTGGATCTGGGTTAGCAGGGCAACCACCTTGGCGGCATCCTTGTCGGTACCAGAGCGAGCAGCCTTGTTATAGCGGTGAATTGCCTTTTCCACCGTGGCCATGTCGGCCAGGCACAACTCGGTCTGGATGACTTCGATGTCGGCAATCGGGTCCACCTTGTTGGCCACGTGGATCACGTTGGGGTCTTCAAAGCAGCGCACCACGTTGACGATGGCGTCGGTTTCGCGGATGTGGGCCAGGAACTGGTTGCCCAGGCCTTCGCCCTTGGAAGCACCGGCCACCAGACCGGCGATGTCCACAAATTCCACAATCGCGGGAACCACGCGCTCGGGCTTGACGATCTCGGACAGCTGATCCAGACGCGGATCGGGCACTTCCACCACGCCGGTATTGGGCTCGATGGTGCAGAAGGGATAGTTCTCGGCGGCGATGCCGGCCTTGGTCAGGGCGTTGAAAAGAGTGGACTTGCCCACATTGGGCAGGCCCACGATGCCGCATTTGAGGCTCATGGAAATTTCCTTTGATATCAATGCACTATCGAGCACCACACCAGCGTGGCCGAAGTGCCCGATCCGCATTGACGCGTGTTCGGTGTTCTGGAGAGATGTGACTCAGACGCGCTCTGTTTGCAGAGTTTTGTTCTGGTTTTGTCACTGAAATCTATGCCGATTGTAATGATCAGCGAATCTCTGCTGGCGCGCGCCGGAATCCGGCCATCCGCAGCGACAGCGGCAAAAGACGCAAAAACGGCGCGAGCAAAGGCTCAATCGAAGCGTAAATTTCCGGCCACAGACTGGCCCAGTTGCAAAGTAACGGTGGCCGCCCGGCCCGGTGGCAAGCCCAGCACCAGGGCATTCATGCCAAAAGTAATAGCATCATCCACGCGTGGATCCTGGCGGTAGCCACGAATTACCTGCCCTACGGCCGTGCCGGGCACGGCGCTATCGGGGTCGATATCGGGAATGGGGCAGCGCGTGCAGGGCTTGCAAGGGCGCAGGCTGACACCCGCGCTCTCCAGCAGATGCAGCAACTCCACCCGGTCTTCGTCATGGGCCTCCAGACCCGAAATCACGATATTGGGCCTGAAACGCCTGGCATCGACGGCCGGTTCGGCCAGCTGCTCCAGCCGCTCGTTGAGTTCGTCCACCGCCGCCTGGCTCAGCACCAGCAAGGGGTAGCCATCGGCAAAATGGGTGGGAGCCTCATCCTGCCCTACCCAGCGCTCGCTGGCTTGCCGGGGCTGGGCTGCGTCAAAGCGCACCAGTTGGGCATCGGTCTGCAGCGCTGCGCTCAGCCATTGCCTGGCCGGCTGCGCCCATTCGCCCAGATCCCAGGCATCCACCACGTCTTTCCAGACTCGCGCCCGGCGCTTGGCACCCTGGGCTGTCAAAGGAAGTTGCAGCGCGTCCAACCCAGGAAAGTGGAGCCGCAAATGCTCGCTGCCGATTTCGGGGCGAATCAGCGCCATGCGCGGGTGCGTGCGCTGGGTGAGAAATTCGCCCTGCTCGTCCACCACCATCCAGTGCCTGTCCCATTGCAGGCCATGGCGGCTCAGCTGCGCCTGCTGCACCGCAATGCCGGCGCAGGATTTGACTGGGTAAATCCAGAGCTGAGCGATCTGGCCTTGGACGTCGTAACGGGTATCGGTCATGGCAGGAAGGTGCGGATAAGTTGGAGCAATTTTGACCTGTAGCGCTTACCCATCAAGCGCAAGCTGCTATCAACAGCATAGTTGATGCAGGTGATGGGCCCCGCAAATGGTCAATCCGCGAGGAACACAGGCCCGGCTTACGCCTCCTACAATGCCGGACATGGCGCAAACCTTTGATGTATGTATTCGTGGAGCCGGCATTGTGGGCCGGACCTTGGCTCTTTTGCTGGCGCGTGATCGTCTGCGTGTGGCACTGGTCGCACCGGCAGAGCGCAACGCCCAGGGGCGGGATGTACGGGCCTATGCTCTCAATGCCAGCTCCAAGATGGTGCTGGAGTCCCTGCGTTGCTGGCCCGATGACGAGCACGCCACGCCGGTGACCGGCATGCAGGTGTTTGGCGATCTGGACGGCCAGGTGCAATTCGATGCAGCCTCGCAAGAGGTCGAGGCGCTGGCCTGGATTGTGGATGTTCCCGCTCTGGAGCAGCGCCTGGCCGAGGCCGTGCGCTACCAGCCCCAGGTGGAAATCGTCAAAGAACCCGTGCCCGCAGCGCTGACCGCCATCTGCGAGGGCCGCGCCAGCAGCACACGTGCCGAGTTCGGCGTGGATTTTTCCGTCACCCCCTATTCCCAAAGCGCGATTGCCACCCGCCTGCGCTGTGAGCTGCCCCACGGCGGCATTGCGCGCCAGTGGTTCACGCCCGAAAGCATTCTGGCCTTGCTGCCTCTGGCCGGACCCGAAGGCAACGAGGTGGCCGTGGTCTGGTCCTTGCAGCAAAGCCTAGTGGAAGAGTGGCTGCACAGCGACGAAGAGACTTTTGCCGTGCGCCTGCAGACCATCAGCCAATACGCCCTGGGCGAACTGCAGGAAATTGCCCCGCGCGCCGCCTGGCCGCTACAGCAGGCCGTGGCCGACCGCTGGTGCGGCACCCAGATGGATGCCTCACGCACCCCGCGCAGCTGGGTGCTGGCTGGCGACGCCGCCCATAACGTGCACCCGCTGGCAGGACAGGGCCTGAACCTGGGCCTGGCCGACGCACAGACGCTGGCCCGCGTGCTGCAGGAGCGCGACTACTGGCGCAGCACGGCAGACACCAAGCTGCTGCGCCAATACGAACGCGAGCGCAAGGCTGCCCTGGCCCCCATGGGTCTGGCCATGGATGGCCTGCAGCAGCTGTTTGCCCGCCCCGAAGTGCCCATGCAAATGCTGCGCAACTGGGGTATGAAGGGTTTCGAGCGCAGCGGCCCGCTCAAGTCCTGGATGGCCAAACAGGCCATGGGACTGCTCTGAGCCCTGGCCTTCCCGGTCGATCCGGGGAACCCTTGGGCCCCAAGCCACTCCAAAACGCATGCCCTGCCGCCCAGGCCATGGATTCACTCGGGCCTTGAACGGCAGAAATAAGAAATACCTAAGGTTGGCCGTGCCCAGCGCGGCCCCATACTTGCTCTATGAAACTTGTTGCCTGCCTGCTGGCCACCGCCAGCCTGACCTTCGGCCTGAGCGTGCATGCCCAGGATGCCAATCTCAAAAAGACGTTGACCGAGCGCATTCCCCAGCTCGAAAAGATCGATGAGGTGCGCTCCACGCCCATGGCCGGTCTGTACGAGGTCCGCGTAGGCACCGACATCTTCTACACCGATGCCAAGGGCAACTACCTGATTCAGGGCGAGCTGATCGACACCAAGGCCAGGCGTAATCTGACCGAAGACCGTATGAACCAGCTGACGGCAGTCGATTTCAAGCAATTGCCGCTCAAGGACGCCATCACCATCGTGCACGGCAAGGGCGAGCGCAAGATGGCCGTGTTCGAAGACCCTAACTGCGGTTACTGCAAGCGCTTTGAAAAAGACATGCAGAGCGTGGACAACGTCACGATCTACCTCTTTCTCTACCCTATCCTGAGCCCGGACTCGGCCGACAAGTCGCGCAACATCTGGTGCGCCAAGGACCCGGCCAAGGCCTGGCATGAGCAAATGCTCAACAGCAAAAATGCTGCCGCGGCCCAGTGCGATCCTGCCGCCATTCAGCGCAACGTGGCGTTTGGCCGCAAATACAAGATCACGGGCACGCCCACCATCATCTTTGCCAACAATGTGCGCGTCCCCGGAGCCATCTCGGCTGCCGAAGTGGAAAAGCACCTGGCCGCCAAGTAAGCTGGACACCATTCACCTCTGAGCGCTTTGCCGCTTAGTCGCATCAAGCGAACCCTGGCCGGGGCAGCACAGGCCGTGCAATGCCCCGGCCTTTTTTTTGGAGCCGCCATGGCTGTTGCCCCCGCCTCTTTGATTCGCTACACCGTGCAGGCCAGCGCGGTGGACGCTCATCTTTTTGATGTCACCCTGCATCTGGAGCGCCCGGCAGCCGGGCAGCTGCTGTCGCTGCCGGTCTGGATTCCCGGCAGTTATCTGGTGCGCGAGTTTTCCAAGAACCTGCAAGCGCTGAGTGCCACGCAAAACGGCCAGCCCATCGCCGTCGAGCAGCTGAGCAAAAACCAATGGAAAATCGGTTGTAGCGCAGATGCAGCTTGCGCTATCAGCTATCAAGTTTGCGCGTATGACACCTCGGTACGCACTGCCTGGCTGGACCGTCGCCGCGGTTTTTTCAACGGCACCAGCCTGTGCCTGCGCGTGCACGGCCAGGAGCACAACCCCCATGCACTGGAGCTGCTGAGCAGCCCCGCCACGCAAGACTGGCAGGTTGCCACCGGCCTCACGGCCGCCCAGGTGGACGGCCAGGGCTTTGGTCTCTATACCGCCGCCGATTACGACGAGCTGGTGGACTGCCCCGTCGAGATGGGCAAGTTCTGGCGCGGGGAGTTTGTGGCCGGCGGCGTAGTGCATGAATTTGTGGTGGCAGGAGCCGCACCCAGCTTTGACGGCCGGCGCCTGCTGGCCGATACCCAAAAAATCTGCGAAGCGGAAATCGCCTTCTGGCATGCCGATGGCAGCCGCCCGCCCATGGAGCGCTATGTCTTCATGCTCAATGTGGTGGATGACGGCTACGGCGGGCTGGAGCACCGCAACTCCACCGCCCTGATCTGCGGCCGCAGCGACTTGCCGCGAAAACACACCGGCCCCGGCCAAGCCAAGGCCAGCGAGGGCTACACCACGCTGCTGGGTCTGATCAGCCACGAGTACTTTCACACCTGGAACGTCAAACGCCTGCGCCCTGGCGAATTCGCCCGCTATGACTATGAACAGGAAAACTACACCGAGCTGCTATGGTTCTTCGAAGGCTTCACCAGCTATTACGACGACCTGTTCCTGCGCCGCGCGGGGCTGATCGACAGCACCCAATACCTCAAGCTCATCACCCGCACCATCAACCAGGTGCTGCAGACCCCGGGCCGCCAGCTGCAATCGGTGGCTGAGGCCAGTTTTGATGCCTGGGTCAAGTACTACCGCCAGGATGAAAACACGGCCAACCACACGGTCAGCTATTACACCAAGGGCTCGCTGGTCGCCCTGTGCCTGGACCTGAGCCTGCGCCAGCACGGCGCATCGCTGGACGATGTGATGCGCGGGCTGTGGCAGCTGTCGGACGGTGAGGTGCAAGGCGGACAGCAGGGCGGCCCCATCACCGAGGCCGATATTGCACGCCTCGTTGCCCAGCTGGGCAACGAGGCCATTGCGCGCCAGCTCCATCTCTGGGTGCACGGCACAAACGATCTGCCACTGGCAGAACTGCTGACCTTGCACGGCATCAAGGCCAAGGCCGAACCTGCGCAGCTGGCGCAGAAGCTGGGCCTGCGCGTTCAGGAAAACCATAGCGTGCAGATCAAGACCGTGCTGCGCGGCGGCCTGGCCGAGCAGTCCGGCATGATGGCCGGCGACGAATGGCTGGCCATCGAGGCCCAGGAGCAGCGCTGGCGCATTACCAAACTGGACGATTTACTGCTCTACGCCGGCGATGCGAATCAGGTCACCGCCTGGGTGGCACGCGACAAGCAGATTCTGACGCTGCAGCTGGCCCTGGATCCACAGCCGGCAAAACCCGTCGCCGAGGATGCAAATAGCGCCAATGCGCAAGCCGCGCCCATCAGCAATCTGGGCCTGGAAGTGAGCGACAAGACCGCTTGCGAGCTTTGGCTGAGCGGCGCCGCCGCCCCAGTCACCGCTGCGGCAGCTGTTGCGGCCTGACGCTGATCACCGCACAGCGGCCCGGGCACCCTGGCACCTGTGCGGCAACAGCAGTTATTCTTGGCATCTGCAATCCCAACCTTCAGAACCACTCAGGAGACAACCTTGGCATACGAAACCATTGAAGTGCGCGTTGAAGCGGACAAGGTCGGCATCATCACCTTGAACCGCCCCAAGCAGCTCAACGCCTTGAACGACCAGTTGATGAACGAGCTGGGCGATGCCCTGAAGAAATTCGACGCCGATAAAAGCATTGGCTGCATGATCATCACAGGCAGCGAAAAAGCCTTTGCCGCCGGCGCCGACATCGGCGCCATGGCCCAGTACAGCTTTGCCGATGCCTACGGCGGCGACTACATCACCCGCAACTGGGAAACCATTCGCAGCATTCGCAAGCCCGTGATCGCCGCCGTCAGCGGCTTCGCCCTGGGCGGCGGCTGCGAGCTGGCCATGATGTGCGACTTCATCATCGCCGCCGACAACGCCAAGTTTGGCCAGCCCGAAATCAAGCTGGGCGTGATTCCCGGCGCCGGCGGCACGCAGCGCCTGCCCCGCGCCGTGGGCAAAGCCAAGGCCATGGACATGGCGCTGACCGCCCGCATGATGGATGCCACGGAAGCCGAGCGCGCCGGTCTGGTCAGCCGCGTGGTGCCGCTGGACAAGATGATGGAAGAAGCCCTGGGCGCAGCCATCATCATCAGCGGTTTCTCGCAGCTGGCCGTCATGGCGGCCAAGGAGTCCGTGAACCGCGCATTTGAAAGCAGTCTGTCGGATGGCGTGATGTTCGAACGCCGCCTGTTCCACGCCCTGTTTGCCACGCAGGATCAGAAGGAAGGCATGGACGCCTTCGTCAACAAGCGCCCAGCCCATTTCACCCACCAGTAATTTGGTATATAATCGCTGGCTCCAGGTCGTGTAGCTCAGTTGGTTAGAGCGCAGCATTCATAATGCTGATGTCGCAGGTTCAAGTCCCGCCTCGACCACCAGATAGAAAACCGCAGTGCTCTGATGAACACTGCGGTTTTTTCATGTCCGATCTTTTTGATCGCATCAAAAAAATTCTGGATTTGACTGAAAAGCTAATTTTTAGGCATTAGAATACCGGACTGTCGGTCGTATAGCTCAGTTGGTTAGAGCGCAGCATTCATAATGCTGATGTCGCAGGTTCGAGTCCCGCTACGACCACCAAATTTAAGCCCCAAGCGCTCACGCTCTTGGGGCTTTTCGCTTTTTACAGAGGCCGCATGGCCACCGCGCCGCCTGTTGCGCAGCGCGCGATGCCCTGCTCCCGCTCTCTCACCCCCTCCCCTTCAGGACTCTTTCTCGTGCCCCTTGCACCCCAAGGATGCTGCACGCGCGCAGCGTGCCCGCGCACTGGTCATCCCACCAGTGAGGGCTGCGCTTTTTCTGCAGCTTGCCGATGGGCACCGGAAAACGTCCTGATCTCTCGCTCAAGGATGATCCCGTGACCTCAAACACCCATGGCGCCGCACAAGCTGGCAGTGCCCCAACACAAGTCGACGGATACAGCTGGAAGGCACTCATGGGCTCGGCCGTCGGCTACGCCATGGACGGCTTTGACCTGCTGATTCTGGGCTTCATGCTCTCGGCCATCTCTGCAGACCTGAACCTCACTCCCGGCCAGGCCGGCTCGCTGGTGACCTGGACGCTGATCGGCGCCGTGTTCGGCGGCATTGTGTTCGGCATGCTCAGCGACCGCTACGGCCGCATCCGCGTGCTGACCTGGACCATCGTGCTGTTTGCCGTCTTCACCGGCCTGTGCGCTTTTGCCCAAGGCTATTGGGACTTGCTGATTTACCGCACCATTGCCGGCATAGGCCTGGGTGGCGAGTTCGGCATCGGCATGGCCTTGGCCGCCGAAGCCTGGCCGGCCCGCCACCGTGCCCGCGTCTCGTCCTATGTAGCGCTGGGCTGGCAAGTGGGCGTGCTGGGTGCAGCCCTGCTGACCCCGCTGTTGCTGCCCCTGATCGGCTGGCGTGGCATGTTTCTGGTGGGCGTGATTCCCGCCCTCGTGGCCTGGGTCATCCGCAACAAGCTGCACGAGCCCGAAGTGTTTGTGGCTCGCAGCAAAAAAGAGCAGCCTTCGGCCCTGCAGTGCCTGAAGCTGCTGGTCAAGGACAAGGCCACGGTCAAGGTCAGCCTGGGCGTGATCGTGCTGACCTCGGTGCAGAACTTCGGCTACTACGGCATCATGATCTGGATGCCCAGCTTTCTGTCCAAGCAAATGGGCTTCAGCCTGACCAAGTCCTCGATGTGGACCGCGGTCACCATCATCGGCATGTCCGTCGGCATCTGGGTCTTCGGCCAATTGGCCGACCGCATCGGCCGCAAGCCCACCTTCCTGATCTTCCAGGTCGGCTCGGTGATCTCGGTACTGGCCTATTCCCAACTGACCGACCCCACGGCCATGCTGTGGGTGGGCGCCATCATGGGCCTGTGCGTCAACGGCATGATGGGCGGCTATGGCGCCGTCATCAGTGAGGCCTACCCCACCGCAGCCCGCGCCACCGCACAGAACGTGCTGTTCAACATCGGCCGCGCCGTGGGTGGCTTCGGCCCGGTGGTGGTGGGCGCAATCGCCATGGCCTACTCCTTCCAGGTGGCCATCGCCCTGCTGGCCGCCATCTATGTGCTGGACATGATTGCCACGGCCTTTCTGATTCCCGAACTCAAGGGCAAGGAACTTCAATAAACAGAGCAGCTACTGCTAATGCATCAAGCGCCAGAGCCTTCAACAAGCTCTGGCGCTTTTTTACGTCCGTTTTTCAAGCTCGCTGCCTGAAAACCTCAAGCACCAGCGAGCGCAGCCACTGGTTGGCCGGCTCCTGCGCAAAGCGCCAGCTCCAGTGCAGCGAGACATCGAACGCGCTTGCCGGCAGATCGGCCTGCACTACCGCATAGCCGCCTTGGCGCTCAAAGGTATCGGCAATCTCGGCAGGCATGATCACGGCCAGGTCCGTCTGGCGCACGATGGAGGGCACGGCCATGAAGTGGGCCGCTGACAGCCGTATCTGCTGCTGCAGATCCAGCGCCTGCAGAATGCGCAAGGTTTCGGAATGGGAGCGCACGGCCACAAACTCCAGCGAGCGCAGATTCTCCGGGCTGAGCCGCCCGTCTTGCAACACCTGCAGCACCGGGTGCTCTTTGCGCAGCAGCACCGCATAGTGATCCGACAGCAGCACGGTTTGCTGCGTGCCCGTCACACCGGGCAGAAAACCGATGGCAATATCCAGCGAGCCGCGATCCAGCGCATCGGCAATCTCGGTCATGGCCATGGGCAGGGTCTCCAGCTGCACATGGGGAGCCTGCTCGCGCAGCGCCCACATCAGCGGCGGCAAGAACCGCGCCTCGCCAATATCGCTGAGATGAATGCGAAAACGCTTTTGCGCCTGCTGCGGCTCGAAGGCATGGGCCTCGGCCAGCGCCACTTCCAGCGTGGCCAGGGCAGCACGCACCGCCAGCGCCAGCCGCTCGGCACGCGGCGTGGGCCTTACGCCGCCATGCATGCGCTCGAACAGAGGATCGCCCAGCAACTGACGCAGCCGCGTCACCGCCTGGCTGGCCGCCGGCTGGGACATGCCCAGCTCCTGGGCGGCACGGCTGACGCTGCCATGGCGAAACACCACATCAAACACGCGCAGCAGATTGAGATCCAGGCCTGATATATCCATAAAACGAATATCTCTTAGATGTTTTATTCAATTGCTGGAAATTATGCCGCCCTGCAAGATGACGCCCAAGCGCTTGAGCTCCCCTCTCAGTTCCCTACAGGACGATTGTTTTGCAAGTCACAACCTCCCATCAAACCGCCCTGGCACAAGCCGAACAGCCAAGCCATACCGTGCGCCACGTCGTGATTGCCATGCTGCGCGAGCTGGGCATGACCCGTATTTTCGGCAACCCGGGCTC
Organism: Comamonas sp. lk; assembly: GCF_900564145.1. NCBI lineage: Bacteria > Pseudomonadati > Pseudomonadota > Betaproteobacteria > Burkholderiales > Comamonadaceae > Comamonas > Comamonas sp. lk. The sequence continues at coordinate 278,119 of NZ_UOOB01000002.1, forward strand.
TACCGAGCTGCCGCTGTTTCGCGACTATCCCGAGGATTTCTCGTACGAACTGGGCCTGCAGGAAGCCGTGGTCGTGGGCATGGCCGATGGTTATGCACAGGCCACACGCCAGGCCAGTTTTGTGAATCTGCATTCGGCCGCAGGCGTGGGCCATGCCATGGCCAATATCTTCACGGCCTTCAAGAACCGCACGCCCATGATCATCACGGCGGGCCAGCAGGCCCGCTCTCTGCTGCAGTTCGATCCGTTTTTGCACTCACGCGATGCCGCCGAGCTGCCCAAGCCCTATGTGAAGTGGAGCTGCGAGCCGGCACGCGCAGAAGACGTGCCCCTGGCTCTGGCCCGCGCCTACTACATCGCCATGCAGGAGCCACGCGGCCCGGTGTTTGTCTCGATTCCTGCCGATGACTGGGACAAGCCCTGCGAGCCCATCACTTTGCGCCATGTGGGCTTCGAGACCCGAGCCAACCCGCACACCCTGAGCCTGATCGGCGACGCGCTGGACGCTGCGCAATCTCCTGCTTTGGTGGTAGGCGCCGCCGTCGATCGCGGCCAGGCCTGGGATGAGGTGGTGGCCCTGGCCGAGCGCCACCAGGCCCGCGTGTTTGTGGCTCCCATGAGCGGGCGTTGCAGCTTTCCCGAAGATCACCCGCTGTTTGCCGGCTTTCTGCCTGCCATGCGCGAGCGCATGGTCGAGTTGCTGGGCGCGCACGATGCGATTTTTGCCGTGGGCGCTGCCGCTTTCACCTACCACGTGGAAGGCGCCGGCCCCTTCATTCCCGCAGGCTCTGAGCTGTTTCAGCTGATTGAAGACCCGGCCATTGCCGCCTGGGCTCCCGTGGGCACGGCCGCCGTGGGCAATATCCGCCTGGGCGTGCAGGAACTACTGGCCCGCCCGCATATCACGCAGCGCCAAGCCCCGGCCCGCAAGCCTGCTGCGCCCGTACCTGAGGCTCCGGCGGCGGGCGAACGCATGTCGGTCGCATTTGCCATGCACACCCTGGCCGGCGTGCGTGATCCTCTGAGCATCATCGTGGAAGAAGCGCCCAGCTCGCGCCCCACCATCCAGAGCTATCTGCCGATTTTTCACAGCGAGACCTTCTTCACCATGTGCAGCGGCGGCCTGGGCCACAGCATGCCTGCCGCCGTGGGCGTGGCCCTGGCCAAGCCCGAGAAAAAAGTGATAGCAGTGATCGGCGATGGCTCATCCATGTACGCCATTCAGGCCCTGTGGAGCGCCGCCAATCTGCGCCTGCCCATCACCTTTGTGATCCTCAAGAACCGCCGCTACGCCGCGCTGCAGGATTTTTCCAAGGTCTTTGGCTACCGGGACGGCGAGAAGGTGGAAGGCACGGAGCTGCCGGATATCGACTTTGTCGCCCTGGCCAAGGGCCACGGCTGCGACGGCATGCATGTGGAGGATGCATCGCAGCTGGCCCTGGCCCTGCAGGCCGCCATTGCCCACCCCCGCCCCATCGTGGTGGAAGTGGAAGTTGCCTGACACGCCCTTAGACGAACGACATAAAAACACTCAAGGAGACAGACTTCATGGCAAAAATGCCGCCGATCAACCGCCTGCGCCGCATGGGACTGGCCGCCATTCCGGCCCTGTTTTGCAGCACCATCGCTACCCCGGCTCTGGCCAATGACAAATGGCCGGAGCGCCCCATCCGCCTGGTAGTGAACTTCGCCCCCGGCGGTGCCGCCGATGTGATGGGCCGGGCGATTGCCCCCACCATGAGCCAGGCCCTGGGCCAGTCGGTGGTGGTGGACAACAAGCCCGGTGCCAACGGCAATATCGGCATCGGCGAAACCGTGCGTTCCCCCAAGGACGGCTACACGCTGCTGCTGAGCTCGGGCGGCGGCATCAGCATCAATCCGCTGATCTACAGCAAGCTGCCCTTCAACCCGGAAAAAGACCTGATTCCCGTGGCTGCCGTGGCCCGGGTCCATGTGTTTCTGGAGACCAATCCCTCGGTGCCGGTCAGCAATGTGGGCGAGTTCGTCAAACACCTGCAGGCCCATGCCGGCAAGCTGTCCTATGGCTCACCCGGCCCCGGCAGCTCACCCCATCTGGCCGGTGAAATGTTCAAGCGTGCTGCCAAGGTCGAGGCCACCCATGTTCCCTACAAAGGCGCCGGCCCGGCACTGACCGATGTGCTCAGCGGCCAGCTGCAGTACTGGTTTGATCCAGGCCCCGGCCTCAAGCAGGTGGAAGCCGGCAAGCTCAAGCTGCTGGCCATTGGCAGCCCGCAGCGCTCGCCGCTCTATCCCAAGGTGCCCACACTGGCCGAAAGCGGCTTGCCCGGTTTTGATGCCGACACGCTGTTCGGCATCTACGCCCCGGCCGGCACGCCCGTCCCCGTGGTGGAAGCGGTGCGCGCCAGCGTGCTCAAGGCACTGGAGCAAAAGAATGTGATCGAGGTGATTCAAGGACTGGGCGCCACACCCGAGCCGCGCATGGGCCGCCAGGAGTTTGTGGACCACCACGCCAAGGAACGTGCGCGCTTTGCGCCGCTGATCAAGGAAATCGGTCTCAAGGTCGATTGAAGACCCCCAGGGAATCTTTCCCCTTTGATTCCTCCCTTTTCGCCGCCGCGCCCGCCACGGGCCGGCGGCGTTTTTATGCCGTCACCGCCACCACCACGGCAGCTTCCGGAACTTCCAGCCAGACGCTGTCTTGCGCATCCAGCCCGCTCTGGGCCGGGGCAAAGCCCACAATCTGCGCGCCCCAGGTCAGGCGGCACACGGCTTCGTCACAGGCCACGGGTTCATCGGCCAGCGATGCCGCGCCGCGCGTCACGCGCTGCACCTGTGCGGGCCAGAGATTGATGGCCTGTGTGGCGGCCATGGGGCGCTCCTGCCCTTTGAAAACCTTGACGGCCGTGGCCTTGCACAGCGCCAGCACCGAAACGCCGGGCGCCAGGCCCAGCAGCTCATAGCTCTCGGGGGTGATGCGGGCGGCAATGCTCCACTGCGTCTCGGTCTCGCCCGCAGGGCGCAGCCACACGCGAATCTGGGCGCCCAGGGATTCGACCTTGAGCACGGTGCAGGGCCACTGATTGCGCATGCTGGTCATCAGACCCAGATTCACCACCGCAGGCGCGTCGCCCGGGCTCTGCCCGCTTTGCACGCGCTGCAGCACTTCGGCGCGCATGCGCTCCATGGTCTCGGCCGTGGCCAGCAGGGATTCACCGGCCGCCGTGATCTGTGCGCCGCCGCCGCCGGCGCCGCCCACGCTGCGCTCCACCAGGGGCACGCCCGCCAAGTTGGTCAGGGTATCAATGGCCTGCCAGGCGGCCTTGTAGCTCACGCCCACATCGCGTGCAGCCTGGGAGATGGAGCCGCTGTGCGCTATTCCGCGCAGGATGGCGATGCGCCGGTCGGCAATGTCGTAGCCCAAAGCCTGAGACAGCGAATTGCTGGACAGACCGGCAGCGTCAAAAGTCTCGCGCTGCTCTTGTTCGTGAAATTCTTTTTCTGACATGGGCGCCATCATGCCCTGCCTTGGATTTTCCTCGCTGGCCCTTGAGCATTAAAAAAGATTACACTCGTTATTCCATTTATGAATAGCGAAATTTCCATGACCCAGACTGCTCTGCCTGCCTCGCGTTTTTCCTTTCAACTGGCACGCTCTGCGGCCGTGATCGCGACCGTGACCAGTTCGGCCGTGCTGGGCTTGTGGTCCGTGCAGGCGCAAGCGGCCGAGGTGACCGTAGCCGTGGCGGCCAACTTCACCGCCCCCATGAAGAAGATTGCCACCGAGTTTGAAAAGGATACCGGCCACAAGGCCGAGCTGTCTTTTGGCGCCACCGGCAAGTTCTACGCCCAGATCAACAATGGCGCGCCCTTCGGCATCCTGCTGGCCGCCGACGACACCACGCCCGAGAAGATTGCCAAGGAAGGCAAGGGTCTGGCCGATTCACGCTTTACCTATGCCATCGGCACCCTGGTGCTGTGGAGCCCCAAGGCCGGCTATGTGGATGACAAGGGCGCCGTCCTGAAAACCGGCGACTACAAGCACATCGCGATTGCCAACCCCAAGCTGGCGCCCTACGGCACAGCCGCCATGGAAGTCCTGAACAAGCTGAACCTGACCTCGCAAGTGCAGCCCAAGGTCGTCATGGGCGAGAACATTGCCCAGACCTACCAGTTCGCCGCCACGGGCAATGCGCAGCTGGGCTTTGTGGCTCTGTCGCAAGTCATGGAAAACGGCAAGATCCGCGAAGGCTCGGCCTGGCAAGTGCCGGCCAATATGCACGAGCCCATTCGCCAGGACGCGATTGTGCTCAACAGCGCCAAGGACAACGAAGCCGCCTCGGCACTCATGAAGTACCTGCGCAGCCCCAAGGCACAGGAAATCATCCGCTCCTACGGTTATAGCTTCTGACGCTTGCAATAAAAGGGTTTGAGGCGGTTTTCCGCCTCAAACTAGGCCGCAAAGATTTCGCTCTTCCCTTGGCGGTGCTGGGCTAAGCTGGCATGGTCAAGGGTTATTTTTTGGGTTTCATGCAACTGACCGCCGAAGACTACGCCGCCATCTGGCTCACGCTCAAACTTGCCAGCGTCACCACCGTGCTGCTGATGCTGCTGTGCACGCCCTTGGCCTGGTGGCTGGCCCACACGCGCTCGCGCTGGGCCGGGCCGATTGGCGCCGTGGTCGCCCTGCCCCTGGTGCTGCCGCCCACGGTGATCGGCTTTTATCTGCTGGTCACCATGGGCCCTCACGGTCCGATTGGTCAACTCACCCAATCGCTGGGCATTGGCAATCTGCCCTTCACCTTTGCCGGGCTGGTAGTGGGCTCGCTGATCTATTCCATGCCGTTCACCGTCCAGCCGTTGCAGCGCGCCTTTGAAGCCCTGGGCACACGCCCCATGGAAGCGGCTGCCAGCCTGGGCGCCAGCCCGCTGGACCGATTTCTGACCGTGGCCCTGCCGCTGGCCAAGCCCGGTTTCATCACCGCCGCCGTGCTGACTTTTGCCCATACCGTGGGCGAATTTGGCGTGGTGCTGATGCTGGGCGGCAACATCCCCGGCGTAACGCGCGTGGTCTCGGTACAGATCTACGACCATGTGGAAGCCATGGAGTACGGCCATGCCCATCTGCTGGCGGCCGGCATGGTGGTGTTCTCCTTTATCGTGCTGCTGGCGCTGAACTGGCTGCAGCCAAAAAAATGACCCCCACGCTTGCTCTACTCACGTGTAGCCGCTGCCCCCCAAGGGGGCCGCTTTTTGCCTTGGGGCGGCCCGGCGGCAAAAGAAAGCGTCGCACATGAGTACCTCCCCCTTCATCGCCGCCCGCCTGCAATTGCAGCGTGCAGACTTCGAGCTGAATGTCGATCTGGAGCTGCCGGGCCAGGGCGTGACCGCTTTGTTCGGGCCGTCCGGCTGCGGCAAGACCAGCTGCCTGCGCAGCCTGGCCGGGCTGGAGCGCGCCCGGGGCCGGGTTGCCGTCAAGGAGGCCCTGTGGCAAGACGACGCCAGCGGCCACTGGCTGCCCACGCACCAGCGGGCGCTGGGCTATGTGTTTCAAGAAGCCAGCCTGTTTGCGCATCTGTCGGTGCAGAAAAACATCGACTACGGGATGAAGCGTACGCCGGTAGAGCGCCGCCAGGTCTCCAAGGAACGGGCCGTGGAGCTGCTGGGCATCAGCCATCTGATGGATCGCATGCCGGCCACGTTGTCGGGCGGAGAGCGCCAGCGCGTGGCGATTGCCCGGGCGTTGGCCACCAGTCCCCAGGTGCTGCTGATGGACGAACCCCTGGCCGCACTCGACGCCCAGCGCAAGGCCGAGGTATTGCCTTATCTGGAGCAGTTGCAGCGCCATCTGCAGATTCCCATCGTCTATGTCAGCCACTCCATGGACGAGGTGGCGCGCCTGGCCCAACACATGGTGTTGCTCGAAAGCGGCCGGGTGGTGGCCCAAGGCCCGCTGACCGCTTTGCTCTCCCGCCTGGATCTGCCGCTGACACAAGGCGATCTGGCCTCCAGCGTGATCCATGCCACCGTGCAGACCCACGACATGGTCGACTACCTGAGCACGCTGAGCTTTGACGGCGGCCAGCTGCAATTGGTCATGGCACGCCCCAGGCCCATAGGCAGCCAGGTGCAGTTGCGCGTGCAGGCCCGCGATGTCAGCCTGAGCCTGACGCGCGCCGAAGGCAGCAGCATTCTCAACATCCTTCCTTGCCAGGTACTGGACCTGCGCGAGGACGGTCCGGGCCAGGTCATGGTGTCGCTGCAAAAAGGCTCGGCCCGGCTGCTGGCCCGGATCACCAGACACTCCTGCAAGGCACTGCAGCTGCAGGCAGGCAAGCAGGTCTTCGCCCAGATCAAGGGCATGGCCTTGCTGGACTGAAGACTGCGGCGGGCTGAATCGATAATGGCAGCCATGACCGACACCAGTCCCAGCGCCTGTACCCCGCCGCCGCACATTCCCGCCATCAGCCACTTTGCCGTGCAGCGCCACCAGCTGCAGCAAGAGCCGCTGGCGCAGGATCGCGTGCTGGCCAACGAGGTGCCGATTGCCCTGGTGTTCAACGGCATCTCCCACGCCGTGATGATGGGCACGCCGCTGGATCTGGAAGACTTTGCCCTGGGTTTTGCACTCAGCGAAGGCATTCTGGACAGCGCTGCCGACTGCTATGGCATCGAGGTCACGCCCGTGGCTGCCGCAGCAGCCGGCCTGCCTGCCGGCATGGATGGCATGCAGGTGCAGTTGGAGATTTCATCGCGCTGCTTTGCCCGCCTCAAGGACCACCGCCGCAGCATGACGGGGCGTACCGGCTGCGGCGTCTGCGGCGTGGAAAGCTTTGCCGCACTGGATCTGGACTTTTCGCCCCTGCCCGCGCATGACTGGCTGGCCCGGGTAGATGTGACCACGGTTTGCAGCGCCATCGATGCGCTGTCGGCCAAACAAATTCTCAATGCCCAGGCCGGAGCCATCCACGCCGCCGGCTGGGCCACACTCGATGGTCAGCTGCACGAAGTGCTGGAAGACGTGGGCCGCCACAACGCCCTGGACAAGCTGCTGGGCCGCCTGGCGCGTACTGCGCGCTTGAGCGAGCCGGGCTTTGTGGTGCTGTCCAGCCGCGGCAGCCACGAGCTGGTGCGCAAATGCGCCAAGCTGGGCGTGGCGGCGCTGGTCACCATCTCGGCTCCCACCGCCATGGGCGTGCGCATGGCCGAGCTGACGGGCTTGCGCTTCTGGGGCCTGTGCCGCCCGCCGCAGGCGGTCTTGTATGCGGCCGGCGGACATGCACTGCCCGACAGCGATAAAGCTTGAGCACGCCCCTGCCTGCTCGCCAAGTCCGTAAAATCACAGCTGCTGTGCGGACGCCGTCTGCACTGAACCCAGCCCCTGGATAAACACCATGAACCGCTGCACCTCCGCTCTCTTCTCGGGCCGTCGCCTGTTGGCCGCCGGCTTGCTGGCCGCTGCCGCCGGCAGCAGCCTGACGGCCATGGCCCAGGGCCTGCCCTCCAACGAGCCGCGCAACTTTCCGCCCACCGCCTTGTTTGGCGAGCTGACGGTCACCAACTTTCCCGAAGTCGCCATCAACGGCCAGGCCGTTCGCACCACTCCCGGCTTTCGTCTGTTCAGCCAGGAGCGCACCATTGTTTTCGCCCACAACTACGCAGGCCAGAAAATGCTGGTCGGCTATGTGATCGAACCCCAGACCCTTGGCCTGCACACTGCCTGGATTCTGACCCCGGCCGAGATCGAGAAGTACAAGCCCATCCAGCCCAAAACCGGGTTGATGCGCATCTTCGGCAGCTAGGTCGCCACTACAAATTGATGAGCTGCTTGCGCACGCTGCGCAATCAGCCCATGACATTTATCTATTAAAACCAAAGTCAGGCATGCGCTAGCTGCTATGACTTTTGTGATTGCAGCCACCACAGACTGCAGCGACAACGAGTATTCCCCATGAGCAAAAAAGTCTTCATCAAAACCTTTGGCTGCCAGATGAACGAGTACGACTCGGACAAGATGGCCGACGTGCTGGGCGCCGCCCAGGGCTATGAGCCCACGCAGGACGTGGAAGAAGCCGACCTGATCCTGTTCAACACCTGCTCGGTGCGCGAGAAGGCGCAAGAGAAAGTATTCAGCGATCTGGGCCGCATCAAGCACCTCAAGGAAAAAGGCGTGCTGATCGGCGTGGGCGGCTGCGTGGCCAGCCAGGAAGGCGAAGAAATCATCAAGCGCGCGCCCTATGTGGACGTGGTCTTCGGCCCGCAAACCCTGCACCGCCTGCCCGATCTGTTGAACGCCCGCGCGGCCAAGGCCAAACCGCAGGTGGACATCAGCTTCCCCGAGATCGAAAAGTTCGACCACCTGCCGCCGGCCCGTGTCGAAGGTGCTTCGGCCTTTGTCTCCATCATGGAAGGCTGCTCCAAGTACTGCAGCTACTGCGTCGTGCCCTATACGCGCGGCGAAGAAGTCAGCCGTCCGTTTGAAGACGTGCTGGTGGAAGTGGCCGGTCTGGCCGACCAGGGCGTCAAGGAAGTCACGCTGCTGGGCCAGAACGTCAATGCCTATCTGGGCAAGATGGGCGACACGGCCGAGATTGCCGATTTCGCCTTGCTGCTGGAATACGTGTCCGAAATCCCCGGCATCGAACGCATACGCTACACCACCAGCCATCCCAACGAGTTCACGCCACGCCTGATCGAGGCCTACGCCAAGTTGCCCAAGCTGGTCAGCCACCTGCACCTGCCCGTGCAGCACGGCTCGGACAAGATTTTGATGGCCATGAAGCGCGGCTACACGGCTATGGAATACAAGAGCACGATTCGCAAGCTGCGCGCCATCCGCCCGGATCTGGCCATGAGCAGCGACTTCATCGTGGGCTTTCCCGGCGAGACGGAAGAAGACTTCCAGAAGATGATGAAGCTCATCCACGATGTGCGCTTTGACAACTCGTTCAGCTTCATCTTCAGCCCCCGCCCCGGCACGCCCGCCGCCAATCTGCACGACGACACGCCGCACGAAGTCAAGCTGCGCCGCCTGCATGAGCTGCAGGCCGTGATCAACAACAACATCAAGGAAATCAGCGAAGAACGCCTGGGCACCGTGCAGCGTTTGCTGGTCGAAGGCCTGAGCAAACGCGACGGCAGCGAGCTGATGGGCCGCACCGAATGCAACCGCGTGGTCAACTTCCCTGGCAACGAACGCCTGATCGGCCAGCTGGTTGATGTCAAAATTACCGAAGCCAAGGCCTACACGCTGCGCGGCGAGGTTGTGCTCAAGGACTGAGCGCCCACTTTCTGCCACCCGCCACACTGGCGCGCAGCAGCGCATACCAAAGCCTGACGCAGAGAACTCTGCGTCAGGCTTTTTTCCATTCTGCAGCGGAGTCAAGTCTCAAGTAACAGAACGTTAAAGGCCATTGCCGACGAAATATCAGCAAAAATCAACAGATAGTATGAAAGCCTGGCTAGGCCTTGCCCTGCCTTCGATTGCCTAGCGCTTCCTGATCTGGACACCATGAACCTACCAAGCCATGCAGCCGTTTTGCAAGGGGATGCCCTGCACGCCTTTATCGACCAGGCCCACGAGCTGCTCAACGATTACGACGAAGACCAGTCCGCCATCAATCGCGAGGACCGCATGGCGGCTGCTGCAGAGTTGATGGAGCAGCAGAGCTTTGCCCCCGCCAATGTCAACGATCTGGAGCGCGTGCACGATTTCTGGCTGATGCTGGACAAGCCCGAGATTGCCAATCGCTTTTTGCAGACGCATCGCCAAAGCGCCTTGCAGTCCGACGAGCGCCGCCCGGCCGATGCACAGGTGCGCATTGCGCTCAGCGATATCCAGAGCCGTCTGGGCTTTGACAAGGCATCGGCCATCGCGCTGCTCCTGCCCGCAGCCCAGGCCATTGCCCAGCTGCCGGCGGACATCGATACCGATCGCTACTGGCACGGCTGGCAGTGGATGACCGACGAGGTCCAGGCCTGGGAAATCGCCGAGCTGGGCGTGGATCTGCACCGCGCCCGCGAACGCGCCAACCCGGACAACGAGGCCCATCTGGCCCATGGCGATGCCATGGCCCTGGTGCGCAAGGCCGAGCTGGCCCAGAAACGCGGCAATGCCGGCGCGGCCACCGGCCATGTGCAAAACGCCATCCAGACGCTGCGCGATGCCGCTCCCGAGCAGGAGGTGGATTTTGAACAGTGGATGGAGCTGGCCGACCGCGCCCTGCCCGTTGCCACGGCCAGTCTGCCCTCGCTGCTCATGGCCTGCGAGCAGCAATTGCAGCGCACGGAAAACCCGCCGCCCTCGCCAGCCATCAAGGCCCATCGCAAAGTCAGGATTGTGCGACTGCAGGCCCAGGCCTGTGCGCTGGCAGGCCAGCTGGACGCCGCTTTGCAGCTGGCCCCGCTGGGCCGCGTGAGCCTGACCGATGACCAGGGCGATCCTTTCAGCGCCTTGCATCTGGAATGGCTGATGCAGGCCGACCGTCTGGACGAGGCCGCGGCCCTGGCGCTGGAGAGCGTGATGCACGCCCGCCCCCTCTCTGCCGTCGCCGCTTGCAAACTGGCGCAGCAGCGCTTTGACAGCGATGTCGATGCCGACACCGGCCGCGCCATCACCTGGGCGCTGATTCTTGCCATGGTCCACGCAGATACCGATATGCACTATCTGTTTGCGCAGGAGAAGATGCCAAGCCGTAACGCCGATTTCTATCTGGATTTCGTACGCGCACGCGAGCCGCAGAACATCCTGCTCGCCCTGACGCAGGGCATGCGCCATGCCGCCAAGCGCCAGCTGGAACAAGCCTTGCCCTTGCTAGAGCAATCCGTGGGCCAGCGCCCGGATCTGGCCGACGGCGACAAGCTGTCCGCGCTCTGGGCGGCACGCTTTGCCGTGCTGCCGCTGGAAGAAGCGCTGGCTCGCCCTTTCCCCGAGGCCTACGGCGCCCATTGGTGCTATGCCGTCGGGGTGACGCTGGACCACGATGAAGAACTGGCCCCGCTGCTGGGCGGCAAGAAAAAGCTGCCGCCCAGCGAAGTGCGCAGCCAGCTGGCCTTGCGCTACTACGAAGAAAGCTTGCGACGCTTTGAGAGCTTCTGGTCTACGGGCCAGGGAGCCTTCAAGGATGCCGATGTGCATGTGTACTCCATGCTGTGCAACAACCTGGCGATCAAATACCGCTTTCAGAATCGCTACGACGAAGCCGCTGCGCTGCACCACAAAGGCCTGGCCAGCAGCCCGTTTGCCGAGCATCACAACAGCCTGGTGTGGTGCGCGATTGGTAAGGAGGACTACAGCCAGACGGTGATGGAGGCCGAGCGCCTGTGGCACTTTGCGCAGGAGCATGGCTATGGCCGCCATGATCCGCCCCGCTACCTGCCCTCTGTCGCTTACGCGCTGTACCGGCTGGACCGCGATGACGAAATCAGCATCTGGACCGAGCGCCTGGATCAATGGTTTCACGAGCTTGACGAAGCCGAACAGCGCAGCGAACGCCGTGACTATCTGGCCGCACTGATGGCCATGTTGGATTTTTACTCCATCACCCGCCCCGAGCTGGTGCTGCCACGCCTGCGCAGCCACCAGCAGGAAGTCATTGCCCTACGGGACTGCTACCCGCTACGCCGGCTGGCCTGTGCACTGGAAGCCTATCCCGAGCTGCTGGAGGAAGCCCTGGCCCTGCACCAGCAAGCCCAAAGCTATCTGGACAAGGACAACGACGGCGACGAGAGCGAGCGCCGCGTATCGCGCGAGTGCATTGAGCGCACCGAACGCAAGCTGGCCGAACGTGAGGCTGCGGCCAATGGACAAGCGGCTTCCGGCCGCAAGCCATGGTGGAAATTTTGGTGAGTCAAACCCAAGCCAACACAGCCGCCGCCAGCGCCTATCAGGCCCGCGATGTGGTCAATGCTCCAGCCATCAAGCAGGCCATAGCCCAGCGCAGCGCCGCACGCGGCGATGCGCCCGAGATTTCGGCCTGGCTGGCCAACCATTTCTACCGCCATGTGATTGGCAATCTGCAGGCCGAGCCCCCTGTGCTGCAACGCATTGCCAATGCCCATGACTTGCAGCAGCTGCTGGGCCGCCAGGAAGCACCAGCCTGGGCGCTGGAGCGGCTTGGCAAAAAGGCCATGGGCATTGATCTGCCCGACCTGTGGTGGATAGAGCCGGATGCAGCCATGGTGCTGGCGCTGGAGACACGCCTGGTGGAGTTTCTCTCCACCCGCAAAGGCACTTCGCTGCAAGGCAAGCTGCAGCGCGTGAACTGCCCTCAGGCCCTGGCGCGCTGGACGCTGGAGCATCTGGCTTTTCAGAAAAAACAGAGCACGGGCTGGCTGGAGCATTCCAAGAACGCCGTGCACGGCATTGTGCGCGGGCAGCTGGGCATCTTTGTGGAGTTCGACGCCAAGAGCCCGCAGCTGCGCCAGGAAATGGCTTATGAGAGCCAGATGATGGGCCATTGCGTGGGGCAGTTCTCGGACCGCAAGCACTTCAACGGCGGCTATGGCGAGCATTACGCCAGCGGCCTGGAGTCCGGCAAGATGCGCTTGTTCAGCTACCGCACGGGCTCGGCCCAGCCGCGCATCACCGTCAATGCCGTGATGCAAAAAGACGGCAGTCTGCAGATCGAGCAGATCAAGGGCAAGCAAAACCGCCCCCCGATTGCGCGCTATGCGCCCGATGTCGTAGCCCTGCTCAACCACCTGCCGCTCAACGACGAAGCGCCGCACGACGCACTGACCATGGGTATTGTGCGTCGCCCGCCCGAGATCTTGGCCGAGGACTCGCAGCTGACGCCCTGGTGCACCGTGGCCGAGTTGCACAGCGAGAGCGAGCAGCTGTGGCTGCTCAACCGCCATCCGGATCTGCTGCCCCAGCTTCCTCTGCGTACACCGCTGATGCAATGGATGGTGGCGGCTCGCAAGGATGCCGTGGACAGCGAAGTCATAGAGCGCATGCCCAAATCTGCAGCGCTGCAGCAGGCACTGCAACTGGCCCGCAAGCGGCCTTTGCGTGCAGGAGGGCGGGCATGAGTGGCTGGTGGATTTTTCTGGGTCTGCTGCTGGCCTGGTTCTTCTGGATGCTGCGCAGAGGCTTTAGCAACCTGAAGGAAGCCCAAAACCGCGGCGACATGATCAGCTACCAGGCGGGCAGCGCCGAGCGCAACTGGGCGCTGGCGCTGGCCCATCCCACGGCCTATCACGCCATGCAAGGCGGCTTTGCCAGCCAACTCCAGGGTGCCGACGAAGCCCTGGCCAGGCAGCTGCGCCCCATGGTGCTGCACCATCTGGGCCTGCGCACCGATCTTGGCGACGAGCAGATACGCCTGCAATTGCCGGATGCCATGCGTCAGCGCTGGTTCATGCTGGATCTGCAACGCCTGCACCGCAGCGACAATCCCCGCGCGGCCATGGCATTTGCCTGCGCCCGGGTCACGTTTTTTGTGCGCTGCGCCTATTTGCTGGAATGGGTGGACGAAGAGACGCACTGGGACGTCCTGATGCTCAACGCCCAGCGCGCCCAGCAGTGCTTTGACAGCTGGCTGAGCTTCGGCCAGGCCTATGCCCAAGGCCGAATCCAGTGGCAGGCACAGGGCCGCTCCGATGTGCTGGGCAAGGCCTTCACCCCCGAGGAAGTGGCCCAGTGGGTCACCGAAGCCAAGCACCCCTGGCATGCCATGGACTGGCATCTGCCGCTGACCGCAGCGCCTGCGCCGCCGGCCGAGCACCCGGCCCAGCTTGCGGCTTGAATCGGCCTGCAGCGCTTGAAATGAAAGCGCGAGCCGCTATCAAAAACAAAGGGACTGCCGTTCAGTCCCTTTGCTTTATGGCAGCTGCCTCATGAAAAAATGCTGCGTGCCTCGGTAAAGCGCTTGGCAAAGTAGACATTGTCCATGCGCACCCGCTGCACCGTACCGCCGGAAGACGGCGCATGCACAAACTGGCCATTGCCCACAAAAATGCCCATATGCGAGTGAGGCTTGCCCAGGGTGTTGAAAAACACAAAGTCGCCACGCATCAGGGAGCGCACCTCCACGGGGCTGCTGACCTGCGCCCACTGCGATGTGGTACGCGGCAGGCGACTGGCGGTGATCCCGCCCACCGCCCACTGGATCAGGCCGCTGCAGTCAAAGCCGCCTTCGGGGGAGTTGCCGCCATAGGTATAAGGCGTGTTGACCACCAGCATGGTGCGCGCCAGCAGGGGTTCGCGCAGATCATCGGCCAGATTGAGCGCCTGCGCAGAACCCACACCACCGCCTTGAGCTGCAGGCCGAGGTCGGCTCTTGGGAGCTGACGAACAAGCTGCGAGCAGGCCGGCAAGAGAGGCGGCCAGCACCAGCGCGCAGTGTCTGCGCCCGGCGCTGAAGTCAGTCATGGACATCTTGGCTTGTGCTTTCATGCGGGCCATGTTCTCAGAAAGCAGGTCGCGACTCCAGCACGTGCGTCAATTCTTACAAAAAATGTGAGCAACTTGTCTCAACTTTTCAGAGTCTTCAAGCAATTTTCAGCAGATAACTCATATCCAGTAAGCGCTGAAAGCTATGTTTTCAAGAGCAAGACATGAAAAAACGCCTGGGTCACAGGCGTTTTTTGCGGGGCAGTCGTTAGCCGATCAGAACGGCAGCTTGGGCATACCGCCGCCCATCATGCCTTTCATGCCCTTCATTCCGCCCATCTTCTTCATCATCTTCATCAGACCGCCGCCCTTGAACTTCTTCATCATGGTCTGCATTTGCTCGAATTCCTTGAGCAGGCGGTTGACTTCCTGCACCTGCACGCCGGCACCGTCGGCAATGCGCTTCTTGCGCGTGGCCTTGATGAGGGCCGGGTGCTTGCGCTCCTTGAGCGTCATGGAGCAGATGATGCCTTCCTTGCGCTTGATCTCGCGCTCGGCCTTGTCCATGTCCACGGCACCGGCCTTGCCCGCCAGCTCAGCCGGCAGCTTGTCCATCAGGGTGGACAGGCCGCCCATGGACTTCATCTGCTGCAACTGGGCCAGAAAGTCGTTGAGGTCGAAGCCGTCGCCGCTCTTGAGCTTCTCGGCCATCTTCTGCGCGGCTTCCATGTCCACGCCCTTGGTGACCTGCTCGACCAGGGCCACGATGTCGCCCATGCCCAGCACGCGCTGCGCGTGGCGGTCGGCATCGAAGACTTCCAGGCCGTCGAGCTTTTCGGAGACACCGGCAAACTTGATGGGCGCACCCGTGATCTGGCGCACCGACAGGGCCGCACCACCGCGCGAGTCACCGTCGAGCTTGGTCAGCACGATACCGGTCAGCGGCAGCGCTTCCTTGAAGGCACGGGCGGTGTTGATCGCATCCTGGCCCTGCATGGCATCGACCACAAACAGGGTTTCGACGGGCTTCAAGGTGGCGTGCAAGTCCTTGATTTCGGCCATCAGCAATTCGTCGATGGCCAGACGGCCGGCCGTATCCACCAGCAGCACGTCAAAGAAATGGCGCTTGGCGTAATCGAGGGCGGCCACGGCGATGTCGCGCGGCTTTTGATCGGGCGTGGACGGGAACCACTCGGCTCCGGCCTGGGCCGTCACGGTCTTGAGCTGCTCGATGGCCGCAGGGCGATACACGTCGCCCGAGACCGTCAGCACTTTTTTCTTGCGCTTTTCGATCAGATGCTTGGCCAGCTTGGCCGTAGTCGTCGTTTTACCGGCACCCTGCAGGCCGGCCATCAGGATGACGGCTGGCGGCTGGGCGTTGAGGTTGATGTCGGCCACGCCCTCGCCCATGGTGGCCGAGAGTTCCTTGTTGACGATGGACACCAGCACCTGGCCGGGCTGCAGCGAGCTGATGACTTCCTGGCCCAGGGCTTTTTCCTTGACGCGGGCAATGAAGTCGCGCACCACGGGCAGGGCCACGTCGGCTTCCAGCAAGGCCATGCGCACTTCGCGCAGCATGTCTTGCACATTGGATTCGGTGATGCGGGCCTGGCCACGCATCTCCTTGACGAGTCGCGAGAGTTTGTCGGTCAGTGCGGAGGCCATAAGCAGGAGTGTTCTGAAGTTGTAGACGGTGCTGCCGCCTCAGGGTGAGTCCCTTAAGACTCGAGGTCGGGCGGCTTGGGCCGCAATCAGCTTTTCTGGCAGGAAAAGCAGTGCCTGCCCGCCTGAAGCGCTCCATTTTACCAACTGCCCTGCTTCTCAGTGGTCTGCCCTTGCAAAGTAGGCGCTTTCATCGGTGCAACCATCGCCATGCCTGGCAACCAGCCCTTCGAGCGGGTGTAGCCATGCCGCCAGAATGCAGCCGAAGCCGGCCTTCCCCACAAAGCCCTCTGCACAAGGCCAAATCCCAAAGACGCAACCGTGTGCGGGCCCAACACGCAGACAGCAAGCTTGCCATTGAAAAATCAGTCCTTGCCTGGTCCGCACACAAAAGGCGACTACGAGTCCTCGCAGCTATCATAGAAAGCATGCTCTCCTTGCCTTATTCTGCAGCCAGCACCAGTCTTTCCGCCTGGGCTCTGGCGCTCGCCGCAGCCCTTGCCTATGCGATTCCAGCGCTGGCCTCCCAACGGATTCGGGAAACAGTGGCCAAACTGAGCCTGCGCGTGGCCTGGGCTCTGCACGGTTTGGCTCTGGCCTGGGGTCTGCTGGCCCAGGAGCCGCATTTCGGCTTTGCCCCGGCGCTGTCCATCACCGCCTGGCTGGTGCTCACGGTCTATGTGGTGGAGCAGCAGCTGTACCCGCAGCTGCGCTCGCGCTGGCCGCTTTCCTTGCTGGGCAGCATCGCGGTGATGCTCACGGCTTTATTCCCCGGCAAGCCCTTGCATGTGGATGCATCGCCCTGGCTGCCCTTGCACCTGGCTTTGGGCATTGCGTCCTATGGCCTATTTGCCGCCGCCGTGGTGCATGCGGCCCTGATGAACCGGGCGGAGCGCAATATGCGCCAAGGTGGCGACCACGACAGCGGCCTGCCGTTGCTGACCCTGGAGCGCCTGACTTTCCGCTTCGTCAGCGCAGGCTTTGCGGTTCTCACGGCCACGCTGGCAGCAGGCTGGCTGTTTGGCGAACAGTTGTACGGCAAGGCCTGGGTGTGGAATCACAAATCCGTGTTTTCGCTGCTGTCCTGGATCACGTTTGCCGTGCTGCTGTTCGGGCGCAAGCGCTTTGGCTGGCGCGGCCAAAGCGCGGTGCGTGTGCTGTATGCCGGCGCGCTCTTGTTGCTGCTGGCCTATGTGGGCTCGCGCTTTGTGATTGAAGTACTGCTGGGGCGTGGCGCATGAAATTCCTGCTGGTTCTCCTGGTCATCGTCGTGGCGGTCGGCATCTGGCGCAGCAAGCGTCGCAAGGTGCAGATGGAACGCCCCCAGCCCGCCGCCGGGCGCAAGCTGGCTGCGCCGCAGGACATGGTGGAGTGCGCTCACTGCGGAGTGCACCTGCCGCGCGCCGAGGCGCTGACCGAAAAAAGCCGCTTTTACTGCAGCGCCGAACACCAGGCGCAGGCGGCCCGTCGCTGATGGAGCAGCCTTCATCCCAGTCACCATGGGCCCAAACCATGATTCCACTGGATGTCTCCATCACACGGCAGGCCGATGCCAGCCTCAATGCGCCCTTCATACGTATCTGGCAAGCCTTTCTGAGCGGCCGCGTGCTGCTGGCCACGGCTCTGGTCCTGCTTCAGGCGCTGAGCACTCAGCTGCAAGCCACGGCCAGCCCCTTGGTCTGGCTGGTGTGCCTGGGCTATCTCACGCTGACCGTGGTAATGCGCTGGGCAGCGGCGCGCAATCTGCCCGCGCCTACGGCCGGCCTGCAGTGGCTGCCCGTCATAGGCGTGGATATTGCAGCGGTTTTCTTGCTGCAGATTCTGCAATCGAGCAACCTCAACTACATGGCGCTGCTCGCCATCCCGATTCTGATTGCATCGGCCCTGGGCAGCATGCTGCTGGCCATGGGCACGGCCGCCAGCGTCACGCTGCTCTTGCTGGCCATGGTTTCATGGCTGCATGCCAGCCAGGGCAGCGATGCCACCCAGGCCTACTACCAGACGGCCTTCACCTGCGCCGGCTATTTCGGCATGGCCTATCTCACGCAGGATCTTTCGCGCCGCGTGCGTCGCGAGCGGGCAGCCGCCCTGCACAGCCGCCTGCGCACACAGACACAAGAGCAGGTCAACGCCCTGGTCATCAGCAACCTGTCTGACGGCGTGCTGGTCGTCGATCAAAGCCTGCGCGTGCAGCAGGCCAATCCGGCTGCGTTGCGGCTGCTGAGCCTGCTGCCCACCCATCCGCCCAGCTTTTCGCTACAGACCCAAACCGCCTGGGAACCGCTGATGGATGCCGTGCAGCTGAGTTTTGCCCAGAACAGCCCTCTCACGGCCACGGTGCATCTGCAGGCTACACCCCAGCAGGGACGCACCGGCCTGCACCTGCGCACACGCATTACCGAAGTGATGGCCGGCGATGCTGAATCCGCTGACTCGCTGTGCGTGGTGTTTCTGCATGATTTGCGGGAGATGGAGGCCCAGCTGCGTACCGAAAAGCTGGCCTCCATGGGCCGCATGTCGGCCGCGGTCGCCCACGAGATTCGCAACCCCCTGGCCGCCATTGTCCAGGCCAATGCCCTGCTGGCAGAAGACCTAGCGGGCCAGCCAGGAGCGCAGCAGCTGTGCAACATCGTCAATCAGAATGCCGAGCGGCTCAACCGCATTGCAGAGGAAATCCTGAATATTGCCCGCGTGCAGCAGGAGGACGCTCTGGCCCAAACCCCGCCGCTGGCGCTGGATCGCCATGCAGCGCAGACTTGCCGCGAATGGCAAAGCCAGGCCTCACAGCAACATCTGCTGGAGCTCCATCTGGCCGCCCCCAAGCAGGTCGTGAACTTTGACGAGGAGCATCTGCGCCGTGTGCTGGTCAATTTGCTGGACAATGCCCAACGCCACCGCAGCCATGCGCAGCAGGCACACAGTCTGCAAATTGTCAGCGGGCATGGTGTCAGCGCCTTCATCCCCGCCACGGCGGAGCAAAGCTGGCTGCAGGTCTGGAGCGATGGCGCACCGCTGGAGAGCAGCGTGCTGCGGCATTTGTTCGAACCGTTCTTCTCTTCCCAGAGCCGCTCCAGCGGACTGGGCCTTTATATCTGCCGTGAGCTGTGCCAGCGCTACGGTGCCACCATCAGCTATCAGCGACTACCCCGGCCCACACCGCAAGGCATGCAGGAAGGCAATGCCTTCACCGTGGTGTTCAGCAGCAGCGCAGGGCCTGCCAGTGCGCAATCCCTGTTCGATTTGATTGTGGTCTAAGCCCTGTGACCTCTATTTCCACCACCTCTGCCAGCGCATCGATTCTTGTGGTCGATGACGAACCTGATTTGCGCACTCTGTACGAGCTGACCTTGCTGAGGGAAGGTTACCGTGTGGAAACCGCCGCCTGCGTGCAGGAAGCGCGCGAGCAACTGCAGTCGCGCCGCTTTGATGTGCTGATCTCCGACATGCGCCTGCCTGACGGCAGCGGCATGGAGCTGCTGCTGGAGCTGCGTGAACAGCAGCGTCGCGAACGCTGCATCGTCATCACCGCCTACGGCTCGGCCGAAAACGCGGTGGAAGCGCTGCGCGCCGGTGCATTTGACTACCTGACCAAACCGGTGGATCTGCGCCAGTTTCGCCAGGTCGTGGCCTCGGCCGTGCAAGGCATTGGCGCCGTACCGCCGCCGGGTGCGGCCCCTGCCGCCACAAGCACCGCCAGCACCGGCACGGCCGCTGGCGGCGATGCACTGCTGGCACTGGTAGGTTCCTCGGCACTGATGCAGTCCGTCAAGCAGCGCATTGCCAAGGTGGCCAAGGGCATGGCCCCCGTACTGATTCACGGGGAATCGGGTACCGGCAAGGAACTGGCGGCCCAGGCCTTGCATGCCTGCAGCCAGCGCAGCCAGGGGCCCTTGATTGCCGTGAACTGCGGCGCCATTCCGGAAAACCTACTGGAGGCCGAATTCTTTGGCGCCCGCAAAGGCTCTTATACCGGCGCCACCCAGGACAGGCCCGGCTACTTTCAGGCCGGCCAGGGCGGCACCCTGTTTCTCGATGAAATCGGCGATCTGCCGCTGGCCATGCAAGCCAAGCTACTGCGCGCCATACAGGAGCGCAAGGTTCGCCCTCTGGGCAGCACCCAGGAGGAAGCAGTGGACGTGCGCATCGTCAGCGCCACCCACCGTGATCTGGCTGCCGATGTGCAAAGCGGGCGCTTTCGCCAGGATTTGTACTACCGGCTCAATGTGATCGAGATTGCGTTACCGCCGCTGCGCGAGCGCCGCGAAGACCTGCCGGCCCTGTGCCGCACCCTGCTGACAAGGCTGGCCCGCGAATCCCAGATGCCCGAGCCCGAGCTGGATGCCACCAGCCTGGCCCAGATCGCCCAGCTTCCCTTGCCGGGCAATGTGCGCGAACTGGAGAACGTGCTGCACCGAGCCATCGCCCTGGGCGACGAAGGGCCGCTGCGCATTCCCGAGCAAGCCTTGGCCGCTGCAGCAGCCGAAATGGCAATCGCCCTTGAGAAAAACGGTACACAGCCAGCCGCCAACGGCTTCACCCCGCCACCGCCACCACCGGGCGTGACCACCGCCGCGCCCCTTACCTCGCCTGAACCCGCATCCGACGACCTGCCTGACGATCTGCAGTCGTGGCTGGACAACCAGGAGCGCGCTATTTTGGAGCGCGCCTTGCAGGACCACGGCTTCAACCGCACGGCCACGGCCGCCAAACTGGGCATCAGCCTGAGACAAATCCGCTACCGCATCGAGCGTCTGGGCATCAGCTTGCCCGGCGATGGCACACGCGGCGACTCCGAAAGCCCGGACCATGACCGCAGCAATCCATAAGTCCTCGCCCGGCTGCTGGAAAAAAGGCTGGCTAGACAGCGCTCGCCACCTGCCTTCACCCAACTACGGCTTGCGCCCGCCGGGGGCCGATATTGATCTGGTGGTGCTGCACTCGATCAGCCTGCCTCCCGGCCAGTACGGCACAGGCGCCGTGCAGCAGCTCTTCACCAACCAGCTCGACTGGGACGCCCACCCTTACTACCAGGGCATTCGCGGCCTGGAAGTGTCCTCGCACTTCTTTATTACCCGGCTTGGCGAGATCTGGCAGTTCGTCAGCTGCGACGACCGTGCCTGGCACGCAGGCGTTTCTCAATGGCGCGGGCGCGAGCGCTGCAACGACGACTCCATCGGCATAGAGCTGGAGGGCCTGGAAGGCCTGACGTTTGAAGCTGCACAGTACCAGGCCCTGGATCGCCTGTGCCAGGCCATAGGCGCGCACTACCCCGTGCGCCATATCGCCGGCCACGAGCACATAGCCCCGGGCCGCAAACAGGATCCGGGCAGCGGCTTTGACTGGCAGAGATTGCGGCAAAGCTTGCATGCAGGCCACGCGACCAGTGTCTGGGAATTCCCCTCCCTGGTCTGAGACGCGGCCTGAACGCACAATCGTAAAGCCAACAGCACTCTTAAATCAGGAGCAAGCAGCGCTTTTGCTTCTTTGGGTTTAAGTCGAAAACAGCCTGAACCTCTTTCATGGCTGCGCTTACCGCTATCTTTTATGCCTTCCGGCATGCCTACCATGCGGGCGAACAGCTGCACGCCCCTAGCAGGCTCTTCGCTTTACGGTCGGATTCACCGGCATTCTCCGTACTGTCAATAGCGTCTTGGCCTAGCCTGTCGCCTGATGCAAACACATGAATTTTTTACAAATTTTCCAGCCAGGCCGCCAAGCGCCGCAAAGCACGGAAATACGGGGGTTTGCAGCCGTAATCGGGTGCCCGCCACCAGCATCTGAGCGCCGTGAATCACGGTGATTTCAGGCATTCAGCCACCCTGTTCAATTCAACAGCGATACACTACCGGTAGTGTTTGAAAGCGCCTCAGACCCCATATCTAGTGTTTACAACTTGTGCACACCCTGTGCAAACCATGTGTAAACCGAAGCGCTGATCCGTATCCTTGAGGGCCTGCCACCTGTGCAGGCCGCTGCCTGCCTTATCCACATTTCGATCCAGAGGAAACTTATGCAAGAAGTGCTGAATCCCCTGTCTTCTGCCGCGCAAACTGGCGCCGCAAACGCATCCTTTGCGACTGCTGACAACTACCAAATCATTCGCCGCAATGGCGACGTAGTGCCTTTTGCCCCCCAGAAGATCGCCATCGCCCTGACCAAGGCCTTCCTGGCCGTGCGCGGTGCCCAGGGAGCTGCATCCGCCAGCGTGCGCGACACCGTCAATGAATTGACCGAAGCCGTGGTGCGTGCCCTGCTGCGTTCGCGCCCCGAAGGCGGCACCTTCCATATCGAAGACATTCAGGATCAGGTCGAGCTGGGCTTGATGCGCGGTGGTCACCACGATGTGGCCCGCGCCTATGTGCTGTACCGCGATCGCCGCAACCAGGAACGTGCCGAGCAAAAGAAGGCTGCCGAAGCTGCTGCCATTGCCGCTGCCGCTCCCGCACCCTCGCTGCATGTGATGGACAACGGCCAGCGCGTGCCCCTGGACCAGCAGCGCATGCTGGCGCTGATCGAGTCGGCCTGCCGCAACCTCAATGCTGACATCCAGGCTGCCCCCATCGTCGCCGAGACGCTGCGCAACCTCTATGACGGCGTGCCCCTGGCCGAGGTGTACAAGGCCTCCATCCTCGCAGCCCGCACGCTGATCGAGAAAGACCCCGACTACACCTACGTCACCGCCCGCCTGCTGCTGCACACCATCGTGCGCGAAGTCATGGGCCGCGACGTGCAACCCGAGGAAATGCCAGCGGCCTATGCCGAGTACTTCCCCGGCTTTGTGCAAAACGGCGTGGACAACGAGCTGCTCAACCCCGAGCTGCTCCAGTACGACCTGCCCCGCCTGGGCGCTGCCCTGAAGGCCGAGCGCGACCAGCAGTTCGACTACCTGGGTCTGCAGACGCTGTATGACCGCTACTTCCTGCACGTCCGCAAGACACGCATCGAGCTGCCTCAGTCCTTCTTCATGCGCGTAGCCATGGGCCTGGCGCTCAATGAACAGGATCGCAACGCCCGCGCCATCGAGTTCTATGAACTGCTGAGCTCCTTCGACTTCATGTCGTCCACGCCCACGCTGTTCAACAGCGGCACGCTGCGCTCGCAGCTGTCGAGCTGCTATCTGACCACCGTGCCCGACGACCTGGGCGGCATTTACGACGCCATCAAGGAAAACGCTCTGCTGTCCAAGTTTGCCGGCGGCCTGGGCAATGACTGGACGCGCGTGCGTTCTCTGGGTGCCCGCATCAAGGGCACCAACGGCGAATCGCAAGGCGTGGTCCCCTTCCTGAAGGTTGTCAACGACACGGCCGTGGCCGTGAACCAGGGCGGCAAGCGCAAGGGCGCCGTCTGCACCTACCTGGAATCGTGGCACCTGGACATCGAAGAATTCCTGGAACTGCGCAAGAACACCGGCGATGACCGCCGCCGTACCCACGACATGAACACGGCCAACTGGATTCCAGACCTGTTCATGAAGCGCGTGTTGGAAAAAGGCCAGTGGACCCTGTTCTCGCCTTCCGACGTTCCCGATCTGCACGACCTGTTCGGCGCCGAGTTCGAAAAGGCTTACACCGCCTACGAAGCCAAGGCCGCCAAGGGCGAGCTCAAGCTGCACAAGACGGTTCCTGCCACCGACATGTGGCGCAAGATGCTCTCGATGCTGTTCGAGACCGGCCACCCCTGGATCACCTTCAAGGACCCTTGCAACATCCGCTCGCCCCAGCAGCACGTGGGCGTGGTGCACTCGTCCAATCTGTGCACCGAGATCACACTGAACACCAGCGACACCGAAACTGCGGTCTGCAACCTGGGCTCCGTGAATCTGGTTCAGCACATCAAGGACGGCAAGCTCGACCATGACAAGCTGCGCAAGACCGTGACCACGGCCATGCGCATGCTCGACAACGTGATCGACATCAACTACTACGCCGTGCAAAAGGCCAAGGACTCCAATCTGCGCCACCGCCCCGTGGGCCTGGGCCTGATGGGCTTCCAGGACTCGCTGTACGAAATGCGCACGGCCTATGCCAGCGACGGCGCTGTCGAGTTTGCCGACCAGGCCATGGAAGCGATCTGCTACTACGCTTACTGGGCTTCGACCGAGCTGTCCAAGGAGCGCGGCACTTACTCTACCTTCAAGGGCTCGCTGTGGGATCAGGGCATCCTGCCTCTGGACACTCTGAACCTGCTGGAAAAAGCCCGCGGCGGCTATGTGGAAGTGGACCGTTCGGCTCAGCTGGACTGGGACGCTCTGCGCGCCAAGATCGCCAAGGACGGCATGCGCAACAGCAACTGCGTGGCGATTGCGCCTACGGCCACCATCTCCAACATCGTGGGCGTGGATGCGTCGATCGAGCCTTCGTTCGGCAACCTGTCCGTGAAGTCCAACCTGTCCGGCGAATTCACCGTCATCAACCAGTATCTGGTGCGTGACCTGAAGCGCCTGGGCCTGTGGGATGACGTCATGGTCATGGACCTCAAGCACTTTGACGGCTCTCTGCGCGCCATCGACCGCGTGCCCGAAGAGATCAAGAGCCTGTACGCCACCGCGTTTGAAGTGGAACCCCAATGGCTGGTGGAAGCCGCTGCACGCCGCCAGAAGTGGATTGACCAGGCCCAGAGCCTGAACATCTACATGGCCGGCGCATCGGGCAAGAAGCTCAACGACACGTACATGCTGGCATGGCAGCGTGGTCTCAAGACCACCTACTATCTGCGCACCACCAGCGCGACCCAGATTGAAAAATCGACGGTTCAAAGCCGCACGCTGAATGCCGTGTCCTCTGCCGCTCCGGCAGCTGCCCCCGCAGCCAAGCCCGCAGTGAGCGCACTGGAAGCGGCCGCTGCCGCTGCCCGTGCCCAGGCGCCTGCCACGGACATCAAGTTCTGCGCGATTGACGACCCAGGCTGCGAAGCCTGCCAGTAAAGGAGCGTTTGTAAACAGTACGTAAGACCCTCACCGGGTCTTACGCCCGGCGAGGATGTCATCACTTAACGAGTTTTTTGATGAGCTTCGACTCCCGCACCGTTTGCATTGCACTCCTTGTACTAATTGCGCTTGCCGCAATTTGGCAACCCGAAATTTTCGGATTTAACGAAAAAACAGAGCAGACGTTTTACGCCTTGATGGCGGCACTCAAAGCCGACAAGAGTAAGCGTTAAAAGCTCAACATTGCTACGGATCCCAAGGGATCTGTAGCGCTTTGGAGAAGATATGCTGTCTTTTGACGACGACACCTTTGCCCCTTCCGCTGCCAGCGCCGAAGCCGGCACGTCCACCAGTACCCACAAGCGTGTGAATGCTGCCGACAAGCGCATCATCAACGCCAAGACCGATGTGAACCAGCTGGTTCCGTTCAAGTACAAGTGGGCCTGGGAAAAGTATCTGGCCACCTGCGCCAACCACTGGATGCCCCAGGAAGTGAACATGACGCGCGACATCGCGTTGTGGAAGGACCCCAATGGCTTGACCGAAGACGAGCGCCGCATCGTCAAGCGCAACCTCGGCTTTTTCGTGACGGCCGATTCCCTGGCCGCCAACAACATCGTGCTGGGCACCTACCGCCACATCACGGCGCCCGAATGCCGCCAGTTCCTGCTGCGCCAGGCCTTTGAAGAAGCCATCCACACCCACGCCTACCAGTACATCGTGGAATCGCTGGGCCTGGATGAATCGGAAATCTTCAACGCCTACAACGAAGTCAAATCCATTCGTGACAAGGACGAGTTCCTGATCCCTTACATCGAGGCGATCATGGACCCCAACTTCAACACCGGCACGCCCGAAAACGACCAGACCCTGCTCAAGAGCCTGATCGTCTTTGCTTGCCTGATGGAAGGTCTGTTCTTCTACGTGGGCTTCACGCAAATTCTGGCCCTGGGTCGCCAGAACAAGATGACGGGTGCGGCCGAGCAGTACCAATACATCCTGCGCGACGAATCCATGCACTGCAATTTCGGCATCGATTTGATCAACCAGCTCAAGCTCGAAAATCCGCACCTGTGGACTGCCGAGTTCAAGCAGGAAATCAATGCGCTGTTCCGCAAGGCTGTGGAGCTCGAATATCAGTACGCAGAAGACACCATGCCACGCGGCGTGCTCGGCATGAATGCGTCGATGTTCAAGGGCTATCTGCGCTACATCGCCAACCGTCGCGCCACACAAATTGGTTTGGAAGAACTCTTCCCTGGCGAAGAAAATCCCTTCCCCTGGATGAGCGAAATGATCGATTTGAAGAAAGAACGTAACTTCTTTGAGACACGAGTGATCGAGTATCAGACCGGAGGCGCACTTTCTTGGGATTAATTGCTTCTTAGCAGGCACAATGCGAGTCATGACTTGCTTCACTTCATTGCTACTAAAAATGCGTATTGAGGTTGAAGCGGATCCGTGTTCATTGCGATGCGTCACTCCACATCGCCTTGAATCGCTTCTCAGCTGAAAAGTTGCGAAGCGTTTTATGCAAATCAACTAAGGAGAAAATGATGGCAACTGCGAAGAAGACGGCCGCCAAGGCCACGACCGAGAAAAAAGTGTCTGCAAAAAAGGCGGCCGCGCCCAAGACTGAAGCCGTGAAGAAGGCTGCACCCGTGAAGGCCGCTGCGCCCAAGAAGGCTGCAACCAAGACCACGGCCGTCAAGGCCGCCGCGCCCAAGAAGGCTGCGACCAAGACTGTGGCTGCCAAGGCTGCTGCACCTGCTCCCAAGAAGGCTGCAACCAAGACTGTGGTTGCCAAGGCTGCTGCACCTGCTCCCAAGAAGGCTGCTACCAAGGCTGTGACCACCAAGGCCGCTGCTGCACCCAAGAAGGCCGCCACCAAGGCTGTGACCGCCAAGGCCGCTGCCGCGCCCAAGAAGGCCGCTACCAAGGCTGTGACCGCCAAGGCCGCGGCTGCGCCCAAGAAGGCCGCCACCAAGGCTGTGACCGCCAAGGCCGCCGCTGCGCCCAAGAAGGCCGCCACCAAGGCTGTGACCGCCAAGGCCGCTGCTGCGCCCAAGAAGGCCGCTACCAAGGCTGTGACCGCCAAGGCCGCTGCTGCGCCCAAGAAGGTCGCTACCAAGGCTGTGACCGCCAAGGCCGCCGCTGCGCCCAAGAAGGCCGCCACCAAAGCTGTTACCGCCAAGGCCGCTGCTGCGCCCAAGAAGGCCGCTACCAAGGCTGTGACCGCCAAGGCCGCTACTGCACCCAAGAAGGTCGCCACCAAGGCTGTGACTGCCAAGGTTGCAGCTCCCAAGAAGGCCGCGACCGCCAAGGCTGCTGCCCCCAAGAAAGCTGTGACTGCCAAGGCTGCCGCACCCAAGAAGGCTGCTGCCAAGAAAGCGGCTACGGCCCCTGCCCCTGCAGCAGAAGCTCCAGCACCTATCGCTCAGACCAAGCTGGCACCTCAGGCTGCATGGCCCTTCCCCACAGGCAACAAGCCCTAAGCAATCGGTTGACTGCTCGGCACTCAAAAAAAGCCCGGCCTCTTGCGAGAGCCGGGCTTTTTTATGGCCTCAGGTTTCTGACCAATCAGGGCTGAAAGTCCAGCACATAGTTTTGCGGGCCACGGTGCGCAATTTTCAGCGCGCCCATGCGGTTGCCCAGTTCGGCGCAGCGCACCAGATCCCAGCCGCGCTCCAGGCCAAACAACAGGGCTCCGCGCCATGCATCGCCGCAGCCCGTGGGGTCCACCACGGCAGCAGGCTTGACGGGGGCTACCAGCGTTTTCTCGCCCTGCACCCAGACCTCACAGCCTTCGGCGCCCAGCGTCACGATCAGGCCGCGCACCTTGCAGGAGAGTTCCGCAAAACTCCAGCCCGTGCGCTCGCTGAGCATCTTGCCTTCATAGTCGTTGACCGCAACCCAGTCGGCCTGCTCGATGAAGGCCTTGAGTTCCTCGCCGTTGAACATAGGCAGGCCCTGGCCTGGATCAAAGACAAAGGGAATGCCTGCCGCCTTGAACTGGGCAGCGTGTTCCACCATGGCCTGGCGGCCGTCAGGCGCCACAATGCCGACCTTGGCCTGAGCGGCCATGGCGGGCGTGATGCAGTTCTCATGCGCCTGCATCATGGCGCCGGGATGGAAGGCCGTGATCTGGTTGTTGTCGCGGTCGGTCATGATCATGCACTGGGCCGTGTGCGTGCTCTGCAACTGACCCACATGGGCGGTTTCAATCCCCAGATCCTTGAAGTGCTGCACATAGCCGGCACCATCGCTGCCCACCATGGCCATGGGCCAGGCATCGCCACCCAGCAGCTTCAGGCTGTAGGCAATGTTTCCGGCGCATCCGCCAAAGTCGCGGCGCAAGGTAGGCACCAGAAACGACACATTCAGAATGTGCAGTTGGTCGGGAAGAATCTGGTCCGCAAAACGACCTTCAAAGGTCATGATGTTGTCGAATGCCAGCGATCCGCAGATCAAAGCGGCCATGATGTCGTTCTCTTTCTTGATTCAATCAGGGATAAAAAACCAGGGCACGATAGCCAGCCACGGGGGCCGACAGAGGCTGCACTTGCACAGAGATGCTCGCACTCCATTCCTGGCCTGGTAGCAATTGCAGGGGCGCACCCAGCGGCTGCAGATCAATCACACGCCGCAGCAGCGGCTTGTCCTGGGCATCGGTCAGTGTCAGCTCGGTCATGGGCATGGCCACCGCCACTGCGGAGCGGTTTTCCAGGCTCAGGCTCCACTGGTATGTGTTGGTGCCGGCGTTCGCCAGCTGTTTGAAGCCCGAGCTGCTGATGACGACATCGGCAATCTCGCGCCTGGGTTGGAGCTGGCAGCCTGCGGCCTTGCACAACACGCCAAGCGACGGACGCAGCGCCGGATACTGCACAGCCAGCGCATCACGCTGCTGCCATGCATATTGAGCCACCAGTGCCGCAACGGCCAGCAAAGAGCCCAACAGCAAGGCCGCGCGCACCGCCGCGCTGTGCCAGAAAGCCTGCCGGCGTGCCTGACGCACAAAGCCCGGCTCTGTCGCATCAAGCGATAGGGCGGTATCGACGGACGCATCGCGCTCGTCATCCGTATCTGCAGCGCCACGATCATCCACTGTGGCTGGTAGTTGCACCAATGCCGCATCGGCAACAACAGCGGGATCAGAAGCATCAGAATTAGAGGCCACAGCTGCTGCATCCTGGTCATCTGCCGGCTTCGGCATATCGTCGCTGGCGGCTTCACCCCTGTCCGACAAGGCATCCGCCTCGCCGGGGACGTCCGCCGCACCGGGTGCCACGGCTATCGATGTTTCAAGCTGGGCCTGATCCCCAGGCAAAGGCTCGGAAGACGCCTGCGGGTGCTGCGTTGGTACAGTGGCATGCGTCTCGGCATGGACCTCGGGCTTCGGCACGGCTGCTGCATCGGGCACAGATGCATGAAGCTCATCAGGCGCCGCGACTTCAAGAGTCTCGGTCTTTGCGCTCTCAGGCTCGGAGTCAAACTCCGATAAAGCCTTTTCCTGATGTGCGCTTGAAGCTATATCTTCAATAGCAACCGCCCGCACATCCGCCTGCTCATCCGCTTGTGCATGTGATGCAACACCAGCCTCAGCAGCCAGCTGTTGAGGCTCGACCTGCTGGGCATTCAGCGGCGCGGGCAGCGCGGATTCGTCCCATGCCTGCAAATCTTCGCAGGCATCAAAAACGTTCTGGCAAACACCGCAGCGCACCCAGCCTTGCGAAATTCGCAGCTGGTCGGCGACCACTTTGAAACGGGTTTCGCAAGAAGGGCAGCGTGTGACTTGGCTCATCGGTTGGCAATTGTAGGCAGCACCAGGCTCGCACCCCAGTGGGACGAGCCTGCATCTGTCACGAGCTTGAGTAGGTTCAGGCAGCGCGCTGAGCCGTCATAAGGATCCAGCCGTCTTCGCTGTCCGCCACTTCCAGCTGCAGATAAGGGGCATAAGCCTCTTTGAGCTCGTCCGCCTGGCGCTCCAAAATACCGGCCAGCACCAGATTGCCACCGGCTTGTACGCGGGCGCACAGCAAAGGAGCGAGCACCTTGAGCGGGGTTGCCAGAATATTGGCCAGCACGGTCTGGTATGCACCACCGGCCGCATCGGGCAGACCCGACTTCAGCTGCACATGATTGGCACTGGCGTTGTAGTTGGTCGATTCCACGGCAGCGGGATCGATGTCCACCGCGTCGATCTCGGTGGCACCGAACTTGGCAGCACCGATGGCCAAAATGCCGGAACCGCAGCCGTAATCCAGCGTGCGGCTCAGCGTGCCCTCAGCCTGGCGAGAGATCCAGCGCAGGCACATGCGGGTGGTGGGGTGAGTGCCGGTGCCAAAGGCCAGACCTGGGTCCAGGCGAATGCTGATCTTGGCCTCGGGGGGCAACTCATGCCAGGTGGGCACAATCCAGAACTCTGGCGTGATGTCCACCGGGGCAAACTGCGACTGCGTCAGGCGCACCCAGTCCTGCTCGGGAACCGTTTTGACGGCCAGCACAGAGCAGCCTTCAAAAAAGTCCTGCGGCTCCAGCAAGGCGCGTGCTTCCCTGGCAGCTTCCTCGTTGGGAAACAGCGCAATCACGCGGCTGCGCTGCCAGCCGTCTTTGGGTGGGGGCATGCCGGGCTCGCCAAACAATGCCTGCTCGGCGTCGGTTTGTGCGTCAGCGTCTTCCACCGAAACGCTCAGCGCGTCCAGGGCATCCAGCGCATCGCTGATGGTTTCAACCCGGTCTTCCGGGCACAACAGGCTCAGCTCAAACATGGGCCATCCTTTCTCGAATCGACATAGACCGGGGTACGCCAAGAAGCAAATGCCTTGAGCGCGCCGGGTTCACGTCAATCGTACTTTCCTGAAAAACGAAAATGCTGGTCTCCGTCGCCAGAGGCCAGCATAAGAAGTCACAGCGTCAAACGGGGCTCTCGCCTCATCATCGCTTGTTGGTGTTGCGGTGCGTCAGCCACTCTTCAAGGTAGTGGATGTTGGTGCCGCCTTCCATGAACTTGGAATCAACCATCAAATCCTGGTGCAGAGGAATATTGGTATTGATGCCTTCCACCACGGTTTCCTGCAGCGCAGTGCGCATGCGGGCAATGGCTTGTTCACGGGTGTCGCCGTACGTGATGATCTTGCCGATCATGGAGTCGTAGTTGGGCGGCACAAAGTAGTTGTTGTAGACATGGGTGTCCACGCGCACGCCGGGGCCACCGGGCGCATGCCACATGGTGATACGACCGGGCGAAGGCGTGAACTTGTAAGGATCTTCGGCGTTCACGCGGCACTCAATGGCGTGACCCTTGAACTCGACCTGGCGCTGGGTAAAAGGCAGCTTCTCGCCCGCAGCGATCATGATCTGGGTACGCACAATGTCGATACCCGTGATCAGCTCGGTGATGGGGTGCTCCACCTGCACGCGGGTGTTCATCTCGATGAAGTAGAACTCGCCGTTTTCAAACAGGAACTCGAAAGTACCCGCACCGCGATAGCCGATTTTCTTGCAGGCAGCAGCGCAGCGCTCACCGATGCGCTCAATCAGCTTGCGGGGAATACCGGGAGCCGGAGCTTCCTCGATCACCTTCTGGTGGCGGCGCTGCATGGAGCAGTCGCGCTCACCCAGATAGACGGCGTTCTTGTGCGTATCGGCCAGTATCTGGATTTCCACGTGACGTGGGTTTTGCAGATACTTTTCCATGTAGACGGCAGGATTGCCGAATGCAGCGCCGGCCTCAGCCTTGGTCATTTGCACGGCGTTGATCAGCGCAGCTTCGGTATGCACCACGCGCATGCCACGGCCGCCGCCACCGCCCGAGGCCTTGATGATCACGGGGTAGCCAATGGCCTTGGCAATGCGCTTGATCAGCGCCGGATCGTCGGGCAGTTCGCCATCGGAACCAGGCACGCAGGGCACGCCGGCCTTGATCATGGCTTGCTTGGCCGAAACCTTGTCACCCATGATGCGGATGTTCTCAGGCGTAGGGCCAATGAAGGTAAAGCCGCTCTTTTCCACACGCTCGGCAAAGTCGGCATTCTCGGACAGGAAGCCATAGCCAGGGTGAATGGCTTCAGCGTCCGTCACCTCGGCAGCCGAAATAATCGCCGGCATATTGAGGTAGGAAAGCGACGACGGAGCGGGGCCGATGCAAACGGCCTCGTCGGCCAGCTTGACATACTTGGCATCACGGTCGGCTTCGGAATACACCATCACCGCCTTGATACCCAGCTCGCGGCAAGCGCGCTGGATGCGCAGGGCAATTTCGCCCCGATTGGCAACCAAAATTTTCTTAAACATGAAGTTCCTCGCAGCTTGTTGCCTGCACCTCGGCACAGACCACTGCCAATGACTCAGTCGCGCCGCCCTGGGCTGGCGCACCTTGGTAGCGAAGCTTGTGCAGCATTCGTTACCCGAAGATCATCACTCGATCACAAACAGGGGTTGGCCGTATTCCACGGCCTGGCCGTTCTCGCCCAACACGCGCACCACCGTGCCGCTCTTGTCGGCTTCGATTTCGTTGAGGATCTTCATCGCTTCAACGATGCAGATGGTCTCGCCTTCCTTGACCTGGCTGCCCACATCCACAAAAGGCTTGGCGCCAGGGCTGGAAGCGCGGTAGAAGGTACCGACCATGGGAGACTTGACCACATGGCCTTCAACCGCTGCGGGAGCGGCAGCCACGGGCGCTGCGGCCACAGGGGCAGCAGGCACGGCAGCTTGCATGGGGGCAGCGACAAACTGCTGCACCACGGCGCCTTCGCTCTTGACGATACGGACCTTGCCCTCTGCTTCTGTGATTTCCAGTTCCGAAACGTTCGATTCGGACACCAGATCAATAAGGGTCTTGAGTTTTCGCAAATCCATGAGAGCTCCAGCGGCTTAAAACTAAACAGGGCGCGAATTTACCTCAAATTCGCCCTATTGCGTGCAATAGCCCATATTTTTCAGCAACGTCGCCATGGAATTAGCATTTCCTGCACTTTTCTGACGCCACGTTTTCGTCAAATCAGCTCTTCTGACTCCAATTAGCAAGATCTTCGCCAGACAACTCACCTATTTTACGTTGTCGTACTTGCCCTTTGGCATCAAATAACACCGTGAACGGCAGGCCTCCTTGCAGATTTCCCAAGGTACGGGTCAGGCCCAGACCGCCTTGCATGGCCATTGCCACGGGGTATTGCACTGGCTGACGCTGCAGGAATCTGAGCACCGCCTCATTCTTATCCACCGCCAAACCGATGACCTGTATGCCGTGGCGCGCCTGCTGCGCCGCAAACGCACTGAGCATGGGCATTTCCTTGACGCAGGGCGGGCACCAGGTGGCCCAGAAATTGAGCAAAACACTTTTGCCCTGCCAGTCAGCCATGGCAAAAGGCTTGCCATCCGCAGTTTCGAAAACCTGGCTCCATAGCTGCTGCTCGGCGCTTGGCCCCATGGCCTGAGGCTGGCTGCGCCACCAGGCCACACCGGCGCCGGCAGCCGCTGCAGCCACCGCCACGCCGCCCGTCAACCACAGGCGCCGGGAGCTGCGCGACCTGATCTGCTCGTGATCATCGACGGCCTGACTTTCTTTTGCGCCTTCAGGCATTGCCATCCTCCTGTGCCAATAGCTTGCGCAGAGCCTGCACATCACCGCGCGGGCTGCGACCAGCGCTGTCGGGCTTGAGGGCACCACGCACATCATCCCTGTCATAAACCATCAAATGTATACCCACGCGCTCATTGAGAGGTTTGCAAAGCGAATGGATGGACAGCGCCTCCACCGGCTGGCCGTGAAAACCAGTCACCGTGCTGGGTTCGTACTGCACATTGTTGTTGATCAAGGTGATTTCGGCCGACTTGGGATCATCGCAAAAAAGCTGCAGATAGATATCGGACAGCCGGGTTGCCGTGCCGCGCCAGACGGCACCCGCCAGATGCGGGCGAAACTCCGTGAGTCTCTCCATCCAGACCAGAGCCAGCTCGCGCAAAGCCAGCAGCTCCACCGGCTGGGTGTCGGCACAAAACAGCTCTATATATTCACGCACCGCAGCTTCCAGCTGCTCGTTGTCAGGCAAGGCGGTACGGCTGGGCAGCCCCAGTTGGCGCACGGCCCGGTGTTTGGCAGGGCCCCATTCCAGTCCTTCTTCCACCACCATGCGGGCGGCCGTCTGGGCAATTTCATCGGTCACAGGATTCAGGCTCATAACAAGAGTAGGTATCTGGCGGCATCTGGCAGATGTCTTCAGGCATTGTGGCCCAAGCCTGAAGGTCCAGGCCTTTTGTGTTCATCGCTATAAGCCCTGTCTCGCCGGAGCAATCCGGCATTTAGCGTTCAAACCCCGTATCAATATGCGCAAGCAGCTATCAATTTGATAATAAAGGTTAACAGAGCGCTCATTGCGCCGACTGGCTTGCCCACATAGCGCATGCACAAACGTAGAATGCCCGCCCATGCACATACATATTCTGGGCATTTGCGGCACCTTCATGGGAGGCCTGGCCGCTCTGGCACGCGAAGCCGGTCACAAGGTCACGGGTTGCGACTCGGGCGTCTATCCACCCATGAGCGATCAGCTACGTCAGCTGGGTATCGAGCTGATCGAAGGCTATGGCGCCGACCAGATCTCGCTACAGCCCGATATGTATGTGGTGGGCAATGTGGTCAGCCGCAAGCGCCTGCCCGACGGCTCGCCCAAATTCCCGCTGATGGAAGCGATTCTGGATACCGGCGCGGCCTATACCAGCGGACCGCAGTGGCTGGCAGAGCATGTTCTGCGCGGCCGCCACGTGCTGGCCGTGGCCGGCACCCATGGCAAGACCACGACCACCTCCATGCTGACCTGGGTGCTGGAATGCGCGGGGCTTCAGCCCGGCTTTCTGGTGGGCGGCGTGCCGCTGGACTTTGGCGTCTCTGCCCGCCTGGGCTCTGTTAAGCGTCCGACCAACGGGCCCGGCCCTGTGGGTGATGAGCCGCTGTTTGTGATCGAGGCCGACGAATACGACACGGCCTTCTTCGACAAGCGCAGCAAATTTGTGCACTACCGCCCGCGTACGGCAGTGCTCAACAATCTGGAATTCGATCACGCCGACATCTTTGACGATCTGGCCGCCATCGAGCGCCAGTTCCACCATCTGGTGCGCACAGTGCCTGCCACGGGCCGCGTCGTGGTCAACGGCCTGGAAGAAAGCCTGACCCGCGTACTCAGCCAGGGCTGCTGGAGCGAAGAACGTACGTTTGGCACAGCCGTCAGCGATTTCAGCGCCGACGGCGATCCCAGCGACTTTGACGTGCTGCTGCGCGGCAAGAAAGTCGCTCATCTTTCCTGGTCGCTGACCGGTGTGCACAACCAGCTCAACGCCCTGGCAGCCATTGCTGCAGCCGACCATGTGGGCGTGAGCGCCCAGGTCGCCTGCGAAGCGCTGTCACGCTTTCAGAATGTGAAGCGCCGCATGGAACTGCGCGGCACGGTGGACGGCATCGAGGTCTATGACGACTTTGCCCACCACCCCACGGCCATCCGCACCACGCTGGACGGCCTGCGCCGCAAGCTCGGCAGCGAGGCCCGCATCCTTGCCGTCTTCGAGCCTCGCAGCAACACCATGAAACTGGGCACCATGAAAAGCCAGCTGCCCTGGTCGCTGGAAAGCGCCGATCTGGCTTTTTGCCATACGGCGGGCCTGGACTGGGACGCCGCCGAAGCGCTGACACCCATGGGCATCGGTCCGGGCCAGCGCGCTCAGGTCGCTGGCAATATTGATGAGCTGATTGCCCAGATCACGGCCGTGGCACGGCATGGCGACCATATTGTCTGCATGAGCAATGGAGGCTTTGGCGGCATACACGCCAAGCTACTGGAAGCGCTGGTAACCCGGTAAGCAGCTGCCCCAGACAGCAAAAAGCCCGCGCCAATTGGTCGTGGGCTTTTTTTGATTGCCAAGATTCGCTGCGATCGCCTCGCAAGCTTCAGCAAGCCATCAAACAGTGCACAACCCTAAATAAATCAAGAGCATGAAGCTACTTTATCGATAGCATCAATAGCTGATGGACATGGCCGGCACATCCACACGGATCAGCGGCTTGGACAGCACGGCCTGAGCGGCCACGGCATAGTTGTTGCGCCAATCTTCGTTGTCAAACAGATCGGGGCGATTGCGGGCTTCCCGTGCCACGACGACCAGCTTGTCGGCCAGCAGCACTTTGCCAGTCGCGCGCAGGGGCTCGCAATCGAGCGCGATGAACTGCTGATCCAGCCACAGACGTCCCTGGTCCGAGCTCACCGGCGTCAAGGATTCGGTGTCCACCCGGAATTCACGATCGGCCTCTAAAACCACTATCACTTCGCTACGCATGAATTTCCTCTCATCCTGTCATGACAGGCAGCCCACCCGCACACGCCGCAGATATGCGGCAAGCGGGTCGCTACCGTAGTTGATGGGTACAGCTTAAGGGCTGTCTCGCATCCTGATTCCGGCCAAGCTGACGGTTGGCAGACAACTGCGCTATTGAATTTGCAGCACTCAATGCTGTCAATGCATCACGGCAGTTACCAAAAATCGGCGGTTAACACCGGGTCAAGACAACGAATTTCATAGCACTTGGTGCAGATGATGTCTGAATATAGGGGCAAAAATGCATAGTTCAAGCCCAGGCGAGACTTTTGTAACCCTGTCGTCACCTCAGTTTTGACTTTTTGCAAGCATCAAGCCATGGTCGGCATCTGACAGCACACACTATTGAAAACTCTGGCTTTCGCCCTCAGCTTTGAGCATCACCATGATTACCGCACATATGCACAACGAACTGCTGGAACATCTGCAGCAACTGGAAGCTGAGCTGCAAGCCCAGCAACTATGGTCTGCCACTGCGCCCAACCCCAAGGCGCTGGAGTCGACCATGCCTTTTATGTACGACACCTTGCAGTTGCACGAATGGCTGCAATGGGTGTTTCTGCCACGCTTGCGTGCGCTGATCGATGCCAAGGGCCAGCTACCCCATCAAAGCCATATCCACCCTCTGGCCGAGCATGAGTGGGAAAAGCGCAGCGACTTTGACAAGCGCCAATTGCTGCTGGTCCTGTCGCGCATCGACGGCAGCATCAATGGCTGCGGCATGACGCCACCACCCGCCGAGGACACACGCCACTAAACGGCCATCAAGCTGCATCAATCAGCGGATCCACAACGAAAAAGGCTGCAGAGCGCAAACTCTGCAGCCTTTTTCACGTCTAGGCCATCGATCAGGCCGCGACTTCAGCCTCTGCCTTGGCACCCGCCATCACGCGGCGCTGCTTGACGGCCTGCGACAGCTCTTGCAGCGTCGCCAGCGAATCCTCCCAGTTCAGGCAGGCATCGGTGATGCTCTGGCCATAGGTCAGCGCCGCCACATCGTCCTTGCCGGGAGTGAACTTCTGGGCGCCGCCAACGATGTGGCCTTCAATCATCACGCCGAACACGCTGTTGGAGCCGCTGGCAATCTGGCCGGCGATATCGCGGGCCACGTCCTTCTGACGCTCATGCTGCTTGGAGCTGTTGGCATGGCTGCAATCCACCATCAGCGTTGGATTCAGGCCTGCAGCCTCCAGATCCTTGCAGGCAGCGGCCACATGGCCGGCATCGTAGTTGGGGGTCTTGCCGCCGCGCAAAATCACGTGGCAGTCCTGATTGCCGCCGGTGTGCACGATGGCGACCTGGCCATTCTTGTGCACCGACAGGAAGTGGTGACCACGGCTGGCCGACTGGATGGCGTCGGTGGCGATACGGATATTGCCGTCGGTGCCGTTCTTGAAGCCTATGGGCGCGGAAATGCCGGAGGCCAGCTCGCGGTGCACCTGGCTTTCGGTCGTACGCGCGCCAATCGCACCCCAGCTGATCAGATCGCCTATGTACTGGGGCGAGATCACGTCCAGGAATTCACTGGCTGCAGGCACGCCCATGCGGTTGATGTCGATCAGCAACTGGCGGGCAATACGCAGACCTTCGTCGATGCGGTAGCTTTGATCCAGGTAGGGATCGTTGATCAGGCCCTTCCAGCCCACGGTGGTACGGGGCTTCTCGAAGTACACGCGCATCACCACCTCCAGCGTGTCCTTGTATTGCTCGCGCACGGCTGCCAGACGGCGGGCGTAATCCAGAGCGGCCGCCGTATCGTGAATCGAGCAGGGACCGATGATGACCAGCAGGCGGTCGTCCTTGGCATTCATGATGTTGTGAATGCTGCGGCGCGTGTCGCTGATCAGCGATTCCACGGGCGTGCCACAGATGGGGAAGAAGCGAATAAGGTGCTCTGGAGGGGGCAACACGGTAATGTCCTTGATACGTGCGTCATCGGTCTGGCCTGTTTTGGGAGAACCGTTGCGATACCAGGAATCGGCGGTGGATGCGTTCAGAGCAGTCATTGCAAGCTTTCGTGAGGTCGTTGATCGATGTAAACCGGGAGCGCTAAAACGTAGGGGTGAAAAAAAACCGCCGGGCTTTACAGCTTCGGCGGTTCTTTGGGAGGTTTGTTTGCAGGTGCGCGCGCTTACCTCTCAGCCGCCGGGGGCGAGAACCAAAAGTAAAAGTAATAGGCGCGTTGCGTTTGCATGTCTTTCAATGTAGCACAGGCTTTGCGCACTGCAACATAGCGCTAGAACGCACAGGTAGGCATCCGACCTGGGAAAGCGAGCCCTTCAGAGGGGAACACCACAGTGCACACAATCAATAATATTGCTTTATTTACATTTTTATTGAATAAAAATGCTAAAACAAAGAATTAAGACCGTCCATTCTGGATATTCCTGCGCATTGCGAAGAATGCCTGAAATCTGACTCAGCACCATGAAAAAAGCCAGGATGAACCTGGCCAGACATGACGACAGACGGGCAAAACTAGCGAAATGCACCCGAGAGCCATTGGTGGCAGCGCTGCAGCAGCCCCCTGACAAGCGACGGCGATTCTTCGACCCCATAGGGCAGCAAGTCATCCTCTGCATCGCAAAAGTTCATGCCTTGCACAAACATGTCCATCACGATGGCAGCCTCGCCCAACAGCGTCCAGCCCAGCTGCTCACACTGGCGAAAACAGGCAGATTCCTGCCCGTCATTCAAAAGCACGGCCTGTTGCCAGGTCTGAACCGCGCCATGAAAGTGACCCACCAGATGCCGGTAGGACACGAATTCACGCAAGCTGCGCCAGTCCGCTCCCAAAGTGTCAAGAAAAGCTTGATGCTGCTGTGCGACCCGCCGCAAAGCCTGGGCTTGCTCTTTCACGGCCACACGAGACGCACCTTGGCGGCGCAGGCAGATAGCGCCTTCCAGCGCATTGGACAGATGGGAGAGCTGCTCACGCATGGGCTGCAGATCGGCCTGCAGTACATCGTTGAGCCATAGCCGCCCCATTGAGCTATCCGAGCCCCTGGCTCGCCAGTGCGTAGGCCGGCTCAACATCAGCATCACCGATGTAGACAGGCTGGACGGCGAAGGACCGGATAGTTGGGACATGGAAATGGGGGAAAACTCTGCAGACAAGCGATGCCGCAAAGGTAACCGATTGTTAGCACGTTGTGAGCACCGGATTACCCGGGGGGGCCCTATCATTCATAGGCTAACAGGTCGACGCAAGCCGCAATCCTGACTGAAAAGGGCAGGCTCGCTGCCCTTTCAGGCTGCGGCTTATGCCGTGCCGCCGACCGTCAGACCGTCGATGCGCAGCGTAGGCTGACCCACGCCCACGGGAACACTCTGGCCTTCCTTGCCGCAAGTGCCCACGCCCGAATCCAGACGCATGTCATTGCCAATCATGCTGATGTGCTTGAGTGACTCGGGACCGCTACCAATAATGGTTGCGCCCTTGACGGGGTACTGGATCTTGCCGTTTTCCACCCAATAGGCTTCGCTGGCGGAGAACACGAACTTGCCGCTGGTGATGTCCACCTGACCGCCACCGAAATTGGTGGCATACAAGCCCTTCTTGATGGAGGCCACGATTTCCTGCGGATCCTTGTCGCCACCCAACATATAAGTGTTGGTCATGCGCGGCATGGGAATGTGGGCATAGCTTTCGCGGCGGCCATTGCCTGTGGGCTTGACACCCATCAGGCGGGCATTCATGGAATCCTGGATATAGCCCTTCAAAATGCCATCTTCGATCAGCACATTGCTCTGGCTGGCATGGCCTTCATCATCCACGTTGAGCGAGCCGCGGCGGTCGGCAATCGTGCCGTCGTCCAGTACCGTCACGCCCTTGGCGGCCACGCGCTGACCGATACGGCCGCTGAAGGCACTGGAGCCCTTGCGGTTGAAGTCACCTTCCAGGCCGTGCCCCACGGCTTCGTGGAACAACACGCCCGGCCAGCCCGAGCCCAGCACCACGGTCATCACACCAGCCGGAGCGGGGCGCGATTCGAGGTTGACCAGGGCCGCGTGCACGGCTTCATCCACATACTGGCTGATCTGCTCATCGCTGAAATAGGCCAGACCGAAACGGCCGCCACCACCGGAAGAACCCACTTCACGACGACCTTTTTGTTCGGCGATCACGGTCACGGACAGACGCACCAGTGGGCGCACGTCAGCGGCCAGCGTGCCATCGGCACGGGCGACCAGCACCACGTCGTATTCGCTGGCCAGGCCGGCCATGACCTGAACCACACGTGGGTCCTTGGCGCGGGCCAGCTTTTCCACCTTGCCCAGCAGCTCGACCTTGGTCGTGCTGTCCAGCGTGCTGATGGGATCGAGACCCGGGTAAAGCGAACGGCTCTTGGCAATCTTGGGCGTGCCGGCCTTGACGCGGCGCGACTGGGTGGCTCCGGAGATGGAGCGCACGGTACGTGCCGCATCCAGCAGCGAAGCTTCGGAAATATCGTCGGAATAGGCAAATGCCGTTTTCTCGCCGCTGACGGCGCGCACGCCAACACCCTGGTCGATGGAGAACGAACCGGTCTTGACGATGCCCTCTTCCAG
This sequence comes from Comamonas sp. lk, assembly GCF_900564145.1. NCBI lineage: Bacteria > Pseudomonadati > Pseudomonadota > Betaproteobacteria > Burkholderiales > Comamonadaceae > Comamonas > Comamonas sp. lk. The sequence continues at coordinate 318,939 of NZ_UOOB01000002.1, forward strand.
GCTCCAGCCTTCGGCACGCGTGTACTGGAAGTAAAGGTCTGCATCGTCAACCTGATGCGAGCGGATTTCAGCCAGCGCACGGAACAGATGGGATTCGTCCAGGCCAAAAGGCTCTAGCAGCAACTGACGGGCCGTAGCCAAGCGTTCGATGGTGGGTTCGCGGGAGATCATGGAAAGCATTGTAGAGACTGGGGCATGACCTGTCCGGCTTCAGGCCGCAGCACAGCCGGCGCGCACATAAAAAAACGGAATGCTGCTCCACCAGGCTGAACAGCATTCCGTTCCATTGCACTCACGCTTTGTTCCCGCGATTGCCGGGAACCCACCGGGCCCTGCCGCTCCCGCTTGAGTCGGTCTTCTGGCCCCTCAGTTGCTATTTTTAAACCTTGTTCAGGCCTTGGGCAAGAGCATGTTTGCCAAGCCAGCGCTTTTCAAAAAAGTAGCGGCGCACGCCTACACAGGGTCATATTGAAATCAAAACCTGCCAATCACCAATGTATTTAAGCGGTTGCCGCTCACATTTTTGTGAATTTCAACACGCCCTATTACACTCAGGAATGAGGGATATGCCCATCGCTACCGGGCAGCTGTCGCTGCGCCCGTGAGACGGACATGAGAACGCCCAGGGCCAGACCCAGCGTCACCATGGCCGTGCCGCCATAGCTGATGAAGGGCAAGGGCACGCCCACCACGGGCAGGATGCCGCTGACCATGCCCATATTCACAAACGCATAGGTAAAGAAAATCATGGCCACGGCCGCGGCCATCAGGCGTCCAAACAAGGTGCTGGCATTCATGGCAATGGCCAGGCCGCGCCAGACCAACAGCAAAAAGCCGGTAATGATGAACAGATTGCCCACCAGACCGAACTCTTCCGAATAGGCGGCAAAGATGAAATCGGTGGTGCGTTCGGGAATGAATTCCAGATGGGTTTGCGTGCCCGCCATGAAACCCTTGCCCCAGACGCCACCCGAGCCGATGGCAATCATGCCCTGGATGATGTGAAAGCCTTTGCCCAGCGGATCGCGGGTCGGGTCCAGCAGCGTGCAAACCCGCGTGCGCTGGTAATCATGCAGAAAGTACCAGCTCACGCCGTCTGCGCATAATTGGGGCTCATACCAGATGATCAGAAAAATGCCGATCACCGCCAGCACCACCGGCGGCACGATGAGCTTCCAGGGCAGGCCCGCAAAAAAGATGACCGACAGGCCGGCTGCCATGACCAGCAGGGAGGTACCCAGATCGGGCTGCTTCATGATCAGCCCCACCGGCACCATCAGCAGCACAAAAGCAATCACAAAATCCGTGGCGCGCAAATTGCCTTCACGGCGCTGAAACCACCAGGCCAGCATCAGCGGAGTGGCAATCTTCAAAAGCTCAGAGGGCTGAATCACCACCCCCACATTCACCCAGCGGGTGGCCCCCTTCTTGGTAATGCCGAACAGCGCCACCATCACCAGCAAGGCCACGCCCAGGGTGTAGAGCGGCACCGCCACCTTGATCAGCTGTGCGGGCGGGATCTGGGCCACCACAAACAGCAGGGCGGCAGCAATCAGCATGTTGCGGCCGTGGTCCGTAAAGCGGGTGCCATGGTCAAAACCCGAGGAATACATGGCTAAAAGACCGATCCCGGCCAGAGCCAAGACCAACAAAAGCAGCATGAAATCAAAACCGCGAAACAGCGGGATGATGCGTTGCAAAAGCGAAGGCTTGTCGAATTCTCTGGCAGACATGGGCGGCAATTATCGTGGGAGCGAGCCGCCGTGTTCGCTGCAGGGTTGAGCTTTGCTGACAAGCTGCCGCCATCGAACGCCGGAGCCGGGCCATTGCCGCCGACTCGGGGCCACAATGTCGTTGCTGTAACCCATATCAACAAGAGGAGATTGCCGCCATGACCACCACCCATTTGCTGTATCTGCACGGCTTTCGCTCCTCGCCGCAATCGAACAAGGCCCGCATCCTGGCCGATTACGTGGGCTCCCAGCACTCCCGCGTACGCTGGTGGTGCCCGCAGCTGCCGCCCTCTCCGCGCGAGGCAGCAGCCCTGATTGTCGAAGGCATTGCCAGCTGGCCGCGCGAGACCATGGCCGTGGTCGGCTCATCGCTGGGCGGCTACTACGCCAGCTGGGTGGCCCAGCTGGCGCGCTGCAAAAGCGTGATGATCAACCCCGCCGTGAACCCCGCCCGGGACCTTGAGCGCTGCATAGGCGAACAAACCCAGTGGCATGACCCGGACGTCAGCTTTTTCTTTCGCCCCGAATACATAGACGAGCTGCGCCAGCTCGATACCCGCGCCCTGACGCCGGCCGCCCCCGAAATGGTGCTGATCGCCGAAAACGACGAAGTGCTGGACTGGCGCGAGATGAGCGAGCGTTATCCCCATGCCCTGCAGATCGTGCAGGAAGGCGGAGACCATGCCCTGTCCAATTTCGAGGAATACCTGACACGCGTGGACGAGTTTCTGGCCCTGGCCTGAAAACCGCCTGCCCGGCCTCTGGTTACAGAGGCATGCAGGGCCACTGATTTCTGACGCGGAACCTGAGCACCATCGCACCCGGCCCGGCTCGTGGGAAAATGCCCGGCTATGCACGCATTGTTTGAAGAAGCCGGCAAATTCCTCGCCGGGCGCATCCTCTCTGAAGCCGACACCTCTGCCCAAATCGAGCTGGACTCGGGCAAGCGGGTCAAGGTCAAGGCCGCCAATATCCTGCTCAAGTTCGAGAAGCCGGCTCCTGCCGAGCTGATCGCCCAGGGTCAGGCCAAGGCCGACGAGATCGAACTGGACCTGGCCTGGGAGTTCGCCCCCGAAGAAGAGTTCGGCTTTGCCGACCTGGCGCGCGACTACTTTTCCGCGTCGGCCACGCTCATCGAGCAGGCCGCCGCGCTGTTTCGTCTCTATGAAGCACCGCATTACTTTCGCCGCGCAGGCAAGGGCCGCTTCAAGAAGGCGCCCGCCGAGATCGTGCAGCAGGCACTGGCGGCCATAGAGAAGAAAAAGCAGATTCAGGCCCAGATCGATGCCTGGGCCCAGGACCTGGGCCGCGGCGAATGCCCGCAGGCGATTCGCGAGCAGCTCTACAAGATTCTGTTCAAGCCCGACAAGAACGCGCCCGAATACAAGGCCGTGGTCGAGGCCAGCCGCGCCACCAAGATGGCGCCCCTGGACTTGCTGCACCGCGCAGGAGCGATCGACTCCGCCTACCAGTTCCACTGGAAGCGCTTTCTGTTCGACAACTTCCCCAAGGGCACCCAGTTCCCCTCGGTTACCGCCCCCCTGCCGCCGGACGATCTGCCGCTGGCCGAGGTACAGGCTTTCTCCATCGACGATTCGGCCACGACGGAAATCGACGATGCCCTGTCGGTGCGCGGCCTGGGCAGCGGCACGGTCACCGTGGGCATTCACATTGCAGCTCCCGGCCTGGCCATCACGCCCGGTGGCGAGCTGGACAAGCTGGGCCGCGCCCGCCTGTCCACGGTGTACATGCCTGGCTACAAGATCACCATGCTGCCCGACGAGGTGGTGCACATCTACACCCTGGATGAAGGCCGCGCCAATCCTGCCGTGTCGCTGTATGTGACCATCAACGAAGAGACGCTGGAGATCACGGCCACCGAAACCCGCCTGGAGCGCGTGCCGGTGGAGGTCAACTTCCGCTACGACAAGCTCGACCACATCGTGACCGAGCAATGGCTGGCCGATCCATCGATTGAGGTTGAAAACACACCCCAGTCCTTGTTGAACAAGCGCCAGGAGCTCACATTTTTGCAGCGCTGGTCCAAGCATCTCAAAGCCGGCCGCGAAGTGGTGCGCGGCAAGCCCGAGAACTTCAACCGCCCGGACTACAACTTCCGCCTGATCGGCAACGACGGTGCCGAGCCCAAGGGCGACGAGCAGGTGCAGATCACCGTGCGCAAGCGCGGCGCACCGCTGGACCTGATCGTGGCCGAGGCCGCCATCGTGGCCAACAGCACCTGGGGCCTGATGCTGGCCGAGCACGGCGTGCCCGGCATTTACCGCAGCCAGGCCAGCCTGGCCCCCGGCGTGAAGGTGCGCATGAGCACCAAGGCCCTGCCCCACGCAGGCATTGGCGTGAAGGCCTATTCATGGGCCACCTCGCCGCTGCGCCGCTATGTGGATCTGGTCAACCAGTGGCAGATCATTGCCTGCGCCCGCCACGGCAAGACAGCCGCTCTGGCTGCGCCTTTCAAGCCCAAGGATGCCGAGCTGTTCGGCATCATCAGCAGCTTTGATGGTGCCTACAGCGCCTACAACGGCTATCAGGCCGGCATGGAGCGTTTCTGGACGCTCAAATACCTGGAGCAGAACGGCATTACCGAACTGACGGCCAGCGTCTTCAAGGAAGGCCCCAACGGCTCCTTCCTGGTGCGCGCCGACAATCTGCCCCTGGTGCTGCCGGTGCTGGGTGCGCAGAATCTGCCGCGCGGCGCCCATGTGCGCATCAAGCTGGGCGAGATCGACGAAATATCGCTGGATATCTCCGGCACGTTGATCGAGCGCCTGGATACCGAAACACCGGCGCCCGCCGACGACGATGCCGGCGATGACGACGAGGAAACCGTGGCCGGCCCGATTGCCATTGCGGTGGACATGAACGATGCGGATGCGCCGGCCGCCGACGCGCCCAAAGCCTGAGTCTGACCATCGCCTTCCTTCGCCCAACGCGCTGCCGTGAACCCGCCCTCCACTCTCCGACGCTTTAGCACGCTGCAGATTGCGCTGGGCGTCTCCATTGCGCTCCATGCAATTGCACTGACCGTCAGGTTTGTGGACCCGGAACGCTTTGACCGGGTGTTTCAGGACACGCCGCTGGAAGTCATTCTCGTCAACGCCCGTGCCAGCGAGTTGCCGGACAAGGCCCAGGCCATTGCCCAGACCTCGCTGGCCGGCGGCGGCGAGGCCGACAAAGGCCGGGCCACCAGCCCCATGCCTTATTCGGCTCTGACGGCCGTGGGCGATGACGTCGAGGAAAAGCAGCAGCAGATAGACGCCATGCAGGAACAGCAGAATCACTTGCTGACCCAGCTGCGCCAGCAGGTATCGGCCCTGCCGCCGCTGGACCCGCGCCTGTCGGCCGAAGCGCAGGAAAACGAGGCACAGGAAGAAAAGCGCCGCCAGCTGGTCAAGTTGCTGGCCGAGATCGAGCGCCGTATCAATACCGAAAACGCCCGCCCCAAAAAGCGCTACATCAGCCCGGCCACCAGGGAAGCGGTGTACGCCGTCTACTACGATGCGCTGCGCCGCAAGGTGGAAGACAAAGGCACGGAAAACTTCCCCAACAGCAAAGGCCAGAAGCTGTATGGCGAGCTGGTCATGATTTTGACCGTCAACCACGATGGCCGCGTGCTCTCGACCGACGTGGTGCAAAGCTCGGGCAACCCCTTGCTCGATGGCCGCGCCGAAAGCATTGCCCGCGCCGCCGGGCCTTACGGTCGCTTTGGCAAGGCCATGCGCGGCAAGGCCGATCAGATCGCCGTGGTCTCGCGCTTCAAATTCACCCGCGACAGCACTCTGGAAACCAGGGTGCAATAAACCCAACGCGGCTGGCAGCTCCTCTGCCGGCCATCACACCCGGGCATTGCGCCCCACGCTATATGACTTTGTCTGCTGATCACTACTGCGTCATGGGCAACCCGGTGGCGCACAGCCGCTCGCCCTGGATTCATGCCCGCTTTGCCGAGCTCACCGGCCAGGCCCTGAACTATGAGCGCGCCCTGGTGCCTCTCGATGGCTTTACGGCTTTCGCCCAGGACTTTGCCCGTCGCGGCGGCAAGGGCTGCAATGTGACCGTGCCCTTCAAGCTGCAGGCGGCCGAGCTGGCCAGCAGCGCCAGCGAGCGCGTGCGTCTGGCAGGGGCCGCCAACACCCTGGTGTTCAGTGCCGACGGCATTTACGCCGACAACACCGACGGTCTGGGCATAGTCGCCGACATCACCCGCAATGCCGGCGTGCAGATTGCCGGATGCGATGTGCTGCTGCTGGGCGCAGGCGGCGCGGCAGCCGGTGCCCTGGGCTCGCTGATCGAGCAAAAGCCCCGCCGCATTGCCGTGGTCAACCGCACCCATGCCAGGGCCGAGGCTCTGGTGGAACAGCACGCGCCCATGGCTTCGCTACATAAAGTAGAGCTGCTTGCGCTTGAAAAATCTGCGCTTGAGACCGATTTAACTCAGAATTTTGACATCATCATCAACGCCACGGCCAGCAGCCTGGCCGGGGCTGACGTGCCCGCGCCCGCCAGCGTGCTGCACGCACGCAGTCTGGCCTACGACATGATGTATGGCCCCGCTGCCCAGAATTTTCTGGACTGGGCCAGCAGCCATGGCGCGCTAGCGCGCGACGGCCTGGGCATGCTGGTCGAGCAAGCCGCCGAATCCTTTGCGCTGTGGCGCGGCGTTCGCCCGCCCTCGGCCCAGGTACTGGACGAGCTGCGTGCGCTGCTGCAGACTGAAGCCCGCCACGCCTGATTTCTCTCTCATGAAAGCCTTCACCCGCCTGCTGGTTCTGGTGCTTTGCGCCTTTGTGCTGCTGCAGCTGTTTTTTGTGCTGCGTATTGCGCTGATGGCGGCCTGGGACCCGAAATCCACCACTTTTCAGCGCTCTGAAATCTGGCAGATGCTGCACAGCAAGGACGGTCTGCACTGGCGCCAGCAATGGGTGGGCTACGACCGCATTGCCGACAACCTCAAGCGCGCCGTCATTGCCTCGGAGGATGCGGGCTTCATGGAGCATGGCGGCGTACAGTGGGAAGCCATAGAGAAAGCCTACAAGCGCAATGTCCGCGCCGAAGCCCGTGCCGAGGCGACAGACCGCCCCGCCAAGATCTATGGCGGCTCCACCATCAGCCAGCAACTGGCCAAGAATCTGCTGCTGTCGGGGGAGCGCAATTTTCTGCGCAAAGGGCAGGAGCTGGTGCTGACCCAGCTGCTGGAGCTGTTTCTGAGCAAGCAGCGGATTCTGGAGATCTACCTCAACAACGTGGAATGGGGCCAGGGCATATTCGGCGCCGAAGCGGCCGCACAGCGCTACTTTCGCAAAAGCGCAGCCCAGCTCAGCCCCCTGGAAGCCGCTCGCCTGGCGGCCATGCTGCCCCAGCCCAAGCGCTTTGAAAAAATGCAGCAATCGGGGTATCTGGCGCAGCGCTCGCGCACGATTGCACGCTATATACCCATGGTGGCCATCCCCTGACATGCCCTGCCGGCAGCGCCATGAATGAAGGGGCGCGCTCAAGCCCGGTTTTACAAGGTGACCTTGGCCCGGCACCGCCATCTTCGGCGCACAGCGGCCGGCCGGCGGCAATATGGATAATCAAACACCATGCGTATTCTAGGAATCGACCCCGGCCTGCAAACCACGGGCTTCGGCGTCATCGACATGGACGGCCAGCGCCTGTCCTATGTGGCCAGCGGCACCATTCGCACCACCCAAATGGAGTTGGGCGACCTGCCAGGCCGCCTGAAAGTGCTGTTTGACGGCATCTCGGAAGTGACGCAGCGCTACCAACCCCAGACCTCGGCCGTTGAAATCGTCTTCGTCAACGTCAACCCGCAATCCACGCTGCTGCTGGGCCAGGCCCGCGGCGCGGCACTGACCGCCCTTGTCAATGCCAATCTGCCGGTTGCCGAATACACGGCCCTGCAGATGAAGAAGGCCGTGGTTGGCCATGGCCGCGCGGCCAAGAGCCAGATCCAGGAAATGGTCAAACGCCTGCTGCAGCTACCGGGCCTGCCCGGCACCGATGCCGCCGACGCCCTGGGGCTGGCCATTACCCATGCCCATGCCTCTGCAGCCCTGAGTCTGATGGCCAAGGCCACCGATCTGAACCGCAAGCAGCACGCCATGTACCGAGGCGGACGGGTGTACTGAGCCTACCGTCACCAAAAGTCATGCAGACCGATGTCTTGCTGATTCAGACATCTCATCAATTTGCATGACAAACAAACCATTGCCAGCCGGGAAAATGCCTCACACCCTCAACGCCCCACGCAGCCAGGGCAGTAGCAAAGTTCACACCCAGGTGGTCGACGCCATAGGCCAGCTCATCGTCGCACCTCCTTTCGGCCCCAACACCACCCTCCCTAACGAGGAGGAGCTGTGCACCCGCCTTTCCGTCAGCCGCACCGCCATTCGCGAAGCCATCAAGGTTCTGGGCGCCAAAGGCATGCTGGAGGCCAAACCACGTGCAGGCACCCGCGTGCGCCCATTCGAGCAATGGAATCTGTTCGACCCCGACGTGCTGCGCTGGATCAACCAGCAGCACATGGGCCAGGCACTCATCCCCCACCTCACCACCATGCGCGAGATCGTGGAGCCCGCCGCTGCCGCCATCGCCGCCAGAATCCACACCCCTTGCCAGATTGAACAACTGACACAAGCCTTCACCCTCATGGAATCCGCCCAGGACATCCATGAATGGGTCAGTGCAGACCTGCGCTTTCACCAAGCCATTCTCAACGCCACCAACAACCCGTTGATCGCCTCACTGGGTGCCATGATTGCCTCCGCACTCGAGAGCCTGCTATCCACCAACGCCCAACAGGCACGCCATTTCAACGAAGCTCTGCCACAGCACCGCAAGGTTTTTGAGGCCATACGCAACCGCAACAGCGAAGACGCCAGCCTCTGGATGCGCGCCATCCTGGCAGACACCCGTGCCCTGTTTCCCCGCCCCAATTAATCCTGCGCCCTGATCCTTGCAACGGGATTGCACCAGCCCATCTGCTCGGCGACAAGACCCATGACAAGCGCCACTGTTCAAGGCATGGCCGGCCTCAACAAGCCGACCCGCAGCCGCTACCTGATCATGGTGATGCTGTTCATCACCGTGGTGATCAACTACCTGGACCGCAACAACCTCTCCATCGCCCTGCCCGCGCTCAAGGACGAATTTGGCCTGACGACCGTGCAGGAAGGCCTGATTCTTTCTGCCTTCGGCTGGACCTATGCGGCCATGCAGATCCCCGGCGGCTGGCTGGTTGACCGGGTTGCCCCGCGTCTGCTCTATGCGCTGGCACTGATCTTCTGGTCGGCCGCCACGCTGCTCATGGGTTTTGGCACCAGCTTTGCCGTGCTGGTGGGCCTGCGCCTGCTGGTGGGCGCGGTTGAGGCCCCCGCCTACCCCATCAACAACCGCGTGGTCACGGCCTGGTTTCCCGAGCGGGAACGCGCCACCGCCATTGGTTTTTGTACCTCGGGGCAGTTTGTCGGCCTGGCCTTTTTGACGCCGGTGCTCAGCTGGCTGCAACACAGCCATGGCTGGCATATGGTGTTTGTCGTCACCGGGGCCACCGGCATTGCCTGGGGAGTGATCTGGTGGCTGATCTACCGTGAGCCACGTGACTTCAAGGGCGCCAACGCGGCCGAGATCGAGCACATCCGTGCCGGCGGCGGCCTGGTGGATCTGGGCAAGCAAAGTGCGGCCAAGACAAAGCAGGCATTCAACCGGAAGGACTTCCGTCTGGTGCTGTCGCGCCGCAAGCTCTGGGGCGTGTACCTGGGCCAGTTCTGCCTGACCTCCACCCTGTGGTTCTTCCTGACCTGGTTCCCCACCTACCTGGTGAAGTACCGCGGCCTGGACTACATCCAATCGGGCTTTCTGGCCTCTTTGCCGTTTCTGGCCGCCTTTGTCGGCGTGCTCTGCTCCGGCTTTCTTTCGGACTGGATGATTCGTCGCGGCGCAAGCCTGGGCGCCGCACGCAAGACACCCATCATCACCGGCCTGCTGATCTCGACCGCCATGATCGGCGCCAACTATGTGGAGTCCACCTCCTGGGTGATCTTCTTCCTGGCCCTGGCCTTTTTTGGCAACGGTCTGGCATCGATTACCTGGTCTCTGGTTTCGGCCCTGGCACCTACCCGCCTGCTGGGCCTGACCGGTGGCGTGTTCAATCTGATCGGCAATCTTTCGGCCATCGTGACGCCGCTGATCATCGGCATCCTGGTACAGGGCGGCAGCTTTGCCCCGGCCATCGCCTATGTCGCCATACTGGCGCTGCTGGGCGCACTTTCCTACATCCTGCTGGTCGGCAAGGTGGAGCGCGTGACCGAGGATTGAGCCAGCCCCTGTCCTGCAAAAAAGCCGTGGCCCAGACCACGGCTTTTTTTATTTCTATCGGCGCAGCAGCCCGTCAATAGCTGCTGTTGAGCACCATGGAGGCAATCACGCCCGTGGCAATCGCCACCAGCAGATAGTCGCTGCCGTTCTGAATCCAGTGGTGGCCGCGCGGTGGAGCCGGCAGGCGGTGAGCACGCCAGTCATTCACCACATAGTTGTGACCCCGGTACTGCGGCGGCACGCGTGTGCCCCGGGTCCAGCGGTGATCGGGACCTGCGCCGCGATGCTCGTCGCGACCCATATGGCGACCGTCATGGCGGTTGTCATAACGGTTTCGGTCCTGGTGCTGGTTGTCGTAGTGGCCACGATCATCCGCTCGCTCGCTGCCGCGGCCCTCACGCGGCGGGCCGGGCTGGGCATAAGCGGCCAAACTGCCAAGACCCAGGCAGGCGGCCATGGAAGCGCAAAGAATTCGGTGAGTCAGACGGGACATGGCTTGTTTCCTTTCTCAAGAAATCTGGCGATCCGGCGTTCTTCAAACAGAAGCCCATGCGGATGCCACAAGCCCATGATCACGCGCTTTCACTCTGCTGTGACGTGAGAGAGTGCCGCTTTACCGGCATTTTTCGACAGGTTTACAAGGCAGAAACAGCCGTAACAGTGGCAGGCAACAACTGTGAAATTGATAGCTACAAGCGCATGTACATCAAGCACTAACTGCTTTTTTTGGCCTAAATCTCAAGCAATACGCCCGACAAACAGCACGACAAAAAAGGCCAGAGCGGCAACCACCGTCCACTTGAGGATCAGAAAACCCAGCTTTTTATAGTGCGGCCGGCCTGTGCCCAGGTAAAAGATGAAAGCCAGCGCCGATGAGAGCACCAGCAAGGTGGCCAGCCAGCGAAAGATCAGCATGATCGTGTCTTGTGCTTACCAGGCCAGCGAGGACAGGACAAAGCCTTTGGGAGCCTGCTTCTCGTTGTCAAACGTCACCACGTCCCAGGTCTCGGGCTGCTCCAGCATGGCGCGCAACAGCTTGTTGTTCAGGCCGTGGCCGGAACGAAATGCGCTGTAGGCACCCAGGATGGGCTTGCCTATCAGATACAGATCGCCGATCGCATCCAGGATCTTGTGCTTGGCAAACTCGTCGTCATAGCGCAGACCGTCGCTGTTGAGCACCTTGTAGTCGTCCATGACGATGGCATTGTCCAGCCCGCCACCCAGCGCCAGGCCGTTGTTGCGCAGCATCTCCACATCCTTGGTAAAGCCAAAGGTGCGGGCACGGGCGATGTCGCGGGTGTAGTTGTCCAGACCCATGTCGAACTCCACGCACTGGCCGGTGGAATCCACGGCCGGATGGGCAAAGTCGATCTCGAAGCGCAGCTTGAAGCCGTGGTAGGGATCAAAACGCGCCCATTTGAGGTTGTTGCCCTCGCCTTCGCGCACTTCCACCGGGCTTTTCACGCGGATGAAGCGCTTGGGCGCTTTTTGTAGCTCCACGCCCGCGCTTTGCAGCAAAAATACAAAAGAGGACGAGGAGCCGTCGAGAATCGGCACCTCTTCGGCCGTGATGTCCACATAGAGGTTGTCGATACCCAGGCCGGCGATGGCCGACATCAGATGCTCCACCGTGTGCACCTTGGCGCCACCGCTGCCTATGGTCGAGGCCATGCGCGTATCAGTCACCGCGTCGGCGGAAATCGGAATCTCCACCGGCTCCGGCAGATCCACTCGACGGAACACGATGCCGGTATCAGGCTGGGCAGGGCGCAGCGTCAACTCGACGCGCTGACCGCTGTGCAGGCCCACACCTACGGCACGGGAAATGGTCTTGATGGTTCGTTGTTGGAGCATGGCGCTATTTTAAATGGGACAACCCCGTGGCGGCTTACGTCGACACAGGGTTGTGTTAATCGCTGCGATACAGCGAACTGATGAAGGCCTTAGTCCTTAACGGAACCAGGGCCATGGCAGCTGACTGCGTGGGCAGCGCCGCTCTCCTCAGGGGCTTGGCTTAGTCCGCCTGCTTGCGCAGGAAAGCGGGGATTTCCACGTCGTCCATGCCGCCGGAAGACAGAGCGCTCACACGCTCCGAAGCCTGGGCACGGTTGGTACGCCACACGCTGGGCACATTGGTGTTGGCCGTGCCAAAGTCCACGCCGGCACCCAGAGGAGGCATGCTCACCGTCATATTGTCGGTACCGGTGCGCAAACCGCCTTGCACCACCTGGATGTTCTGACGGCGCATGCTGGGGCGCGACAGGCCGGTGGCCACCACCGTCACGCGGATATCGTCACCCAGGGTGTCGTCATAAGCAGCGCCGTAGATCACGTGGGCATCGGGCGAGGCATAGGCATTGATGGTGCTCATGGCCAGACGCGACTCGGACAGCTTCAGGCTGCCCTTGGCGGCAGTCACCAGCACCAGCACGCCCTTGGCGCCGGACAGGTCGATGCCTTCCAGCAGCGGGCAGGCCACGGCCTGTTCGGCGGCAATGCGGGCGCGGTCGGGGCCGGAGGCCTTGGCCGTACCCATCATGGCCTTGCCGGGCTCGCCCATCACGGTGCGCACGTCTTCAAAGTCGACGTTCACATGGCCGTACTCGTTGATGATTTCCGCAATACCGCCCACGGCGTTCTTCAGAACATCGTTGGCATGAGCAAAAGCCTCGTCTTGCGAGATATCGTCACCCAGCACGTCCAGCAGCTTTTCGTTGAGCACAACGATCAGCGAGTCCACATTGGCTTCCAACTCAGCCAGGCCGTTGTCAGCGTTCTGCATGCGGCGGCCGCCTTCCCATTCGAAGGGCTTGGTCACCACGCCCACCGTCAGGATGCCCATATCCTTGGCCACGCGCGCAATCACAGGAGCTGCGCCCGTACCCGTACCACCACCCATGCCGGCCGTAATAAAGAGCATGTGCGCCCCTTCGATGGCGGCGCGAATGTCTTCCACAGCAACTTCCGCAGCCTCACGACCCTTGTCTGGCTTGCTGCCAGCGCCCAGGCCGCTACCACCGAGCTGAATGGTGCTGTGAGCACGGCTGCGCAGCAAAGCTTGCGCATCGGTGTTGGCGCAGATGAACTCCACGCCCTGCACTCCGCGTTCAATCATGTGGTCGACGGCGTTGCCGCCGCCGCCGCCAACACCGATCACTTTGATCTGCGTGCCTTGGTTGAACTCTTCAACTTCAATCATGTCGATGGGCATGGTGGTGCTCCTGTTCTTTAGTGGTGGATAGTCGCTGCTGTGGAAAAACAATCATTGATTCGTCAGGTGTTCGTCGTCTTCGTCGCCGAAAACGCGAAAAGTCCATCTGGGGCGGACCGGTGATAAACAAGCGATGGCTGCGCATATCAGAAGTTCCCCACGATGAAGTCCTTGAACCGGCCGAAAGCGGTCTTCATGGTTCCGCTTTTCTGGGCTACCTTGAAACCGCGCAAGCGCGCCAGGCGTGCTTCTTCCAGCAGGCCCATGACGGTGGCGGCACGTGGCTGGGCGACCATGTCGGCCAGCGCACTTGAATACTTGGGAATGCCGCGGCGAACGGGCTTGAGGAAGATGTCCTCGCCCAGTTCGATCATTCCGGGCATGACGGCACTGCCGCCGGTCAGCACGATGCCCGAGGACAGCACTTCCTCGTAGCCGGACTCGCGAATCACCTGCTGCACCAGCGAGAAGATTTCCTCGACGCGGGGCTCGATCACGCCGGCCAGCGCCTGCTTGCTGATCATGCGGGGGCTGCGGTCGCCCAGGCCCGGCACTTCCACCTGGGCATCAGGGTCGGCCAGCAGCTGCTTGGCATAGCCGCTTTCAACCTTGATGTCTTCAGCATCCTTGGTCGGCGTGCGCAGCGCCATGGCGATATCGCTGGTGATCAGGTCGCCGGCAATCGGGATCACGGCCGTGTGGCGAATCGCGCCGCCGGTGAAGATGGCCACGTCGGTGGCGCCGGCACCGATATCGACCACGGCCACGCCCAGCTCGCGCTCGTCATCGGTCAGCACGGCCTGCGCCGACGCCAGGGGGTTGAGCAGCAGCTGCTCCACTTCCAGGCCGCAGCGGCGCACGCATTTGATGATGTTCTCGGCCGCGCTCTGCGCACCGGTCACGATATGAATCTTGGCTTCCAGACGGATGCCGCTCATGCCGATAGGCTCGCGCACCTCCTGGCCGTCGATCACGAATTCCTGGGCCTCCACCAGCAGCAGACGCTGGTCGGACGAGATGTTGATGGCCTTGGCGGTTTCCATCACGCGGGCCAGATCGGTGGGCGAGACTTCCTTGTCCTTGATGGCCACCATGCCGCTGGAGTTGAGACCACGGATGTGACTGCCCGTGATGCCTGTGCATACGCGCTGGATCTTGCAGTCGGCCATCAGCTCGGCTTCCTTCAAAGCCTGCTGAATGCTTTGCACCGTGGCATCGATATTGACCACCACGCCGCGCTTCAAGCCGTTGCTGGGAGCCACGCCCAGCCCTGCCAGCTTGAGCTCGCCGTTGTACCCGACCTCGGCCACCACCGCCATCACCTTGGCCGTGCCGATGTCCAGTCCAACGATCACATCCTTGTATTCTCTTGCCATATCAGCATCCGCCCCCGGTAGGTTCTGTCTTGTCTTTGTCTGTCTGTTGACTGCCTTGCATCTGCGCCCCCGACTCCTGTCAGCGCCGCGCCCGCGCTGCAGCCGCAGCGGGACCGGAGCCCGTGGTCACACCCTTGAGACGCAAGGCATAGCCTTCTTCGTAACGCAAATCGGCGGACTCCAGCGCTTCGGCCGTGCGCCGGTACTGGGAGGTGATCTGCGGCAGCGTGCGCACAAAGCGCTGCACGCGCTGCATCACGTCTTCATGCGTGCCGCCGCCAAGCTCCAGGGCCGCGCCGTTGTCCAGCGTCATCTGCCAGCTGCCGCGCGCGTTGAGCACCAGGCCATCCACGCTTACATCCAGCGGCTTCAAGGCCGGAACCATCTGGCGGTACATCTTCAGCATGCGGGGCGCCGAGCCTTCAGGCCCTTGCAGACGCGGCAGGCCTTCGCGATCGAGCTCGCCCAGATTGGCTTCAAACACTTCGCCCGCGTTGTCCACCAGACCCGAGCCGGTCTCGGGACCCCAGAAGGCCTCGGCCGTGTGCTCCTTGAGGATCACGCGCAGACCGTTGGGGTACTCGCGGCGCACCTGCGCCTCCCTCACCCACGGCACTTGCTCGAAGGTTTCCTTGGCGGACTTGAGGTTGACCGTAAAGAAGTTGCCCTTGAGCACCGGCGCCACATTGGCACGCAACGTCACGGCGTTGTTGTGCTGCAGCTCACCCTCGACCACGATGCGCCCGATGTTGAAAGCCGGCGTTCGCATCAGCCACCAGCCCAGCGCAGCCACCAGCAACGCCAGACAACCCATGAACAGCACCGTGGCGGTGATATTCATGAGTCTGACGTCAAAGGGAACGGCTGAGGGCTGGCTGCGATTCATACGTGCTCCGCTTCTCCGTCGTCCAGTGCGCTGCTGGCCAACAGGCCCAGGCACAGGTTTTCATAGCTCACGCCGGTGGCACGCGCAGCCATGGGGACGAGAGAATGCCCGGTCATGCCCGGCGAGGTATTGATCTCCAGCAAGAAAGGCTTGCGATCGCTGGCGCGGATCATGATGTCGGCACGCGCCCAGCCCCGGCAGCCCAGGGTGCGAAAGGACTTTTCCACCAGTTCCTGAATGGCTTTTTCTTCTTGCTCGGGCAGTCCGCTGGGGCAGTGGTACTGGGTGGTGTCCGTGAAGTACTTGTTCTGATAGTCGTAATTGCCTTCGGGCGCCACGATGCGGATCACGGGCAAGGCATGGGCAGCAGCACCGCTACCAATCACCGGGCAGGTGGTCTCGTCGCCGGCAATGAATTCCTCGCACAGCACTTCGGCGTCGTATTGGGCCGCCAGCGCATAGGCCTGGGCGCATTGATCGGCCGTCATCACCTTGGTCAGGCCCATGCTGGAGCCATCGCGTGCCGGCTTGACGATCATGGGCGCACCCAGAGCCTGAAACGCGGCCAGCGTGTCTTCGGCGCTGGCGACCATGCGCCAGTCGGGCGTGGACAGACCCTCAAAGCGCCAGATGCGCTTGGTCATGATCTTGTCCATGGCAATGCTGGAAGCCATGACGCCAGAACCGGTGTAGGGGATCCCCAGCAACTCCAGCGCACCCTGCACCGTGCCGTCTTCGCCAAAGCGGCCGTGCAAGGCGATAAAGCAGCGGTCAAAGCCTTGCGCCTTGAGCTGGTCCAGCCCCTGCTCTGCCGGGTCGAACTTGTGGGCATCCACACCCTTGGACTGCAACGCCGCCAGCACGCCGGTGCCGGACATCAGCGAGACTTCGCGCTCGGACGAGCGACCGCCCATGAGCACGGCCACCTTGCCCAGGGCCTTGACATCAATACTGGTACCGAATGTGCTCATTGCGCGCTCCCTTGCTGCGCGTCCAGCTCATTTTTTTGAAGCATCTCAACCAACTTTCCGGGCACGGCACCAATGGAGCCCGCACCCATGCACAGCAACACATCACCGCCGAGCGCATTGGCCGCGATGGCGGCTGGCAGATCGGCAATGTTTTCCACAAACACCGGCTCCACCTTGCCGGCCACACGCAGAGCGCGTGCCAAGGAGCGGCCGTCAGCGGCCACGATGGGCGTTTCGCCGGCGGCATACACCTCGCCCAGCAGCACGGAATCCGCGCTACCTATGACTTTCACAAAATCTTCAAAACAGTCGCGCGTGCGGCTGTAGCGGTGCGGCTGAAAGGCCAGCACCAGGCGCTGACCGGGGAAGGCACCACGGGCCGCAGCCAGGGTGGCAGCCATTTCCACCGGGTGGTGGCCGTAGTCGTCGATGACGGTGAAGGTGCCGCCATTGCTGGCAGGCAGATCGCCGTAGCGCTGAAAGCGGCGGCCCACGCCCTTGAAACCATCGAGAGCACGCAGCAGGGCTTCGTCCGAGATTTCCAGCTCCATGGCCACAGCCACGGCCGACAGGGCGTTGAGCACGTTGTGCTCGCCGGGCAGGCTCAGCACGACTTCGATATCGGGGTAGCTCTGGCCGTTCTGGCGACGCACGGTAAAGCGCATGCGGCCGGCTTCGGCGCGCACATTGACGGCGCGCACCTGGGCATCTTCGGCAAAACCGTAAGTGGTCACGGGACGCGCCACCTGGGGCAGGATCTCGCGCACGGCCGGGCTGTCTATGCAGACGATGGCACGGCCATAAAAAGGCATGCGGTGCAGAAAATCGACGAAAGCGCCCTTGAGACGGCCGAAGTCATGGCCGTAGGTTTCCATGTGGTCGGCGTCGATGTTCGTGACCACGGCCATCACCGGCAACAGGTTCAGGAAGGAGGCATCGGACTCGTCGGCCTCGACCACGATGTAGTCGCCCTGGCCCAGCTTGGCATTGGCGCCGGCGCTGTTGAGCTTGCCGCCGATCACGAAAGTGGGGTCCAGCCCCGCCTCGGCCAGCACGCTGGTGACCAGGCTGGTGGTGGTGGTCTTGCCGTGGGCGCCGGCAATCGCAATGCCCTGCTTGAAGCGCATCAGCTCGGCCAGCATCAGCGCGCGGGGCACGACGGGAATCTTTTTCTCGCGGGCGGCGATGACCTCGGGGTTGTCGGCCTGCACGGCCGTGGACGTGACCACGGCTTCGACGCCGGCCACATTCTCGGCAGCGTGGCCCACAAAGGTCTTGATGCCCAGGCTGGCCAGGCGGCGCAGCGTGGCGCTATCGGACAGATCCGAGCCCGAAATCACGTAGCCCAGGTTGTGCAAGACTTCGGCAATGCCGCTCATTCCGGCGCCGCCAATACCGACGAAGTGAATGTGATGAATGGCGTGTTTCATGCGGCCAACTCCTCACAAGCGGCGACCACTTGTTCAGTGGCATGGATTTTTTGCATTTTTTTAGCTTGTTCTGCGCGCTCCAGCAGCGTCGCACGCTGCATATTTTGTAGCATTTCAGCCATCCCTTGTGCAGTCAGCGTGCTTTGCGGCATCAGCCAGCCAGCACCTTGGTCGACAAGAAAGCGCGCATTGGTCGTCTGGTGGTCATCCACCGCGGCCGGGAAGGGAACATAAATCGCCGCCGCACCCACGGCAGCGATCTCGGTCACGGTGCTGGCCCCGGCACGGCAGACGATAATGTCTGCATCGGCAAAGGCCTGGGCCGTTTCCTCGATAAAAGGCGTCAGCTCGGCGGCCACGCCGGCAGCGGCGTAGTTGGCGCGCAGCGCATCAATCTGGGCGGCGCCGCTTTGATGGGTCACCGTAGGGCGAAGACCCGCAGGAATCAGGGCCAGCGCCTGCGGCACGATGTCGTTCAAGGCCCTGGCGCCCAGGCTGCCGCCCACCACCAACAGCTTGAGCGGACCGGAGCGACCGGCAAAGCGCTCTGCCGGCGTCGGCTGAGCGATAAAAGCCTTGCGCAGCGGATTGCCCACCCATTCGCCCTTGGCAAATACCTGAGGGAAGGCCGTGAACACGCGCTTGGCCACGGCAGCCACCACCTTGTTGGCCATGCCGGCCACGGAGTTTTGTTCGTGCAAGACCACGGGCTTGCCGGCCATGGCCGCCATCAGCCCGCCGGGCACCGTGAGGTAACCGCCCAGGCCAATGACCACATCGGGCTGCACGCGGCGCATCACGCCACGGGCTTGCGAGAAAGCCTTGAGCAGCTTGAACGGCAGTTGCACCAGCGTCTTGGCACCCTTGCCGCGCACACCGCCGAACTCAATGGTTTCCAGCACAAAGCCGTGGGGCGGCACGATGCGCGACTCCATGGAGCCCGGCGCACCCAGCCAGTGCACATTCCAGCCGCGCGCGCGCAGCTCCTGCGCCACGGCCAGACCGGGGAAGATATGGCCGCCCGTTCCGCCCGCCATTACCAGGGCGGTGCGTTGCTTGTTTTTCGAGATGGGGAGGCTCATGCGTGACCTCCCTTCATCAGCAGCTTGTTTTCGTAATCGACTCTGAGCACCACGGCTATCGCTATCAAATTCATCAAAATGGCGGAACCGCCAAAACTCATTAACGGCAGAGTCAGGCCTTTGGTTGGCAAGGCGCCCAAATTAACGCCCATGTTGATAAAGGCCTGAAAGCCCATCCAGATGGCAATGCCCTCGGCCACCAGACCGGCAAACACCCGGTCAAGTGCAATCGCGCGGCGGCCGATGAGCATGATGCGGCGGGTCAGCCACAGAAAAGTCACGGCAATCAGGAGCACGCCTACCAGGCCGAACTCTTCACCGATCACGGCCAGCAAGAAGTCGGTATGCGCTTCGGGCAGCCAGTGCAGCTTTTCCACGCTGCGGCCCAGACCCACGCCAAAGATCTCGCCCCGCCCAATGGCAATCAGCGCGTGCGAGAGCTGGTAGCCCTTGCCCAGCGCATGCTTTTCGTCCCAGGGATCGAGATAGGCAAAAATGCGTTCGCGGCGCCACTCGGAGGTGGCGATGATCATCACAAAGGCCAGCACCACCAGCAAGGCGATGATGAAGAACATGCGGGCGTTCACGCCGCCCAGAAACAGAATGCCCATGGAGATCACCACGATCACCATGAAGGCGCCCATGTCGGGCTCGGCCAGTAGCAGCACACCCACCACCAGCACCGCCAGCCCCATGGGCAGCACGGCACGGAAGAAGCGCTCCTTGACCTCCATCTTGCGCACCATGTAGTCGGCGGCATAGATCAGCGTCGCGAACTTGGCCAGCTCCGAGGGCTGGAAGTTCATGATGCCCAGCGACAGCCAGCGTCGCGCGCCGTTGACCACCGTTCCCACATGCGGTATCAGCACCAGCACCAGCAGGAAAATGGATAACAGAAACAGCTTGCGCGCCACTTTCTCCCAGATGGCAATCGGCACCTGAAAGGCCAGCAAGGCCGCCACGAACGCCATGCCTATGGACATCGTATGGCGCAGCAGGAAGTGATAGGGCTCGATCTTGCCGAAGCGCGGGTTGTCCGGCATCGCAATCGATGCCGAATACACCATGACCAGACTCCAGGCCAGCAGGCCGATCACCACCCAGATCAAAGCCAGATCCAGACCCAGCACACTGGCCGGGGTTTGAGTGGGACGGTCGTATTGCGGCCCGCCCACGCGCACGGGCAGCACGTCAATGGGCTTGTCCACGGCGCTCGTAAACCATGAGCGCACGCGGCTGGTGATGCTGGTCAGGGCTGCGGCTGTCATGCGCCCTCCTCCAGTTGCTGGCCGGCATCCAGTGCCAGATTGCGCACCGCATCCACAAACTGGTGGGCGCGATCGGCATAGTCCTTGAACATGTCCATGCTGGCGCAGGCGGGCGAGAGCAGCACGGCGTCATTGGCATGAGCCAGCTGGGCGCACTTTTGCACCGCATCGGCCATGGTGGTGGCGTCCTGCAGCGTGACGCCGCAATCGGCCAGCGCTTCGCGGATCAGCGGCGCATCCTGGCCTATCAGCACGGCGGCACGCACATAGCGCGATACCGGTGCAGCCAGCGGCGCAAAATCCTGGCCCTTGCCCAGGCCGCCAAGAATCACCACGATGCGGTGGTCCGGCCCCAGGCCCATGAGAGCCGCGACCGTGGCTCCCACATTCGTGCCCTTGCTGTCGTCGAAATACTCCACATCGCTGACCCGGCCCAGAGGCTGGACGCGGTGGGGCTCGCCCCGGTATTCACGCAGGCCGAACAGCAGCGGAGCCAGCGTGCAGCCGGTGGCCGTGGCCAGAGCCAGGGCCGACAGCGCGTTGATGGCGTTGTGACGACCGCGAATGCGCAGCGCATCCGCAGGCATCAGGCGCTGAATGTGCAGATCGTCCACATGCTTGCCCTTGGAGGTCTCGTCGGCCTCGTGGGCGCGCACCAGCCAGGTCATGCCGTTGACCACTTCCAGGCCAAAGTCGCCGGGGCGGCGCGGCATGTCGCCACCAAAGGTGACATGGGCGCGCTGGAAAGTCTTGCCGCGCTTGCCGGGAATCGCCACCGGCGCAGCCAGCATGGCCATCACCATGGCGTCTTCGCGATTCAGCACCATCAGGCCCTGCTCGCCAAAGATGCGGGCCTTGGCATCGGCATAAGCCTGCAGGCTGCCATGCCAGTCCAGATGGTCTTGCGAGATATTGAGCACGGCACCGGCCGTGGGTTCGAAACCATGGCAGTCGTCGAGCTGAAAGCTGGACAGCTCCAGCACCCAGGCTTGGGGCAGGCTCTCGCCATCAATGCGCGAGGCCAGCGTATCGAGCAGCGTCGGGCCGATATTCCCCGCCACGCCCACGCTGATGCCGGCATGCTCGAGCAGCTGACCGGTCAGCGAAGTCACCGTGGTCTTGCCATTGGTGCCGGTAATGCCCAGCACCTTGGGCGCGTAGCCATGGGCCTCTTTCAAGCCCTTGAGCGCCATGGCGAACAAATCCAGCTCGCCGCCCACGGGCAGACCGATGCTGCGCGCGGCATTGAACACGGCGGCCACGCTGGCAGGGCTCAGGCCCGGCGAGCGGTAGACAGCGCTCAGGCTCTGGCCGTCGACCAGATCGGCGCCAAAGTTGCCGGCCACAAAGCGCACGCCCGGCAACTCGGCCTGCAAGGTCGTCAGATGCGGCGGCGCTTCACGGGTGTCGGCCACGGTCACCTCGGCACCGGCACGCACGCACCAGCGTGCCATGGCGATGCCGGAAATGCCCAGGCCCAGAATCAGCACGCGCTGGCCCTGCAGATGTTGCTGGGCAGCCTGCGGCCAGAGCTGGGGCACTGGTGGCAACTCCACCACGGGCTCGGCCGCTTCTTCCACCGCCGTGGTCACCTCGACATCGGCCGCGTCGGAGACGCTGGGATCGGCAAAGATCTGGGCCACAAAAGCCTCGGCATCCCGGGCGGCCGTCAGCGTGGAGATATCGGGAATGGTTTCAGGAGTGGTTGCGGCAGGCGCTACGCTTTCAGAAGCAGCTTGCGCATCAATCACCTGAATTTCAGGAATTTCTTGCTCTGCAACCGCCACATCATCAGCGGTTGATGCTTGCAATTGCATAGCATCCACTGGCGTGTCCTGCAGCGCCTGATCCTGGGTCTTGAAGTCTTCGTCTTGCATGGCGACTACCTCAGCTTCAGGGTGGACAGGCCCAGCAGGCACAGCAGCATGGTGATGATCCAGAAGCGGGTCACCACCTGGGTTTCCTTCCAGCCGCTCTTTTCAAAGTGGTGGTGCAGCGGTGCCATCTTCAAGAGGCGGCGGCCTTCGCCATAGCGCTTCTTGGTGTACTTGAAGTAAGTCACCTGCAGCATCACGGACACGGCCTCGGCCACAAAGATGCCGCCCATCACGGCCAGCACGATTTCCTGGCGCACGATCACGGCAATCGTGCCCAGGGCCGCGCCCAGAGCCAGCGCGCCCACGTCGCCCATGAACACCTGCGCCGGGTGGGCATTGAACCAGAGGAAGGCCAGACCGGCACCGGCCATGGCACCGCAGAACACCATCAACTCGCCGGAGCCGGGAATGCTGGGGAACAGCAGGTATTTGGCGTAAGTGGTGTTGCCGGTCACATAGGCAAAAATGCCCAGTGCCGTGCCCACCATGATGACGGGCATGATGGCCAGGCCGTCCAGCCCGTCGGTCAGATTGACAGCGTTGCTGGCGCCCACGATCACGAGGTAGGTCATGATCACAAAGCCCAGCACGCCCAGCGGATAGTTGACTTCCTTGAAGAAGGGAACAATCAGACCGGCCTTGGGCGGCAGATCCATGGAAAAGCCCGACTGAATCCAGGAGATGAACAGCTCGAACACCTGGGCATTGCTGTTCTCGGAAATGCAGAACACCAGATACAGCGCCGCCAGCAGGCCGATCACCGACTGCCAGAAGTACTTCTCGCCCGAGCGCATGCCTTCGGGGTCTTTGTTGACCACTTTGCGCCAGTCATCTACCCAGCCAATGGCACCAAAGCCCAGGGTGACCAGCAGCACGATCCAGACAAAGCGGTTGGACAGGTCGAACCACAGCAAGGTGGAGACGGCGATGGAAAACAGAATCAGCACCCCGCCCATGGTGGGCGTGCCGTTCTTGGCCAGATGGGTTTCCATGGCGTAGCCGCGCACGGGCTGACCGATCTTGAGCGCGGTCAGCATGCGTATGGCCTTGGGGCCTATGAACAGGCCCAGCAGCAAGGCGGTGACGGCGGCCATCACGGCACGCAGCGTCAGGTACTGGAAGACGCGCAGAAAGCCGAATTCGGGCGACAGGCCTTGCAGCCATTGGGCAAGCATCAGCAGCATGCGGCCTCCTTGGAGTTGCCCTGCACCTTGCTTGCGCAGGCTTCGATCGCCTGCACCACTTGCTCCATCTTCATGAACCGCGAACCTTTGACCAACACGCTGCCCACCTGGGGCAATACCTTGCACACAGCCTCTTGAAGCGCCTGCATGCTATCGAAATGAGTAGCCCCGGCGCCAAAGGCGGCCACGGCGAAAGCGCTTTGCTCACCCAGAGCAAAGAACTGGTGAATGCCTTGTTGCTGCGCCAGCGCACCGGCTTCGGCATGGAACTGCGGGCCGTTGTCGCCCACCTCGCCCATATCGCCCAGCACCAGCAATTGCGGCGCCGGCAGCTCGCTGAGCACCTCGATGGCGGCAGCCACGGAATCGGGGTTGGCGTTATAGCTGTCGTCCACCACGGTCACGCTCTTGCCGCCAACCGTTACCGACAGCGCACGCGAGCGACCCGTCACCGGCTCGAACGCCGTCAGCCCCTGTGCAATGGCCGCCAGCGGCACACCGGCCGCATGGGCACAGGCCGCTGCGGCCAGGGCATTGCGCACGTTGTGGCGACCGGCGATATGCAGCTGCACGCCAGCCTTGCCTTGCGGCGTATGCAGCTCGAAAGCCCAGGCACCGTTGCTCCAGACCACATCGCTGGCAAACACCTGGGCACCGTCTTCGGCTTGCCCAAACATCAGGCTGGGGCGGCCTGCCGCCAGCTCGGTCCATAGCGCGGTGTAGGTATCACCGGCAGGAAAGATGGCCGTGCCGTTCTGGGGCAGAAAGCTCAGCACCGAACCGTTCTCACGCGCCACGGCTTCCACCGTGTGCATGAACTCCTGGTGCTCGCGCTGGGCGTTGTTCACCAAGGCCACCGTGGGCTGGCCGATAGCGGCCAGCTCGGCAATTTCGCCGGGGTGGTTCATGCCCATCTCCAGCACGGCAATGCGGTGCTCGCCGCTCATGCGCAGCAGGTTCAGCGGCATGCCAATGGAGTTGTTGAAGTTGCCGCGGGTGGCCAGAGCGGCCTCACCAGCATGGGTGCGCAGTATGGAAGCAACCATCTGCGTCACCGTGGTCTTGCCATTGCTGCCGGTCACGGCAATCAAAGGCAGATCGAACTGGGCGCGCCAGGCACGGGCCAGTGCGCCCAGGGCCAGCAAGGTGTCCGGCACTTCGATGCCGCTGATGCCTGCTTCGCTCAGCCCATGGCTGGCAATGGCGGCGGCAGCGCCAGCCGCTTGCGCCTGAGGCAGAAAGCTGTGGGCGTCAAAACGCTCGCCCTTCAAGGCCACAAACAGGTCGCCGGGCTGCAGCGTACGGGTATCGGTGTGCACCCGCGCAAGCACGGTCTGACCGTCACCGATCAAACGGGCTGCGGGGATATGCGTCTGGATCAGCTCCAGCGCTTTTGCCAAGGTCATCATGACCGTTTCTTTCCTTCGCGGGCTGCAAGCGCCAGCTGCGCCTGAGCCATGTCGGAGAACGGCTGGCGCACGCCATTCGTCTCCTGATAATCCTCATGTCCCTTGCCAGCAATCAGCACCACATCGCGTGCATCGGCATGGGCAAGCGCCTGGGCAATGGCCGCCGCGCGGTCGGCCTGGACATGCAGGTTTTCACCCGGCTGCATGCCGGCCAGAATCTGGTCGATGATGCGGTCAGGCACTTCGCTGCGCGGGTTGTCACTGGTGACGAGCACGCAGTCGGCATAGGTTTGGGCAGCCTGTCCCATGAGCGGACGCTTGGTGTTGTCGCGGTCGCCGCCACAGCCAAACACGCACCACAGCTTGCCGCCGCGTTGCTGAGCCGCAGGTTGCAAGGCGCGCAGGGCTTTTTCCAGCGCATCGGGCGTATGGGCATAATCCACAGCCACCAGCGGCTGATCGGCCTGCACGATTTGCTGCATGCGACCGGGCACGGGCTCCAGATCGGCACAGGCAGCCACGGCCTCATCCAGACTCAGACCCAGGCTGCGCAAGGCTGCCAGCACGCCCAGCAGATTGGAAACGTTGTACTGGCCGACCAGGCGCGTATTCATGCGCAGGCTGTGGCCGGCTTCCAGCACCGTAAAGCACAGACCTTGCTCGCCCAGGCGGATGTCCTTGGCCTGCAGGCGGGCCGGGCCTTGAATGGAAACACTCCAG
Organism: Comamonas sp. lk; assembly: GCF_900564145.1. NCBI lineage: Bacteria > Pseudomonadati > Pseudomonadota > Betaproteobacteria > Burkholderiales > Comamonadaceae > Comamonas > Comamonas sp. lk. The sequence continues at coordinate 344,423 of NZ_UOOB01000002.1, forward strand.
ACATCCAGCGCCCCTGCCTGCAGCTTGGCCCAGAGCCTGGCGCCATGCGCGTCATCGATATTGATCACTGCCGCCTGCAAGCCGGGCCAGGAAAACAGCTGGGCCTTGGCTTGCCAATAGGCATCCATGCTGCCGTGGTAGTCCAGATGGTCTTGCGTGAAATTGGTGAACAAGGCCACGCGGATCTTCGTGCCGTCCATGCGGTGCTCGACGATACCTATGGACGAGGCTTCGATGGCACAGGCTGCCAGCCCGGCATCGGCATACTCACGGAAGGCCCGCTGCAGGCGCACGGGATCGGGCGTGGTCAGCCCCGTATATTCCAGATCCGGCGGAACACCCACACCCAAAGTGCCTACCAGCGCACAACCCATGCGCGCTTTCAGCTTCACTTTGGATAGTGCGTAAGCCAGCCACCAGGCGGTCGTCGTCTTGCCGTTGGTGCCGGTCACGGCCAGCACATCCAGCTCGCCGCTGGGATGGACAAACCACTGGTCGGCAATCGGGCCGGTGGCGGCCTTGAGTCCCGGCAAAGCGGCAATCCTGTCGCCTTGCAGCGCAAAAGCTTCCAGACCTTGCGCCTCGACCAGCACGGCAGCCGCACCCTGCTCCAGCGCGCGAGCCACAAAGGCCCGACCATCGGTGGCCGCGCCGGGCCAGGCAATGAAGGCATCGCCAGTCTTGACCTTGCGGCTGTCGGTCTGCAGATCACCCGGTACGCGTGCGCGCAGCCAGGCCACGGCGTCAGCAGCCGTGTTCAGATGTTGAATGGGGAAATGTTGGGAAGTACTCATAGCACAGGCTCCTCAGCCGGGGCGGCCACAATCTGAGGCTTGACTTCCTTGTCGGGCTGAACGCCCATTAATCGCAGCGACTGCTGCACCACATCGGCAAAGACGGGACCGGCAACGGTACCGCCGTAGTAGGACCCCACCGTGGGTTCATCCACCATGACGGCGACGATGATGCGCGGCTTGTCTATGGGAGCCATGCCGGTGAACCAGGCGCGGTATTTGCCGGCGGCATAGTTCTTGCCCACCTGTTTACGGGCCGTACCCGACTTGCCACCAATGGTGTAGCCCTCTGCCTGCGCCTTTTGCCCGGTACCACCGGGGCCGGCAGCCAGCCACAGCATGTGGCGCACCTCGGCGGCGTTCTCGGCCGAGAACACGCGCACGCCCACCGGAGGTTCGTTGACCTTCAGGATGGTGCCTGGAATGATGTTGCCGTCATTGGAGAACACGGTATAGGAGCGCGCCATCTGGAACAGCGACGCCGACAGGCCGTAGCCGTAGGACATGGTGGCTTGCTCGATAGGCTTCCAGGTCTTCCAGGCACGCAAACGCCCGGAAACTGCACCGGGGAACTGGATCTGCGGCTTCTGGCCGAAACCCACGGCGCTGAAGAATTCCCACATTTCCTGAGGCGACAGCTTTTGCGCCACCTTGGTCGCACCCACGTTGCTGGACTTCTGGATCACGCCTTCGACCGACAGCGCGCCGTAGTTGTGCGTGTCGGTAATGGTGGAGCCAGTCACGGTATAGCGGCCGGGTGCGGTATCGATGATGGTCGAGGGCTTGACGCGCTTGAGCTCCAGCGCCGTGGCGATGGTCAAAGGCTTCATGGTCGAGCCCGGCTCGAACGTGTCGGTCAGCGCGCGGTTGCGCAGCTGCTCGCCGGTCAGATTCTTGCGATGACCGGGGTCGTAACTGGGATAGTTGGCCAGGGCCAGCAATTCGCCGGTATGCGCATCCATGACCACCACGCTGCCGGCCTTGGCCTTGAAGGTCTCGACCTGCTGCTTGAGCTTCTGGTAGGCGTAGTACTGGATCTTGCTGTCCACAGACAGCTGGATGTCCTGCCCGTCCTGCGGCGGCACTTCCTCGCCCACGCCTTCCACCACGCGGCCCAAACGGTCCTTGATCACGCGGCGCGAACCGGGCTTGCCGGCCAGCTCCTTGTCGAAGCCCAGCTCCATGCCTTCCTGGCCGTGGTCTTCCACATTGGTAAAGCCCACGATGTGGGCGGCAGACTCGCCTTCGGGGTACTGGCGCTTGTATTCCTTGCGGTTGTAGATGCCCTTGATGTTGAGCGCCACAATCTTCTGACCCACTTCCCAGTCCAGCTGACGCTTGATCCAGACAAAAGTCTTGTCCTCGTCATCCAGCTTGTCTATCAGCGTGGCCAGCGGCACGTCCATCAGCTTGGCCGCTTGCTGCAGCTTTTGCTTGATCTCGGGGTCGTTCAAATCCACGTCTTCGGGAATCGCCCAGATGCTGGCGGCGGGAACGCTGGAGGCCAGAATCAGTCCGTTGCGATCCAGCAGGCGGCCGCGATTGGCGGGCAGCTCCAGCGTGCGCGCAAAGCGCACCAGGCCCTGGCGCTTGAAGAAGTCATTGCCAAACACCTGCACATAGGCCGCGCGAGCGCCCAGGCCCACAAAGCCCAGGGCAAGCATGGCCACAATCATCTTGCTGCGCCAAAGCGGCGTCTTGGACGCCAGCAAAGGGCTGGTGGTGTAGAGCACGCTGCGTGTCATCGCACCGCTCCCGCACTGGCCAGACCATCCTTCACGTATTGCGAGATGCCCGGCGAAGCGGGCTTCATCTGCAGCTTCTCGCGCGCCAGCGTCTCTATACGCTGAGGCGTGGCCTGGGCACGCTTTTCCACCTGCAGGCGCAGCTGGTCCGTGGCCAGGCGGCGCGCCTCGGCTTCGGCACGGTCCAGCTCGGTGAACAGCTTGCGCGACTCATACTGGGTTTGCACCAGAAAGATGGCGCTGGCCATCACGGTCACGAGCAGCAACAGGTTCAGGCGCAGCATGGCAGCCCTTCCTGTGGTGTGAGCTTGGGGGCCCACTGATATGTCATGCAGGCACCTCTGTGCGCTCGGCAACGCGCATCACGGCAGAGCGTGAACGCGGATTGCCGTCGACTTCAGCCACGCTGGGCTTGATGCGGTCCAGCGCCTTCAGGCGCATGGGCGTAGGCAAGGCAAAGGGCGCGCGGCGGTCGTACACCTCTTTGGAATGCTTGGCGATGAACTGCTTGACGATGCGGTCTTCCAGCGAGTGAAAGCTGATGACCACCAGTCGACCGCCCGGAGCCAGCACACGCAGGCTGGCCTCTAGTGCCTGTTCGAGCTCCTGAAGCTCGGCATTGATGAAAATCCGAAGAGCCTGGAAGGTGCGTGTTGCCGGATTTTGCCCAGCCTCGCGGGTCTTGACTGCGCCAGCCACGAGCTGGGCAAGCTCGGCGGTGGTGCGAAGTGCCCCCTGGCTCTCGCGCCTCGCAACAATCGCCTTTGCAATGGGGCCAGCAAACCGTTCTTCACCGTAGTCACGTATCACCTCCGCAATCTGCTGCACTTCCGCATCTTCGAGCCACTCGGCCACGCTCTGACCACGCGTGGTGTCCATGCGCATATCCAGTGGTCCGTCAAAACGGAAGCTGAAGCCTCGGTCCGGGTTGTCGATCTGGGGCGAGCTCACCCCCAGGTCCATCAGCACGCCTTGCACGCTGGCCTCTGGCAACTCGCCCAGGTGCTTGAACCCTTCGTGCCGAATCGAAAAACGCGCATCGGTGATGCGCGCCGCTTCAGCGATTGCGTCCAAATCCTTGTCGAACGCAATCAGTCTTGCGTCCGGCCCCAACCTCTGCAGGAGCAGGCGGGAATGGCCTCCGCGCCCGAACGTTGCATCCACCCACTGACCTGCGGGTTGCGCGGACACGCCACCCAGCATTGCGTCCACGGCCTCATTGAGCAAAACGGTGATGTGTTGCAACGGCTGATTCACAAGCACGTCTCTTCCTAAAAAACAAAATCCTGGAAAGCCGCAGGCATTTCTTCCTGCATGGCTTGCGCTTCACGTGCCTCATAAGTGGCCTTGTCCCACAGCTCGAAATGGTTGCCCATTCCCAGCAGCACGACTTCCTTGGTCAGGCCTGCGGCCTGGCGCAATTCGGGCGAAACCAGCAAACGGCCGGTTCCATCCATTTCAGCGTCCATGGCATTGCCCAGAAAAATGCGTTTCCACCACTGGGCGTTCATGGGCATCTGGGCAATACGTTCGCGAAACTCCAGCCACTCAGGGCGGGGGAACAACATCAGGCAACCGTGGGGGTGCTTGGTGAAGGTCACCTGACCTTCGGCCATGGACATCAGGGCGTCACGATGCCGGGTCGGCACTGAAAGCCGCCCCTTTCCATCGAGATGCAGAGAAGACGCCCCTTGAAACACGGTGAGCTACCTCGGTTGGTCTAGCCATTCATATCCGCCAAATAGGGCGATGAAGGCAGTTTTCACCACTTAATTGCACTTTTTTCCACTGTAGCAGTTATTTGATGTGAGACCAACCAGCCATACAGAATTATTTTCAATGAAATCAATAACTTAGAAATAAAACGTATCCGAGATTTTTCAAAAAGTTATTCAACTACAAGCACTTAGCAAAATCTGTGCATGTTGACTCTCAATAGAAACTCTCAATTGCAACCATTCACTTCCGCGCGACAGGCGTGGAGTTGAGATTCCTTCCTACAAATGCAAACTGCCCGACTAAGCGGGCAGATGGCTCTGAGTTGGATAAACGGCTTACAAAATGAAACGCGACAAATCCTCGTCCTGGCTCAGCACTTGCAGGCGCTGATTCACATAGGCCGCATCGATCACCACGGACTGACCGGAAAGCTTGACGGCATCGAAGCTGACTTCGTCAAGCAGACGCTCCATCACGGTGGCCAGACGGCGCGCGCCGATGTTCTCGGTGCGCTCGTTGACGTCGAAAGCAATCGTCGCCAGGCGGGTGATGGCCTCAGGCTTGAACTCCAGCGTCACGCCTTCGGTCGCCAGCAGCGCCTGGTACTGCTTGACCAGGGAGGCGTGAGTTTGCATGAGGATGGCCTCGAAGTCCTGGACCGACAGCGAATCCAATTCCACGCGAATGGGAAAGCGGCCCTGCAGCTCGGGGATCAGATCGCTGGGCTTGGACAGGTGGAACGCGCCCGAGGCGATGAAGAGGATGTGATCGGTCTTGACTACACCGTACTTGGTGGAGACGCTGGTGCCTTCCACCAGCGGCAGCAGATCGCGCTGCACGCCCTGGCGGGAAACATCGGAGCCGCTGCTTTCCTGGCGGGTGGCGACCTTGTCGATCTCGTCGATGAAGACAATGCCGTTTTGCTCGGCGTTCGCAATGGCACGGGTCTTGACGTCTTCCTCGTTGACCATCTTGGCTGCTTCTTCGTCGGTCAGAAGCTTCAGGGCCTCGGCAATCTTGAGCTTGCGCGTCTTGCGCTTTTCCTGGCCCATCTGACTGAACATGCCGCGCAGCTGCTCGGCCATCTCGTCCATGCCTTGCGGACCCATGATCTGCACCTGGGGCAGCGCCTCGGCAATGTCGATCTCGATTTCCTTATCGCTCAGCTGGCCTTCGCGCAGCTTTTTGCGGAACACCTGACGCGCCGTATTGTCTGCCGCCGCTTCGCCGGTACGCGCCTGGGGCACCAGCACATCGAGAATGCGATCCTCGGCCGCATCTTCGGCACGGGCACGCATTTTCTTCATGTCCGCTTCGCGGGTCTGCTTGACGGCGATTTCGGCCAGATCACGGATGATGGCGTCCACATCCTTGCCCACATAGCCCACCTCGGTGAACTTGGTGGCTTCGACCTTGATGAAAGGCGCATCGGCCAACTTGGCCAGGCGGCGCGCAATCTCGGTCTTGCCCACGCCGGTGGGGCCAATCATCAAAATGTTCTTGGGCGTGATTTCCTGGCGCAGGCCGTCCGCGACCTGCTGGCGACGCCAGCGGTTGCGCAACGCAATCGCCACGGCGCGCTTGGCGCCGGACTGGCCCACGATATGGTTGTCCAGCTCGGAGACGATCTCCTGAGGAGTCATGGCAGAAGACATGGAGGATTCTCAGTCAAACAAGCCGCTAGCGCATATGTGAAAAGCGCCACCAGCTATCAATTCAGGAATAGAAGTCCGCTTACAGCGTTTCTATGGTGTGATTCATATTGGTGTAGATGCACAGTTCGCCGGCAATGCCCAGCGATTTGCGCACCACGTCCTCGGCCGACAGCTCGGTGTTGTTGAGCAGCGCCTTGGCGGCCGAGTGCGCATAAGCACCACCGGAGCCTATGGACACAATGCCTTGCTCGGGCTCCAGCACATCGCCATTGCCGGTAATGATGAGAGACGTGGTGGCATCGGCCACGGCCAGCATGGCCTCGAGGCGGCGCAGCACACGGTCGGTACGCCAGTCCTTGGTGAGTTCGATGGCGGCGCGGGTCAGATGGCCCTGGTGCTTTTCCAGCTTGGCTTCAAAGCGCTCAAACAGGGTGAAGGCATCGGCGGTGGCGCCGGCAAAGCCGGCCAGCACCTTGCCGTGGTAGAGCTTGCGCACCTTGCGCGCTGTGCCCTTGACGACGATGTTGCCCAATGTGACCTGACCATCGCCACCGATGGCGACTTGCACGCCTTCGGGGGTCTGGCGGCGCACGCTCAAAATGGTGGTGCCGTGAAACTGTTCCATAGTGAGAGCAAGTGGGGGCGCCTGTAGCGAGCCTCAAGAGGCTGCCGGAAAATTCTTTTCAGTCGTGGCGAGGCTGCACCTGAGCGTGCTCCTGTATGCCGACCACGTTGAAGAACACCGCCACCAGCTGGTGCAACTGGCTGAACTGCAGCACATGGCCCAGCGCCTGCATGGACGAGGTCCAGTTGAGCACCGAACCGGCGGCCGCAAAATCCATGCGCACCAGACGGGCGCAATTGATGGAAATGGTCTCGCCCAGATGGGCCTGCTCCTGGATTGAAGTCAGCCACGGCAGGGCATCGCCCTCGATCACGCCTTGCAGCGCAAATCGATGCGGCAGATCGCGCCCCAACATCGGCGGTACCAAGGTATCGGGTATCAGCATGCGGCTGTCCAGCGCGAACACATCCTGCACCGCGCCGTCATGCGAGAAAGCACATACCGGGTCCACCCAGGGCGGCGGCGAGACTTCATAGGTCACGCAATAGTCCAGTGCGGTCAGCTCGAAGTCGTCCTGCATGTGCATGAGGCGCAACAAGGCCAGACGCAAATGCCACCAGCCGGTGTCCACCTCGCGCGCGCCGGAAGGCGTCAGCGCCCGCAGCACCGCCTGCAACTGTTCTACGCCGGTAAACGCCAGCGCGCCGCCCTCATCGGCCCATTGCATCACCAGGGCGTGCATGGGCCGCATCACACCGGCATCCAGGGATTGCAGCGCACTCCAGTCCAGCGCCCAGGGGGCCGGACTGCGGGATTTGGCCACGTGCAAGGCCTGCAGACCGGAGAGCGTCAGTTGCGCAGGCGCCGTCCAGTTCAAGCCGGATGCTGCCGGATTCGCATCGCCCTCAAGCTCTGCCACGGCGCTCAGACCGCCATGCTCCTGCGGCATGGCAAACCATTGCGGAGCCGAACGACCAAAGCGCGAGGCGAAATCCACGGCGCTCTCGTCAAACTCGGCCTGCCAGCCTGCCGCACGGTACAGATCCAGCAGCGCCAGCCAGACCGGCAACTGCCTGGGCAGATCGGCGCTGCGGCTGTCCAGCAAGGCCTGCAACAAGGCCTGGGCCATTTTCGCGTCGCCATTGGCAAAGACAATGGCAGCTTCTTCCAGCTCCCAGTCGTGCTCGAAGCGCACAAACGAAGGCGGAATCATATTATCCGGTGCAGGGCCCGAGACCTCGGTCGGGGCAAAGCCCGCTGCGAATTCGGTTTCGCCAAGCAAAGCACCACGACCCAGAATGGAAGCCGGCGCAGAGGCTGCCAGATCCATGGGTCTTGTGGGCTCGAATCCGCTACCGGCCTGACCGGGTAAAGGCAACTCACCGGGCACCACATTGTTGAGCAAGGGCACGGTAGCCCCTGGCGGCGGCGCTCTGAACGAGGCGGGTGTGGGATTGCCCCCTGCAGGCAAAGGCATGGGCATGGTGGTGGCATCCGAGGCTTGTTTGCCGCGCCACCACTGCTGGGACATCTGAGCCTCGATCTCGTCGATCTTCTTGAGCGTCACCGCCCGCTCACCCATATTGCTATTCAATGTCTGCAAGACCGAACTGGGTGCTCCAGGCATGGTGGAGCCCAGCGAGGGCATCAGCTTTGGCTGGTTGCCCTGGGCCTGCTGAGCCAGTTGAGATGCCCGCAATTTGCGCAGCTGCTCGAACTCACGCTTGCGCACAAAATCGTTCTGGCGCTTGCGCTCAATCATTTCCTTGAGCGCCTGCTTGCTGTACTGGCTTTCCGGCTCTTCCTGGTTCAGATTGTCCAGATCGGACCAATTGACCGTGGGGTGGCGCACAAAGCGCGCCACCTTGGATAGCAATCCGTTCAACTTGGTCTCATCTATAGCCATGATTCGTACTTTGGTACGCAAGAGCCGAGTCGAATTTGACCCGGATCAATCACCGTACATTTTTTGCTTGAGTTCACGGCGCTGCTGGGCTTCCAGCGACAAAGTGGCCGTGGGACGGGCCAGCAGGCGGCCCACACCAATGGGTTCACCGGTTTCGTCGCAATAGCCGTAATCGCCTGCGTCGATGCGCGCAATGGACTGATCGATCTTCTTGAGCAGTTTGCGCTCGCGATCGCGAGTGCGCAACTCCAGCGCATGCTCTTCTTCGATGGTGGCACGGTCTGCGGGATCGGGCACGACCGCCGTGTCTTCACGCAGGTTCTCAGCCGTTTCACCGGCGTTGTTATGCATGTCGGTCTTGAGAGTCACCAGCTTGCGACGGAAAAATGCCATCTGGGCATCGTTCATATAGTCGTCGTCGTTCATGGCCAACACGTCGGCATCGGTCAATTCTTCCACCGATTTGGTCTTCCAGGCATTGGCCAGCTTGGGATCTTTTTTTGTCGCAGCTTGCTTTGTGATGGGCATGGTATTCGTATCGCTCATGGTGTCTGGCCCGACGATTAGCGCCGGTGCCATGGATGGTACTGTCAATCTGGGCTGCTGCGCCAAAGGCGTGGCAGGGCGTTGGGGAAAATAGGGACCCAGGAGTTCCGTGATGCAGCGGCGACCATGACAGACGCAAGGACTCGCCAACCCGTCGAAACTGCGGGCTTGAAGCGAACTGGACTCTCAGACATCGCCTTGCCGGCGAAGGCCTTGTACAGACTTCGTTTTTCTGCGTTCACGTCCTGTCTCCTCACAGCACGTTGATCCATCGGGGCCGGATCACTCCAGCCCTCTCTTTAGGGGCGGCATTGTATCGACGCATGCCGCCTCGTCAGCCATCCGTTGCACTATCCCCACAAAACCTGCGGTATGGGAGAGCGTAAACACGCGCTCAAAAGACGCAGCAGTGTGCACCAAACAAAACGGCCTGCAAGGCAGGCCGTCAGAGTGTGTCAGAAAACACCCTACACCAGATAAGACCTAGGGTTTATACCAGACACTGATCCAGGCCCTGGCGGAAGATATCTTGCGGCAGATCAATGCCGATGAAGACCATGCGGCTTTCGCGCTTTTCGTCCGCCGCCCATTCCGGCCCCAGATCGCTGCCCATGAGCTGGTGCACGCCCTGGAAGATGACCTTGCGCTCGGTACCGTTCATGTTCAGCACGCCTTTGTAGCGCAGCATCTTGGGGCCGTAGATGTTCACGATGGCGCCCAGGAAGTCTTCCAGCTTGGCAGGATCGAACGCCCGCTCGGCACGAAAGACAAAGCTCTTCACATCGTCATCGTGGTGATGATGGTGGGGGTGATTGCAGTGCTCACCATGCTCGTGATCATGGTGGTCGTGGCCGCAGTGCTCGTCATGCACATGGCCGTGCTCATGCTCACACTGGCCGTGATCGTGGTCATGTCCATGGTCGTGATCGTCTTCCTTGAGGAAGTCGGGATCGATGTCCAGCTTGGCATTGAGATTGAAGCCACGCAGATCGAACACGTCCTTGAGGGACACCTCGCCAAAATGCACGGCCGTGATGGGCGCGCGCGGGTTCATGTGCTTGAGGCGGTGGGTCAGCTCATCCTTGTCGGCCTCGCTCACCAGATCGGTCTTGGACAGGAAGATCTGATCGGCAAAGCCCACCTGGCGGCGCGCTTCCTGGCGGTCGTCCAGCTGCTGGTTGGCATGCTTGGCATCGACCAGGGTGATGATGGAGTCGATCAGATAGGTCTCGGCGATCTCGTCATCCATGAAGAAGGTCTGGGCCACGGGGCCGGGATCGGCCAAGCCGGTGGTCTCGATGACGATGCGGTCAAAGTCCACCAGGCCTTTGCGGCGCTTGGCGGCCAGTAGCTGCAAGGCCTCGCGCAGGTCTTCGCGAATGGTGCAGCAGATGCAGCCATTGCTCATCTGCAGGATCTGCTCCTTGGACTCGGTCTTGAGAATGTCGGTGTCGATGTTTTCCTCACCGAATTCGTTCTCGATCACGGCAATCTTCATGCCGTGCGACTCGTGCAGCACGCGCTTGAGCAGCGTGGTTTTGCCCGAACCCAGAAAGCCCGTGAGGATGGTGACAGGAATGAGAGACATGCGTTGGAACCTCTTGCTGCAGCCAGCCACCTTGCGCGGCCAGCCAAAAAACACGCAGGACCGCTCTGACAGAGCCGCCCTTGGGAGTAAACAGCTGGGGAGTGTAGCGGTGCTTTCAAGCGCACACGGGCGCAAGGGCTGCCACCAAATCAGGAAAAAATCGAACGCAAGCGCTTATCCATCAAGAGCTACAAGCTATCAATTCAGGATGGATCAATCATCAGACTCCAGGTCTGACTTGCGAGCAGACGGCGGCTGATCCACCCTACCCTCCGCCCCGTCCTGGCGTCTGGCACGCGGATGGGCGTTTTCATAGGCCTGGGCCAGATGCTGAAAATCCAGCCGCGTATAGATTTGCGTGGTGGCAATACTGGAATGCCCCAGCAGCTCCTGCACGGCGCGTAAATCACCGCTGGACTGCAGCAGATGGCTGGCAAACGAATGGCGCAGCACATGGGGATGCACGCCGGCCGCCAACCCGGCCTGCTGGCCGCGCTGCTTGAGACGCGCCCAGACGGATTGGCCCGTCAGCCGCTCGCCCCGGCGGCCTATGAAGAGCGCCACCTCATCCCGGGCTCTGGCCTGTGCCGCACCGGCCAGACCCGCCGTGCGCTGCGCCAACCAGGCTTGCAAGGCCTTGGTGGCCATGGCCCCCACGGGCACGATGCGACGCTTGCTGCCTTTGCCCTGCACATGGGCATCACCCGCTTGCAGGTCGATCCAGCCCCGACCCTCGGCCTGGGTGCGCTGATCGGCTTTGACATCCAGCCCCACCAGTTCGCCCACGCGCAGGCCGCAGCTGTAAAGCAGCTCGGTCATGGCGGCATCGCGCGCCTCTATCCAGGGATCGGCCTCGGTGTTTTGAAAGCTGGCCAGCTGCACGGCGTCATCCACGCCCAGGGCTTTGGGCAAGGGCTTGGGCGCCTTGGGGCCGCGCACGCCTTCCACGGGATTGAAGGGCACCAGTTCCTGCCGGGCAGCCCAGCGGAAAAAACTACGCCAACCCGAGAGAATCAGCGCAATACCGCGCGCGCTGCGGCCGGCGCTATGCATTTGGGCAGCAAAGCGGCGGATATGGGTCGGCTGCAAAGCCAACAGCGACACGCCGGCCTCGCTGGCGAAATCCTGCAGCTTGAGCAAATCCAGGCTGTACAGCGTATGGGTGCGCTCGGCCAGGCGCTTTTGCACCCGCACATGCTCCAGATAAGCCACAACGACGGTCGGCAGCTGCGCAATTTGCTCCTCCAATGAGAGCATCTCGCGCACATCTTTATTGGGCATTCTGCCTATTTGACTGCAATCAGCCGCGTGCCAGACTCAACGGCGACAAACGCATGCGCGATAGCGAAGCACTGGCCAGCTGGGCGATGCGCGACAGGAATTCCGTCCCCATGGTGGCATCAAAGCGCGCGGCATCGGGCGAGCCCAGCACCAGCATGCCAAAGACGTTGGCAGTACTCTCCATGGCGCCATCGTGCAGCGGCAGCAAGGCCATGGATTGAATGGCATCGGGCTGGGCCAACCAGTGGGCGGGCTCAAACCCCATATTGGGACCGCAGAACGGCATGGTCAGCGAGGCGGCAAAGGCCTTGGCATCCTCGCTCACGCCCATGGTGTAGATGCTGCCGCTGTGCGCACCCGACACGTTCCACAGGCGCAGCGCCACCTGAGGCACCTCGAAGATGTGCTGCAGGCTGGCGGTCACCACATGGGGCAGCTCGCGCAAATCCTGCACCTTGGACATGGCGCAAGTCCACTGGTGGATCTTGTTGGCAATCGAGGTGTTCTCGCTGCCGTGGCGCACCATGTCCATGATGCGGTGCTCCAGCCCCTTGATCTTCTCGCGCAGCATCTGCGCCTGGCGCTCCTGCAGGCTCACGGCACGCGGGCCATGGCCGCTGATCAATTGCACGCCGGTCAGCATTTCGGCATGGCGCTCGAAGAACTCCGGGGTTTGCTGGAGATAGTCGGCAATGGCTTCTTCGGTCACGGCGTTGTCGGTCATGCTGTTCATAGCGTCTCGGGAATGTCGATCTGTCCTTCAAACACAAACTCTGCGGGGCCGGTCATGCGCACGCGGTCCTCGGCGCCACCGGCCCATTCAATGGTCAGCAGGCCACCGCGGGTATGCACGTCCACCCGGCTGTCCAGCAAGCCCCAGCCAATGCCGGCCACCACGGCCGCGCAGGCTCCGGTGCCGCAGGCCAGGGTCTCGCCCGCTCCGCGCTCGTACACGCGCAGCTTCACTGCGCTGCGGTCGACGATCTGCATGAAACCGGCATTCACCCGCTGCGGAAAGCGTTTGTGGTTTTCGATCAGCGGGCCGTGGACTTCGACGGGCGCCGCATCCACATCGGCCACCAGCTGCACCGCATGCGGATTGCCCATGGAGACTGGTGCTATCCAAACCGTAGCATTTTTCGCAGATACATCAAGGGATAGAGGCCATTTTTGTGCAGAACCCAACTTTTGAACCTGCAAACCGTCGCCGTCGAACGGCACCTTGACCGGGTCCAGCTGAGGGGCGCCCATGTCCACGGTCACGCGGCCGTCGGCATGCAGCTCGGGGGCGATCACGCCAGAGAGCGTCTGCACGCTAATCACGCGCTTGTTCGTCAAGCCCTTGTCGTGCACATAGCGGGCAAAGCAGCGCGCACCGTTGCCGCACTGCTCGACTTCGCTGCCGTCAGCGTTATGGATGACGTACTCGAAATCCACGCCTTCGGCGGGCGAGGGGCGCACGGTGAGAATCTGGTCGGCACCCACGCCAAAGTGGCGGTTGCCCAGATAGCGGTAGTGAGCCGGCGTCAGGCCCAGGCGGCCCCGGGTTTCGTCGAGCACGACAAAATCGTTGCCCGCACCCTGCATCTTGGTAAAGCGAATCTGCATGATGCCGCCCATTATCCTACCGGGCGCCGGTTTGCAGCCAGCACAGGAGACAAGCGTTGCGCCTACGCGAACAACAGGCCCTCAGCGGTAAAGCTTTTGCAGCAGCTGCAGCAGCTGAATCTGCTCGGCCGCACTCAGGTGGGAGACTGCGCTTTGCTCGCTGGACTTGAGTTCGGGCTCGGCCGCATCCAGCAGCTCGCGCCCCTGCACCGTGAGATACAGGCCAGTGGCACGGCCATCACGCGGATGCGGGCGGCGCTCCAGCAGACCGCGTGCGGACAGCGCATCGATCATGCCCACCATATTGGGCGGTAGCATGTCCAGCTGCTGACATAGCTGGCGCGAGGTGATGCCGGGATTGCCGCCCACCAGCGAGAGCACGGAAAACTCCACGATCTTGAGATCGAAGCGCACCATGCATTCCATGAACACGCCCACCAACGACAGCGAGGCGCGGCGCACGTTATAGCCGACCAAGGACTCCAGAAAACCGGCATCCACCCTGTCCACCGCCACTGACTCGACGGCATCCACCTGCGCTGCAGCCGCCAGCGGCAGCGCATTTTTCTTGCCACGCGCGGCAGACGGCTGGCCGTGGCCCGCACGGGTCGAACGGGAAGTGGCGTTGGCGGTTTTGGTTACAGGCATGGTGTCAGTCAGTCTCTGGCAGATCAGCGGGGGGCGGCGGACGCAATGCGCCAAATTTTGCCTGTTTTGCGGCATGACCGCTGCGAATTGCAGCGGGATGCCCGGAGCGCCGTGCAGGCCAAGCCGTTCTAGGCACTCTGCGCTGCAGCCTGCACCCCATGCACCATCGAGGTCTGGCGCCACTGGGCTTTCATCAGTTGCAGCCGCCAATCCATCTCGGGCAGCACGCGCTGGGTCACGGCCTGTAGCGGGCCTTGCCAGCGCTGGCCTTCGGTGCCCGGCGTGACCGCAATGCGGGCCCAGGCCCAGCCCATGAGCAGCACGGCCACACAGCGCAGAAAATCATCGGCCACGCGCCTGGCCAGGGTCTCATCTTCCTTGCAGCCCTGTACCAGCAAGGTGCTGAAGTAGCGCAGTTCGGCCAGACGGCGCAGCACCTCGGCATCCAGCGCGCGCGAGGCATCCAGGCTTTTGCGCAAAAACAGCAGCCATTGGCCGAAAGCCTGGCCCTCATCGGGCAGCAGCTTGCGCACCAGCAGGTCTATGGCCTGGATTTCGTTGGTACCCTCGTAAATCATGGCCACGCGGGCATCTCGCACGATTTGCTCCACGCCCCATTCGCGCATATAGCCATGGCCGCCAAAGACTTGCAAGCAGGCGCTGGCACCGTCAAAGGCCTGCTGCGTCCAGGCCGCCTTGAGCACGGGCGTGACCAGGCTGCACCATTGCTGAGCCTGTTCGCGCTCCTTGGCTGCCTCGGCATGGCGGGCCTGATCGAGATAGATACCGGTTTGGTAGGCCAGCACACGGCCGCCATCCACCCAGGCCCGCTGCACATCGAGCGTGCGGGCAATGGCCGGGTGCTCAATGATGAGATCTGCTGCATCGCCAGACCCGCGCGACGCGGGAACGGAGCCAGGAGCGCGCATCTGGCGGCGCTCCAGCGCATAGGCCCGGGCTTTTTGCCAGGCCGCATCCAGCAAGCCCACGCCTTGCAAGGCCACATGCAAACGGGCGGCATTCATCATCACAAACATGGCGTTCAGACCCGCGCCTTCGCGGCCTATCAGCCAGCCAGTGGCGGCTTCAAAGCGCATCACGCAGGTGGGGCTGCCGTGCAGGCCCATTTTTTCTTCGATGCGTTCGCAGACCACGGCATTGCGCTGGCCCTCAGGCTGGATCTTGGGCACCAGAAACAGGGACAAGCCCCGGGGCCCGGCGGGTGCACCAGGCAGACGGGCCAGTACCAGGTGCACGATGTTGTCCGTCAGATCATGCTCGCCGCCGGAGATGAAAATCTTGGTGCCGCTGATAGCATAGCTCGCTCCCAAAGCCGTATCGCCAATCGGCTGGGCCTGCGTGCGCACCAGGCCCAGATCGCTGCCTGCGTGGGCTTCCGTCAAGCACATGGTGGCCAGCCATTCACCGCTGGCGATCTTGCCCAGATACTGCGCCTTGAGGGCCTCGCTGCCATGGTGCTTGAGGCATTCATAAGCGCCGTGCAACAGACCGGGCGCCATGGTCCAGCCATGGTTGGCGGCGCTCAGCCACTCGTAGAGCACGCCCTCCAGCACCCAGGGTAGGCCCTGACCGCCATCCTCGGGATCGCAAGCCAGTGCGGGCCAGCCGGCCTGCCAGAAGTCCTGATAAGCCTGGGCAAAACCCGGCGGCGTAGTCACAGTGCCCACCTCAAAACGGCAGCCCAGCTCATCGCCCTCACGCGAAAGCGGCGCCACCACCTCGCCCACCCACTTTCCCGCCTCCTCCAGCACCTGCTGCATCAGTGCCCGGTCCGTGGCCGCATGGGCCGGCAGGCGCTGCAACTGCTCGTCGGCCTTGAGCACATCGAAAAGAAGAAACGCGTTATCGGCGCTGACGGGCAAATAGGACATAAGAAAGCAGCTGCCAAGCAGCAAATGGGAATCTCAAAACAACAGCCCATTCACGCCAAAGCACGGCCCAAGCCAGGGATGCCAAGCAAGGGCCAGGCTGGCCGCGCCGCCCCGCAGCGAGGGCATCGCCCCCCTCCCGCATTGCGAAGCAAAGCGAGAGAGGGGGAAGCCGCAAAGCGGCTCAGGGGGTGCGATCAGGTATCAGCCGTAAACCCAATCTGCTTGACCAGCGGGCCCCAGCGCTCGAACTCGGCCTGCTGGGAGCGGGCCATTTCTTCGGGCGTGGAGCTGGTGGCGATCAGGCCGACCACGCCCAGGCTTTCCTTGAGCGAATCGCTCTTGAGCGCTGCGATGATGGCCGCATGGGCGCGGGCGCGCACATCGGCCGGGGTCTTGGCATTGGCGTAGAAGCCAAACCATTCCTCGGCCGTCAGATCGCCAAAGCCCTGCTCGGCAAACGTGGGCACATTGGGCAGATAGGGATTGCGCTGCGGGCCGCTGGTAGCCAGCACGCGCAGCTTGCCGGCCTTGTAATAGCTGAGGAAGTCGCCGCTGGGGCCCATGACCGCCGCAATCTGCCCGCCAGCCAGATCGGACACGGCGGGCGCCGTGCCGCGATAAGGCACATGGCTGATCTTGATGCCCGAGCGCAGGCTGAGCAGCGAACCGATCAGATGCGGCTGCGTGCCGGCACCGGGGCTGCCGAAACTGGCTTTGTCGGGGTTGTTCTTGCACCAGGCCAGAAAGTCCTTGAGCGTCTTGACCTCGGCCGGTACGGCAGGACCTATGGCCAGGCCGTGGTGCATGATGGCACCAATGGAAATTGGCTCGAAGTCCTTGGCCTGATAGCTTAGCTTGCTATAGATATGCGGGTAAATCGAGAAAGCCGAGACCTGGGACAGGGCGATCACCGAGCCATCGCCCACGGCATTGCGCAGACTCTCCAGCGCAATGCGGCCGCCGGCACCGGGCTTGTTTTCCACCACACCCATATTCTTGGTGTAGCTGCTGCCCCCCATCTTCTCGCCCACGCGGCGGGCCACGGAGTCACCCGCGCTGCCGGCCGGAAAGCCGTAAAGAATACGGACTTGCTCGATAGGCCCACTGCCCTGGGCACGGGCCGCCATAGGGCCCAGCGCCGCCAGCGCGGCCGTGGCGCTCAGGCTTTTGACGAAATTGCGTCGATCTTGCATGGTTTGTCTCCTGCTAGTAATAAACGGACTCTGCGGTCCTGTGAAATCAATATCTGTCTCAATCTTTGGCTCTGCGCTGGCTCTAGCACTCTCCAAGCCAGAGACACCGGGCAAGGGCCTAGGCCGGCCGCACCGCCTCGCCGCGAGGGTGTCGTCCCCTTTGGGGAAGGCGCTCAGCGCCTCAGGGGGATCAAAAAATCAGCGCGGCGCCATGCGCAAAGCCCCGTCGAGGCGAATCACTTCACCGTTCAGGTGGCCGTTGCTCACGATATGGCAGGCCAGATCGGCAAACTCCGAAGGCTTGCCCAGACGTGAGGGAAAGGGAATCGAGGCGGCCAGCGATTGCTGCACGGGCTCGGGCAGCTCCTGCATCAACGGCGTGGCAAACAGGCCGGGAGCGATGGTACAGACACGGATGCCATGCTGGGCCAGATCGCGCGCCATGGGCAGCGTCATGCCCACCAGCCCGCCCTTGGAGGCGCTATAGGCCTGCTGGCCCACCTGCCCGTCAAAAGCCGCCACCGAAGCGGTGTAGACGATGACGCCACGCGCCCCATCTTCCAGCGCGCTCAGCTGGGCGCAGCGTGCCGCAAACAGCCGCGTCATGTTGTAGCTGCCGATCAGGTTGACGCGCACCACTCGCTCGAAATCGTCCAGCGGCGCAGGCTGGCCGTCGCGGCCGATCACGCGCTTGGCCGTGCCTATGCCGGCCACGTTCATGAGAATACGGGCCTCACCCCACTGCGCCTGGATCTGGTCCAGCGCCGCCGTCACGCTGGCCGTGTCCGTGATATCGCAGGCCAATGCCAGCCCGCCGATATCGGCCGCCACGGCTTTGGCCTTGTCCAGCTGGCGGTCCAGCACGGCCACGCGGGCACCGGCCGCGGCCAAGGCCCGCGCCGTCGCTTCGCCCAGGCCTGAGGCGCCGCCGGTCACGATGGCAATTTGATCCTGAATCTGCATTTCACTATCCTTTTAGAAGCTGCTTGCGCTTATTGGTATTAGGCTCAAGCCTGGTTTGGCTTCAAGATATGAGCCAGCGTCTCTTCATACAAACCCAGCACCACGTCTGCCCTATGGGTCAGCACGGCACGCTGGTTGATGGAGCCTTTGTCCGTCACCTCGCCCAGATCCAGCGAAGGCGCACGGGTGGAAGCCACGGCCCGTGCAATGCGGGTGGCGCTGCCGGTGGCCGTCTGCGCCAGCTGGTTCAGCACGGCTTGCAGATGCTGCTGCACGCCGGTGCTGTGCATGATCTGTTCCAGCGTGGCGCCCGCTTCCAGCCCGCTCAGGGCCAGGCAGGCCGGCGAGCCAAAGACGATGGCGCCGACCTCCTTGCGATCCAGCCCGGTGAGCACCACATCCTGGATAAAAGGTGCGCCCGCGTGAATGATGCGAGCGCGCAGCGGCCCCACATTGACGAAAGTGCCGGTGGCCAGCTTGAAGTCTTCAGCAATGCGGCCGTCAAAACGCAGACCCTGGTTGGGGTCCTGCAGATCGCGCCACTGCACGGCATCGCCGGTGCGAAAAAAGCCTTGATCGTCGAAAGCCTCGGCCGTGGCTTCGGGTGCACGCCAGTAGCCGGGCGTGACATTGGGGCCGCGGTAACGCACTTCCAGCTTGCCGTCCACAGGCGCCAACTTGAGTTCCAGCCCCGGCACGGGCACACCCAGATCGCCGGAGCGCACATCGGGCCGGTTGATGAACAGGGCCGAAGGCGAGGACTCCGTCATGCCCAGACCGGTGCTCATCACAATGCGCTCGCCAAACTCCTGCTCCTGCACCCGGTGCAGGCTGTCCCACACCGGCTGGGCCAGCGAGGCACCGGCATAGAAAAACATCTTCACCCGCTTGAGCAGGCTGGCGCGCAGCAGGCCATCGCTTTCCATGGCACGGGCAATGTATTCAAAGCCCGTGGGCACGTTGAAGTACACGGTGGGCGAGATCTCGCGCAGATTGCGCAGCGTCTCAGCAATGCCGGCCGGCGTGGGCTTGCCTTCGTCGATATAGACCGTGCCGCCGTGGTAGAGCGCCAGGCCTATGTTCTTGTTGCCGCCAAAGGTGTGGTTCCACGGCAGCCAGTCCACCAGCACCGGCGGGCCTTTGACCATATCGGGCATGGTCTGGGCAATCTGCTGCTGGTTGGCGCACCACATGCGGTGGGTGTTGATCACCGCCTTGGGCAGCTTGGTCGAACCCGAGGTAAACAAGAACTTGGTGATGGTGTCCGGCCCCGTGGCCTGCATGGCGGCATCCACCGCCGCCGTGGCCTCGGTGGTCAGCAGCTCGGCAAACCGCGTATGCGGCGCGGCACCGTCAGAAGCCGTGCGGTACACCACCTCGCAATCTGCCGGCACCACGGCGCGCACTGCCTTGTCGTAGCGCGCGGCATCGCTGGCAAAGATCAGGCCGGGGGTCAGCGTCTCGACCACATGGCGCAGCTTGGCGTAGTCGGTGCTGACCAGGGAATACGGTGTGGACACCGAGCAATACGGCACGCCGGCATACAGACAGGCCATGGCCAGCATGGCGTGGTCCAGATCGTTTTCGCTGAGGATGATGACGGGCTTTTCGGCCGAGAGCCGGCGATCCACCAGCGCCTGGCCTATGCGGCGCGCATGCTCCAGCGTCTGCGCAAAGCTGATGGAACGCCAGTTGCCGGTGCTGCCGTCCGCCAGGCGCTCGCGCTGGGCGATGAAGGGCTGATCCGGCGTGTGCTTCGCCCAATGCAGCAGCCGGTCCGTCATGCGGCTGGCATAGGGCGCCAGATCCTGCTCGGCGCGCACATGGCTGCTGCCATCGGGCTGCGCCTGTACCAGAATGCTTTGCACGCCAAACTCCAGGGGGCGGTAGCGCGGCGGCGCAATGATCTCTGCCTGCTGCATAGCGGTTGTCTCCATTTTTTTATGTTTGTGTATGGCGGCTTCAGCCCTTGCTGACCTTGGCGGCCCGCCCGGCCAGGAAATCCTGCAGGCGATGCTTGGCCTCGGGCGCGCTCTGGGCCACGGCGGCCATCAGCGCCTCGGTCATCAAGCCTTGGTCGGCAGGCTGCTCCGCAATGCGCGGCAGCGCATGCATGAGGGCGTAATTGGTCATGGGCGCGTTCTCGGCAATGCGCAGCGCCAGCTCCACGGCCTTGGCCAGGGCCTGGCCTTCGGGCACCACATACTGGGCCAGACCGATGCGCTCACCGTCTTCGGCGTTGTAGACGCGACCGGTGAACATCATGTCGGCCATGCGCGAGGCGCCGATCAGGCGCGGAATGCGCACCGAGCCGCCGCCGCCCACGAAAATGCCGCGCGAGCCTTCGGGCAAGGCAAAGAAGGTGCTGCTGTCGGCCACACGGATATGGCAGGCACTGGCCAGCTCCAGGCCGCCGCCCACCACGGCACCATGCAGAGCCGCCACCACGGGCACGGCGCCAAACTGCACCTGCTGCAGCGCGTCATGCCACATGCGCGAATGCAGCACGCCTTGCGAGGCATCGCGTTCGCTCAGCTCGCTCAGATCCAACCCGGCGCAGAAATGCGGGCCGTCGCCATCGACCACGGCCGCGCGCACGCTGGCGGGCAAATTCTGAAAAACATCGCGCAAACCCAGAATCAGACCATCCGACAAAGCATTGCGCTTGGCTGCGCGCTGCAAGCGAATGATGGCCACCTGCTGGTCGTCGCCAGCGAAATCGACTGCAATTTCTTTATGAGACATAACCATTCCTTTTCACCATTATTGTTATATTAAATAATTAAATGCAATGAGATTTGCCCCAATCCAATCCTAGTGATTTCCCCAGTCCCGACCCCATGAGAGCCCGGTTTGACAACCTTCGGCCGGCCGGCTTCGCATAATGCAGGCATGACTCGCCCCAGCCAGCTTTTGCATGCCCAGCGCATGCCCGTCGCCACCCGTGATGCCTCCACCGTTTTGCTGCTGCGCGACTGCGCCGACGGCCAAGGCTATGAAGTGCTGATGACAAGACGCGCCGACCAGGGCAATTTCGCCAACGCCTATGTGTTTCCGGGCGGCGGCTTAGAAGCGCAGGACGGCGATCCCGCCAACCATGACCTGGCCCGCGTGCGCAGCACCATGGTCGAGGCCAGCGGCGAGGCCCGCATCACCCAGGCCCTGGCCGGCATACGCGAAACCTTTGAAGAGCTGGGCATCTTGCTGGCCTATGACGCGCAAGGCCTGCCGGTTTCGGCCGCGCAAGTGGCACAGCTTGATCGCCACGCCTCGCTTTATGCCCAGTGTCGCGAGCACGGCTGGACGCTGGCGGTGGACCAGCTCTGGTATCTGGCCCACTGGACGGCGGCCCGCGATCTGCCCAAACGCTTTGACGTGCCGTTTTTCGTGGCCCGCATGCCCGAGGGCCAGACACCCGAGGCCGACGAAACCGAGCAGTTCGAGCCCACCTGGATTCGCCCGCAGGAAGCACTGCAGCGTTTTGCGGAAAAAAGCCTGTTCATCGTCTTTCCCACCGAGCGCACGCTGCAGCGCTTGGCGACGTTTGCCAGCACCCAGGCCGTGCTGGATGCGCTCCAAGGCGAGAAGCTGCTGTGGAAATCCTGCCCGCGCACGGGTTTCATCCAGGGCCAGGACACGCGGCACATGGAAACCGACATGGCTTTTGGCGAGCTGGAGATGGTCCATCCCGACGGCCAGGCCGGCCACCATCTGGACTGGCAATCCGAGACTGCCGTACCGCTGCGCAAAAACCTGCTGCGCCTGACAGCACCCAACCCCGGCGTCATGACCGGCCCGGGCACCAATACCTATCTGGTGGGCGATGCCGCCACCGGCTATATCGTCATCGACCCCGGCCCGAATGAGACCGTCCATCTGCAGCGCCTGGTGCAGACCACGGGCGGCGATATCCGCTTCATCGTCTGCACCCATTCCCACCCCGACCACTCACCGGGTGCGGCACCGCTGCAGGCCATGGTGGAGCAAGCCGGCCGGGCCAGGCCGCCCATCATGGGCCTGCCCTCGGCGCCCACAGCCCGCTCCTACAGCCGCTTCAAGCCCGAGGTCACGCTACAGGATGGAGAGCAGGTCACGCTCACCGGCAATGGGCCTGAAGGCGAAATCACCCATACGCTGCAAGCCATCTTCACGCCCGGCCACGCGGCCAACCACCTGTGTTTTCTGCTGGTCGAAGACGCTTTGCTCTTCAGCGGCGATCACATCCTCAACGGCAGCACCACGGTGATCGGCCCGCCGGACGGCAACATGATCGACTATCTGGATTCGCTGGACAAACTCGACGAGATCTGCGCCGAGCACGCGGTGCGCTACATACTGCCGGCCCACGGCCATGTGCTGGGTTTTGCACGCCAGCAGATTGCCAAGCTCAAGGCCCACCGCCTGGCACGCGAAGCCAAGGTCCACGCTGCCATGCGCGCCAAGCCCGACGGCAGCATTGCCGACTGGGTGGCCCTGGCCTATGCCGATACGCCCCAGGCCTTGTGGCCGGTGGCCGAGCGCTCGCTGCTGGCCCATGTGGAGCGCATCCAGAAAATGTGCCTGGGTCGCTAGGCCAGCTAGACCTGTGGACAACTAGGACATGGCTGGCGCATTAAGCTCTCGCCATGTCTGAAAACCTGCCTGAAAAAGAAAGCATCCGCCTGGCCAAGCGCCTGGCGGAGCAAGAACAATGCTCACGCCGCGAGGCCGAGCTCCATATTGAAGCGGGCAACGTCCAGGTAGACGGCAAACTGGTGCTGGTGCCCGAGACCCGCGTGCACGCCGACCAGGTGGTCACCCTGCGCCACGGCGCCAAGCCCGAGGCAATTCCTCCGGTCACCATCCTGATGAACAAGCCTGCGGGCTACACCCAGGGCATGGCCTACGGCCGCGTGCGCAGCGCGCATTCGCTGATCAGCGAAGCCACGCTGGCCGCCATTGATACGCCCATGCCCTTGCTGGTGCTGCCCCAGCACTTCAAGAACCTGGAATCCTTTCTCACCATTCCCCTGCCCGCCAGCGGCTTGATCGTCTACACCCAGGACAAGCGGATAGCGCGCAAGCTCAAGGAAGAAGGTGCCTGGCTGGAGCAGGAACTGATTGTGGGCGTTGAGGGCCAGATCGATGAAGGCGGCCTGGAGCTTCTGCAGCAAGGTCTGCCCATTCCTGGCGGCAATGGCCAGCGCCGCATGCCACCCTGCCATGTCAGCTGGCAAAACGAAAGCCATCTGCGCTTTGCCCTCAAAGGCATTGCGCCCGAGGAAATCGAAACCATGTGTGCAGCCGTGGGCCTGACCGTCACCAGCCTGCGCCGCTTGCGCATAGGCCGGGTCTCGCTGGCCAAGGTGCCCGAGGGCCAGTGGCGCTACCTCATGCCCTGGGAAAAGTTCTAAACTTTTCACTCATAAAAAAAAGAGCTGCTGGCGCTTGATAGATAAGCACCAGCAGCTCTTTTAACTTGTCAAAGTGTGAAGTGCGCCGATAAGCCGGATTCTGTGCACAGCGGTTGCCCGCTGCGTGACCGCCATTAATCTGGGCCGTCAGTCGCCTGACGGCTCGGTGCTACCTACCCGCACACTCCGGGGGCCCCGTCAACGTGTGCCTACTTGGTATTGCTGCGCGTAGAGATTGCCCGTTTCACCCCCGGTGGTCTACCTTGCGGCACTCCCCCGGGACTCGTCTCTGTTGCTCTGATCCTCACCTCACGGTGGACAGCTGTTAGCTGCTACGCTGCCCTGTGCAGTCCGGACGTTCCTCCAGTACGGTCTTTCGACCCAACGCAAGCGTTGGCCTTACGGCTTGTACCAGCGACGGTCTGGCGCACTTCACGGCGAGCATTATCTCCCGTTCACAAAGAGCCTGCACAGAACTCACGTCTAAACTGCTCAGGCGGCAGGCCTGACTCGCGCTGAAACATGGCAATAAAGGCCGAAGGCGTGCTGTAACCCAGGTCATAAGCAATGCTTTGCACCGTGTGGCCGGCCTCCAGCGCATCGATGGCGCGCAGATAGCGCATACGCTGGCGCCACTCCCCCAGACTCATGCCCAGCTCGCTCTGGCAATGGCGCGCCAGCGTGCGCTCCGTCATGTGCACGGTGGCCGCCCAGGCGGCCAGACTGCGGTGATCGTCGGGCTGCGCCTGCATGGCATCGAGCACCTGCACCAGGGCCGGGTGACGGGCCACGGGCAAAAAGCTCAGCTCCAGCGGCGTGGCTTTCAGTTGGTCGTGCACCACCTGGGCCAGCCGCAGATCGGCCTCGGCCACTGGAATCTGCACATCACGCAGGCCGAAGTCGGCCAGAACGGCCTTGACTATGGGCCCTATGCGCATGCAGCCCGCCGCGCTGGGCAGGCTCTCGCACAGCTGGGGCGCCAGATAGACCGAGCGGTACTGCACGGCATGCTGCAGATAGCAGCTGTGCACCACACCGGGCGGAATCCACACCCCATGCTGCGGCGGGCACAGAATCAGGCCCGAAGGCACTTCCATGCTCAGGCTGCCATGGGAGGCGTAGTTCAGATGCCCCCAGCGATGGCTGTGCGGCGGCGCTTCGCTATGGGCGCCGAACTCGTCGTAGCGAAAGTAGTAGCTGCCTTCCACCTTCTCCGTATCCAGAATCGCCACCGTATGGCGTTGCACGGCATGAGTCGCTGAAGTCATGGCATTCGTCCGGCTTGCGTTATGGTTTGTCTCAAATGCGTTATGCACTTTAAAACCGTCAAGCGCATGATAAGCCTCCACAAGGAGTCTTCATCATGGGTGCATATGCATTACCGCTGGGCGCGGTGCTGATCTGGTCGATCAACACCGTGGTCAGCAAGCTGGCTGCCGACAGCATCAGCGCCGCCGAGATCGGCTTTTTCCGCTGGCTGGTGGCCGCAGTGTTGTTCACACCGTTTCTGCTGCCGTCCATCTGGCGCCAGCGCGCCGATATCAAACCGCAACTGCCCAAAATCATCGCCCTGGGCGTGCTGGGCATGGTGATCTACCAGACCATGGCCTATTACGCGGCCCACTACACCACGGCCACGCACATGGGCATCATCGGCTCACTGACACCCATGCTGGTGCTGGCTCTGGCCACGGTGATGCTGGGTCAGCAACTGACCCGCGGCGCCATCTGGGGCTCGCTGCTAGCCATTGCCGGCGTGGCCCTGGTGGTGTCTTCCGGCAAGCCCGCGCAGCTGCTGTCCGAAGGACTGAATCTGGGCGATGCCATGATGTTTCTGGCCATGTTGTCCTACGCGGTCTACAACATCTTGCTCAAGCGCTGGCCCATGCCGCGCCTGTCAACGCTGCAACTGCTGTATCTGCAAATACTGGTGGCCGTGGCCGTGCAGCTGCCGCTGTATCTGATCTCGCCCAAGACGGGGCTGAACGCCAGCAATCTGCCGCTGGTGGGCTTTGCCGGCATCATGGCCTCGATTGCCGCGCCGCTGCTGTGGATGAAGGCCGTGCAAAGCATAGGCCCGGGCCGCTCCAGCATGTTCTTCAACCTCATCCCCATCTTCACGGCCATCATGGCCTATGGCGTGCTCCAGGAACCGCTGGCCGGCTACCACGCCATCGGCGGCGTCATGACGGTGGGCGGCCTGCTGCTGGCCGAGCTGTGGAAGCAACCGCTGCGCGCACCGCGCACGAGCATCGCTCAGGCATAGAGGCCCTCCCCCTCGTGGTGCATAGACGCTGCATGCCGGTGCAGCCCCCGCACCAAGGCTGCCCATAAGAATTTGCATTCGCCAATGCTCATAATTTCTTGTTGGACAGGCCAGTCGCAGATTTCGATACTGCCGTCACTGGAACACCGAGGTGCGCCGGTGACCCGCGCAGTCCTCTGCCCCGTCTCCCGCACCCGGTTTTCCGCTGACACACAGGCTACAGCCCGTGTGCCCGCTGCAATTTCGGAAACTGGAGACAAATATGAGCAGCCCGGCTTCTGCCACCCACCCCCCCGCCCACGATGCCGGCAGTGCCGCGCACCCCGATATGGACGCCACCTATCGCAAGATCGCCTGGCGCCTGATCCCCTTTCTGGTCTTTCTGTTCATCCTGGCCTGGATAGACCGCGTCAACGTCGGCTTCGCCAAGCTGCAGATGCTGCAGGACCTGCAGTTCAGTGAGGCCATCTACGGTCTGGGCGCCGGCATCTTCTTCATCGGCTACTTCCTGTTCGAGGTGCCCAGCAACCTGCTGCTGGAGAAGATAGGCGCGCGCAAGACGTTGGCGCGCATCACCATTCTGTGGGGCGGTGCGTCCATGGCCATGGCCTATGTGACCACACCCACCATGTTCTACGTGCTGCGCTTCATTCTGGGCGTAGTCGAGGCTGGCTTCTTCCCCGGCGTGGTGCTGTATCTGACCTACTGGTTCCCGGCCCATCACCGGGCACGCGTCAACGGTCTGTTCATGACCTCGTTCGCCATCGCCGGTGCCGTGGGCGGCCCTATCGCGGGCGCCATCATGAACGGCATGCAAGGCGTGGGCCATCTGGCCAACTGGCAGTGGCTGTTCATCCTCGAAGGCATCCCTTCGGTGATCGCCGGCTTCTTTGTACTCAAGTTCCTGCCCGAAAAACCCGAGAACGCCCGCTGGCTGACAAAGGCCGAGCAACAGGCCGTGAGCCATGCCGTGGCCGCCGAGAACCAGCAAGGCCACAAGCATGTATCGCTGCTGTCCGCCTGCCGTGACTACCGCGTCTGGCTGTGCGCTGCCGTGTACTTTTGTATCGTCAGCGGCAACGCCACCATCGCCTTCTGGTCGCCATCCATCATCAAGGAAATCGGCATCCAGAACACTCTGCAGATCGGCCTGATCTCGGCCATTCCCTTTCTCGCCGGCACGCTGGCCATGGTCTGGAACGGCCTGCATTCGGACAAGACCGGCGAGCGCCGCATGCACTGCGCCATCGCCGCCCTGATCGCCGCGGCCGGCCTGATCCTGACTGGCCTGTTCCTGCACAGCGCAGTGCTCGCCCTGTGTGCGCTGACGCTGGCTTCCATCGGCATCCTGGCCGCCTTCCCGGTGTTCTGGTCCATCCCTTCCGCCTTCCTGGCCGGCACGGCGGCTGCCGGCGGCATTGCCCTGATCAACTCCATAGGCAACCTGGCCGGCTTTGTGGCGCCTTACATGATTGGCGCGCTCAAGACCCGCACGGGATCGCTGTCCTCCGGGCTGTATTTCGTGGCCGCACTCGAATTCGCTGCCGCCTTCCTGGTCGTGGTCTTCGTCAAGAAGCAGTGACGGCCCGGCGCGCCTGCCTCCCCAGGCAGCGCACGCCCTTCCCCCCTTTCCCCAGGGGCCGAACGCCCCGCCTTTCCTTCGGAATCCCTGCCATGCATTTGCAGTTCACCACCCCCGAGGGCCAGACCCTCGCCCCCGATTTCCACACCCTCATCGTCGCCGGCTGGGCTGGCCGCGACCGCGAAGCCATCGAGCACCATATCGAGGAGCTGGCCGCCATCGGCATCCCGCGCCCCAGCGCCGTGCCCCTGTACTACCGCATCTCCAGCAACCAGCTGAGCCAAAGCAGCGCACTGCAGGTGCTGGGCCCGGACTCCTCGGGCGAGGTCGAGGTGTTTGTGTTCACCCACGACGGCGAAATGTTCGTAAGCCTGGCCTCAGACCACACGGACCGCAAGCTCGAAGCCTATAGCGTGGCTTTTTCCAAGCAGGCCTGCGTCAAGCCCGTGGCCACCCAGACCTGGCGCTTTGCCGATGTGGCCGGCCACTGGGACGAACTGATCGTGCGCTCATGGATCGAAGAAGAGGGCCGTGAGGTGCTGTACCAGGAAGGCACATTGGCCAGCCTGCGCACGCCCCAGGACCTGATCGAGGGCTACACCGGCGGCAAGGACCTGCTGCCCGAGGGCTGCGGCATGACCTGCGGCACCGTAGGCGCAATCGGCGGCATCCGTCCCGCTACGCTGTTCGCCATGGAGCTGTACGATCCCCGCAGCCAGCGCACCATCCGTCACCGCTACCGCAGCGAGCTGCTCGACATCGTGGCCTGAGCCACTTTGCCCCGCTTGCGGCCGTTTTCAGACAGACAGGACTCCCAGATGACACCAGCCTTCCCTCTCCCCCGCCTGGATCAGGCATCCCAACGCCTGGACCAGGGCGACACCACAGCCGTTCAACTGACCGAGCAGGCTCTGGCCCGCACCCAGCAGGGAGAAGGTACCAAGGTGTTCGCACGCGTCTTTCAGGAATCGGCTCTGGCCGAAGCGCGGGCCAGCGACGGCCTGCGTGCCGCAGGTCTGGCACGCTCGCCCATCGAGGGCTTGCCGATCTCGGTCAAGGACTTGTTCGATATCGCCGGCCTGCCCACGCTGGGCGGCTCGCGCCTGCTGGCCGATGCGCCGGCGGCCACGCGCACGGCTGAGGTGGTGCAGCGCCTGCGCCGGGCTGGAGCCGTCATCGTGGGCACGACCAATATGACCGAGTTTGCCTACTCGGGCCTGGGTCTGAATCCGCACTACGGCACGCCGCGCAACCCCTGGCTGCGCGATGAAGACGGCGGCCGCATTCCCGGTGGCTCGTCCTCGGGCGCTGCCATCTCCGTCACTGATGGCATGGCCATGGCCGGCATTGGCTCGGACACGGGCGGATCGGTGCGCATTCCTTCCGCCTTTTGCGGCCTGACGGGCTTCAAGCCCACGGCGCGGCGCGTGTCCATGCAAGGCGTGCTGCCACTGTCCGCCAATCTGGACTCCATCGGCCCGCTGGCGCCCAGCGTGCGCTGCTGCGCCACGCTGGATGCCATTCTCTCGGATGAGCCTCAGTGGGATTTGCAGGCCACACCGCTACAGGGTCTCCGCCTGCTGGCGCCCAGCAATGTGGTGCTGGACGGCATGGATGCCACCGTGGCCGCTGCCTGGGAACGCGCACTGTCTCTGCTGTCCCAGGCCGGCGTGCGCATCAGCCATGCCGTGGTTGCGCCTTTCAACGAACTGGCCGAGATCAATGCCAAGGGCGGTTTCACGGCGGCCGAGGCCTGGGCCTGGCACCGGGAATATCTGGCCTCGCGTCTGAACGAGTACGACCCCCGCGTGGGCACGCGCATTCTGCGCGGCAAGGACATCAGCGCGGCCGACTACATTGACCTGCTGGCACGCCGCAAGCAATGGATCGCCCAGGTCGAGGCACAAATGGCCGACCATGACCTGCTCATCCTGCCCACCGTGCCCGTGGTCGCACCCAAGATTGCCGACTTGTCCCAGAGCGACGAGGCCTACTTCCGCGCCAACGGCCTGATCCTGCGCAACCCCACGCTGATCAACTTCCTGGACGGCTGCGCCATCTCCCTGCCCTGCCATCGCGCGGGCGAAGCACCGGTGGGCCTGAGCCTGGCCGGCACAGGCGGCCAGGACCGCCGCCTGCTGTCCGTGGCCCTGGCCGTGGAACAGCTGTTGGCCGAGGCCTGATTCAGGCGACCGGGGGCAGGCGCGCCACGGCCTGGCCGTGGTTCAGCGCGAAGGCGGCCGCAGCCTCTTCGGCCGCGCGCGCCACGACTTCGGTCAAGGGATTCTGGTGGTCATTGCGGTAGCAGGCCACCAGGGGCAGAGACGGGAACTCGCGGTCCACGCGCAGCAGGCGCAGACGCTGATCTGCGAGCTCGCGCTGGATGATGGCCGGCGGCACGGCGGCCACGCCCAAGCCATCGCAGACCACACGGATCATGGTCGCCACAGAAGCTATGCAATTGAGGTGCACCGAGGCGCTGCTCTCGGTGGAGAACAGCTGCTCAATCACCGAAAAAGGCTCGGAGCCGCGCGCAAAACACATGATGGGAAAAGCCGCCAGTTCGGCCAGGCTCAGCGTCTCATCGCCTATGCCCAATTTGGGGCTGCCTACCCAGGCCATGGGAAATTCGCCCAAGGACAGAGAACTGACCGCGCCCGAGCTCAAAGGCTTGGCCTGCAGCGACAGGTCCAGCTGCCCTTTGATCAGCTGCTCGGACATGTGCAGCGTGGTGTCGCAAGCGATCTCTACCTGCAGTCGCGGATAGCGTTGCTGCAGCAGCGCCAGAAAATCGGGAAACCAGCTGTGCACGATGGATTCGATGGCACCGATGCGGATCACGCCCGCATAGGCCTGTTTGTCCAGCATGTCCTCGCGCATCTCGCGCATGAGGCGCAATATGCGTTCTGCATGAACCAAGGCTTTGGCGCCGTCAGCCGTCAACGAGACCTCGCGCACGCCCCGGTCGAACAGGCGCACGCCAAATTCCTGCTCCAGCGTGGCGATACGACTGGAGACAGCAGCCTGCGTGGTGTACAGGCGCTCGGCCGTCATGCGGAAATTGCGCAGCTCGGCCAACAGCACAAAGGTTTCCAGGAAACGTAGATTCATGGGGCGATATTAACTTTCCAGCCCCTGTCGATACAGCCCCGTACCCAGGCCAGCTCGCCTTTTGTTGCTGCCGCTGAGCCGCCCTGAGAACGTGTGGGTGGCTATGCGCCCATCAGGCTCATGATGCCCTGCAGCATCAGGGCCAGCAGACCTATCACCGCCGCCAGCATCAGCCAGGGGCCCCAGCGCTTTTCATTCCATGAATAGCCAACCGTCAGGGCGACGCAGCAAACGCCCAGCACCAGCATGGTTTGAATGAAGCTCATTCTGACACTCCCTTTTCTGTTGAGTGATGTCCCGTTTTCGGCTTTCATTGTCACGGCGCCCCGCGCCGGCAGCCTTGATTTTCATCAAGCCTCGCGACCCGGCACCGCAGCGCGCAGGCATATTGATATTCCTGCCAGCTAGAACAACTGCGCCACAATGGGCGTTTGCGATTTCTCCCGATATCCACCCACCTGCTGGAGGCTTCATGAAATTCGACAACGTTCTGCAAACCATTGGCAACACGCCCATCATCCGCATCAACCGCCTGTTCGGCGCCACCCCCCATGTGTGGATCAAGTCCGAACGCGGCAACCCCGGCGGCTCCATCAAGGACCGCATTGCGCTGTCCATGGTGGAAGATGCAGAAAAATCGGGAGCGCTGCAGCCCGGCGGCACCATCATCGAGCCGACCAGCGGCAACACCGGCGTGGGCCTGGCCCTGGTGGCCGCCGTCAAGGGCTACAAGCTGGTTCTGGTCATGCCCGACAGCATGTCCGTCGAGCGCCGCCGCCTGATGCTGGCCTATGGCGCTTCGTTCGACCTGACGCCCAAGGAAAAAGGCATGAAGGGCGCCATCGCCCGCGCTCAGGAGCTGGCAGCGCAAACGCCGGGCTCCTGGATTCCCCAGCAGTTCGAGAACCCCGCCAACGTGGCCGTGCATGAAGCCACCACGGCGCAAGAAGTGCTGGCCGATTTCCCCGACGGTCTGGATGTGCTGATCACCGGCGTGGGCACCGGCGGCCACCTGACGGGCGTGGCCAAGGTGCTCAAGGCCAAATTTCCGAATCTGAAAGTGTTTGCCGTGGAGCCCAGCGCGTCGCCCGTGATCTCCGGCGGCCAGCCTGCACCCCACCCCATCCAGGGCATTGGCGCCGGTTTTGTGCCCAAGAACCTCGATACCAGCTTGCTGGACGGCGTGATCCAGGTCGAAGCCGAACCCGCCCGCGAATACGCGCGCCGCATGGCGCGTGAAGAAGGTCTGCTGGTGGGCATTTCCTCGGGCGCCACGCTGGCAGCCATTGCCCAGAAGCTGCCCGACCTACCCGCAGGCGCCAAGGTGCTGGGCTTTGCCTATGACACCGGCGAGCGCTATCTGTCGGTGGAAGGCTTTTTGCCCAACGCCTGATCAATCCGGTCAGCCCAAGAAAACGCCGCACCCAAATGCGGTGTTTTTGATTCAAAACCGGCCAAGACCCAACAAATAAAAGCGCAAGCAGCTATCAATTCAGGAAGCTGCCCAGTTCACAGCGGACAATCCTCCTGACGCTCGTAATCCTGAATCAGCGTGAAGGCCGGCTGACTCTTCAATGCCCTGGCCTTAGTGAGCACGGTGAAATGCGTAGGCGACCAGCGCCGCACCTCGATCAAGGACGGCAGTGCCTTGAACATCTCGGCCTGCTTGGCCTCGCTTTTGCCCGCCTTGCGTTGCTGGGGCGGCGGCATGGGGCAGCTGACCTGCAGCTGCGCCAGCTCCTCGGTATTGACCTGCACACGGCCGGTGCAGCTCATGCCGTCATCGCCCTGACTCAGAAACGACTGCAAATCCTCGGCAATGCCTTGCGGCGTGATGCAACCCGATTCAGGCGCTGGTGGCTTGCGCACCGGCTCGAAGCGGGTCTTGAGCTGCCACAGGCCGGGCTCAATCGATTGCAGCACTTTGAGCTCGCCAAAAGGCAGCGCAGATGCTCCAGCTTGCGTCTCTTCAGCCGTTTGAGCGTATGCCGCCGCAGCGGCTGCGCACAGGGTAATGGCCAGCAAGGTCTTGCCTGTCTGCATGGATTGCTTCACAAACGCCTCGCTTTCTGCACGGATTGCCCAGTTTAAGAAGCCGCGCCGCCAAACGGCGTAAGCGCATGTTCACACATCGGGGGCAAAAACCGCCACACACCACCTCCATTTGCAGCATGCGCGGCTTGCATGGGAGCGGGATGATGCAGGAACCGGCATAGGCGTATTTCGGATTTGCGCTCGATAGCTGCCGAATGGCCCATGGAGCAAGCGGTCATCCGCCCGGGCTTGCATCCCGTTTTCCACCTCCCCTACCATCGTCCCCAGAAGTGCCACAAGCACGCAAAGGGAGTATTGCCATCTTGTTCCGATTTTTTGAAAAACAGGTTCCACCCTATCCAGCCCAGGAGCCGTCCGTGCCGCCCAAGGGCTTTTTTGCCTTTGTCTGGTCCTGCACCCAGGGCATGCGCGGCTGGATCGGGTTGATGACCTGCACCTCCGCCTTGCTGGCCGTGTATGAAGCCGTGCTGTTTGCCATCATGGGCCGCGTGGTGGACTGGCTGGCCGTAGTCTCGCCCGCCGATTTCTGGGCCGAGCAACGCGGCATGCTGGCCGGTATTGCCGCCATCTTGCTGGGCAGCGTGGTGCTACTGGCACTGCACACCACCGTCATGCACCAGGTGCTGGCCATCAACTTCCCCATGCGGCTGCGCTGGGTGTTTCACAAGTTGATGCTGGGCCAGAGCATGTCGTTTTACGCGGACGAGTTCGCGGGCCGCATCACCACCAAGATCATGCAGACCGCACTGTCGGTGCGCGAAGTGGTGTTCATGGTGGTGGACGTGCTGGTCGGCGTGGGCGTTTACATGATCGGCATTCTGATCCTGGCCGCCAGCTTCGAGTGGCGGCTGATGATTCCGTTTGCGCTGTGGTTTGCGCTGTATACCGGCGCCTGCTTTTACTTTGTGCCGCGTTTGGGCAAGATAGGCAAGGATCAGGCCGATGCCCGCTCGCTGATGACGGGCCGCGTGACGGACGCCTATACCAATATCGCCACCGTCAAGCTGTTTGCCCACACCCGCCGCGAAGCCGAATACGCGCGCAATGCCATGGAGGCTTTCAAAAGCACGGGCTATGCGCAGATGCGTCTGGTGAGCCAGTTCGAGATCACCAACCACCTGATGATTTCCGTGCTGCTGCTGGGCAGCGGCGGCACGGCGCTGTATCTGTGGACGCAAGGCCAGGCCACGGCCGGTGTGGTCGCCGCCGTGCTGGCCATGGCGCTGCGCCTGATGGGCTACTCCCACTGGGTGATGTGGCAGATGACGGGGCTGTTCGAGAACGTGGGCACGATTCAGGACGGCATTCTGACGCTGACCAAGCCGCGCACCATCGTCGATGCACCCGATGCCAAGCCGCTGCAGGTCACGCAAGGCGAGATCAGGTTCGAGGACGTGAGCTTTGCCTACAAGGACGGCGGCAAGAAGGTGATCGATCACCTGAACCTCCACATCCGTCCCGGCGAGCGCATAGGTCTGATCGGCCGCTCGGGGGCCGGCAAGTCCACCCTGGTCAATCTGCTGCTGCGCTTTCACGAAGTGCAGGAGGGGCGCATCACCATTGACGGCCAGGATCTGCGCCACATCACGCAGGACAGCTTGCGCGGCGCCATCGGCATGGTGACGCAAGACACCTCGCTGCTGCACCGCTCCATGCGCGACAACATTCTCTACGGTCGCCCGGATGCCAGCGAAGAGCAGATGCGCGCCGCCGCCCACAAGGCCGAGGCTTCGGACTTCATAGAAACGCTGACCGACCTCAAGGGCCGCAGCGGTTATGACGCCCAGGTGGGCGAGCGCGGCGTCAAGCTCTCGGGCGGCCAGCGCCAGCGCGTGGCGATTGCCCGCGTGATGCTCAAGGACGCGCCCATTCTGCTGCTGGACGAAGCCACCAGCGCGCTGGACAGCGAAGTCGAAGCCGCCATTCAGCAAAGCCTGGACGGTTTGATGCATGGCAAGACCGTGATCGCCATTGCCCACCGCCTTTCGACCATTGCCGCCATGGACAGACTCATCGTCATGGACCAGGGTCATATCGTGGAAGAAGGCACGCACCAGCAACTGCTGCAAAAAGCCGGCATCTACGCCAAGCTCTGGGCCCACCAAAGCGGCGGTTTTCTGGCTGAAAACGGCAACACCATATAAGAAATCACGATCAACCGATCTAGGGACAAGCGTCAGCTGCTATGACTATTGAACTCAACAAACATCTGCAACAACAGGCCATCACCTCGATAGAGCGCTACTTCCGCGAGAACATGGATGAGCCCATAGGCAATATGCAGTCGGGTGCCCTGCTCAATTTCTTTCTCGCCGAGATCGGGCCCAGCATCTACAACCAGGCCGTGGCCGATGTGCAGGAAAATCTGCAGGCCCGTCTGCAGGAGCTGGACTATGAGGTGGGCAAGGAAGAGTTCACCTACTGGACGGCCAAGCGCCCGGCGCGGCGCTGAAGCTGCGGCGCATCTGGCGCGGCCATTCATCCCATCCAAGCCTGACCGGTGCTGCCGGTCAGGCTTTTTTACTGCAGTGCAGCACCGTAACATCGCCCCATGCGCATACTTCATACCTCCGACTGGCATCTGGGCCAGCATTTCATGGGCCAGAGCCGCCAGCCCGAACATCAGGCCCTGCTGGACTGGCTGCTGAACGAGGTGAACACGCATGCGGTCGATGCCGTGCTGATTGCCGGCGATATCTTCGACACCGGCGCACCGCCCAGCTATGCGCGCGAACTGTACAACCAGCTCATTGCCAGGCTGCACAGCGCCGGCGTGGCCTTGCTGCTGCTGGGCGGCAACCATGACTCCGTCAGCGTGCTGGAGGAAAGCCAGGCCTTGCTGGCCTATCTGAATACCTGCGTGATTGCCGCCACCGCAGATGCGGCCCGGCATGTGATCACCTTGCCGCTGCGTCAGGACTACGAGCAGACCGAGCGCCAGCCCGGCTGCATCGTCTGCGCCCTGCCCTTTATCCGCGCCCGCGATGTGCTGCAAAGCCAGGCCGGGCAAAGCGCGCAAGACAAGCAGCAGGCACTGCAAAGCGCCATCCAGAATACTTATCAACAGGTGTATGCGGCAGCGCTGGCACGCCAGGCCGAGCTGGCTTCAACCCTGGGCCGCAAGCTGCCCATCATCGCCACCGGCCATCTGACCACGGTGGGCGCCAGCAGCAACGAATCCGTGCGCGAGATCTATGTGGGCTCGCTGGAGGCCTTTCCGTCCAATGCTTTTCCGCCCGCCGACTACATTGCGCTAGGCCATATCCACAAGCCCCAGACCGTGGGCGGGCAGGAGCACATACGCTACAGCGGCTCGCCGCTGGCTCTGGGTTTTGACGAAGCCCGTCAAACCAAGCAGATGCTGCTGGTGGAGCTGAACGAAGCCGGGCTGCAGCGCATCACGCCGCTGGCTGTGCCGGTATTTCAGCCCATGGCCGCCGTGAGCTGCAGCCTGGCGCAGCTGCCCAACGCTTTCAAAGAGATAGCTAGCAGCGCAAGCGCAGCCTGCCCGGCCTGGGTGGAAGTAACCATTGAAGAAGACGATTACCTGGCCGATCTGGCCGGCCGTGTTCAGGCCCTGGCCGAAGGCCTGCCGCTGCAGGTGCTGCGCATCAAGCGCAAGCGCCTGGGGGCGGCGGCGCAGCTGATGAGCGAAGCCAGGGAATCGCTGGACGATCTGACGCCGGCCGATGTCTTTGAGCGCCGGCTGGCGCAGGAGAACCTGGAGCCCGCGCTGCAGACCGCCCTGCAAGAGCGCTATCTCAGCGTGCTGGGCCGGCTCAACGGCCAGACAGGAGAGCAGCCATGAAAATTCTCAAGCTGCGTCTGAAAAACCTCAACTCGCTCAAGGGCGAATGGTCCATCGATTTCAGCAGCGACAAGTTTGCCGACAACAGCTTGTTCGCCATCACCGGCCCCACGGGGGCGGGCAAATCCACGCTGCTCGATGCCATCTGCCTGGCTCTGTATCACCAGACGCCAAGGCTCTCCACCATCAGCGCCAGCAACAACGATTTGATGACCCGCCACACGGCGGACTGCCTGGCCGAGGTGGAGTTCGAGGTCAAAGGCGTGGTCTACCGTGCCTTCTGGAGCCAGCGCCGCGCCCGCGACAAGGCCAGCGGCGCGCTGCAAGCCCCGCGCGTGGAGCTTGCCCTGGTCGGCGACGGCCAGATTCTGAGCAGCCAAAGCAACGACAAGCTCAAGGCCATGGCCCGCATCACCGGGCTGGATTTCGAGCGCTTTACCAAGTCCATGCTGCTGGCCCAGGGCGGCTTTGCCGCCTTCTTGCAAGCCAGCGCCAATGAACGCGCCGAACTACTGGAAGAGCTGACCGGCACCGAAATCTACGGCCGGATTTCACAAACCGTATTCGAGCAGGCCCGCGATGCCAGACAGGCGTTGGAGAAGCAACAGGCGCAAGCCCAGGGCATGCAGTTGCTGGACGAGGCCACGCGCAGCGAGCTGCAAGCACAGGCCGCACAGCGGCAAACCACATTGGCCGATTTGCAAGCGCGCCAAGCCCGGCTGCAAAGCGTGCAGCAATGGCAAACGCTGAGCGCGCGCACCAGCGCTGAGGTGGCGCAGGCACGCAGCGTGCAAGCCACAGCCCGGCAAGCGCTGGCGGATGCCGCCCCTGACTTGCAGCGCCTGCAGGCCCACGCGCCCGCATGGACGCTTCGCCCCCTGCACCTGCAAAAGAGCCAGTCCCAAGACCAGCTGGCTGCAGAACAGCAGCAATTGCAGCGCCTGCATGCAGAACAGCTGCAAGCACAGGTAGCGCAATGGCAGCAGCACCAGCAAGCCCAGGCACTGAGCGCCAGCGCACTACAAAAATCAAAGCAGCAACTGCAAGCCTCGATTGCGCAACAGACCGAATTGACGGCATGGCACCAAAGCCATGCCAGCCACGTCCTGCTGGGCGAAAATCTCAGCGGCTGGCGCGAGCAATTGCAGCAGCGCCAGCAACTGCAACAGCAAGCCGCGCAGATCGAAAACCAGCAGGCGCAGCTGCAAAAAACGGCAGCGCTGCTGCTGCTGCAAGCCGACCAGCAAGCCCAGCACAGCGCCCAGGCGGCAGAGCAAGTTTCCCAGGCGCTGCAGCAGCAACAGACCGCAGAGCAAGCCCAGCTACAACGACTGGCCGCCCATGACGCCAGCCTGCCCCAGTTGCGCAGCCACTGGCAAGCCGCACAGCAGCAGTGGCACCACGGGCAGCAACTGCAAGCCCAAGCCCTATTGCGCCAGCCGCTGGCGCAGCAGCAGCAAGCCAATGCACAGGCGTTGACTGCCAGCGAAGCCCGTATTCAGCAGCAGCTAGGCCAGCGCCAGCTCTTGCGCGAACAATACAAGGCGCTGACGGAAAAAGTCAGCGACAAGCAGGCCCTGCTGGCGCAGGAGCAACGCATTCAAAGCCTGCAGGCACACCGCGCGGCGCTGCAGCCGGGCGAGGCCTGCCCGCTGTGCGGATCGCAGGAGCACCCGGCGATCAGCGAATACGCGGCCCTGGATATTTCCGCTACCGAGGCGGCACTGAAACAGGCGCAACAAGAGCGCGAGGCTCTACAGCAGCAAGGCGAGTTGCTGAACGCCGGGCTGGCCACCAGCCAAAGCCAGCACCAGCATCAGCAAGATCAGCGCGATGCCATCGCCACGCAGATTGCGCAGTGGCAAGAACGCTGGAGCACCTTGTGCGAGCAAGCGGCAGAGCCGGTGGCTGACACGGCATGGCAGCAGCCAGACAGTTTGAGCGCAGCCTGCGACAAGGCCAGCCAGCAGATTGCTGCGCTGGAGCAAACCCTGGCCGCTGCCGATGCCGGCGAGCGCCTGTGGCAAGCCGCCAAAGATGCCTACCAGGCCGCGCTGCAACACCAGCAGCGCGCCGACCATGCACAGGCCAGCACCCAACAAGAGCTGCAAAGCAATACCGCTCAGCAGCAGCGCGCCGGCGAGTCGCTGCAAACCTTGCTGCAGCAATCCAGCGAGCTGCAAGCCAAGCTGCAAACCGCCATGCAAGCCGCTGGTCATGCACTGCCCGCCGTGCCGGACAGCGCCGACTGGCTTGCCGCCCGCCAGCAGGAATGGCAGCAATGGCAGCGCCAGCAAGCCTTGCTCCAAGAGCTGTCACAGCAGAGGCAAGCGCAGCAACGCATATGCGAACAGGCTGCGCAGGAGGCCGAGCATTGGCAGCAGCGCAGCCAGGCTTTGCCCGCCCTGCCGGCCGATGCCCCACCCTATGCGGCAGCCCCGGCCGCCACGCTGACAGACTGCATCGCTCAGCTGGATCACAGCGCGCAAACGCTGGCCTCGCTGCAAGGCCAGATCAGCCAGGCCCAGACCACGCTGGCACAGCGGCAGCAATCGGCGGATCAGGCCTTGGCGGCATGGCAGCAGGGGCTGCAGTCCAGCCCGTTTGCCGATGAGGCGCAATACCTGATGGCCCTGCTGCCCGATGCCGAGCACAGCCGCTTGCAGGCGCTCAGCGATCAGCTGCAGATCGCCGCGCAGCGCGCCAGCACCTTGCTGGCCGATACCACCCAACGGCTGGCCGAGCTGCAGGCCCAGGCCTTGAGCGATGAAGCGCCCGAGGCCATCAGCGGGCAGATCGCCCAGCTGGAAGTCGAACGCGCCCAGCAGGCCGAGCAACTGGGTGCGCACCGCGCCCGCCTCAGCGACGACGCGCAGCGCCGCGC
This sequence comes from Comamonas sp. lk, assembly GCF_900564145.1. NCBI lineage: Bacteria > Pseudomonadati > Pseudomonadota > Betaproteobacteria > Burkholderiales > Comamonadaceae > Comamonas > Comamonas sp. lk. The sequence continues at coordinate 383,625 of NZ_UOOB01000002.1, forward strand.
CGGCCAGCAGGCACTGCTGGCCCAGATTGCCGAGCAGGAAAAAGACAGCGATCTATGGCAGCGCCTGGACGGTCTGATCGGTTCGGCCAAGGGCGACAAATACCGCAAATTTGCCCAGGGGCTGACGCTGGATCATCTGCTGCATCTGGCCAACCGCCACCTCAACCGCCTGCATGGTCGCTATCTGCTGCGCCGCAAACCCACGGGCGAGCTGGAGCTGGACATTGTGGACGGCTGGCAGGGCGATGTGACGCGCGACACGCGCACGCTCTCGGGCGGCGAGGCCTTTCTGGTCAGTCTGGCCCTGGCCCTGGCCTTGTCCGATCTGGTGAGCAACAAGACCTCCATCGACTCGCTGTTCCTGGACGAGGGCTTTGGCACGCTGGACGGCGACGCGCTGGAAGTGGCGCTCACGGCACTGGATGCGCTCAACGCTAGCGGCAAGATGATTGGCATCATCAGCCATGTGGAAGCGCTCAAGGAACGCATTGCCGCCCAGATCCGGGTGGAGAAATGCGCGGGCGTTGGCTACTCGCGACTGGTGCTCTGAGATGGGGCCGGCGCTTGAGGCTGATTTATAGAAAATCGGCATCAAGCGCTCACCTGCATTGCACATATAGCTATCAACTCAGGAGTCGATTGCCCGGTTTTCCGAGTCTGAATCAAGGCCACGTCACGCCGGCTGCCCGGCGCTGCGGGCTTTGGCTTACCATCCATGCCCTTGCTTGATAGGTACAAGCCATGATCCGCATCGCAGAACTCAAACTCCCTCTCTCGGCAGTGGAATACCACCCCGAGAACTTCACCGAATTCCAGCCCCTGGACAAGCTGACGGCGCTGGCCGCCAGACAGCTGGGCGTGGCCGAGAGCGCCATCGCCGCCGTCCATGTGCACAAGCGCAGCTTCGATGCCCGCAAGAGCGAGCTGCTGGCGGTCTATATCGTCGACATCACGCTGGCGGACGCGGCCCAGGAAGCAGCTGTGCTGGAGCAGTTTGCCGAGCATCCCCATGTCAACCCCACGCCCGATATGGCATGGAAGCCTGTGGGCCAGGCCCCTGCCGAGATGGAGCAGCGCCCGGTGGTGGTGGGCTTTGGCCCCTGCGGGATTTTTGCAGCGCTGGTGCTGGCACAAATGGGCTTCAAGCCCATCGTGCTGGAGCGGGGCAAGGAAGTGCGCCAGCGCACCAAGGACACCTGGAATCTGTGGCGCAAGCGCGAGCTCTCGCCCGAATCCAACGTACAGTTTGGCGAAGGCGGTGCCGGCACCTTCTCCGACGGCAAGCTCTACAGCCAGATAAAGGACCCGCGCCATCTGGGCCGCAAGGTCATGACGGAGTTCGTGGCCCATGGCGCGCCCACCGAGATTCTCTATGCCGCCCATCCCCACATCGGCACCTTCAAGCTGGTCAAGGTGGTGGAAGGCATCCGCGAGGAAATCATCCGCCTGGGCGGCGAAATCCGCTTCGAGCAGCGCGTCACCGATGTGGAGATTGATGCCTCGGGCGCAGAGCGCCAGCTGGTCGCGCTGCAAGTGCTCAACCAGGCCGACGGCGAGAGCTACCGCCTGCCCACCCGCCATGCCGTGATGGCGCTTGGCCATAGCTCGCGCGATACCTTTGCCATGTTCTACGAGCGCGGCGTGGCCATGGAAGCCAAGCCCTTCTCGGTGGGCTTCCGTATCGAGCATCCGCAAAGCGTGATCGACCGCGCCCGCTGGGGCCGCCATGCAGGCCATCCGCTGCTGGGCGCTGCCGATTACAAGCTGGTGCACCATGCCAAGAACGGCCGCGCCGTCTACAGCTTTTGCATGTGCCCGGGCGGCACGGTGGTAGCAGCCACCAGCGAGCCCGAGCGCGTGGTCACCAACGGCATGAGCCAGTATTCGCGTGCCGAGCGCAATGCCAATGCCGGCATGGTCTGCGCCATCAGCCCCGAAGATTTCCCTCACGATGCCCAGAGCTTTGCCTGGGCCTTCGACGGCAAGACCTATGGCGTGGAAGACCTGCCCCAGGGCCAGTTCCACCCGCTGTCGGGTATTGTTTTCCAGCGCCAGCTCGAATCCAAGGCCTATGTGCTGGGCGGGCGCGATTACAGCGCTCCGGGCCAGCTGGTGGGCGACTTTGTGGCCGGCAAGGAGTCGGCACAGCTGGGCAGTGTGGAGCCGTCTTACAAGCCCGGCATCCATCTGACCGATCTGCACCAGGCTCTGCCCGGCTATGCCATTGAAGCCATGCGCGAAGCCTTGCCCGCCTTCGGCAAGAAGATTCGCGGCTACGACATGGCAGACGCCGTGCTGACCGGCGTGGAAACACGCACCTCCTCGCCCGTCAAGATCGGCCGGGGTGCGGACTTCCAGAGCGACAACACGCGCGGCCTCTATCCCGCCGGTGAAGGCGCCAGCTATGCGGGCGGCATTCTGTCGGCCGGCGTGGACGGCATCAAGGTTGGCGAGGCCGTGGCCTGCGACATCTTGGGTCTGGTCGTGCCATCCTCAGGCGCACGCGGCTCAGGCGGCGCTGCCTGAAAGCCGCACTGCAGCAAGCCGATTAGCCGCTAGCGGCGCAGTTTGGCAAAGTCTGCCGGGCGCTTTTCCAGAAAAGCGCCTATGCCTTCGCGCGATTCCTCGCTGCCCTGGGCTTCGACCATGTACTCGGCTTCCTGCTCCAGCTGCTCAGCCAGCGACTGGTGCTGGGCCGAGTGGCACAGGCTCTTGATTCTGGCCATGGCATGGGCCGGGCCGGCGGACAAGGTCTGGGCCAGCGCTATCGCCGCCGCCAGCGCCTCGCCGGCTTGGGTCAGACGGTTCACGCAGCCCAGCTGGTGCATGCGCTCGCCGCTGACGCGCTCGCCCGTCAGACACAGCTCAGTCAACACCTGGCGCGAGACGAACTCGGAAAGAAAAGCCGTGGCACCGCCATCGGGCGTCAGGCCCACTTTCACATAGGCCACGGAAAACACCGCATTGTTCGCCGCCACCAGCATGTCGCAAGCCATGGCCAGCGACAGGCCCGCACCGGCGGCCGCCCCCTCGACCGCCGCAATCACGGGCCTGGGGCAATCGCGTATGGCGCGGATCATGTGGTTGAGATCCTCCAGCCGCTCGCGGCGCTCCTGAACCGGCAGTTCGCGGCGCTTGGCCAGCTGGCGCAAATCGCCGCCGGCACAAAAATGCCCGCCTTCGCCGGTCAGCACCACGGCGGCAATCTCGGGGTTGCGAGCCGCTTCGCTCAGCCCTTCCATCACGGCCAGGTAAAACTCCCGCGAAAGCGCATTGCGCGCCGATGGATTGTTGTTGGAAAGAATGAGAACCGCGCCTTCACGGCGGGCGATAAGTGCAGAATTCACGACAGGCCTCCTGCACAGGACTCTAACCACCGGCAAGCCTGCCGCATAGAGAAGCAGCCCGCCCTCTTGTCACCAAGCGGACGGGCCGGCCGGTTCAGCAAGTGTTAACGGCGACCCCAATGACCGCCGCCGCCCTGCCAGCCACGGGGACCGTGGGTCCAGCCGCCGCCATGCCAGCCGTAGCCGGGGCGTGGCGGCATGGCCCAGCGACCGGGATTCCAGTTATAGCGGCCGCCACCATAACCCCAGGAGCCGCCAATCCACACATAGGCGGGCGAAGGCGCGATCGGGATCACCTCGGCGCGCAAAGGAGGCGGAGCCATGGGTGCATAGACATCGCCGCTGACATAGTCGCCTCCATAGGCAGGATAGGCGGGTGCCACCACGCAGCCGGTCAATGCGGCACAGGCTGCTGCCAGCGCCACAGCAGGCAGCAGGCGGGGTGGGCGGATTCGGAAAACGGATTGCATGGCAACTCCTACAAGTCTTACCACTACAACGAAAAAGCCCCTGCCAGTTGTTGACAGGGGCTTGTGAAGCTTCAGTAAAGACGACTGGGCTTTGCTTACATCTGAGTACGCTCAGCGGGCATTTTGCAGAGCTGCAATGCGTTCTTCGATCGGAGGGTGAGTCGAAAACAGCTTGCCGATACCGCCGGCAATGCCCATGGCCGCCACGCTCTTGGGCAGCTCACCCGGATGCATGCCACCCAGGCGGGCCAGCGCGTTCATCATGGGCTGGCGGTTGCCCATGAGCTGGGCAGCGCCGGCGTCGGCACGGAATTCACGCTGACGCGAGAACCAGGCCACGATCATGGCGGCCACAAAGCCCAGCAGAATGTCCAGCACGATGGTGGTCACGTAGTAGCCAATGCCGGGGCCGGAGCTGTTTTCGTCGTTCTTGCGCAGAAAGCTGTCCACCGCATAGCCGATGACACGCGACAGAAACACCACAAACGTGTTCATCACGCCCTGGATCAGCGTCATGGTCACCATGTCGCCGTTGGCGATGTGGGCCACTTCGTGACCGATCACGGCCTCGACTTCCTCGCGGGTCATGCCTTCGAGCAAACCGGTAGATACCGCCACCAGGGCCGAGTTCTTGAAAGCACCGGTAGCAAAGGCATTGGGTTCGCCTTCGTAGATGCCGACTTCGGGCATGCCGATCCCGGCTTTTTCAGCAAAGCCGCGCACGGTGTTGACGATCCAGGCCTCATCGGCGCTGCGTGGCTCGTTGATGACGTGCACGCCCGAGGTCCACTTGGCCATGGGCTTGGAGATCAGCAGCGAAATAATGGCACCGCCAAAGCCCATGATGAAGGCAAAACCCAGCAGGGCGCCCAGATTGAGGCCGTTGGCAGTCAGAAAGCGATTGACGCCCAGCAAGCTGGCGACAATGCCCAGCACCGCCACCACGGCGATATTGGTCAAAAGAAATAAGGCAATACGTTTCATCGAGGTTGTACTCCACACAAGGGACAAAATGACCAAGTCCTTTGATGCACCGCCTGTGCGCGGCGAATGCTGATCAAGCCAAGTCTCGTTCTGGCAGTACCGGTTGTTATGCTGTTTGTACGGTACGCGGGGCTCGGAATACTAAAGAGTCATCATAGAAGGAAAAGTTCTGGTTTTCTGAGCACCAGCCCGGGATTCCCAATACCGGTAATGGCAGATAGGGTTTGCGGCTCAGATTGCAAGCCTCAAGCCAGTCACTGCTCGCCAGCCAGCCGTCGTGATCGGCCCCAGGCCCCACAGCATCGGAGGGCAGGCAAATCACATGGGCAGTAATAGGCTTGCGCGGGCTGATCAGCTTCTCCAGCAAAGCATGGCCTATGGGCAGCAACCTGGCCTGTTGCCACAACGCGCGATGGCGCACAAACAAATCCTGCCAGCGCCGCTCGCGCAAGGCCTCGCACAACAGCGGCGGCGCCAGCAGCAGGGCACCGTTTTCGTCGAGCACGGTGATGGCATCGCGCAGCGGCCCCCGGTGCTGACCCACGCCCTGGGCGGCAATCGCTGCCGCCTGCAGGGCGTTCAGATGCTGTTTGAGCTGGGGCCAGTGCAACCAGATCAGGCCGTTGAAAAAATCATGCAAATTGTCGCGGGTGGGAATGCAGCGCTGCTCGCGGATGAAGGCCTCATAGGCCTGGGCTGCAGGCAATTGATCCTGGGCCACAAACCGCCAGCCCTGGAGCACGCCCTTGGCCTCGGCCACCTGCTGCAAGGCCTGGTGCACGCTGCTGCCGGAGCGCAGCAACACGTCGGCTTGCTGGCCCCAGTGGCGCAGCGTGGCCAGCCAGGGGGCACTCCAGTCAATCAAACTATCCACGCTCGCCGCCTCATTCATTTCACCGTTCAGTCGCCTGATCTCAATTGCCGGAGCGTCCCTGCTTGGCCGCACGCTTATCACGCACCGCCACCCGCGAAGTGCCTTCATCGCGCAGCTCGAAAGCCTGGGTCGCACTCAGCAACTTGCTCAGCGTGGCATAGCCATAGTTGCGCGCATCAAACGAGGCCTTGTTGCCGATTTGCGTGCCCACGGCACCGACCTTGGCCCAGCCGTCCTCATCCTGCACCGCGTTGACAGCGGAGCGCAGCAGGCTCATCAGGCTGCTGTCCTGTCGCAATTGCGAACTCGGTATGCGCAGGCAGCCGTCGGCCGCCATGCTGGCCGCCGAACCGGTGAAGGTGGCCGGCTGCTCCACCGCCGCCACCGGCTTGGCCTGGGCGGATTCCGCCTTGGCGGTCTCTGCCCCTGCGGCATCGGCTCCGGGAGCAATCACGGCTTCCTCGCCCAGCGCTTCCAGGTACAGAAAGCGCGAGCAGGCATTCACAAACGGCTTGGGTGTCTGCGCCGCACCGAAGCCGTAGACGGCAGCGCCCTTGGAACGCAAATGCATGACCAGGGGCGTGAAATCCGCATCGGAGGAAACAATGCCGAAGGCATCGGGCTGCTCGGTATAGAGCAGCTCCATGGCATCCACCGTCATCGCCATGTCGGTGGCGTTCTTGTGCTTGGAATAGTCAAACTGCTGCATGGGCCGCAGCGCATATTCCAGCAGCTTGTTCTGCCAGCCTATCAGCCCATGCTTGGTCCAGTTGCCATAGGCGCGGCGGATGTCAATGACGCCAAAGGTGGAGAGTTCGGTGAGGATTTCGTCGATTTTTTCGGCCGGCGCATTGTCGGCATCAATCAACAGGGCAATCCGGGGCTGACTCTGGGCTTGGGCCATGAACTCTCCTTCGCTGACATTGAACAGACGGTGCAGCCGGGCAAGAGCCGGGCCGCACCGGATTCAATTCAGCTTACACCAGCTTCCAGGGCAGCACCTCGCCTGCGCGCAGGGGCTTGAGCTGGGCTTCGCCAAAGGCAAAGCTGTCAGGCGGCGTCCAGTCCTCGCGACGCAAGGTGATCTTGTCGCTGTTGCGCGGCAGGCTGTAGAAGTCAGGGCCGTTGAAGCTGGCAAAGGCTTCCAGCTTGTCCAGGGCACCGGCCTTGTCAAAGGCCTCGGTATACATCTCGATGGCAGCGTGGGCGCTGTAGCAGCCGGCGCAGCCGGTGGCGTGCTCCTTCAGATGCGCGGCATGCGGAGCGCTGTCCGTGCCCAGGAAGAATTTGCTGGAGCCGCTGACGGCCGCTTCCACCAGCGCCAGGCGGTGGGTTTCGCGCTTCAACACCGGCAGGCAGTAGAAGTGAGGGCGAATGCCGCCGGTGAAGATGGCGTTGCGGTTGAACAGCAGATGCTGGGGCGTGATGGTGGCGGCCACAAAGCGGTCTGCCTCGCTCACATACTGCGCGGCTTCGCGGGTGGTGATGTGTTCGAAAACGATCTTCAGCTCGGGGAAATCACGGCGCAGAGGAATCAGGTGCTGGTCAATGAAAGCCGCTTCGCGGTCGAACAGGTCGATATCGCTGCTGGTCACTTCACCGTGCACCAGCAGCAGCAGGCCTTCGCGCTGCATGGCGGCCAAGGTGGGGTAGATTTTGCGCAGATCGGTCACGCCATGATCGCTGTTGGTGGTGGCACCGGCGGGGTAGAGCTTGCAGGCCACGACGCCGGCAGCCTTGGCGCGCACGATCTCTTCGGGCGGCAGATTGTCGGTGAGGTAGAGCGTCATCAAAGGCTCGAACGACATGCCCTGAGGCACCGCAGCCAGAATGCGCTCCTTGTATTCCAGTGCCTGCTCAGCCGTGGTGACCGGGGGCTTCAGGTTGGGCATGATGATGGCGCGCGCAAACTGGGCGGCCGTATGGGGCACTACGGAGCGCATGGCTTCGCCATCGCGTACATGCAGATGCCAGTCATCGGGACGGGTGATCGTGAGGGTCTGGGTCATGCCGCTATTGTCCCATCTTGCACGTCGGCCTCAGGCGCTATCCCCAGCATCCCATTGTGCTGCGCAGTCAAAACCACAGCCACAGGCGCTTTCCTCCTCTAGCCACGCTTGGCAAAAGCCCGGGAGAATGCGTACAAGGAGGACTAAGCATGCCTGCCCCTCAAAGCCTGTCCCGTACGCCGCTGCGAACCGATTTTCTGAGCGCCAGCGATGCTGCCCGTCTGGTGGCCCATGTGGGCATCACGCAAGTGCTGCAGCTGATGACCGATGCCGTGGAAGCCGATTACGGGCGCTGGAATGATTTCGACAAATCCGCGCGCACGGCCGCGCACTCGGCCAGCGGCGTGATCGAGCTAATGCCCGTGGCCGACGCCCATGACTACGCCTTCAAATACGTCAACGGTCACCCCGGCAACCCCCGCTGCGGCCTGCCCACGGTAATGGCCTTCGGGGCGCTGGCCGATGTGGCTACCGGCATGCCGCGCTTCGTCAGCGAGCTGACACTGACCACGGCGCTGCGCACCGCCGCCACCTCGGCCATGGCGGCGCGCAGGCTGGCACGGCCGAACAGCCGCTGCATGGCGCTGATAGGCAATGGCTCGCAAAGCGAATTCCAGGCGCTGGCCTTCATGGCCATGCTGGGCGTGCGCGAGCTGCGCCTGTTTGATATCGACTCTGCGGCATCGCACAAGCTGGTGCGCAATCTGCAGGCTTTTTTGCCGCAGTTTGCTGCCACGGCGCACATTGCCGCCAGCGTGCAGGAGGCCGTGCAAGGTGCGGACATCGTGACCACGGCCACCGCCGACAAGACCCGCGCCACCATCGTGCCCGATCATCTGGTTCAGGCCGGCATGCACATCAATGCCGTGGGCGGTGACTGCCCCGGCAAGACGGAGTTCGATGCCGCTTTGCTGCACCGCGCACAGGTCTTTGTTGAATACGAGCCGCAGACACGCATGGAAGGCGAGCTGCAGCAAATGCCTGCCGACTTTGCCGTCACCGAGCTCTGGCGCGTCGTCCAGGGCCTGGCGCCGGGACGCAGCTCGCCGCAGCAGATCACCTTGTTCGACTCCGTGGGCTTTGCGCTCGAAGATTACTCGGCCCTGCGCACCATGCAGCTGCTGGCGCGGCGCGCAGGACTGCTGTCGCAAATCGAGCTGGTTCCCTCGCTGAGCGACCCCAAGGACTTGTTCTCCGCCGTGCTTCAGGCCCAGGATGAAGCTCGGCTACACCTCATGGAGCGAAAGACGGCATGAGCATGCAAACCATAGCCCCCTACTCGCCCGCCAGCGGCCAGACATCCGTCACGCTGCTCGGCCTGCCTACCGACATCGGCGCCTCTCGCCTGGGTGCAGCCATGGGGCCTGATGCCTTGCGTGTGGCCCAGCTCGGCCCGGCGCTGCAAAAGCTGGGCGTGGCCGTGCACGACCTGGGCAATCTGGCGGGCCCCGCCAATCCACGGGGCGAACGCGATGCCCAGGGCATGCGCAATCTGAGCGAAGGCCTGGCCTGGAGCCGGATCGCCCACGATGCGGTGTGGCAGGCACTGCAGCAAAAGCAGCTGCCCATCCTGCTCGGCGGCGACCACACGCTGGCCATAGGCTCCATCAGCGCCGTGGCCAGGCACTGCCGCGCCAGCGGCAAACGCTTGCGCGTGCTGTGGCTGGACGCGCATTCGGACTGCAACACGCCAGCCAATTCACCCAGCGGCAATCTGCACGGCATGCCCGTGGCCAGCCTCTGCGGCCTGGGGCCAGCCGCGCTGGCCGCGCTGTCGGGCAGCACACCCGCCGTGCCGGCATCGGCCTTCTGCCAGGTCGGGCTGCGCAGCGTGGACCCCAGCGAAAAACACATGATCCGCGAACTGGGCCTGGAGGTTTACGACATGCGCGCCATCGACGAGCTGGGCATGCGCGAAGTCATGCGCCGCGCGCTGGCGGGCTTGGCCGACCCCGAGGGCACAGACATTCATCTGCATCTGAGCTTTGACGTGGACTTTCTCGACCCCGATATCGCCCCCGGCACGGGCACGCCGGTGCGCGGCGGCCCCAACTACCGCGAAGCCCAGCTGTGCATGGAGATGATTGCCGACACGGGCCGGCTGGCATCGCTGGATATCGTGGAACTCAACCCGGCCCTGGACTTGCACAACCAGACCGCCGAGCTGGTGGTGGATCTGGTGCAAAGCCTGTTCGGCCAAAGCATTCTGATGCGGCCCGGCGAAGATGCACTCACCCCGCCCTGAGCAGCAAGCACCCTGCCGACTCCACGCTTTGGATGCTACAAAAAACAGAGCTGCTACTGGTTGAAGAGATTTAACTTCATCTCGATATTCATTTGAAATTATTTGAAATCAAGCGCAATTCGCTCATCTTTTTGATGAATACACATAAAAAAAGCGCTCCCTAAGGAGCGCTTTTGCCTGGCGATGCCGCAGCAATCAGTGCTGCAGAATCTTGTTGAGAAATTCCTTGGTCCGCGGTTGACGCTCTTCGGGCTTGCCGAAGAACTCGTCCTTGGAGCAGTCTTCCAGAATCTTGCCGCCCACGTCCATGAAGATCACGCGGCTGGCCACCTTGCGCGCAAAACCCATTTCATGGGTCACGCACATCATGGTCATGCCTTCGTGGGCCAGGCCCATCATCACGTCCAGCACTTCGCCCACCATTTCGGGGTCCAGCGCGGAAGTGGGTTCGTCAAACAGCATGACGATAGGGTCCATGGACAGCGCGCGCGCAATGGCCACACGCTGCTGCTGACCACCAGACAGCTGGCCGGGAAACTTGTCCTTGTGGGCTGTCAGGCCCACACGGTCCAGCATCTTCAGGCCGCGCTTCTTGGCATCGTCTGCACTGCGTCCCAGCACCTTCATCTGAGCGATGGTCAGGTTCTCGGTCACCGACAGATGGGGGAACAGCTCAAAGTGCTGGAACACCATGCCCACGCGGCTGCGCAGCTTGGGCAAATCGGTCTTGGGGTCGTGCACAGCCGTGCCGTCCACAAAGATCTCGCCCTTCTGGAAGGGCTCCAGCGCGTTGATGGTCTTGATCAGCGTGGACTTGCCCGAGCCCGAAGGCCCGCACACCACCACCACCTCACCTTTGTTGATATTGGTGGAGCAGTCGGACAGCACCTGAAAACTGCCGTACCACTTGGAAACGTTCTTGAGTTCAATCATTTTTCACTCCGATTCGTGTCAATTTCCCATCGCGGCGCCTGCAACTCTTACAGCCAAGGCGAGAGGACGGCCAGCAAGGGCCGCCCCGCAGCAAAGGCCGTCGTCCCCCTTCAAGGGGGAAGGCGCGAAGCGACTCAGGGGGTATTTCATCGAATAATGGCAATCTTCTTATGCAGGCGCTTGACGAACCAAGACAGCGCATAGCAGATCACAAAATAGGTCAGTGCTGCAGCCAGGTAGGACTCGATGGGGCGGCCATAGTTCTTGCCCGCGATTTCAAAGCCCTTGAGCATGTCGTAAGCACCAATGGCGTAGACCAGCGAGGTATCCTGAAACAGGATGATGGTCTGGGTCAGCAGCACCGGCAGCATGTTACGGAAAGCCTGGGGCAGCACCACCAGACGCATGTTCTGGCCATAAGTCATGCCCATAGCCTGGCCTGCAAACACCTGGCCACGCGGAATGGACTGAATGCCCGCCCGCATGATTTCAGAGAAGTAGGCCGCCTCGAAGGCAATGAAGGTGATGATGGCCGAGGTCTCCGCACCAATCGGTCTGCCGATCAGCATGGGCATCAGCAGGAAGAACCACAGAATCACCATCACCAGCGGCACGGAACGCATGCCGTTGACATAGATGGTGGCCGGCAGAACCAGCCACTGCTTGCCCGACAGACGCATCAGCGCCAGCAAGGTGCCGAAGAAGATGCCGCCCAGCGTGGCCACTGCGGTCAGGAACAGACTGAAATACAGACCCTTCAGAACGAAGTTGCTGTACAAGTCCCAGGAGAAGAAAGACCAGTCGAGGTTGAGATTCATATCAGTGACCTCCACCGCTGGCGGCGATCAGGCCGGGAACGCGCGAACGCTTTTCGATAAAAGCCATGATGCGGTTGACTGCAAAAGCGGAGATCATGTAGAGCACCGTCACGGCCAGATACACCTCCACGCCACGCGCAGTTTCTTCCTGTGCCTGCATGGCAAACATGGTCAGCTCGGTCACGGACACGGCAAACGCCACGGACGAGTTCTTGAACACGTTCATGGCCTCGCTGGTCAGCGGCGGCACGATGATGCGAAATGCCATGGGCAGCAGCACATAGCGGTAAGTCTGGAAGGTGGTGAAGCCCACAGCCATACCGGCATGGCGCTGGCCACGTGGCAAGGCCTGAATGCCCGAACGCACCTGCTCGGCAATACGCGCCGACGTGAAAAACCCAATGGCGAACACCACCAGCACAAAGCCTGGCAGCGCCTTCATGGCCGGGAAGATCGACGGAATCACGTGATACCAGATGAAGACCTGGACCAGCAAAGGAATATTTCGGAACAGCTCGACCCAAGCATTGCCCAGGCGAACAATCCACGGCCGGTCAGGCAGGGTACGCAAGGTACCGATGACCGCACCAATGATCAAGGCAATCAACAGCGACAGCAGCGACACCGACACTGTCCAACCCCAGGCAGACATCATCCAGTCCAAGTAGGTGATGTCGCCGTTTTTACCAAAACAGCTCTGCCCGACCTCTTGGGTAATGGTGTCTTGACAGAACACCTGCCAATCCCAACTCATACGAGCACCTCTTCATTCTTCAATTCAGGATGGAGCAGCCCAAGGCCGACCATCCGCTCAACAAAAACGCCCCTTCGAACCGCCAGTCAGAAGGGGCGTTACCTATGCTGGGGGCTTACTTGACTTCGTAAGCTTCCATGGGCTTGTCGTTGAGATTGGCCCATGCATCCTTGGTCGCAGCGGACAGGGGCAGACCAATCTTCACGTTGTTGGGAGGAATGGCTTGCATGAACCACTTGTCATACAGCTTGGCCAGCGAACCGTCCTTGACCTGGCGGGCGATGGAGTCGTCCACGGCCTTCTTGAAAGCGGGGTCGTCCTTGCGCATCATGCAGGCGATGGGTTCCACCGACAGCACTTCGCCCACGATCTTGTAATCGGCAGGCGTCTTGGACTTGGAGATGTTGGCGGCCAGGATGGAGCCGTCCATGATGAAGGCGTCGGCACGGCCGGTTTCCAGCATCAGGAAGCTGTCTGCGTGGTCCTTGCCCATGACTTCCTTGAAAGTCAGGCCATCGGCGCGCTTGTTCTTGCGCAGGGTCTGCACCGAAGTTGTGCCGGTGGTGGTCACCAGCGTCTTGCCGTTCAGATCCTTGATGCCGGTGATGCCGGAATTGGCACGGGTGGCAATGCGCACTTCTTCCACATAGGTGGTGAAGGCAAAAGCGGCATCCTTTTGGCGGGCCGTGTTGTTGGTGGTGGAACCGCACTCGATATCCACGGTGCCGTTTTGCACCAGAGGCACGCGGTTTTGCGAGGTCACGGGCTGATACTTGATTTCCAGCTTGCTCATGCCCAGTTGCTTCTGGATGTCGTGCAGTACGCGCTCGCCCATCTCGGTATGAAAGCCCACATATTTGCCGTTGCCCAGCGTATAGCCAAGGCCGGAGGATTCGCGCACACCGAAGGTGACGCTGCCCGAGGACTTGATCTTTGCCAGAGTGTCATTGTTCTGGGCAAATACGCTGCTAGCTGCCAGTGCAGTTACGGCGATGGCCAACAAATGCTTCTTCATACGAATCTCCTGATGGTAAGGACGGAAAACGTTCTCTTGGTTCAGCCACACGGCCGACGCCTCGTGGGCGAATCGGCCAATGCTGATGAATGGGACGGAACTCAACACATTGTGCAGTCTTGTACGCAGCTGGGCGGCAAACATTTCTAGTACTTCCCCTAGTCCAGGCAGGCAATGCAAACACCTACTTCAGTCCAGAAGAACACTAGCAAAGCCTGTGCCACAAACAACCGCGTTTTTCTTGCAAGAGGCGCACTCTAATGCTTTAGTGCTACCAAAAGCCAATGCCGATGATAAAAGGCCTTATGCACAACTTGCATATTCAGTGTAAACCCTAGGCATAACCCTAATACGCAATTCATCGCCCGATGGGCTTGAACAAGCCATGAAAAAGGGGCCCGTTGGGCCCCTGCGATTGAATGGAGTGAATGCGCGATTGCGGCCTCAGACCGCTCTGGCTTCGCCGTTGGCCGTCTCGCCCTGCTCCTTGAGGAAGGTCCACAGCGCAGCGGCTCCGCCTTGAGGCGCATCGCCTGCGGGCTTTTCCCGGTAAGCGCGTACTTCCATGTCCATCTGAAAGCCTTTCATGCCAGCCGGTACGGCACTGACCAGACGACCGCTTTCCAGCTCGCCGCGCACGGCGCTGTAAGGCAGAAAAGCCACACCATGACCTTCAAGCGCCATGGCCTTGAGGCCTTCCGCCATATCGGTTTCGTAGACACGCTCCAGGTGCACGGCCTCGGAAGCTTCTTTGAGAATCAGCTCTGTCACGCGGCCCAGATAAGCGCCGGCGGCATAGCCGAGATAGGGCAGCGGCTGACCCTGGCGACCCGGCAGGACGAAAATCGGCTTGCCGCTCGCATCGGGCTTGGAGTACGGGGCCAGCACTTCATGCCCCAAGCTCACCATCTCGTAGCGCGCCGGGTCCAGCTGAAATGGCTGGGATGAGTGGTAGTAGGCAATCAGCAGATCGCACCCCCCCTCGACCAGGCGCATCACGGCATCGTGCACATTGAGCGCAAACAGCCGGCTGCGGAACGGGCCGAACTTTTCATGCACGGCCGAGACCCAGTTGGGGAAAAAAGTGAACGCCAACGTATGCGGCACGGCAAAGCCCACCATGCCTTTGCCCGCGCTCACATGGGCGCGCAGCATGGTACGGGTGCTTTGCAGCGACTGCAGCATCTCCAGCGCCTGCTCGTACATGGTCTTGCCCGCAGGCGTGAGACGTGTGGGGTAGGAGCTTCGATCGACCAGATCTGTGCCCGCCCAGGCTTCCAGTGCCTGGATACGGCGCGAAAAAGCGGGCTGCGTCACATGGCGCAATTGAGCCGAGCGGCTGAAACTGCGCGTTTCAGCCAGACTGACGAAATCTTCAAGCCATTTGGTTTCCATAAGCCCCATTATCCGCTGCCCTGCACCAGGGTAGTGCAGCAAGCTGTCTGAACCACCGCTAGCTAGGGAAATGCCTGTCACCAGAAGTTAGCTATGTGACATAGATACCTTGATAATGTTTGTAGGCCTCCACCCGATGCCTCAAGCTCCATGCCTCTCGGTGCACAACGCCGCGGCGGCAGAGGGACAGCATAAGGACGCATCACTTCAAGAGCGCACGCAGATCGCGTGCTTCCTGCAAGCGCGCCTCGACCCATGTGTGTTTTTCTGACTTCCCGCGTTCATGCCCTCCACACCTCCCGAGACCGATGGCGGTGCACCTAGCTCTGGTGCACGCCCGGACGAACCCCGTTCTTTGCGCATTGAAGACTGGCTCACCGTGATCATCATGGCGGCACTCGCCCTGATCACTTTTGCCAACGTTCTGGTGCGCTATTTCACCAATTCCTCGTTCGCCTGGACGGAAGAAATTTCCGTTTTTCTGATGATCTTGCTGGCTCTGGTGGCGGGTTCTGCCGCCGTGGCCCGCGACCAGCATATCCGCATCGAATTTTTCTCCGACAGCGGCTCGCTCGCCCGCCGCAAAGCGCTGGCGCGCTTTGGCTCGGCCATGGTGGCGCTGCTGTTTGCACTGATCGCCGTGCTCAGCGTGCGCGTGGTCTGGGATGACTTCCGATTTGAAGAAACCTCGCCCGGCATTGGTCTGCCGCAATGGTGGTATTCCATCTGGCTGCCCATAGTCTCCACGCTGGTGACCTTGCGCGCCATCGGCCTGTTCATACGCCAGGGCAAGCCCGGAGCCTTTACCGAAGAGCCCGTGGAAAAAGATCACAGCAAGGAGATCGCATGATTGCTACCTTGCTGTTTGTCGCCTTTCTGGGCCTGATGTTCATCGGCGTGCCGATTGGCGCCGCGCTGGGCCTGGCCGGTGCCACCGCCATCGCCTTGGCCAATGCCGATACGCAATGGTTTGGCCTGCTGGCCGTGCCGCAGAATTTCTACGCCGGCCTGGGTAAATATCCGCTGCTGGCCATTCCCATGTTTGTGCTGGTGGGCTCGATTTTCGACCGTTCCGGCGTGGCCCTGCGTCTGGTCAATTTTGCGGTGGCCATCGTCGGTCGCGGCCCCGGTATGCTGCCGCTGGTGGCGATTGCCGTGGCCATGTTTCTGGGCGGAATTTCTGGCTCCGGTCCCGCCAATGCGGCGGCTGTGGGCGGCGTGATGATTGCGGCCATGAGCCGCGCCGGCTACCCCAGAAGCTTCTCGGCCAGCGTGGTCGGAGCAGCTGCTGCCACCGACATCCTGATTCCGCCTTCCGTGGCCTTCATCATCTATTCCGTGCTGGTGCCCGGCGCCTCGGTGCCCGCGCTGTTCGCGGCGGGCATGATTCCGGGCCTGCTGGCCGGTATCGCCCTGATCGTGCCCGCCGTGTGGATGGCCCGCAAGCACAAGATGGGCGCACTCGAAGCCTCCATGCCTCGCCCACCGTTCTGGAAAAGTCTGCGCGAAGCGGCCTGGGGCCTGGCCGCCCCAGTGCTGATTCTGGGCGGCATGCGCATGGGCTGGTTCACCCCCACCGAAGCCGCCGTGGTGGCCGTTTTCTACGGCCTTTTCGTGGGCATGGTGATCCACCGCACGATTGGCGTGCGTGACCTCTACACCATCCTGCGCGAAGCGGGCGAGCTGTCGGCCGTGATCTTGCTGGTGGTCTCGCTGGCCGGCATCTTTGCCTTCTCGCTGTCCACGCTGGGCGTGATCGATCCGGTGGCCAATGCCATCGTCAACTCCGGTCTGGGCGAGTACGGCGTGCTGGGCCTGCTGATACTGCTGCTGATCACCGTGGGCATGTTCCTCGACGGCATTTCCATCTTCCTGATCTTTGTGCCCCTGCTGCTGCCCATCATGAACCACTACCAGTGGGATCCCGTCTGGTTTGGCGTCATCCTCACGCTCAAGGTGGCACTGGGTCAGTTCACGCCGCCGCTGGCCGTGAACCTGATGGTCAGCTGCCGCATCGCCGGCGTGCGCATGGAATCGACCGTGCGCTGGGTGGGCTGGATGCTGTTGGCCATGTTCCTGGTGATGCTGCTGGTGATTGCCTTCCCGCAACTGGCCCTGTGGCTGCCGGCAAAACTGGGCTATTGATTCGCGATTCGATTTTTTCAGTTCTATAAGGGAGACAAATCAATGAAACTGCGTACATTCCTGACCACCGCCGTGGCGGCCGCTGCGGCCCTCGCCTTTGCTTCGCCCATGGCCATGGCTGAGACCAAGTACAAGAGCGAGTACCGCATGTCCCTGGTGCTGGGCACGGCCTTCCCCTGGGGCAAGGGTGGCGAACTGTGGGCCAACAAAGTGCGCGAACGTACCCAGGGCCGCATCAACATCAAGCTCTACCCCGGCACCTCGCTGGTGCAGGGTGACCAGACACGCGAGTTCTCGGCTCTGCGCCAGGGCGTGATCGACATGGCCGTGGGCTCGACCATCAACTGGTCGCCCCAGGTCAAGTCGTTGAACCTGTTCTCCATGCCCTTCCTCTTCCCCAACTTCAAGGCAGTGGATGCCGTGACCCAAGGTGAAGTGGGCCAGGAAATCTTCAAGACCCTGGAAAAAGGCGGCGTCGTGCCCCTGGCCTGGGGTGAGAACGGCTACCGCGAAATCTCCAACTCCAAGCACGCCATCAAGACACCGGCCGATCTCAAAGGCATGAAGATCCGCGTCGTGGGCTCGCCCCTGTTCCTGGATACCTTCACCGCCCTGGGCGCCAACCCCACGCAGATGAGCTGGGCCGATGCCCAGCCCGCCATGGCCAGCAGCGCCGTGGACGGCCAGGAGAACCCCATCGGCGTGTACATGGCCGCCAAGCTGCAAACCGTGGGCCAGAAGCACCTGACCATGTGGGGCTACATGAACGACCCGCTGATCTTTGTGGTGAACAAGGAAGTGTGGAGCAGCTGGACGCCTGCCGACCAGGCCATCGTCAAGCAAGCCGCGCTGGATGCCGCCAAGGAAGAAATCGCCATTGCCCGCAAGGGACTGGTGGAAGCCGACAAGCCTTTGATCAAGGAACTCACCAGCCTGGGCGTGACCGTCACCACGCCGACGGCGGCCGAGCGCGAAGCCTTTGTGAAGGCCACCCGCCCCGTGTACGACAAGTGGAAGAGCCAGGTCGGCGCGCCTCTGGTGGACAAGGCTGAAAAAGCCATTGCCGCCAGCCAGAAGTAATCTGAGCCGCCCATGAAAAATCCCCGCCGGAGCAATCCGTGCGGGGATTTTTTATTGCTATCGCTAGCAGAGCATGTAGCGTTTGTTCTGTCTTGATTTCAAATTGAATCCATCCTGAAATCAACTCATATCAAGCGCATAAAGCTTTCAAATCAATAGCAGATCAAATGGGCGACACCAGTGGCTGGCCATCGAGATGACAGCGCATATTGGCGATGAAACGGTCCACCGAGTTCTGCACCGCTTCGGGCGACCAACCGGCCACATGGGGCGTCAGCACCACGGCGTCCAGCTCCAGCAGCTCCTGGGGCGGCAGCGGCTCGCTTTCATACACATCCAGCCCTGCACCGGCCACACGACCGCTTCGCACCGCCTCGGCCAGGGCCTGGGTATCGACCACCGAACCGCGCGCGATATTGACCAGAAAGCCCTTTTCGCCCAGCGCCTCAAGCACCTCGGTGTTGATCAGGTGCGAGGTGCCGGCACCGCCAGGTGTGGCCACCAGCAGCACATCGGCCCAGGCGGCCAGCGCCAGCAGGCTATCGAAGTACTGGTGGCTCACGCCTTCGCGCGGTTTGCGGTTGTGATAGCCCACAGGCATATCGAAGGCCGCAGCACGCTTGGCGATCTTGGCCCCAATCGTGCCCAGGCCCACAATGCCCAGACGCTTGCCTGACACATTGGGCGGCAGCGGCAAGGCCGAACGCCAGGTGCCGGCGCGCGTGGCCTTGTCATAACGAACAATGCCGCGCACGGCCGCAATCATCAAGCCCATGGCGTGATCGGCCACACACTCGTCATTCGTGCCTGCGCCGTTGCCCACCGCAATACCATGCGCCTTGGCATAAGCCACGTCGATGTTCTCGTAACCCGCGCCCATGGCACAGACCAGCGAGAGCTTGGGCATGCGCTGCATTTGGGCCGCCGACAGGCCCGTGGAGCCAATCGTGCACACGCACTGCACGCGCGCGCCATGCGCCGCTATGGCGGCTTCGCACTGATCGGCCTCGGGGGCATAGATCACTTCAAAGTCGGGAAAGGTCTGCGCCATCTGTTGCAGATGGGTGGGAACCTGGAGATTCAGAACAAGCAGGGCAGGCTTCATGGCTCAAAGGGCCGGCCTGGTACACAGGACCGCGCCATCACAAAAAAGCCATTGTCTGCCCTGGCTGATCAGGCCGCTGCGACCGCCAGCAATGGGCTTACACGTCCGCCGCTTCGCCCGAATTCTGCAGATTCCACATGCTGGCATAGCGCCCGCCCTCGGCCAGCAGTTCCTCGTGCGTGCCGCGCTCAATGATGCGGCCGCTGTCCATGACCAGGATCTCGTGGGCATCGACCACGGTGGAGAGGCGGTGGGCAATCACCAGCGAGGTCTTGCCGTGGGCGGCAGAGCGCAATTCATTCTGGATGGCGCGCTCGTTGGCGCTATCGAGAGCCGAGGTGGCCTCGTCAAAGATCAGGATCGGCGGGTTCTTGAGCAAGGTGCGGGCAATGGCCACGCGCTGCTTTTCCCCGCCCGAGAGTTTGAGGCCGCGCTCGCCCACGCGGGTGGCATAGCCTTGCGGCGTGCTGTGAATGAAGTCATGAATCCGCGCCGCCTTGGCAGCGGCCACCACCTGCGCATGCGAGGCGCCGGGCTGGCCGTAGGCGATGTTGTATTCCACCGTGTCGTTGAAGAGCACCGTGTCTTGCGGCACGATGCCTACGGCGCCGCGCACACTGGTCTGCGTCACCTCGCGGATGTTCTGGCCGGCAATCCGTATCTGACCGGACTGCACGTCATAGAAGCGAAACAGCAGGCGCGCCAGCGTGCTCTTGCCGGAACCCGAAGGACCGACCACGGCCACCGTCTTGCCGGCGGGAATGGTAAAGCTCACGTCGTGCAGGATGGGCCGCGCCGGGTCGTAGGCAAACTGCACGCTCTCAAAGCGCACTTCCGGAGGCGGGTTGCTGATCTGCAGCGGCAGCGCGCCCGGCTGGTCGGCCACCTCGCGCTCCTTGTCCATGAGCAAAAACATGCGGTCGAGATCGGTCAGGCTTTGCTTGATTTCGCGGTAGATCACGCCCAGAAAATTGAGCGGAATATAGAGCTGGATCATGAAGGCGTTGATCATGACCAGATCGCCCAACGTCAGCCGCCCATCGACCACGCCTTGCGTGGCGCGCCACAAAATTGCCACCAGCGCCGAGCCGATGATGAGCTGCTGACCGCAGTTGAGCATGCTCAGCGTGGTCTGGCTTTTGAGACGCACGCGGCGCAGCTTTTCCAGGTTTTCGTCGTAGCGTTCGGCCTCGAATTTTTCGTTGTTGAAGTACTTGACGGTCTCGTAGTTCAGCAGCGAATCAATGGCCTTGGTATGGGCGGCAGACTCCTGCGCATTGGCCTCCTTGCGAAAGCGCGTGCGCCACTCGGTCACCGTGACCGTGAAGAAGATGTAGAACACCAGTGCCGACAAGGTGATGACGGCAAACCACACATCAAAGCGCAGGGCCAGAATGCCCAGCACCAGGCCCATCTCGATCAGCGTGGGCAGGATGGAAAACAGCGAGTACGAAATCAGTGACTCGGTGCTGCGCACGCCCCGCTCAATGTCGCGAGTCATGCCGCCGGTCTGGCGTTCCAGATGGAAACGCAGCGACAGAGCATGCAGATGCTCGAAGGTGGACAGCGCAATCGCACGCGATGCGCCTTGCGTGGCCTTGGCAAAGACCAGATCGCGCAGCTCGGTGAACATGGTGCTGGAAAAGCGCAGCAAGCCATAGCCCACCAGCAGGCCCACGGGCACCACCAACAAGGCCTGGGCCTGGCCGGGCTTGATGTCCAGCGCATCGACCAGATGCTTGAGCAGCACCGGCACGCCCACATTGGCCAGCTTGGCGCCAATCATGAAGAGCAGCGCGGCGATTACGCGCCATTTGTACTGCCACAGATAAGGCAACAGACGCCCGATTGCATTCCAGTCTTTGGATTTTTCAGTTTGTGCAGCAGATGCTGCCATGGAATCTAAGGGTAAATCCTTAGAGCTACCGCTGTCACGACGCATAGAGGACAATTCAAGGAGTTTTGTTTTCCCCCGATTGTGCACATGCCGCCACGTCCAGACCTCCCCTCCCAACCTTTGCCCGAAGATAAGGAACTGGTACTCAAAGTCGTGCCCATGCCCGCAGATGTCAACGCCAATGGCGATATCTTCGGCGGCTGGGTCATGGCCCAGGTGGACCTGGCGGGCTCAGTTTTGCCTCAGCGTATCAGCCACACCCGCATGGTGACGGTGGCGGTCAACGAATTCATCTTCAAACAGCCGGTGCGCGTGGGCGACATCCTGTCCTTTTATGCCGGCGTGCAGCACGTGGGCCGCACCTCGGTGACGGTGAACGTGGAAGTGTTTGCCGAACGCTTCTCGGACCAGGGCCACTATGTGAAGGTCACCGAAGCCCGCCTGACCTATGTGGCCATCGATGCCACGGGCAAGCCCCAGGCCCTGCCCGACACGCCCCAGACCCGCGCCTGGCGCGAAAAGCTGGACAAGCAAAGCGCCGCCGCCAAAAAGGATTGAGCACGCCTGCCTTGGGCATCAGCTGCAATCACCCGCGTTAGCCGGTGCCCCATGAAAAAAGCGACCTAGACAGGTCGCTTTTTTGTTGGCTGGCAGCAGTGCGCTCAGGCGGCAGATACGGCTTGTGCCACGCTCTCCACTGCCACGGGCTTGGCAGAGAACAGGGGTGCGGTTTTGCCGCTGATGCCGGCTTCGATCTGGCCGGACAGCTGACCACCCTCCTCGATCACCACCTTGCCATAGCGAATCTTGCCGCTGACCTTGCCAGTGCCAAAAATCACCAGCTTCTCGCGCACGGTCAGCGTGCCGTTGAACTCGCCACGAATCTCGGCAATATCAATCTCGGCCGTGCCGTGAAAAGCGCCCTGCTCGGCAATGCGGATGACGCGCGAATTCATCGTCGCCTCCACCGTGCCTTCGACCACCAGAGTGTCGCAGTCGGTGATTTCCACGCCCTTGAGCTTGATATTAGGGCCTACCGTGAGCTTGCTGCCGCCCGTATCGGGGGCTGCGAAATCAGGCACCGAGACCGGGGCCGCCACGGGCACAGAAGTGCTGCGGGCATTGGAGGCGAGATTGTTCACCCCTGCAGGGCCGGCTCCGGCCAAGCTGCTGCCGGAGGGAGTCAAGCCCGGTGTGGTGCTGCGGGGAGGGAAAGTGTCGGTATCGCGCTTGCCAAAAAACGGGTTCTGCACAGCCATGCCTGAATCTCCTTGTCAGAAAAACCGTATCCTAGGCATGACAAGTGGCTACAACTGCCGTTATCTCGCAATATCGGTAACCAAACCATTCACTTGTAGCATGTACTTGCAAGCATTGCCTGATCTCACCAAATGAAGGATTTGGCTGCATCCTGACAGCGCCAAGCCGCAACGCTTTCAGATTGATAGCTGGCTGCGTTTGCACTGCTTTAAAAATTCAATCAGTCTTTATCGAAATCATTGATCTGGATGCGCTTGCAACTCTCGTTTCAGGAGACGATATAGGCCGCAGACCCCGCGGATAGCAGCTCGCCGGCCTCGGACAGAAACTCCATGCGCGTATTGGCCACGCGCGAGCCCAGGCGCAGCACCTCGGCACGCAGCAAAAACGCCTTTCCGATGCCGGGCCGCATATAGTCCACGCGCAAATCAATCGTGCCCAGGCGCGAGAAACGCTGCAGACGCTGCTGGGGCGTGTCCTCCATATGCCGCGCCGCAATGGCGGCCATCACCGCCAGGCCGCCCATGGAATCCAGCCCCGCGCTGATGACGCCGCCATGAATGCGCTCATATGCCGCATGACCGATGAGATCGGGCCGCATGGCGATATGACCTTGCACCAGCGTGGGCGTGATGTCGGCAATCTTCAGGCCAATGGTCTGATTGAAGGCCACGCGCAGTTCGAAAATCTCGCGCAAACCGGCGACAAATTCAGGCTCGAACTGAACGGCCGCTGCCTGGGCCTCTTTGCGATGCATCGTGGGCTTGGATGTCATGAAGAAACCGCTGGTTGGATGAACCGCCAGCAACTGGCGGCTTGGTATCGCACAGGTTGAAGTCAGGGTGGCGTTTGTGTGAAAAACGGCCACCCTCATTGCGTTCGCTGCGCTTGCGCGGAGACTGACTTCAGCAGTTGCTGAAGTCTGGATGGCGTTTTTGGTGAAAACTCTGCCACCCTCACTGCGTTCGCTCCGCTTGCGCGAAGACTGACTTCAGCAGTTGCTGAAGTCAGGGTGGCGTTTTTCCATGAAGGCGGTCAAAGCTTCCTTAGCTGCAGGCTCGCGCAGCATGCGGGCAAAGCTGGCACCTTCTTCCACAATGCGCTCGCTCACCGCCTTGGCCTGGCCGCCCTTGAGCAGGCGCTTGGTCTCGATCAGCGAAGACAGGGGCTTGCGCGCCAGCTTCTTGGCCTGGGCCTGGGCTACTCCGTTGCACTCATTGGGCGGCACGACGCGGTTGACCAGACCCACTTCCAGCGCCGCTTCGGCCAGGAAGGGCTCGCCCAGCAGCAAGGCTTCGGCTGCGCGGTGATAGCCCAGCATCTGGGGCAACAGCAGGCTGGAGGCAGCTTCGGGGCACACGCCCAGGTTGATGAAAGGCAGAGAGAAAGCCGCGTTGTCACCGGCATAGACCAGATCGCAATGCAGCAGCAGCGTGGTGCCGATACCCACGGCCGGGCCGCACACGGCAGCGATCAGCGGCTTGGGAAAGGCCGACACTTCCTGCAGAAAACGCCACACCGGAGCCTCGGCCCCCATGGCGCCGGGGTTGGAGGCCTGCTTCAGAAAGTCGCCGATGTCGTTGCCGGCGCTGAAGATGGCGATATCGCCCTGGAACACCACCACGCGCACGGCCGCATCGGCCTTGGCTGCCACCAGTGCCTCGGCCATGCCGCTGTACATGGCTTCGGTAAAGGAGTTCTTCTTGTCCACGCGGTTGAAGGTGATGGTGCACACACCCTCTTCGGTATGCACGAGTAGGTCTTGCTTGGTATCGCTCATAAGTTTTTTCGGTAATGGGGGTGATTGGGAATCAAGAAGGCAGCCGCAGTCTTGCGGCTCACTCCTTGTAATAGACGATCTGATGGCTGCTGGCCAGCATCACGCCGGCTTCGCTCCACAGCTGGGCCGCCTGGTCAAAAAAGCCGTTGCGAAACTCCTGGCCGCGCGCCTGCGCCAGCAGCAGGCCTTCGCCCGCTGCGGCCAGCTCCTCACGGCCGGCATGAAAGTACACCGTGATGGACACCGTGCCCGCAGGCACGCGCGCCGCGCGGCGCAGCCATACCCGCGGAAAGAACACATCGGAGACGGCGGCCAGCGATGCGAAATCCAGCGGGCGCGGTGGATTGTCGCGCACCCACAGCCGCGTCAGGCTGTCGCGCTCGGCACCGTCTTCCTTCATGGGCAGCATGCCGTCCACAAAACGCATCTCGTAGCGGTTGAGCCATTCCACCGCACCGACCAGCGCGGGCACGCGCTCAGCCTCGGCCGGGGCCTTGACCACGGGCATGGGCGCATCGCTTGCGCTCCAGGTCTGGCGGCGCAGGGCCGTCATGGCGGTGGCCGTGGTCACCACCTGCATCACCCCATCTTCTGCGGCCTGCTTGACGGTCAGCAACCAGTGCTGGGTCGAACGATTGGTACGCACCGGGTTGGCATCGATCTCGAAACGCCCCGCTCCCATGGCCGCAGCGAAGTTGACGGTGATGGACACCGGATCGCCCAGGCACTGCGGGTGCTGCAGCATAGCCTGCACCAGCGCCGCCGCCGTGATGCCGCCATACGGCCCCACCATATTCCAGTAGTCCCGCGAAGACTGTCCCTGATACTGGCCGGGCACGCCGGTGGGAACCAGCGCAATGGCGCTATCGAATGGATGTGTGTTCGTGCTCATAAGCTTTCAGTGTTGCCCAAGGGCGGTAATGAATTGCGTCAAGCAGGTGACTCAAACAGCCCAAACAAGGGTTTGCCTGGACTGCGATCCGACTGCCGCCATTGCTCGAGCAGAGGCAGCAAAGGCCGCCACAGTAGCTCACTCATTTCGGCTCGGAAATACCCCATATGGCCTATGCGGCCTGTGGGGGAAAGACGGGCCGGCACACGCTCCAACTGGCTGGGGGCGTTGCTATACCAGCCCACCAGGGATTGCGTGCTGGCCAGAGACATCATCTCGTCATCTTCGAACGAGAGGGCATGCAGCGGATAGCGGGCCGCCGCATAGGCATCCGCAGCCCATTCGCCCTCCACGCCTATGGCGTAGTCAGGGTGCAGACACCAGCGCCGCCACTGCCACAGCACACCGGCAGGCAAGTCGCCCACCATGCCCAGCTTGCGGCCCGGAAAGCAACCCAGCAAGGCCGTGAGCACGGGTGCCACACCCCACCAGAAAAGCCGCACCACGCGCCGGGTGGGCGCAGCGTTGTCGCGCCAGTAACCGCTGCCGCTGCCCACGGAGAGCAGACCGTCGATCGGCAAAGGAATCGAGGCCAGGCCCGGCAGCTGCGAGCCCACGCTGTGGCCAATCCAGATCAGCGCCTGATCGGCAAACTGCTGCTTGATCTGGACGGCGATCTGCTGGCAGTCCTGCACCCAGTCCAGCACATCGGCCTTGGCATCGCGCAGCGGGCCTTTGAGCGAGAGGCCTTGGCCCCGATAGTCGAAGGTGGTGACGCCAAAACCCTGCTCGGCCAGCCAGCGCGCAAACGGCTGGTAATAGCTTTGCGGCACGCCCATGGCGGGCGCCACCACAATCTGCGCCAGCGCCGCCGCATGGACGGGCTGGCATTGGCGCAGCACCAGATCGGCCGCATGTGAGGAGACGGGCAAGGCCGTCTCCGTCCATTGCACAGCCTGAGGTACAGACGGCTGCATCAGCGGCTCAAGACTCAGACGCGCTCAAAAATGCCGGCTGCGCCCTGACCCATGCCCACGCACATGGTCACCATGCCGTATTTGAGTTGCTTGCGGCGCAGCGCATGGACCACGGTGGCGGCGCGAATCGCGCCCGTGGCGCCCAGCGGATGGCCGAGGGCAATCGCACCGCCCATGGGGTTGACCTTGGAGGCATCCAGACCCAGCGTGTTGATCACCGCCAGAGACTGGGCCGCAAAGGCTTCGTTGAGTTCGTACCAGTCGATATCCTCTTGCTTGAGGCCCGCATAGCGCAGCGCGGCCGGTATCGCCTCGATGGGACCTATGCCCATGATGGCCGGCGGTACGCCCCGGCTGGCATAGCTGACAAAGCGTGCCAGCGGCGTTAAGCCAAAGCGCTGCACGGCCGCACCGCTGGCCAGAATCAAGGCACCGGCACCATCGCTAGTCTGCGAGCTATTGCCCGCCGTGACCGAGCCGCGCGCGGCAAACACGGTGCGCAGCTTGGCCAGGCCTTCGATGCTGGTATCGGGGCGCGGGCCTTCATCCAGATTGACGCTGCGGGTGCTGACAACGGTCTCGCCGGTGGCGATATTCAGCGTGCGGTCCGTCACCTCGATGGGCGTGATTTCATCGCTGAACTCTCCCGCTTGCTGGGCCGCCATGGCACGGCGGTGCGATTCCAGTGCAAACGCATCCTGCGCTTCGCGCGAGACTTTCCATTGCTGGGCCACTTTCTCGGCCGTCAGCCCCATGCCGTAGGCAATGCCCACATCACCATCGCGCTCGAAGATGCTGGGTGAGAGGCTGGGCGCATTGCCCATCATGGGCACCATGCTCATGCTTTCCACTCCAGCGGCCACCATCACATCGGCCTCGCCCACACGAATGCGGTCGGCGGCCATGGCCACGGCAGAGAGGCCGGAGGCGCAGAAGCGGTTCACCGTGATGCCGCCGATGCTGTTGGGCAGACCCGCGAGCACGGCACCAATGCGCGCCACGTTCAGGCCTTGCTGGGCTTCAGGGATGGCGCAGCCGCAGATGATGTCTTCAATGGCGGCCGGATCCAGGCCCGGCACCTGGGCCAGCGCCGCCTTCAACGTGGTGGCCAGCAGATCGTCGGGCCGGTAGTTGCGGAAATAGCCTTTGTGCGAGCGACCGATGGGCGTGCGCGTGGCGGCAACGATATAGGCGTCTTGTACTTGCTTCATTTTCGAATCTCCTCGCTTCGCCTTAGTTGCGCACCGGCTTGCCGGTGTTGAGCATGCCCAGAATTCGCTCATGCGTTTTCGGATGTGCAATCAGATGGCAGAAGGCCTGGCGCTCCAGCTTCATCAGATAGGCCTCATCCACCAGCGTGCCCGCATCGACGTCACCGCCGCAGACCACGTTGGCAATCAGTCCCGCCACATGCTGGTCGAACTCGCTGATAAAGCCGCCGTCGCGCATATTGACCAGCGAGCCCTTGATGGTGGCAATGCCGCTGCGACCTGCCACCGGGAAGGGACGCTTGAGCGGAGCACGCCAGCCGCCGGCGGCCATGGCCTTGGCCTCGTTGATGGCGACAAACAGCACCTCATCCTTGTGCGGCACCACGATGTCGCTATCAAGCAGATAACCGAGCTTGCGCGATTCGATGGCGCTCATGCCCACCTTGGCCATGGCGGCAGCGGTAAAGCCTTCGGTCAGGAAGGGCAGCAAATCCTTGCCGGTGCTGGTGGCGGCGTTCTCGGCCGCGCGGCGGGCCAGATAGGTGAGGCCGCCGGCACCGGGCACCAGGCCCACACCGACTTCGACCAGGCCCAGATAGCTTTCCATATGGGCCACGCGGCGGGCCGAGTACACGGCCAGCTCGCAGCCGCCGCCCAGCGCCAGCCCGTGAATGGCCGACACCACGGGCACTTGCGCATAGCGCAGGCGCAGCATCAGGTTCTGCAGCTCTTGCTCGATGCTCTCGATGGCATCGGCGCCGCCGATCACAAAGGCCGGCATGGTGGCTTCCAGATCGGCGCCCACGCTGAAAGGCGTGTCGCCCGACCAGATCACCATGGCGTCGAATTCACTCTCGGCCACATCCACGGCTTCCATCAGCGCTTCCATGACTTCGGGGCTGATGGCGTGCATCTTGTTCTTGATGCTGGCGATCAAGACCTTACCGTCCAGCGTCCAGGTGCGCAGCGCCTTGGATTCGGCAATCGTCGTGCCCGCGCTCTGCCAGTCGGGCAGATTGGCCTCGCCCAGCAGTTTTTCAGGAAACAGCTGTCTTTCGTAGACCGGCAGTACGCGGCGCGCTACAAATTTCTTCAGCGCCGGGCTCCAGGAGCCTTCGCCCGTATGCACGCCACCGGCCTGGGCCACCGCTCCTTCGAACACCCACTTCGGCAAAGGCGCCTGGGCCAGCGCCTTGCCGGCATCAATGTCCTCCTGGATCATCTGGGCCACTTCCAGCCAACCAGCCTCCTGCCACAGCTCGAACGGGCCTTGCTTCATGCCAAAGCCCCAGCGCATGGCCTGATCCACGTCGCGGGCGGATTCGGCAATGCTCTCCAGGTGGATGGCCGCGTAGTGAAAGCTGTCGCGCAAGATGGCCCAGAGGAACTGGCCTTCCTTACCTTCGGCATTGCGCAGCAGCTTCAGACGCTCGGCGGCCGGCTTTTTGAGCATGCGGCCATAGACCTCGTCGGCCTTGCCGCCGGCAGGCACATAGTCCTCGCTGTCCAGCTCGAACTGCAGAATGTCGCGGCCCACTTTTTTGAAGAAGCCCGCCTTGGTCTTCTGGCCCAGATTGCCCAGCGCGATCAGCTTGGCCAGCACGGGCGGCGTGCCGAAGTTGCCGTAGAAGGGGTCGAACTGCGCAGCCCCTTTGGTAGCGTCCAGATTCAGGTTGTCCTGCAGCGTCTTGACCACATGGGCCATGGTGTCCAGGCCCACCACATCGGCGGTGCGGAAGGTGCCGCTGGACGCCCGGCCCAGCTTCTTGCCCGTGAGGTCGTCCACCACGTCATAGGAGAGACCAAAGTTCTCGGCCTGCTTGATGGTGGAGAGCATGCCGGCAATGCCGATGCGGTTGGCAATGAAGTTGGGCGTATCGTGCGCGCGCACCACACCCTTGCCCAGGCCCGTCGTCACAAAGGCTTCGAGCTGGTCCAGCACTTCGGCATTGGTGGTGGGCGTGTTGATCAGTTCCACCAGCGGCATGTAGCGCGGCGGGTTGAAGAAGTGGATGCCGCAAAAGCGCGGCTTGATGGCGTCGGGCAGTGCCTCGGACAGCTTGGTGATGGACAGGCCCGAGGTATTGGATGCGAGCAGCGCATGCTTGGCCACAAAGGGCGCGATCTTGTGATACAGATCGAGCTTCCAGTCCATGCGTTCGGCAATCGCTTCGATGATGAGATCGCAGCCCTTCAAGAGCTTCATATGCTCTTCGTAGTTGGCGGGCTGGATCAGATCGGCATCTTCGGCCACACCTATGGGCGAGGGCTTGAGCTTCTTGAGATTGGCGATGGCTTTCTCGGCAATCGCGCTCTTGGGACCTTCCTCGGCTGGCAGGTCAAACAAGATGACGGGCACCTTGACGTTGACCAGATGGGCCGCAATCTGCGCACCCATCACGCCAGCGCCCAGCACGGCGACTTTCTTCACATTGAATCGGGACATGTGTGATGTTCCATTGAGGGCCAGCGCATGAGCGCACACGCGCCTGCGCTGGCTGTTTTGTCTTGAGAATTATTGAACTCTGACCCAAGTCTGGGTGCGCCAGAACGGGCCTATGGAGCCGCGCACTTCCAGCTTTTTGCCATCGTCCACTGGCGTCAGGCGCACGGTGTAGGTCTTGCCGTTTTCGGGGTCGAGAATCTTGCCGCCCTCCCAGACGTCTTTGCCCTCGGCCTTCTTCACGCCGCTGATCAGCGTCATGCCCACCATGGGCTTGTCTTTCAGCTCATCCTTGCACTCGGTGCACAGCTGGTTGGGATCAGCGCCCTTGCGCAGCAGGGCTTCGACCTTGCCGGTGACCACGCCACCAGATTCGCTGATCTTCACCTGCGCCTTGGGCGTGTTCTCTTTCTCGTCCATGCTGCGCCATGTGCCTACGGGCGTCATCTGCGCCCAGGCCGAAGCCGAGGCCAGAGTTGCTACGCAAAACAGAGCTGCTACCGCTTTATTCATATGGATCTCCATGCAAAAAGCATTTGAGTTTCAAGACCAAGGTGCGCCAGCTGCTATTTAAGCCAGAGCTGCATCGGTATCCATGAGGGACTTGCTGCCCGCGCGCGCCGTGCGCATCAGCGTGGCGGTTTCGGGGAACAGCTTGGCGAAGTAAAAACGCGCGGTCTGCAGCTTGGCCAGATAGAAGGCATCGGTATTGCCGCTGGCAATCTCGCGCAGCGCCACCTGGGCCATGCGGGCAAACAGATAGCCAAACACCAGATGGCCTGCCACACGCAGATAGTCCACGGAAGCGGCGCCCACTTCATCGGGGTTTTGCATGCCCTTGAAGCCGATCTCGGTGGTGAACTTGGTCATCTGATCGCCCAGCACGGCGATGGGCGTGATGAACTCGCTCATCTTTTCGTTGACGCCCTCTTCCTCCACCAGCTTGGCAATCAGCTTGCCGAACTTCTTGAGCGTGGCCCCCTGGTTGCCCAGGATCTTGCGGCCCAGCAAATCCAGCGCCTGCACGCCGTTCGTACCTTCGTAGATCATGTTGATGCGGTTGTCGCGCACAAACTGCTCCATGCCCCACTCAGTGATGAAGCCATGGCCGCCAAAGACCTGCTGGCTCAGCGTAGTCGCGGTCCAGCCGTTGTCGGTGATGAAGGCCTTGACGATGGGGGTCAGCAAGGCCACCAGCTCGGCGCTGTCCTTGCGCACTTTTTCATCGGGGTGGTGGAGCTCGGTATCGATCAGCAAGGCGCTGAAGGTGGACAAGGCGCGGCCGCCTTCGGCATAGGCCTTGGCCGTCATCAGCATGCGGCGCACATCGGGGTGGACGATGATGGGATCGGCCGGCTTGTCCTTGGCCTTGACGCCGGACAGGCTGCGCATCTGCAGTCGGTCCTTGGCGTAGGCCAAAGCGTTCTGGAACGCCACCTCGGTCAGGCCCAGCGACTGGTTGCCCACACCCAGGCGCGCGGCATTCATCATCACGAACATGGCTTGCAGGCCCTTGTTGGGCTCGCCCACCAGGGTGCCGATGGCGCCGTCGATATTGATCTGGGCCGTGGCATTGCCGTGAATGCCCATCTTGTGCTCCAGCGCACCGCAGAAGATGGGGTTGCGCTCGCCCAGGCTGCCGTCTGCCTTCACATGGAACTTGGGCACCACGAACAGGCTGATGCCCTTGGAGCCCACGGGCGCATCGGGCAAACGGGCCAACACCAGGTGCACGATGTTGTCGGTGAAATTGTGCTCGCCGGCCGAGATGAAAATCTTGTTGCCGGTGATCTTGTAAGTGCCATCGGCCAGCGGTTCGGCCTTGCTGCGCAACATGCCCAGATCGGTGCCGCAATGTGGTTCGGTCAGGCACATGGTGCCGGTCCACTCACCGCTGGTCAGCTTGCCCAGATAGGTTTTTTTCTGCTCGGGCGTGCCGTAGGCGTGCAGGGCTTCATAGGCTCCATGCGAGAGGCCGGGGTACATGGTCCAGGCCTGGTTGGCGCTGTTGAGCATTTCGTACAGCGCCGAGTTCAGCACCACGGGCAGGCCCTGGCCGCCGTACTCAGGATCGCAGGACAGCGCAGGCCAGCCGCCTTCGACAAACTGGGCATAAGCCTCCTTGAAGCCCTTGGGTGTGGCGACTTCATGGGTGGCTTTGTCCAGCGTGCAACCCTCGGCATCACCGCTGATATTGAGCGGAAAGGTCACCTGGGCCGCAAACTTGCCCGCCTCTTCCAGCACGGCGTTGATGGTGTCCACGTCCACCTCAGCATGCTTGGGCATTTGCTGATAGGTCTCGGTGACCTTGAAAACCTCGTGCATGAGGAATTGCATATCGCGCAGAGGCGGGTTGTAGCTGGGCATTTGTCTTCTCCTGTGATGATGGGTTGTGCGTTGAATGGTGGCTTGAATGCCGCGGCGACCGGCCTTGCTCAGGCCGCTGGCGGCTCGCTGGCGTAGCGGGCCAGAATATTGTTGAAGCCCGCTTGGGCGCGTTGCAGCGAGCCTTCGCTGTGCAGAAATCTGGCCTCGTAATGCAGGGCCAGAATCAGGCCGTGGATTTCGAACAGCAGCTGGTTTTCATCCACATCGGCGCGCAGATCGCCGCAGTCGCGGCTCTGCACAATCGTGCGGCGCATGGCGGCATGCCAGGTGCTGACGGATTCGACCAGCGCATCGCGCACGGGGCCGGTGCGGTCATCGAATTCCACGGCGCCGCTGATGTAGATGCAGCCCGAGTCAATCTCGATGGAGGTGCGCTTCATCCAGTTGTCGAACAGCGCCCGCAGACGCGGAATACCGCGCGGGGCATCGAGGGCCGGGTAGAACACTTCCTGTTCAAAGCGGTCGTGGTACTCATGCACCACAGAGATCTGCAGCTCCTCGCGTGAGCCAAAATGGGCAAACACGCCGGACTTGCTCATGCCGGTCAGCTCGGCAATGGCGCCGATGGACATGCCTTCCAGACCGATGTGCGTGGCCAGATTCAGTGCCGCCTCCACAATCGCAGCCTTGGTTTGCTGGCCCTTGGGCAGGGCGCGGCTCGATTTGGCGGCACGGCTTTCGAGCGCCAAGCTCTCCTGGGCCTCAGTGTTGTCCACGGCTTGTGCAGTTGTGGCCACTTTGCGAGACTTGCTCACCGCATTGCCAGCAGCATCGGCAGCATCCGCCTGGCGCTTGGAAGCACGACTAGGCGCATGGGCCGCAGCACGGGCGGAGTTGGGACGGGAGACGGACGACGAAGCCATGAAAAATCCAATAAAACGAACGTTCGTTCTATTTTGCACAAGTTCTGCCGCAACTCCGAGTGCCTCAAGGGTAAATACCTAAATAAATCATCCCCTGGTTTTCCCGCTCCCTACCTGCTTTCAGCCACTCCAGCCGACGTCACACCGCTGTTTGATCCGCCATGAAAAAACGCCGCCAACCTTGCGGCTGCGGCGTTTTTGAAAGACATGAAGCGCTTGCGGCTTACACGACCACCATCATGGCCAGACTGGAATCCAGATGTTCGGTAGGCAGGCGGCGGAAGCCCGAGCGTGCATAACGCTGCAAACGCCCCAGAGCAAACGAAGCCAGCACGCTGGCAGCCACCGAGGCCTCGGCCGTAGGCGCGGCCGAGCCCATGGCTCCGGCTGCAGGGCGCAGGCACTGGCGCAGCGTGGATTCGATACGGTCAAAGAACTGGTTCATGCGGGCTTGCAGACGCTCATGCTCGAACACGATGGCATCGCCCACCATCACGCGCACCATGCCGGGATTTTTCTCACCGAACTGCAGCAGCAGAGCAATCACGCGGTTGGCATTGCGCGCGCCTTCGATGGCGTCATGCGGCGCGTCGGGTACATCGCGGCCCACGATTTGCTGCACCAGCGTGAACACAGACTGCTCGATGAACTCGATCAAGCCTTCGAACATCTGGGCCTTGCTGGCGAAGTGACGGTACAAAGCCGCTTCGCTCACGCCCAAATGGGCAGCCAGCGCAGCCGTGGTGATGCGATCGGCACCGGGCTTTTCCAGCATGGCGGCCAGAGCCTGCAGGATTTGCTCGCGACGTTCGCCAGGCTTGGGACGTTTGCGAGCCGGGGCCATGGCAGGAGTTGCGGACAAGTCCTCCGCTGCATTGTCAGGATTGGATACGGGTGACAGAACTTCAGACTCAGACATAGGCGATTCAATATTTATAACAATTTTCTCACAGCCTGTTGCGCCGATAAGCACAAAGCTGCCCCTCTGTCGGCAGGTTGTCAGGCAGCCAAGCTCATTGGAAATTTGCTTGCAACTGATTTGCAATGCTCCCGCCGCCCTTGGATAACCGCCGCTCTCACCAATCTTCAAGGTTAACCGAGAAATACCCGTTCCTAGAGCACCTTGCCATCATCAGTGCTCTCCGCTGGAGCTTGAATCGGCAACTCAAGTCTGACCAGCAAACCTTTCCCGCTGCTTGCTTCATCAAAACTAAGCGCACCCTGGTGCAGTTGCGCGATTTCGTCGGCAATCGCCAGACCCAGACCCGTGCCTTCGCCCACCACACCCTGGGCCCGATAAAAGCGCTGGGTGATCTGGCTACGCTCGGCCTCGGGCACGCCCGGGCCATCGTCGTCGACTTCCACAAAAGCCCAGCCCCTGACGCCAGGCAGACCCAGAAGCACGGAATCATCCGTGCCCAGCGGCGTCTGGCGCTGGCCGCAACGCAAGGTGACGCTGCCGCCTTCGGGCGTGTATTTGATGGCGTTTTCCACCAGGTTGGAGACCAACTCGCGCAGCAGCCAGCTGTGACCCCAGACACACACCGGCTCAACCTCCAAACCGAAATCCAGGCCCTTGTTGGAAGCGCTATCAATGAATAGCTCCAGCATGCTCTCGCACAAGTCCTTGAGCTCGACTTTTTGAATCGGCTGCATCTCCGCATTACGAGCATCGGCCCGCGACAGAGCCAACAGCTGGCGCGCCAGCTGCGAGGTGCGACGCGTGGCGTCTCGCAACTGCTCGATCTGCGCCACGCTGAGCACCACCTGAGCCTCTGCGCCGGTGCGCTTGGCAATGCGCTGCGCCTCCTGCCCGCTCAACGCCCAGGCTTCCACCTGGGCCTGCAGCGCAGCCAGCGGGGTGCGCAGCTGATGGGCCGCATCGGCCACAAAGCGGCGCTGACCTTCGGCCTGGGCATTGACCAGGGAGAACAAGCGGTTGAGCGAGTGCACCAGCGGCCGCACTTCCTCGGGCGAGGTTGTCTCGTCAATCGGGCTCAGATCGCGCGGCGAGCGGCGCTCCACGGCCTGTGTGAGCTTGTGCAAAGGCTTGAAGGCTCGGCTCACCGACCAGTAAATCGCCACGGCGGCACCGGCAATCAAGAGCAGGTTGGGCAGCAGCACATGCATGAGCAGCTGGCGCACCCACTGCTGGCGCACATCGGAGCTGTCGGCCAGCATCACCACCATCTCGCCCGCGCCATAGGTCTCGGCCTTGAGCACGCCCACCCGGTAGGTGACGCCGTCATGCTCCTGGCTGTGAAACTCGGCCAGCGCAGTACCGGGCACGTCGAACTTGATCCAGGTATCGCCGGCCACCACGTTGCCATTCAGATCGCCGATGGCATAGCCCACCTCGTCGCCCTGACCGCGCAGGAAATCCTCCACCGAAGGCGCCAGTGATACCAGAGGCGGCGTGCCTTCGGCAATCGAGGGGGCCAGCACGGAGTCTGCCAAGGCTGGCAGCAGACGCAGCAGGCGCTGGTCGTGCTGGGTGGACGCTGCATCTGCCGAGCTGTAACTGAACCAGCCGCCCATAAGTGCCAGCAAAACCAGGGGCACCAACAGCAGCACCAGCAGGCGTAAACGCAGATTCGCGGTCATGGCGCCAAGTCGTGAGAAAAATGCACAGAAACTATAAAAACCATAGCAGCATGCGCATTCATTGAAACGATTTCAATCTTGTTTGATTTCACAATCAAAACAATGCATACGCAAGCAGCTATTACTTTTACTTTTATCAGCCCGCTTCAGGCATCAGCTCCAGTCGGTAGCCAAAGCCGCGAATGGAGCGCAGCGCCACGCCATGAGGCTCCAGCTTGCTGCGCAGGCGCGAGACATAGACTTCCACGGCATTGGGCGTGATTTCGCGATCCCAGCCGGTCAAGGCCTGCAAAAGCTTGTCCTTGCTGGCCGGCTTGGGGGCATTGAGCAGCAAATACTCCAGCACCGTCCATTCGCGCGGGCCCAGGTCGATAGGCAAGAGCTTGCCTTCGCTCTCGCCGTCTTGCTGCGCCTGGCGGGCACCGGCCCGGCGGCCTGCGGTATCGAGCTCTATGCAGCCAAAATTCAGCACAGCGGACGTCGCTGCCTGCGAGCGACGCATGAGGGCACGCAGGCGCGCCAGCAGCTCGGGCAACTCGAAGGGCTTGACCATATAGTCATCCGCACCCAGATCCAGGCCCTGTACCCGGTCCTGCAAGGCATCGCGCGCCGTGAGAATCAGCACCGGCATGGCCTTGCTCTCCATCTCGCTGTTGCGCAAGCGGCGAGTCAACTCCAGCCCGTTAATCCCCGGCAAGCCGATATCGATCACCGCCACATCAAAAGCTTCGGAAGCCAGCACCTCCAGTGCACGCTCGGCGCTGCCCACCCAATCCACGGCGTAACCAGCATCAGAAAGACCCAGCTTGATACCGCTGGCCACCATCACATCATCTTCCACCAGAAGCAAACGCATACAGTCCTACCTAGCTCAAAAAACAAAAAGCCGCCCGAAGGCGGCTTGCTGCAGGACCTGATGACAGGACCGCACTCAAATAAAGGCCTCGCGCGACAGTAGTGGATCGTAACGCGTTCCGCAAGTGCTCACCTCGGGCTAGCACCCTGCGTCAGGGCCTGACAGCTAAACCAAAACTCAGTGGCTGCGAATCATGGTGCCGTAGGCTTGATCGGTCAGGATCTCCAACAACATGGCATGCGGCACGCGGCCATCAATGATGTGCACCGCATTCACGCCGGCCTTGGCAGCATCCAAAGCGCCCGAAATCTTGGGCAGCATGCCGCCGGAAATCGTGCCATCGGCAAACAAACCATCAATTTCTCGCGCTGTCAGATCGGTCAACAGCTTGCCGGCCTTGTCCAGAACGCCGGGAGTGTTGGTTAAAAGCACCAGTTTTTCAGCTTGCAACACCGTCGCCAGCTTGCTCGCCACCACGTCGGCATTGATGTTGTAGCTCTCGTTTTCCTCGCCAAAACCAATGGGGCTGATGACGGGGATGAAGGCATCGTCCTGCAGCGCCTTCACCACGCTGGGATCAATGGCCACGATATCGCCCACTTGGCCCACATCATGCTCGATGCTCGGATCCTTGTTATCCAGCATCTTGAGCTTCTTGGCACGAATCAGCCCGCCGTCACGACCCGTCAGGCCCACAGCCTTGCCGCCGGCCTGATGGATCAGACCCACGATATCTTGCTGCACCTCGCCAGCCAACACCCACTCCACCACTTCCATGGTCTCTTCATCCGTCACGCGCATGCCCTGGATGAATTCGCCCTTCTTGCCCAGACGCCCCAGTGCCGCCTCAATCTGCGGCCCGCCGCCGTGCACCACTACCGGGTTGATACCGACCAGCTTGAGCAGAACCACATCTTCTGCAAAGTCGGCCTGCAAGGCAGGGTCCGTCATGGCGTTTCCGCCATACTTGATCACCATGGTCTTGCCATGGAACTTGCGAATATAGGGAAGTGCCTGCGCCAGAATTTCGGCTTTGTCGCGGGGGGCGATGTGGGTGATGGGGTCGATGGTCATGGGTGCTAATGCTCAGTCACGTGGGACAATGATCAATAAAGATGGACCGCATTGTGCCGCAATTACCATTGCAGTTCGAACGGACCCCGTGGCCGCCGTCAGGCCAGCAAGTTAGTTCCACCACGAAAAGCCACATGTTCTCAAGTCAATTTTCATTTTTTGAATTAATAAGATATGACGCATTTATTGCTCTGCTTGCATCATTTGCCACATGTCTATTCTTAGTTTTTACGAAAAAATGGCATGGTAGCCTCTCCATGGATTCGAGTAACGGGGTTCAAAAAATTCACACTACCCCAACTCCGAGAATTGGTGGTATAGGTATTGCAATAGGCGTCTTTGCAGGCTTCGCCGCCTCCAGCCATGACCCTGCAGCAGCAGAAAAGAGAATGATTCTTAGCGCCATTTTGATGGCTGGCATCCCTGCTTTTATTTTTGGCCTCTTGGAGGATTTGACTAAAAAAGTTTCCGTAAAAATCCGCCTTCTCGCCACCATGGCCTCGGGTGTTTTAGGTTGGGGAATTACAGGTACATCACTCACCCATGTCGATGTTCCTGGCATTGATTTTTTGCTGAGTTTTACCGTTATATCCGTCATCTTTACCGCCATCGCTGTAGGCGGCGTTGCCAACTCCATCAATATCATTGATGGACTAAATGGCCTGACGGCGGGCACTGCATTGATTATATTGGCGGCATTCGGCGTTATCGCAAGGCAGGTAGGAGATATCCCGCTTGCATTCACTTGCCTGATTATTGCAGGTGCCGTTGCAGGCTTCTTCTTTGTCAACTGGCCCAAAGGAAAAATATTTTTAGGTGATGGTGGCGCCTATTTTCTAGGATTTACGCTGGCCTGGATTGCCGTTCTGCTCCCGGAGCGGAATCATTCCGTTTCGCCATGGACTAGCCTTCTGATTTGCTCGTACCCAATTATCGAAGTAGGCTTTAGTATTTTACGAAGAGCCTTACGCGAAGGGTATAGTCCAACTGAGCCGGATTTCTTTCATCTACACTCTCTAGCCAACAAACGCTGGGCACGAAAGATATTTGCCAATTTTTCAAAGTCAATGCAAAATGGGTTGACCGCCCCATTTCTCTGGATTTATGCAACAATCCCTTGTTCATTGGCGGTCATGACTTACCAAAGCAAGCTTTTGACTGCTGCATCTTTCATATTTAGTTTTTTATGCTACTTGATGTTCTATCGAAAGCTGGCATTCTTTAGATGGCTACCCAGGAAGTGAAACGTGCTTCTTCAAGGCTTCCAGATAAATTTCACCTTCTTGTGTCATTTCCTCGGGGGCCCAGGGGGCGAAGTACTTCGGAGCTTCAGGATCAAATGGGCCACCCTTTATTTCGAGCAATATAGAGCCACTTTCAAGTGAAATAACTGTGTGCCATTGCTCCGGCTGAACCTCGACCCCCACGGCCACGCCCGGCTCATCTGCGTGATTTCTCGCGCCGAATAGGTGAACTGCCTGCACTTCACCTTCGCTTCCAAAAACCATGAAAGCCAGCAAGCCCTTGATGGCAATCAAGGTTTCTGCCCCCTGATAGGGTCCGTGGTAGTGAGGCCTTAGATAGCTATCGGGCTCAATCGCATTGAAGAACCGCTGGCATGCCTCTTGGTAGTCAGCATGCAGATTCTTATGCTTTCGTCTTCTAGGATTGGCTTCGGCCTCATCTATCAATAAGCTCATCAAATCCTCAGAGAAAACTCGTACCGACATATATTAGCTTTCCAGTTCCTGGACAATTTTCCTGACAGCCTGCGAAGGCGAAAACATTCTTTCATATACGGCCCTGCATCTCTTTTCGAAATAGGCATCCGTCTCGACAGAATTGATCAAGGCTTTGGCTTTGCACTCCAGATCCAGGATATCAGCATTCTCACAAACTACACCAACACCTTCGCCCCTTATGATCTCCGCAAGATCGTTTCCAGGGTTGATGTTTGCCAGAACGGGAATACCACTTTGCATGTAGGAAAGGAATTTTCCTGGAATGTTATGGGATTTGTGCCTCTGATCCAAAGAAACAATACCTACGGAGCATTGTGCATAAAGCGCAGGAATCTCATCGGGATGAATCTCATCCTTGAATTCTATGTTATTCAAAGACCTTTTACTCGCTTCATCGGCAAGCCTTTTTGCCTCACTGCCACGACCAACAAACAAAAACCCAATATCGCGTCGATCTTTAAGTTTATCTGCCAAATCTATCAGGATGTCCATACCCTGAGCGACGCCCATATTTCCCGCATAAACAAATATTTTTCGCCCCGCCAGAGTTGTCCTATTAATAAATATCGAGCAACTATCTGGCTTCGTATCTGCCAGCCAGTTCTGAAGAACAACTAGATTTTTCCTCTTGTTCGTCTTCCAATCTTCAAAATATGAAAGATTTCCAGGAGTTTGAACGCCGATGACATCAGCCACAGAATATTGATAGCGGGCCACTGCACTGAAGAAGCGGTAAACAATCCCTTTACCCATCAGACCCATATCAACAGCCCATTCAGGGAATATATCTCTTATTATCAGATAACCTTTACAATCGCTGGATTTTTTCAAGTAATTGACAAAAGGAGCATGAAATATGGAAGGAGCATACCAAGCAATCCCATCCCATTTTTCGTCACACAAAGGGGTCTTTTTGTAGCCCCTTTTCATGAAAAATGGCATCAAAAATTCTGACAGTGTTCTTCTCGCGTAATTGACGTCCTTGGTTTTTGGGGACCTCAGCCTCAGGACCTGGAAACCTTCCATTTCCTCAAGAAGAAAGTCCTCCTTAATCTCCCATGATGGAAGAATGACCGTCAATTGATGGCCTTGAGCAACAAACTCACGCGATAAGTCCCTTAACTGCACTGCCCCGGAATTTCGCAAGGGAGGAAAAGTGTCAGCGATCAAGGCTATTTTCATTATTCACGACCAGTCTCAGTATTTCTTCCATACCACCCGATTCACATAATCGGTATAGCTGTGAATGATACGGACTACCTTGTCGCTTACGTTCGGCATGCTGTAGTCAGACACTTGGCGCAACAGTCGTTTGTCGCCCCGTAGCTGGTTCTGCAAAATCGCCAGCCCCTGCAGCACCCGCAGCACCTCCAAACCCACCATCATCACAGCAGCCTCCTCCATGCCTTCCGGACGCTCATGGGCTTCGCGCAGGTTCAGGGCCGGAAAGTTCAAAATGGACGATTCCTCATTGATAGTTCCGCTGTCGGAAAGCACCGCCCGCGCAGACAACTGCAGCTTGTTGTAATCCGTGAAGCCCAGCGGTTTGAGCAGTTGCACCGAGGAATGAAACTGTGCTCCCATCGCTTCCACCCGCTTCTGAGTGCGTGGGTGCGTGGAGACGATCACGGGCAAACCGTAAACTTCGGCCACCTTGTTGAGCACCTGTACCAGCTTGCTGAAATTGCGGTCGGACTCAATGTTCTCTTCGCGGTGCGCGCTGACCACGAAGAAGTTTCCCTGCTGCAGTCCCAGCCGCTGTAGCACATCGGAGGCATCGATACGCTCGCGATAATGCGTCAGCACCTCGAACATTGGGCTACCGGTCTTGATCACCTGATCCGGTGGCAGGCCTTCGCGCAGCAGATACTCACGCGCAATGCTGCTGTAGGTGAGATTGATATCAGCCGTGTGATCCACGATGCGGCGATTGGTCTCCTCAGGAACACGCTGGTCGAAGCAGCGGTTGCCCGCCTCCATGTGGAAGATCGGGACCTTGCGTCGTTTGGCAGGAATCACCGACAAGCAACTGTTGGTATCACCCAGCACCAGCAGCGCCTCGGGCTGCTCGGCTATCAACACGGCATCCATGGCGGCAATGATCTTGCCGATGGTCTCTGCAGCGCTGCCGCCCGCAGCGTTCAGGAAGTGATCCGGCTTGCGAATGCCAAGGTCATCAAAGAAGATCTGGTTCAGCTCATAGTCGTAGTTTTGACCCGTATGCACCACAACATGCTCGCAATTCTCGTCCAGGCGAGCCAACACACGGGAAAGACGGATGATTTCAGGCCGGGTACCGACCACGGTCATGACTTTGAGTTTTTTCATTTGGAATCTGGAAGAAGGGGTTCTGACGCCCAGGCTCACCGGACGCTCAGAGAAGCTGGTTACAGCAGGCAAGCAAAGGTATCCGGCCGAGCGCGGTCGAATACCTCGTTTGCCCAAAGCATGACTATCATTTCGTCAGAGCCGATATTGGTGATGTCGTGCGTCCAACCTGGCACTGTCTCCACGATCTCAGCCTTGTCACCGCTGGTGACAAGCTCATGGGCTTGACCTGTCTGCATATGGCGGAACTTGAAACGCGCCTGTCCTTTGATCACGAGGAATTTTTCGGTCTTCGTGTGGTGGTAATGCCCTCCGCGCGTCACGCCGGGGTGCGCCGTGAAAAAAGAGAACTGACCGCAATCCGGTGTCTTGAGCATCTCCACGAAAACACCTCGCGGATCCCCATGCTGAGGCACAGTGTAGGTAAAAGACTCCACAGGCAGATAGCTGATATAAGTGGCATACAACGCCCGAATCCAGCCCGTCCCTACCCGCTCGGTCATCAGCGTGCCACGGCTATCCTTGAAGGCCTGTATCAGGGCGGCGAGCTGACCCACAGTCGTGGTGTATTGCGGCGTCACGGCAGCAAAGCCATCGGCATCGACCATGGCATCCGCACCGTCCATGAGCTGCATGAAGCGCTCAACAACATCGTCCACGTAGACCAATGTCAATGGCGCCTCAGGATCATTCACCTGAATGGGCAGATCGCGCGCAATGTTGTGGCAGAACGTCGCCACGGCAGAGTTGTAGTTGGGCTTGCACCACTTGCCAAAGACATTGGGCAAACGGAAGACATGCACCGGCACGCCTGCCGTGCGCTGCAGGGCAAACAGCGCATCCTCGGCCGAGCGCTTGCTCTGCCCGTAGGGGTTGTCAAGCGCCGCCTGGATGGACGAGGTGCACACCACGGGGAGCTTTCGCCCCGTCTCTGCGGCCACCGCCGCAACCGCCTGGCACAGCACCTGTGT
Source organism: Comamonas sp. lk (assembly GCF_900564145.1). Classification (NCBI taxonomy): domain Bacteria; kingdom Pseudomonadati; phylum Pseudomonadota; class Betaproteobacteria; order Burkholderiales; family Comamonadaceae; genus Comamonas; species Comamonas sp. lk. The sequence continues at coordinate 426,085 of NZ_UOOB01000002.1, forward strand.
CAATTCGGCATTGCCGGTAGCGAACTGCTGCGGGTCTTTCGGCCGATTGACGCCCGCCAGGTGGAAAACGAAATCCACCTCCTGCAGCAAACCGGGCAGTTGAGCCACATCGCTCTCACGCGTAAAGCTCAGTACCTGTACATCCTTGCGCCCAGCCAGATGCAGTTGCAGGTTCTTGCCAACAAAGCCATTGGCACCCGTGATCAATACCTTTTTCACAGTGCTTACTCCTCAGCTTCGGCGTATTCCCCACGCGCAATCCGCTGCATGAAGTCCAACTTGAGCAGCAAGTGCTTCATACTCTCCACGTCCAGCCGCTGGGTGTTGTGCGAGTTGTAGTCCTCTTCCTCGGAGGTTTCGGTCAGGCGATCCTCACCTTGCTCTGTGAACTTGGCATAGTTTAGGTCTCGCCCATCTGGCGGAACACGGTAGTAATCGCCCATGTCCTCTGCACAGGCCAACTCCTCGCGACTCAGCAAGGCTTCGTAGAGTTTTTCTCCATGACGAGTGCCGATGGTATGCACAGGATGGCCAGGCTTTCCCATCAACTCCAACACAGCCTGCGCTAGCACTTGCACCGTGGCAGCCGGAGCTTTCTGCACAAAGATATCGCCGTTATTGCCATGCTCGAAGGCATAGAGCACCAAATCCACCGCGTCAGCCAGCGTCATCATGAAGCGTGTCATGGCGGGGTTGGTAATAGTGATGGGATTTCCAAAAAATACCTGCTGAACAAACAGCGGAATCACCGATCCGCGCGATGCCATCACATTGCCATAGCGCGTGCCGCAGATCACCGTGCCCAAGCCTTCCAGGTTACGACTGGCCGCGACCATTACTTTTTCCATCATGGCCTTGCTGATACCCATGGCGTTTATGGGATACACCGCCTTGTCGGTGCTCAGGCAGACCACACGTTTGACGCCAGCCTTGATTGCGGCTTCCAGCACGTTCTCCGTTCCAAGCACATTGGTGCGGACTGCCTGCATGGGATGAAATTCGCACGACGGCACTTGCTTGAGCGCCGCTGCATGAAACACATAATCCACGCCGCGCATCACCTGCTCTACGCTACGTTCGTCACGCACATCGCCAATGTAGAACTTTAGCTTGGCGCTGTTGTAGCGCTTGCGCATGTCATCCTGCTTCTTTTCATCACGACTGAATATGCGAATTTCAGCGATGTCCGTATCGAGAAAACGCTTGAGTACGGCATTGCCGAAAGAGCCGGTACCACCGGTGATCAGAAGGGTCTTATTAGTAAACATGGTTCAACTCAAGATTTATGCTGCATGCCCAGGGCCTCTCGGCACAGAGCATCTTTTTGCTGTGGTGTCGGATAACTAATCAGTACTGCGCGGTACTGCCCCTTGAAAACAAACAGGCTTCCCGCCGCAGCACCGATCACTCCACAGGCACCCAGCAGGTCTCCAATATGTTCAAGTGAGCCCGCCCCTCCTAGCACTGTCAGCGGCACATTGACTGCAGCCCGCATCTGTTTGGCAAGTTCAATGTCGTAGCCCTTCATCTCACCATCATGGTTGATGGAGTTAATCACAATTTCACCTGCTCCCGCCTCTTGCAACTGTCGTGCAAAAGCGACCGGATCCAGCTTGTGCGTGGTCTTTGCATTGTGAGTACAGAGCTCATAGCCTTTGCTGAAAAATCCCGTCTTCTTGCGCACATCCAGCACCGCAACAACGCTTTGCCGACCAATCGCGTTGGCCATGCGGGTGAGCAGCGATGGGTCGGAGATAGCTGCGGAACTGACAGATACCTTCTCAACGCCAAGATCGATAATTCTTGACGCCTGCTCAGCGGTAGTAACCCCGCCGCCATAACATAGAGGCATGCGACACTCTGCCGCCAGCTTTGCAATCAAAGCATAGTTGGGCTGAGCCCTGTTCACCGCTGCATCGATATCGATAACCATCAGCTCATCGGATTCCTTTTCGTTGAAGATCTTGACGGCATTAATGGGATCACCCACATACTTAGGCGCTTTGAACTGCTGGGTTTTAACTAGTCCACCTTTATGTATAAGCAAGCAAGGAATGATGCGGGGACGTAACATGGTTCAAGACTCCACAAAATTCTTCAAGAGCCTGGCACCAAAATGATGGCTCTTCTCTGGATGACACTGCACACCGTGGATGTTCCCCTTCGATACGATGCAGTCAAAGCTCACACCATATTCTGCAGTGGCGGCGACATCAGCCTTGTCATCGGCATCAAAATAGTACGAGTGCAGAAAATAAAAGCGCGGCTCTGGCTCAAATTCGTTGAATAGCTTATGCCCCGGCCGAACCTGAATGTCATTCCAGCCCATGTGCGGCATTGGTAAATTCTTTGATTCAGGCGTAGATGCAAATGCCTTGACATGCCCCGGCACCCAGTTCAATCCGGGAAGCTCGCCTTCATCACTGCCACTGGCAAGCATCTGCATTCCTACACAGATGCCGATCACCGGCACTTGCTTCGCCAGCACCATCTCTTCTAGACGCGGCCGCATGCCCGATTCATTCAACAGCCCCATTGCATGGTCAAATGCTCCCACACCCGGAAGCACAAGACGCGTAGCCCCCTCCAGCTCCTCAGGAGTGCGGGCACGTGAAGCCTCCAAGCCCAGGCGTTTGAACACGGTCAGAAACGCTTGGATGTTCCCGACACCATAGTCAATGATTCGAATCAACGGAAATACCTCTTTTCCAGACCCAACCAGCGCATTGCATTGGCCCCAAAGCCAATCAGCCACCGCTTGTTCTTATAGTCACGATAGGTCTTGTTAGGTGCATCGAATATCTGCTGCAATTCATCGACAGTCAGATCCAGCTTGTGGGCGACGTACTCGAATTCCTGCTGCAGAAAATGTTCATCCATCTCGGGCTTTGCAATACGCTCAAGAGCAGCGTCACGAGTCATTTGCCCAGTCATTATCAGGCTGGAGAAGTGTGCGCGGCGCTTATGAAATCCGAATTTGCGAGGGAGCCAGTAGTCCTCATAAAAACGAGTAAAGCGCGATTCATGGTGCTTGTGTTGAAAGCGCTGCCAATTAAACAAACGCTCCAGTTCATCCTCCGCATCCTTCTTGACAAAGGGAACAAGGTTCAATGGATGATGAACCTTCATCCCCAGGATCTTCTGATAAAACAGCTTGTAAACCAATATATCTTTAAGTGGGAAAGTTTCCAGCGGACGCTTACCAAACTGACGATGAATATCATGGAAAAGCATTGTGTCTATCCCCAAGTACCCGCCCCACTCTTCAGGCTCACGGCAACATTCCGTCGAGAAGTTTGATCCAGTAATCACATGCTTGATATTATGTTTCCTGGCGAACGTGTATAACGAGGAAAAAAACGATGCATCCTGGGGAAGATCCTGATCTGGAATTCCGGATTTAAGGAATGCTGCCTGCAAATCCTTCATCTCTTCCCAGTTAATCACCTCTGTGTAAAGATCCAAACCCAAGCCATCGACTAATTTTTCAATATTACCGACGGCCTGATCAGTATTCCATCCTGCATCCACATGGAATAATAAAGGACGCAACCCCATTTTTTTTACTGCTATATAGGCTGCGTAAGAGCTGTCCAAACCACCACTCAAGCCAATTATGGCATCGAACTCTTTGCCCTTTGTGTCAGCTTTTATCTGCTCAGCCATGTGCGCAATAGCCGCAGAGCCTTGTGCACCGGTATCCCAATTGGGCAGAATGGTGGCTGTAAAGTTGTTGCAGTATTCACAAACCCCTTGATCGTCGAATTTGATACGAGGGTCAGAGGTATCCATGATGCAGTGGGTACATATCTGATAGTTAATCATAATTAGACCACCCATTAATATTTCTGCTTATTAGCAGAAATATTATTTATTAAATCTGCATATTTCATTGCTTGAAACTCTCTAGAAAGAGACATAATTTGAGGAGAGAACTCATCTTCAGCACGATCATAAAAAGATGTTTGAGACATAAAATTAAATATCTCTTCTGAAGATTGACTAACTAAATTTCTCTCACCACATTTACACAACAAATCTCCCGCCAATGTTTGCTTAGAAATATCTGCCAATATTGGACGACCAGAACCCAAATACTCAAATAATTTTGTAGTCAAAATACCCTGAGCACTTAACGTTTTATTAGAAGATGTTTCAGAGAAAAGCAAATAATCCGCTTCAACAATTTTTTTCAATGATTCGAAGTAGCGAACAGGAGTGAAAAAATGAAATGCGCCGGATATTTCGGAGTAATCATCAATCAGAATTTTTTCAAGAAGTGCGGCATTACCAAAAAATTCAAAGCGTAGCTTCTTAAAAAATTCCGGATATTTCTCCTTAATCTCAACGACAGCTTTTAATATATTATGTGGAATTCTACCTGGTGAAACGATACCCATGTAACGTATACGAACCTTCCCATCATTAATAAGATCTCTCTCAGCACGTGCCTGATTTAATATTTCATGATCATATCCATTAAGAATGGTATCAACATTTAAAGTAAGAGACTTATAATACCTAGTCATTGGCTCCGATATACATACGACATGGTCTGCCGAATTAACTAGCCAGCGATCCACAATTTTTTCCAGCCATTTAGAAAAACGCCCCCCAGGCATTTCATGGCATTCACTAAAATGGTCTCTGTAATCCAATATACACGCTTTATGAAAGCGAATCTTGCAAAAAAGTGCAGCCAGCACCATCGACCACGGTGGCGTTGTACCAATAACTATATCTGCTTTTATAATCGTATCTTTGGCTTGCTTGGAAAACCAAGGAGAAAGAAATGACATTGCAAATGGCAGTCTTGGATCCGGCAACTGACCAAAAATAGCCATCACCTTATCTTTTAAAATTCGCTTCCAAGATGGCTTACCCGAATACATGGGCTCAAATAATCCACCCTTATCAATTGAAGAGCGCTCTCTACCAAATCCATTAAGCTCAATAAGCCTAACTCCTCGTGGCACCTGCTCCGTAAATTCGCCATCGGCCCGGGATTTACAAGTAGTGATCACAGTGACATGATGACCTAATGCAGTGAAATACTTTGACAAGGACTCTGCACGTTTCGCGCCAGAACTATTAATTGGGGGATAATAATGAGCAATTAGAACAATATTCATTAATTTTCTCCAAATTTCTTTAGACGCATAAGTAAGTCCTGAGAAATTAAATCGGCAGCATTACCTTGACCATAAATTCCATATGGTACGGAATTCAAAGATATCATCGACTCAACAGCTTTTTCAATTTTAATCGGATCTGTACCAACCAATATATTTGCACCAACATCCACTAACTCGGTCCACTCCGTCTCATCTCGCAAAGTGATGCAAGGCCGCCCCAAAAAATACGCTTCTTTTTGAAGCCCTCCAGAATCCGTTAATACGACACTGCAATTCTGAATGAGTCGAATCATGTCAATGTAGCCGACAGGCTCAACTAACTGAATTAGAGGAGATACATTAATTTCGAAATGATCCAGCATTTTGGCAGTACGTGGATGCACCAAAAAAACTGTAGGCTGTCTCGATACTCCAATGACATCTAGCACACGTCGCAGTATTTCGGGATCATCAACATTCTCCTTGCGATGTAACGTAAGCAAATTGTACCCCTGGGGATGCAAGCACAATCGTTCAAGGACGTTCGAGCTATTTTTTGCCACTGAACTAAAACGATTTACTACATCAAACATCACATCGCCAGCATTAACAACTTTTTCTCCCGAAATTCCTTCCTTTGCCAATAACTCTACTGCATGTGCACTTGGGGCATAGAGAACATCCGACACATGATCTGTCAATACTCGATTAATTTCTTCTGGCATTGCACGGCGAAATGATCTAAGCCCTGCTTCTACATGCGCAAGATACAAACCCAATTTTGAGGCTGCAATTGATGCAGCCAATGTGGAGTCTGTATCTCCATAAACCAAAACTCCATCTGGTTTATGCTCCAAAAATACTTTTTCAAGTCCCTCGATCATTCGTCCGGTGTTTTGCCCGTGAGTTCCTCCTCCCACGCCTAAATTTACTGTAGGGGCAGGTATATTCATCTCATGAAAAAATATATCGGACATTGAATGATCGAAATGCTGTCCGGTATGGACGATAATTTCATCGATCATTTTCGTCGCACGTAAAGAAGGGCTTAGTGCTGCCGCTTTGACGAATTGCGGTCTAGCGCCGACAACTGTAATTACTTTAAAAGAAGTACGTCTATTTTTAATTTGCATCTTTTTGAACACGTATAAAGAGGGAGTGAAATAACATATATGCAAATCCGTTACTTAACAGCATACCTATTAAAGGTGCCGAGAATAATACAAATGCAAAAATTGGCCAAAGTGACTTAAATGCAATATCATTTGACAAACGAAACCATCGAAAAATTTGTCCTACAAAAACACCAAAAATTATAACTCCACACCAACCAAAATTAACAAATGCATCAATCATAAAAACTGAATTTGCATTTGCTATTTCGTTCCAAGAGCCAAACTGATGTTCAAAAACAAACCTTTCAATATTTATACGTTCAATTCCAAATAGTGCTGAAATAGAGCTACTTGTGGCACCCCATAAATTTTCACCTTGAAAATTTTTTTCATGAACGACTAATGTATCAGTAGCCGTAAAAATAGGCACAGCTATTGACCTCCACAAAAAATAATCAAGAGCACTATTTGGTGAATAAGTGGCAGAAAAATAATCGCCACCACTATTCTGATCTAATGACTCTCCACGCAAAGAAAGCGCTGTGGTCACCAAAAGAAGGGCTGCAATAAGCCCCAAGAAAAAAGTAATGAATTTTCTATGCAACCTCCTATTTATAGACAGGAAAGCAAATATTGGAAAAATACAATTCAAAAACAATGATTTCTGCATAAAGCTAATGCAAAAAACAAAAAACAAAAAAGTTGCAACAAATCGCAGTTTTGATTTTCTTACAAATAAAACTATAATTGAATACGGTACAATTGTATTTACAAGAATAGTACTTATATATAATAATATTATCTCAACGCCCTCTCTACCTTTGAGAAAGGCTCCTCTTTGCGAACTCAATTCATTGCTATCGGCACCCATCAAAGCGCTCCAAATAGGAATAGATGGAGCGGTCAAAAAAGTCACTATCAGAAAAATAAAAAATACACCGAAAGTAAATAAAACGAATTTTCTTGGAGACAAGCTCAGCCGAAGTGAATGCTTAAAAAACCTAGAATCAAAAATATTAATTTTACCTCCTACCCACAACGCCATAATACTGACCATAGTAATAGCAGATAAAAATCCAAATGATTCAGAATTCTCCCTAAATATCGAAATAAATAAAGGTATCACTCCATAAGTGATACCAATAGCCCAAATGAAAATTATTAATGAATTTTCTGGATCAAAGAGGTATTCAAAAAAATTGGACTTTTTCATTTTTATAACTTTAATCGCATTCACCTCAGAATTTTGAACTCCATAAAATCGAATACTCGACATTAAATTCATTTATAAAAATAACTAGTGAATTAATCATTGCTTATGAGCGAATCCACCTTTTGCTATTTTATAAGAAATAATTAAACTCAAAAAATACATTAATGAGTAAACAGAAGAGAAAATAATCAAAGTACCAAAAACATCAAAATAATAACCTCCGATACGTAATGAAAAAAACACAGCGGTAAATAAAATTACTTGCCACATCAAGTCAATTTTTTGTTTCTCCCCAATCATGAACATAACACTTAAAGGGCTCGCAACAAACTGCATGAAAAACATTGGAGTAAGGATTTGCGCATATACACCAGCAATTTCCCATTTTTGACCAAATATAAAAGAGAAAAGATCTGGTGCAAAAAAGAAAAAAATAACAAAAGGGAAAAATGATAACAACAACAATTTTTTTAGTGTGTTAATAAAAATTTCCGCGCATTCTTTTTCACATACATAATAATGACTGGCCTGCTGCCGAAAAACATCCCCTAAAGCACCAGCGACAAGTGCAGAAGGAGCCCCCATGACTCTCTGAGTCAACGCGAAAAAACCTGGTGCCGCACTATTAAACAAAGCACCCAGAAATAAATTAGGTAATTGAAAAGATGCAGCATTAATACCATGAGCAAATATTAAATACTTGGGAAAATTTAGATATTTCCTCGCCAATAAAAATATTCTTTTCTTATTAATATTCAATATTATTTTTTTATCTTCATGAAAAACTGATTTTGCCAAAACAGCACAAGATAAAGCTCTTCCTCCTATATCCCCCTCAATTAACCCAGCCCCCTCACTCGTCATAGATCCAGAGCTTAGTTGTAGCAATGCAGTGCTGCTTCCTTGTGCTGTACGACTAATAGCCAAGCGCTTGTATTGAGCTTTACGATTGCTCCAATAGCTCAAGCTTTGATATGTACCCATCAAAAGAGTAGATAGCGGCATCCAATACAGCCATGGAGAAATTTCAGGAACTTTCAGCAAGTTTGTGATCCGCGCATTAAATAACCAAATAATCACAAATAAAATAATACTGACAAAAAAACTTAGCATAATAGATAGCATGACTATATGCATAGCATCGCGATCACGCTTTGGCAACACAATCGCTAATTCATACCTGCCAGTGACCATGACTGCCAGAATGGAAACGACAGACATATAGAGAGCAAACAATCCAAACTCTTCAGGACTGTAAAGACGTGTGAGAATGGGGCTGATGGCAATGGGAATAGCCTGTGCCAAGCCAGTTCCAGTCATCAGCGTGAGTACGTTGCGTGTATAAGCGCTTTTGGGGAAAAGTTTTCGCATTCAGCTTCAATCCATTATTTTCTTGAATGCAGCACTAACCACAGCGGCATAGGTTTTGGCACCTTCTTCATTCAGATGATGCTCATCCATGTAAATAGGCATATTTTTATAAAATGGTGCTTCCGAAAATATTTTTGTCTTCTCGAAATTCAGACTAACCACTCCTGAATGATGTGCGGCAATTTCTTGCAATGTGGTATTGCTCTTCTGATATGCAGAGTCGATCTCTATTTCCGGGTCCAGCCCCAACGCCTTTATGCGAATCGCCCTTAATGGATTCTTACTCAGCAAAGGTTCTTGCTCTAGGATATAAATCTTTGATCCTGCTTGGCTTTGCGTCATCAAAAATGCATTCAACGCATTTTTGAATTCAACAGAAGAAAATTGCCAACTCCAAAAAGCGGCAATGAATATCATATTGGTATTATGTAGATATTTTTCTACTTGCTTGATCTGCTCTAAGCATGGCTTGTGAGCCCACTCCGCAATCCGCTGATAATCAAACCCCTGAATAGGTACACAGCTGCTGGCAGTAATGATTCTGGCCTTGAAGCCCAACCCCTTGCCCAATTGGTCAAAAAACAGGTTAAGCATGGCAGCATGGGAGTCGCCTAACACGAGCACCTCTTTATCGCTATTCAAGTCGCCCTGCAGGCAGTCCCCAATGATCTGTCCATGGCAGATAACAGATGGATCGGCATAACGCTGATACTCGATGGGCAGCGGCGGCGGTGACAACGCCCGATTGAGCGTTGCCACACTCGGTACGGTTACCAAAGCTGCGCATGTCAGCAGACCATAGCCCACGACTTGGCGAGCGCCCGTACGGCTGACTCGCAGCGGAACCTCCACCCGATAGAAAGACAAGGTGGCCAACAATAAAGTAACAGCAAGGAACAGCATACTGGAGGACATGTCCAGTAATTGTTCTCCGGTGTAGTAGCGCAGCAAAGCAAGTACCGGCCAATGCCACAGGTAGAGCGAATACGATAGTTCGCCCACCCAGACCATGGGACGGCTGCCGAGCAGGCGCCGCGTAAAGCCTTGCGCTGGCTGCAAAAGAATGAATGCTGCGCCCATCACAGGCAACAACGCGGGCAGGCCAGGAAAGGGACCTAACCGAGGCTGCACTACAGCTGCCGACAATACCAGCACCAAGCCCGCAGCCGCAGCCCAAGCGTGCCGCCCACCTTTGTAACTGTGTGCATGCGCAGCAATCAAACCACCTGCGAAAAACTCGGGCAGGCGGGCATACAGGCTGTAATAGGTATCTTGATGAATGCCCAGCACGCTCAGCCTGTATTGCGTCAGGACCGTCAGACCGACAAGTAACAGGCCCAATATCCACTTGAGCGCTCTGACTGGTAACAACAGAACCAGAAACGGCGCCAGCAGGTAAAACTGGATTTCCACTGCCAGCGACCAAGTATGCAGCAAGGGCTGTTCGTGAGTGGCTGGGGCGAAGTAATCACCAAAACCGGCAAAGTAGCTATTGCTGTGAAACCAAACAGCTTGATTCAGTCCTTTTTTGTAAATCGCTAAATCCTGAGGCAGCAGTAATACTGCAGCCAAAATCGACACCAGCACCAGCATCGCGAAATATGCTGGCGCAATGCGTTTGATGCGGCTGATGTAAAAGTAGCGCAGCGTAGCTGTCAACCGATAGTCAGGCTGGACCTTTTTCTGTAGCAGGATGCGGACGATAAGGTAGCCCGAAATGACCAGAAAAACATCCACCCCCACAAACCCGCCGGGCAGCCAGGCGGGGTTGTAGTGGAACAGCAGCACAGCAAGCACTGCGATAGCACGCAAACCCTGAATCTCTGGGCGGTAATGGGTGGTACTCATAAAGTGGCGCTAAAAATCAATAGCAGCCAACGACCGCCTGACAATGGTTTACATGTATTTTTTTAACTACAAGCGCTGGCAACAGCCTGGGTAACTCGCAGAATGCTGCTTTCATCCAGATAAGGATGCATGGGCAGGCTTGTCACCTTTTGCGCTACAGCATCGCCCACAGGTAAGTGCACGTGAACATCAGCCACAGCTGGCTGTTTGTTGAGAGGTATCGGATAGTGCACGGCAGTGGGTATGCCTACAGCTTTGAGCTGCTCCTGCACTTGCTCTCGGCGATCCACCTGAATGGTGTATTGCGCCCAAGCACTGGTGTTATGCACCTCAATATGGGGAGAAGCGCTGATGCCATGCTGGCCAAGCAACTGGGTATACCGCTGGGCGACTTGCTGCCGCTGCGCGATTTCTTCATCCAATACGGCCAGCTTGGGCAACAAAATGGCAGCCTGCAAGGTATCCAAGCGGCTGTTCACTCCAACACGCACATGGTGATAACGACGATCCTGGCCATGGCGCGCAATTTGGCGCATGACCAAGGCCAACTCATCATCGTTGGTGAAGATGGCGCCACCGTCACCATAGCAACCCAGAGGCTTGCTGGGGAAAAAACTGGTGCAGGCTATTGTGGTGAGGTTGCAGCTTTTCTTGCCTTTGTACGTAGCACCAAAGCTCTGCGCCGCATCCTCAATGACGGGAATACCGTGCTTTTGTGCAATGGTATTGATGGCGTCGTAATCCGCGCACTGGCCATAAAGGCTAACGGGAATAATGGCTTTGGTGCGCGGAGTAATGGCTGCCTCAAGCTGCGCGGGATCCAGATTGTAAGTACGGCGGTCCACATCCACATAAACCGGCTTGGCGCCTAGCAACGCCACGGTTTCAGCAGTGGCGATGTAAGTAAAGCCGGGAGTGATGACCTCATCACCCGGCCCAATGCCCAGCGCCATCTGTGCGATCTGCAGCGCATCGGTGCCGTTGGCCACGCTGATGCAATATTTGGCCCCTGTATAGGCAGCCAACTTTTCTTCCAGCTCGGCCACTTCGGGCCCCAGTATGTATTGGCCATGCACCAAGACGCGTTCGATGCCTGCATCGATGTCGCGTTTTAGCCGCTGGTATTGGGTTTTGAGATCGATGAAGTCCATGGGTCTATGATTTTTTGCCCCCACAACATTCCGCTAGGGACAATGCAGGGGAATAAGGTCAAGGGATCTGGGTCAGCACACTGCCTTGCAGCACATAGCGAGCGCCGCTATGCGTACAAGTCGCCTCGGCCATCCCTTTCAACGGCAGGTCCAGCTGCTCGCCGAATTCGCTCATCCAGCCAATCTGGCGAGCGGGAACACCGACCATCAAGGCATAGGCTGGTACGTCCTTGTTGACTACGGCTCCTGCGCCGATGAAAGCATATTCACCAATAGTGCTCCCACAAACAATGGTGCAATTCGCCCCCAGAGTGGCACCTTTTTTTACCAAAGTGTCCCGGTATTCGCTTTTGCGTTCAATGAGAGAGCGAGGGTTGTACACATTGGTAAACACCATGCTGGGACCACAGAAAACGCCTTCTTCCAACGTAACGTTGTCGTACACGCTGACGTTGTTCTGAATCTTGCACCGGTCGCCGATGACGACCTGGTTACCTACAAACACGTTCTGACCGAGCGAGACACCTTTGCCAATGCGGGCGCCAGCACAGACGTGTACAAAGTGCCAGATGCGCGATCCCTCTCCGATCTGGGCACCTTCATCGACAATTGCGCTGTCGTGCTTGGAGTAAATCATGCACTCACCTTGACTAGCAGTGGGTGCGGGTTGACAGGACTGGTGGTAATGGGCGCAGTGCGAATGACCTCCACCGTGGCAATGGCGGCGCGATTATCTTCTGTGCCATAGCCTTTGCCCTCCAGCACGCGCTGGTAGCTTTGTGTATGCAGATCGGTAAAGCCACCGGAAAACTCCAACTCTTCGCCTTCAATTGTGATGCTGCGATAGGTGAGCTTTTCCCCCTTGACTGCATTGGCTGGCAGGTGATTGGCATCAATCGAGAGGAACCAACGCACGCGGGCGCGTTCATACTCCAGATAACCGGCTGTGGTTTTGTCGTCGCGGTAATGGACTTCGTTTTTGACGATGTTGCCAAAAATGAAGTGCAGCATGTCGTAGAAGTGCACACCGATGTTAGTGGCCACGCCGCCAGATTTTTCGTCGAAGCCTTTCCAGGATTTGAGGTACCACTTGCCGCGCGAAGTGAGATAGGTCAGATCCACATCAAAAACTTTGCCAGCAGGCGCGTTCTGCACCTTTTCGCGCAGTGCCAAAATGGAGGGGTGCAAACGTAGTTGAAGGATGGAGTTGACCTTGGCACCGTAGGCGGCCTCGTAGCGCAGAAGGGTATCTAGATCGGCTGTGTGCAGCACCAGTGGTTTTTCGCAAATGACGTCGATGCCGTTTTGCAGCGCAAACTTCATGTGCGGCAGGTGCAGGTAGTTGGGCGAGCAGATGGCAACGTAGTCCAGCTTTCGACCTTGGAGTTTCAAGTCTTCCACATAGGCGGAAAAGGCTTCAAATTCGGTAAAAAACTCGGCATCTGGAAAGTGGCTGTCCATGATGCCGACGGAATCGTTCACGTCCATGGCCACCAGCAGGTTGTTGCCAGTGTCTTTGATGGCTTTGAGGTGGCGCGGTGCGATATAGCCAGCAGCGCCAATAAGGGCGAAGTTTTTCATGATGTTGTGCAATGTTTACAGGCGGAACACGCTAAAGCCGGTATCGGCCATTGCATGACGGTCGTACAGGCTTTTCACATCGGCCAGCACAGGTTGATTGCTGCGTGTCAGGGCTTTGAGCTGCAAAGGTGTAAGGGAGCGATATTCGTTGTGTCCCACGGCCACAACCAAGGCATCGACCGGTTGCTCAGGGCTAATCTGCCCCAAGGAAATACCGTATTCATGCTGCACTTCGGCCGGATCGGCCCAGGCATCCGCCACCACAACCTGAGCACCCCAGCTTTCGAACTCACGCACCATGTCAGCAACCTTACTGTTGCGGATGTCCGGACAGTTTTCCTTAAAGGTCATTCCAAGCACACCGATACGGCAACGCGGCACGTCCATACCGTTTTGCAGCATGCGCTGAATAGTAGTGCGCGCTACGTAGCGCGCCATGTTGTCGTTGATACGTCGCCCAGCCAGAATAACCTGAGGATGGTAGCCAACCTGCTCTGCCTTGTGAGTCAGATAATAGGGATCAACACCAATGCAGTGCCCACCCACCATGCCTGGACGGAAAGGCAGAAAATTCCATTTACTGCCTGCTGCTTCCAAGACATCCAGGGTATCAATGCCCAAGCGGGCAAAAATAACGGACAGCTCATTGACCAGCGCAATATTCAAGTCACGCTGGGTGTTTTCAATCACCTTGGCAGCCTCCGCTACCTTGATGCTGCTGGCCTTATGGGTGCCCGCAATGATGATTTCGCGATACAGACCATCTACAGCATCCGCCACTGCAGGAGTACTTCCACTGGTGATTTTTTTGATTGTGGTCAGTGTGTTGACCTTGTCCCCGGGATTGATGCGCTCGGGACTGTAGCCGCAAAAAAAATCCTGATTGAACTTCAGACCGCTGATGCGCTCCAGTTCGGGCACGCAGACTTCTTCAGTGGCACCAGGGTACACCGTGGATTCGTAAATCACCACGTCACCCTTTTTCAAAACTGCTCCCACGGTCTGACTGGCCTTGATCAGGGGAGTGAGATCTGGCCGATTAGCCTCTCCCACTGGAGTCGGGACTGTCACAATAAAGATATGGCATTTTTTCAATTCGTTCGATTGGCAGCTATAGCGCAAATATGCCGCAGCTTGTAACTGCTCGGATGTGCATTCCAAGGTGTGATCTTTGCCGCTTTGCAATTCTTCGACGCGCGCCCGATTGATATCAAAGCCAAGCACCGGACGATGCTTACCAAACTCCACCGCCAACGGCAGACCAACATACCCAAGGCCGATAATGGCGATAGTGGCATCTGAAAAATTCATGGAATCAGTTTTCCTTAAAAATCGCTTGCGCCACGGCCATGGCATCGAACATAACCCTGGCCATGGTAAATAAACTGCAGATCACACGGCCATTTTTGCCAGATCCGCCACCCGATTCATCGCTTCATGCAGCCTGAATAAAAGGCCCAAACGATTGGCCTTGAGTGACAGATCTTCCGCATTGACCATGACGTGTTCAAAGAACGCATCAACCGGAGCGCGCAATGCTGCCAGGGTTTGCAGGCTGGCTGTGTAATCACCTGCTGCAAACTGTTGCTGGGCTTTCGGTGCCACAACTTGCAATGCAGCGTACAAATCTTTTTCTGCCTGCTCCACAAGCAGCGCTTCGCTAACTTGCGCGTTCACGGAGCCCTCAGCCTTCTTCAAAATATTGCCCACGCGCTTATTGGCAGCTGCCAGTGCAGGAGCTTCTGGCAGTGCAGCAAACGCGCGCACGGCATCCAGACGCTTTTGCACGTCGGACAGGCGCTGAGGCTGCAAAGCCAGCACAGCCTCCACTTCCTGAGCACTAAAGCCCTGTTCACGGAACATATTGGCCAAGCGGTCATAAATGAATTCAACCAGCTGAGGCGTAGCATCCTGAATCTTGTCGCCAAAGGCGGGCAAGGTGCTGACCAACAGTGTTTGCAGATCCAGTTCCAGATCTTTTTCCACCAGCATGCGGATCACGCCCAAGGCATGGCGGCGCAGGGCGAAGGGGTCGCGGTCGCCGGTGGGCAGGTTGCCTATGCCGAACATGCCGACCAAGGTCTCCAGCTTGTCGGCCAGGGCCACAACTACACCAACATCGCCGCGAGGCAGCTCGTCGCCGGCAAAGCGGGGCTTGTAATGGTCCTCGATGGCATCGGCCACTGCCACATCCAGGCCATCGTTCAGGGCGTAGTAGCGACCCATGATGCCTTGCAGCTCGGGGAACTCACCCACCATGTCGGTCACCAAATCGGTCTTGGCCAACATGGCAGCCTGGTCGGCCTGGCGGCCCAGACCTGAGTTGCCCAGTTGCTGGGCGATGGTCTTGGCAATCTGGCGCACGCGGGCGATGCGCTCGCCTTGGGTGCCAAGCTTGTTGTGATAGACCACTTTATCCAGCAGCTCCACGCGGCTGGCCAGGGTTTTCTTGCGGTCCTGGTCAAAGAAGAATTTGGCGTCGGCCAGGCGCGGGCGTACCACGCGCTCATTGCCGCCGGTCACGGCGCTTGCATCTTGCGGGCTGATATTGCTGACCACCAGAAACTGGTTGCTGAGCTTGCCATTCGCATCCAGCAGCGGGAAGTACTTCTGGTTGGCCTTCATGGTCAGGATCAGGCATTCCTGCGGCACGTCGAGAAATTCCTTCTCGAATTCGCAGACCAGCACATTGGGGCGCTCGACCAAGGCCGTCACCTCGTCCAGCAGCGCTTCGTCTTCAATAGCGCTTACGCCGCCACCTACGCGCTCGGCAGCCGCTTTGAGCTGGCGGGCGATGTCGGCACGGCGTTCGGTGAAGCTGGCGATCACGGCACCTTCTTCGCGCAATTGCTCGGCATAGCTGTCGGCGTTTTGAATAACAACGGGGTCTACAGCGGCTTCAAAGCGGTGGCCGTGCGTGGCGGAGCCGGCAGTCAGGCCCAAGGCTTTCACGCCGATCAGCACCTCGGTGCCGTGCATCACAACCAGACCGTGGGCCGGACGTACAAAGTGCACGCTGCTCCAGCCATCTTGCAACTGGTAGCGCATGACCTTGGGAATAGGCAGCTTGGCCAGGGCTTCGTCCAGCGCTTTTTGCGCGCCGTCCGTGAGCGTCACGCCCTTGGCAGTGGATTCGTAGAACAGGGCTTCGGCCTTGCCTTCGCCCTGGCGCTTCAAATCGGCCGCGGTGGCTTCGTCAGCACCCAATGCCGCCAGCTTCTTGAGCAGTGCGGGCGTGGGCTTGCCTTCTGCATCCAGACCGACGGAGACGGGCATCAGCTTTTGCGAGACGGCTTTGTCTTCGCCCTGTGGCAGGACTTCGGTGATGTGTACGGCCAGACGGCGCGGCGAGGCATAGGCCGTCAGACGCGATTCGGTAGAGGCCAGCAAGCCCTGGGCTTTGAGCTGGTCAAACAGCACGGTGGCAAAAGCGTCGCCGAGCTTTTGCAGCACCTTGGGCGGCAGCTCTTCAACAAACAGTTCAACCAGTAAATTCGATGCGTTCATAATATTTTGATAGCTATCAGCGCTTGACAGATAAGGGCTGAAAGCTGAAATTGCTTATATAGTGGGCTTGGGACAGCGCAACAGCGGAGTTACGCGGCCTTCTTGGCTTGCTGCTCGGCGGCTTTGGCCAGTTCGGCCAGCACTTCCTCGGCATGGGCCTTGGGCGCCATGGGGAAGCCCAGGCGAGCACGGCTGTCCAGATAGCTCTTGCCCACGGCACGGGCCAGGTTGCGGATGCGGGCTATATAGGCTGCGCGCTCGGTTACCGATATGGCGCCACGTGCATCCAGCAGATTGAAGGTATGGGCGGCCTTGAGCACTTGCTCATAAGCGGGCAGAGCCAGCTCGGCAGCGATCAGCTTGACGGCTGTTTCTTCATGGGCCGTGAAGGCGCTGAACAGAAAATCCACGTTCGAGTGATCGAAGTTGTAAGTGGACTGCTCGACCTCGTTCTGGTGATAGACGTCGCCATAGCTCAGGCCGTCGGTCCAGGTCAGGTTGTAGACGTTGTCCACACCTTGCAGATACATGGCCAGGCGCTCCAGGCCGTAAGTGATTTCGCCGGTAGCGGGCTTGCAGTCAATGCCGGCCACTTGCTGGAAGTAGGTGAACTGGGTCACCTCCATGCCGTTGAGCCAGACTTCCCAGCCCAGACCCCAGGCGCCCAGCGTGGGGTTTTCCCAGTCGTCTTCCACAAAACGGATGTCGTTCTTCTTCAGATCAAAGCCCAGGGCTTCGAGCGAGCCCAGGTACAGCTCAAGAATGTTGTCCGGCGCTGGCTTGAGCACGACCTGGAACTGATAGTAGTGCTGCAGGCGGTTGGGGTTCTCGCCATAGCGGCCGTCCTTGGGGCGACGGCTGGGCTGCACATAGGCGGCCTTCCATGGCTCGGGGCCGATGGCGCGCAAAAAAGTGCCGGTGTGCGAGGTCCCTGCGCCCACTTCCATGTCATAGGGCTGGAGCAGTGCGCAGCCATGGTCGGCCCAGTAGGACTGCAGTTTCAGAATGATTTGTTGGAAGGTCAGCATGACTTGGTCGGTCGCGTATCAGGAGCTACCTGGAGCGCTTATTTATATGGGTATGTCTGGCGGCTTGCACCGCGCGTGAACGGTGATTCTAAGTCTCTGTAATCCTACTTAGGCGTAGTCCGTATGCGCGGCCCCACAAGGCGCATTTTCGAGTCCATACGGCAACCGCACATTTCCAAATGTGCAGCAGGCTGGCAGGCCCTGATACAGCAGCTACAGCAAACTCACAGCCATTTACGGATATCGCCCAATAAAGACCTACGCAAGCCGCTCACTTTTTAACAATTTCCAGAGGCTGAGCAGACTTTGATGCAGGCTTGGCAGGCATTGCCTCCTAGAATGGACTATTGCTAATTCGTAGCCATCTACTTTCGGAGCCTGCCATGGACTTGATGAAAATCATCACCAAGCAACTGATTGAAATCATCGAATGGACCGATGATTCGCGCGACACGCTGTCCTACCGCTGGCCCGATGACGACAAGGAAATCAAGAACGGCGCCCAGCTCATCGTGCGCGAGTCGCAACAGGCGCAATTCGTCTCCACCGGCCAGTTCGCCGATCTGTTCGGCCCAGGCAAGCACTCGCTGACGACGCAAAACATCCCCATTCTGTCCACCATCCAGGGCTGGAAGTACGGTTTCAACTCGCCGTTCAAGTGCGACGTCTACTTCATCAACACCCGCCTGTTCACCGGCAACAAATGGGGGACGTCCAACCCCATCATGATGCGCGACAAGGACTTCGGCGTGGTGCGTCTGCGGGCCTTCGGCACCTACGACTTTCGCATCATCGACCCGGCCAAGTTCCTCAAGGAAGTGGCGGGCACGGACCAGAACTTCCGCCTCGACGAGTTTGCCGACACCATGCGCTCGCGCATCGTCAGCATTTTCTCCGAAGCTCTGGCCAAGGCCCAGGTGCCGGCTCTGGACGTGGCACAGCGCTACAGCGAACTCGGCGATGCCCTGCTGCAGCTGATCAATCCAGCCATGAGCGACAAGTACGGCCTGGAGATCACCAGCTTTTTGCTGGAAAACGTCTCCGTGCCACCCGAGGTGGAGCAAGCCATCGACAAGCGCTCCAGCATGGGCGCCATCGGCAACCTCAATGACTATGTGAAGTACCAGATGGGTCAGGCCATGGCCAACGGTGGCGAAGGCGCGGCGGCAGCCACCATTCCCGCCACCATGGCCATGGGCTTTGGCATGGCCCAGGAGATGATGAAGAGCATGCAAACCGGTGCTGCCGGCCTGCCTGCCGGTGCGACAGCTGCCACAGACCCGTTCTCGCCTGCGGCCGCTCAGGCGGCACAGGTCACGGCGGCACCCGCCACAGGCGGACTTCAGGTGCTGACCCCGGCCCAAGCCGCCCAAGTACTGGGCGTGGCGGAAGCTGATGTCATGGCCGAAATCCAGGCCGGCAACCTCAAGGCCCGCCAGATTGGCAGCCAGTGGCGTATCGCCCAAGCTGCACTTGACGACTTTCTGCGCGGTTGATTCAAGAGCTTCATAGCAGGTAGCGATTGCCATGACTGGTCCCAACCCTGTTTTTATCAGTACCACGCCTGTGCTGGCATCGCTGGATATTGCGCGCACGGTTGCGTTTTATGCGCGCGTGCTGGGCGCCAAATCCATACACGCCCAACCCGGCGAGTACGGCATCGTCTCGCTGGGCGGGCTGGAACTGCACTTCTGGGCCTGCACGGATGCCGCCATTCCCAAATTGACCAGCTGCCGCATTCAGGTGGCGGGCATTGCGGCTCTCCATGCACAGTGCCTGACCCAAAACGCGGTTCACCCCAACGGCGGCCTCTGCTGCCAGCCCTGGGGCACCCAGGAGTTCAGCTTTCTGGATGAGGACGGCAATTGCGTCACCTTCTACGAAGTGCAGCAAGCCGCGCCAGCCTCCTGACCTCTTTCCATTGTTGCCGTGGCTACACCTCCCGCCTCCACCTCCTCCAGCTCTTCCTTCACTGCAGCACCTGAAGCTGCACCGCCCTCCATGGTACGCAAGCACCCTTGCCCCGAGTGCGGTGCCAATCTGGAATGGAATGCCAAAGCCCAGGCTCTAAAATGCCCTTATTGCGGCACCCAAGTACCCTGGAGCGAGGATACGCGTGAAGAGCTGGGCCGCGAGGTGGCTGAGCTGGATTTGGCGCAAGCCCTGCGCAATCCGGCCGCAGGCCG
This sequence comes from Comamonas sp. lk, assembly GCF_900564145.1. NCBI lineage: Bacteria > Pseudomonadati > Pseudomonadota > Betaproteobacteria > Burkholderiales > Comamonadaceae > Comamonas > Comamonas sp. lk. Next base: position 446,199 of record NZ_UOOB01000002.1, read on the forward strand.
GGGCTGGGGAACCGAGGAGCGCTATGAGGTGCAGTGCCAGAATTGCCGGGCGATTTCGGTGTTTTTGGATCGCAAGGTCGCGCAGCGCTGTGATTTTTGCGGCTCGCCCTCCATCGTGGCGCACGAAGAGCGCAATGACGCCATCACGCCGCAAAGCATTCTGCCTTTCAAGATCAGCGACGGGCAGATTCGCGACAAGATTCGCCAGTGGTATGGCAGCCGCTGGTTTGCACCCAGCAAGCTCAAAAGCGCAGCACTGACGGATACGCTGCATGGCGTCTATCTGCCCTACTGGACTTTTGACGCCCATGCAGCCGCCCGCTGGCAAGCCGAAGCAGGTTTCTATTACTACACCACCGAAACCTATCGCGACGCCAGCGGCAACACGCAAACGCGGCAAGTCCAGCATGTGCGCTGGGAGCCTGCGGCAGGCAGCCTGCAGCATTTCTTTGATGATGAACTGGTACCCGGAACCGTCGGCGTGCATCCCCAGCTGCTGCGCCAGGTAGAGCCCTTCCCCACCACCACCGACCTCAAGCCCTATACACCCGAGTTCGTGCGCGGCTGGACGGTGGAGCGCTATCAGGTTGATCTGTCCAAGGCCGCCCAGCTCAACGAGCAGGATATGGATTCACAGCTGCGCAGTCTGTGCTCCCGACAAGTGCCTGGCGACACGCAGCGCAATCTGCAAGTGCAGCGCGAATACTCAGGCCGCACCTTCAAGCACACGCTGGTGCCGGTTTGGCTGGTGGGCTATACCTACGGCAGCAAGACCTACCAGATTGTGGCCAACGGCTATACCGGCCAAATTGCAGGCGAGAGACCGTATAGCTGGGTGAAGATCATGTTTGCCGCGCTGGCCGTACTGCTGCTGATCCTGCTGATCGCACCTCTATTAGTTCAGCAATAAAAAAGCCGCCTTTTGGCGGCTTTTTTCTATTATGCAAACGTATCAGCTCTGCTGAGCACAGGCTGCTTCTGATCCTTATCAGATAACGAGAACGGGACATCAAGTTTGGGCCAATCGATGCCGATATCGGGATCATTCCAGAGGACACCATGATCCGCTTGCGGTGAGTAATAAGCGGTGGTCTTGTAAACAAAATCGGCCGATTCACTGAGTACCAAGAACCCATGGGCAAATCCCGGTGGAATCCACAGCTGGCGGTGGTTTTCTGCCGTCAACTCCACCCCAACCCATCGACCGAAAGTAGACGAGCTGCTACGAATATCCACCGCCACATCAAAAACCGCGCCACTGACCACACGCACTAGTTTGCCCTGAGCGTGAGGTGGCAGCTGGTAATGCAGACCACGCAAAACACCTTGGCTGCTGCGGCTATGGTTGTCCTGAATGAATTCGTAGTTGCTACCCGTGGACTGATTGAACCAATCCTGGCGGAAACTTTCGAAAAAGAACCCGCGATCATCACAGCATACCTGTGGCTCGATTAGTTTGACCTCTGGAATTTCGGTAGATACGAGCTTCATCTCACGCGACCTTCCAAGCATTGCATCAGGTAACGCCCATAGCCATTCTTCATTAATGGCTTGGCCAGTTCCACGATCTGCTGAGCATCAATCCATCCAGATCGAAAAGCGATTTCCTCTGGGCATGCCACTTTCAATCCCTGACGCTGCTCCAATGTTGCAATGAATTGCCCCGCCTCCAGCAAGCTATCGTGCGTTCCTGTGTCCAGCCATGCATAGCCGCGCCCCATCAACTGCACGTTCAACAGACCACGATTGAGATAAGCTCGGTTCACATCGGTAATTTCCAGCTCTCCTCGCGCAGAAGGTCTGAGAGATTTGGCAATCTCGACAACTTGCGAGTCGTAAAAATACAGGCCAGTAATAGCGTAATTTGATTTGGGCTGCAGAGGTTTCTCTTCTATGGAGACAACGCGGCCATTCCCGTCAAATTCAACGACGCCGTAACGATTCGGATCATTCACATGATAGGCAAACACCGTGGCACATTCATGCGCCTGATTAGCACTTCTCACAATGCCCTGTAAGTCATGCCCATAAAAAATATTATCCCCTAACACCAACGCACAAGGCGCCTCATTGAGAAACCCTTCGCCAATCAAAAATGCCTGAGCCAAGCCATCGGGGCTAGGCTGAACCGCATATTTCAACGTCAGTCCCCACTGACTTCCATCTCCGAGCAATTGCTCAAAACGCGGTGTATCCTGCGGCGTGCTGATTACCAAAATTTCACGAATCCCGGCCAGCATCAGTGTGCTCAGCGGGTAATAGATCATCGGTTTATCGTAGATCGGCAACAGTTGCTTGCTGATCGCCAGGGTCGCGGGATGGAGGCGAGAGCCTGTACCGCCGGCCAAAATAATGCCTTTTCGTACTTGCTCCATACCTCGCCTTCCCTTGTTGCCCGCATTCAGAGGCATAAAACTTCGTACAAAAATCGATCGACTCCATGTTGCCACGCCGGTAATCTGAGTTGCATGGCAGCCGCGAGCTTGCGAGTGTCCAGGCGCGAATTCAAGGGGCGCTGCGCGCCCCTTAGGAAGGCCATTGCAGGCACCGCTGAAATCCGCCCCACCTTCCAGCCTATATCTGGGCGCACTCTTTGGGCTTCACCAATCAGATAGCTCGCGTAGTTGTGCCAGTTGGTCTCCCCTGATGCCGCTAAATGGTATAGACCCAGATCCATCTTTTGGCTCATTGCCTGGCGTATCGCATGTGCCGTCACATCGGCGATCAGGTCGGCCCCCGTTGGCGCCCCCCACTGATCGTCGATGACATTCAGCTCATCGCGCTCCTGCGCCAAACGCAACATGGTCTTCGCAAAATTACCGCCGCGTGCGGCATAAACCCAGCTGGTACGGAAAATCAGATGCCGACATCCGCTGGCCTGTATGCGCTGCTCGCCTTCAAGCTTGGTGCGGCCGTATACCGACAAAGGAGCGGTGACATCGCTCTCAACCCAAGGCCGCATGCCGCTGCCATCGAACACATAGTCGGTGCTGTAGTGCACTAGCAAGGCTCCCAGGCTTTTGGCCTCCATCGCCAGCAACTCTGGCGCCAGAGCATTCAAACGGTGAGCCCGATCCGGTTCTGATTCCGCCTTGTCCACAGCTGTATGGGCTGCTGCATTGACGATCACATCTGGCCGTATATGGCGCAAGGTTCGTTGCAACCCCTGCAGATCGGCCAGATCCCCGCAAAGCCCCTCTTCGGCAGTACGCCCCAGAGCGATGACCTCACCCAGCGGAGCAAGACTGCGTTGTAGCTCCCAACCGACCTGTCCATTTTTGCCCAAGAGCCAAATCTTCATGGCTGGTCTGCGTACTGTTTTTGCACCCAGTCACGATAAGAACCAGATTGCACATTGGCCACCCATTGCGGGTTGTCCAGATACCACTGGACCGTCTTGCGAATACCGGTTTCAAACGTTTCGGCAGGCGTCCACCCCAGTTCTCGCTCGATTTTTCGCGCATCAATGGCATAACGGCGGTCATGACCCAGTCGGTCGGTCACAAAACTGATCTGCTCGACATACGATTTACCATCCTTACGGGGATGCAACTCGTCCAACAGCCCGCAAACTGTTTTGACGATATCAATATTGGCTTTCTCGTTCCAGCCGCCTACGTTATAGGTTTCGCCCACCTTGCCGGCATCCAGTACACGGCGGATGGCACTGCAATGGTCGCGCACATACAACCAGTCACGCACCTGCATGCCATCGCCATAAATAGGCAATGGCTTTTCTGCCAGTGCGTTCACAATCATCAGCGGAATCAGCTTTTCGGGAAAATGCAGCGGACCATAGTTATTGCTGCAATTCGTGGTCAGCACGGGTAAGCCATAGGTATGATGCCACGCGCGTACCAGATGATCCGATGCCGCCTTGCTGGCCGAATAAGGGCTGTTGGGCGCGTAGTTATGGTCTTCGGTAAATGCAGAGTCTGTAGACGACAGCGTGCCATAGACCTCATCCGTGGACACATGCAAAAAGCGAAATGCGGATTTATCAGCCAACGCCAGACCATTCCAATAACTACGCACGGATTCCAGCAAGCGGAAGGTTCCTACCACATTGGTCTGGATAAATTCTTCTGGTCCATGAATGGAACGATCCACATGGCTTTCAGCCGCAAAATTGACGATGGCACGCGGTCGGTGTTGATCCAGCAGCTGAGAAATCAGCGCTCCATCCCCAATATCGGTTTGAATAAAAATATGTCGTGGATCATTTTTAATAGAAGACAGATTTTCCAAATTCCCGGCATAGGTCAGCTTATCCAGATTCACGACTGGCTCGTCGCCATGCTTGAGCCAATCCAGCACAAAATTGGCGCCAATAAATCCTGCTCCGCCAGTCACAAAAATCATTTTTCGCTCCTGCCGGTCAGCGGTAAATCATTCAGAATTACTGGCCCCAGCGCTTTTGCGCCATCACCAGCAAGCCATCAAAAATGAGGTTGTTCATCAACTGAAACGGTCGGGTCATGCTCGGTGACATCTTCCAGCCGGCACCACCAGCCATGATGCACATGGGCTCCGCATTGCATTGCTCGGACAGATGCTGATACATGCGCTCCACGGCTCCCGCAATGGCATAGGTGCCGCCGCTGGTCAACGCATCACTGGTGTTCGTTGGGAAGCGCTGAACGTCACCCGTAGGAACATGCAGGCCTGCAGTCCCCCCTTCCAGGGCTCTGAGCATGATGCCATGGCCCGGAATGATCAAACCGCCAAGGAAGTTTCCTTCTGTGTCCAGCGCATCCACCGTCACTGCCGTGCCCACCATGACGGTGATCAAGGGCCGCGCGGGGCCTTGCTGCAGCATATGGTGGCGCGCACCAATCATGGCTACCCAGCGGTCGGCACCCAGACGCAAGGGGTAGTCATAGCCATTGACCACTCCAGCCTCCTGGGCGGACGGTACCACCCACAGCGGCTCTAGATTCCAGCCCAGCATCATTTCGATCTGGTCATGCACACGGCGTTTGGCGGCATCACCAGCCACTACGCAGCCCAGCATGTGATCGGGTGCAGGCAAGCCCGCCCAAGCACCTTCTGCCAGACGCTCGATATGCTCCAGGAATTCCGCGCCATGTGCCAGCAGCGCGGCACCCGGGCGAAAGTCGTCATACATGGCCCACTTCAAACGGGTGTTGCCAATGTCTATGGCCAAAAATGTCATGCGGCGGATTATCGGGACTTTTGTATCACCCCCAAGTCAAGATGTCACATCCATTACAACTGGCGTTGAATTTCTTGAAAAGCTGACTGCAGGGATTTGTCTGGCGTGCACCTATCGCTTTTATCGTTAAAGTGGGACGTTCACCTTGCCTTACCACTTTGAGGAGTCAATCCATGGGTCTTTTCAGTTTCATCAAGGAAGCCGGCGAAAAGCTGTTTGGCGGCGGCGATGCACACGCAGCAGCGCCTTCAGAGGATTTGAATGCCAAAGCAGCCCAGGCTATTGCGGCCTATATCAACACCCAGAATCTGGATGTGACCAATCTCCAGGTGCAATTTGATGCAACGCAAGGCAAGGTGACCGTGCAAGGCGATGCGCCCACGCAAGCGGTCAAGGAAAAAGTGACGCTGTGCTGCGGCAATGTGACCAATGTGCAGGCTGTGGACAACCAGATCATCGTCACCAACCCCGAACCCGAGGCCCAGTTTCACGACGTGGTGCGCGGCGACACGCTGTCGGCCATCTCCAAGAAATATTACGGCGACGCCAACAAGTACAACACCATTTTTGAGGCCAACAAGCCCATGCTGAGCAGCCCGGACAGAATCTACCCCGGCCAGAAGCTGCGTATTCCAGCCCTGTAAGCCATCCTGGCTGACCAATGAAAGCGCTCATCGAGCGCTTTTTTCATCTCACTCCAAAGAGCACACACGCTAGACTCCAGCCCATGAAAACCTTGCTCACCGGCGGCGCCGGCTACATCGGCAGCCATACCGCCATTGAATTGCTGCAGCATGGCCACGAAGTGGTCATTTTGGACAATTTCAGCAACAGCCACCCTGCAGCCATACATCGTGTGGAGCGCATCACGGGTCGCCACATTCCGGTCGTCGAGGGCGATGTCCGGGATCAGACCTTGCTCGAGAAGGTGCTGGCTGAACACCGTATCGACAGCGTGGTCCACTTCGCGGGAAAAAAGGCTGTGGGCGAATCCGTAGCCCAGCCGCTGGATTACTACGACAACAACGTCAACGGCACGCTGGTGCTGCTGCGCGCCATGAAAACCCAAGGTGTGGATAAGCTGGTGTTCAGCTCGTCAGCCACGGTCTACGGAACGCCCCAATATCTGCCACTCAACGAAATTCATCCGACTTCGGTCACCAATCCATATGGCCGCAGCAAGCTGATGGTGGAAGAGATTCTGGCCGACCTGTTTCATTCCGATCCACTTTGGTCCATCGCCGTACTGCGCTACTTCAACCCCATCGGAGCCCATGCCAGCGGACTGATCGGGGAAGACCCAGCGGATATCCCCAACAATCTGCTCCCATACATCGCTCAGGTTGCCGTAGGCCGTCGCGAAAAACTTCAGATTTTTGGCGGCAACTACGCCACTGTCGATGGCACAGGTGTACGCGACTACATCCATGTGGTGGATCTGGCCCGTGGCCACGTCAAAGCCCTGGAAACACTGCAGAATCTGCCCAAACCCGAGTTGCTGACCGTCAATCTCGGTACCGGCAAGGGCTACAGCGTTCTGGAAGTTCTGCACGCATTCGAAAAAGCCAGTGGCAAGTCCCTGCCCTACGCCATTGCTGAACGCCGCCCCGGAGACGTGGCCAGCTGCTACGCAGATCCTCTTCATGCCCGCAAAGTGCTGGGCTGGCAGGCCGAATATGATCTAGAGACCATGTGCGCCGACACCTGGCGCTGGCAAAGCCAGAACCCCAACGGTTATCAAAGCAGCTGAGCTCGTTCAATGGCAGCACCCTGGCCCGGAATCACTGGCGCCAGGGCAGGCCCCGCTTGCGCCAGCCGCCTAGGTGACCGCGCTGACCGCTGGCATCGACGTCGCCCTCAAAGCCTTCGAGAATGTTGTAAGCCTCCAGCCCCAGAGTGGCGGCGCGCTGCGCGGCAGCGACGGAGCGCACGCCGCTGCGGCATAGCAGCACCACTTTCTGGCCATCCGGCACGGCAGCACGCAACTGGCTGTCAAAGTCGGCGTTGGCGGCCATTCCCGGCCACTGTTTCCAGGCCACAGCCACGGCACCGGGCACTCTGCCCACCCATTCGCGCTCGGCATCGGTGCGCACATCCACCATCACGGCCTGGCCCGCCTGTATCCATTGCCAGGCAAGCTCGGCAGGCACATCCCCGGCATAGCCTTGGGCGGCTTGAACTTCCAGCGGTCTCGACTGTTCTGTCATTGGCAATCCTTTGTATGGGTCTGCTGTCCACACTACTCCCCTGTCAATCCCAGGAAGGCAGGGGGTAGTTCTTCAATGCATTTCTTTGCGACTTCCAGCCGGGCAACACCTTGGCGACCTCAAACCAGAACTGGGGACTGTGGTCCATATGGTGCAGATGCGCCAGCTCATGCACCACCACATAGTCGATGACCTGGGGCGCATGCTGCAACAGTCGCCAATTGAGGCGAATCATGCCATCGCTGTTGGCGCTACCCCAGCGGGTACGCGCGCTGGTCAGTCTCAGCGCGTTCCAGCGCACGCCCACCACAGGGGCGAAATGCAGCAATCTAGTAGTGAAATGGCTGCGGGCTTCGCGCAGTATCCAGGCCTGAACGGCCGCCCGAATCTGCACCTTTGTGGCTCCCTGAGGCAAGGGCAGATGCAGGCTTTGCGATCCGTCAGCACCCTGCTCGCGGTGGGTCTGGCGGGTACGCAGGCCTTCGGGGCCGTCCCCGCTCAAGCGCAGAACCAAGGGCTGCCCCAGATAGTCCAGCACGCCGCCGTCTCGCCATTCAATGCTTGATTGCGCTCTATGCGCCTCGCGCTGGCCAGCCTCCTGCAGCTTGCGCACAATCCATGCGCCCTTGCTTTGCAGCGCCGACTCAACGTCGTGCAGCGCCACCCGTTGCGGCGCCGTGACTTCCAGGCCTTTGGCTCCGACGGAAAAGCCGATGCTACGGCGGCTGGATCGGCGCAGCAGATAGAACACTTCAACCTCCTGCAACACCGAGCTGTGGCTGGCGTCAGGGTGGGCCGGCAGATCGGGCTCCAGCTCGCCTGCATCATCTTCAATTTCTATAGCATCCACCACAGAAGAGACATGCGGATTGGGAAGATTGATATCAAAACCCAGCAACTCCTGCTGCGCGCTCTGGAGCGACGGCAGCAGCGGCGCTGTCGGTGACACAGCCAACTGCCGGCGTGCAATCAGTTTGCCGGCACCATCCTCCACCACAGGCGGCACCAACCACTGCCAGGCTTGCTGCAAGGAGTTGCTCATGGGTGGGGAATTTGCCTTACGCCGCTCAATGGCCTGCCCTAGCTTGGCTTACTTGGTATAAGCCTCGGGATCCAGGCGACGCATCTCGGCCTCGATCCAGGCTTGCACCTCGGCCATCAGCTCGTCGTGCTTGCGGCCTGCCGAGGGAATGGGCTTGCCCACGGAAACATCCACCACACCGGGCGTCTTGATAAAGGCCTTGCGGGGCCAGCACTTGGCCGATGTGACGGCCACCGGCACCACGGGCACACCGGTCATGATGGCCAGACGTGTGGCGCCCGTCTTGTAGTCGCCTACTTCGCCACGGGCGATGCGCGTGCCTTCGGGGAACATGATGACCCAGGTGCCCTTTTCCAGCAGACGCTTGCCCTGCTCCACCACCTTGTGAAAGGCGCGGGAGCCTTGCGAACGATCGATGTGAATCATGTCCATGGCGCCTATGGACCAACCAAAGAACGGCACCTTGAGCAGTTCCTTCTTGAACACATAGGCCAGCGGGCGCGGCATGATGGCCGGCATGAGAAAGGTCTCATAGGTGGACTGGTGCTTGACCAGCAACACCACGCCCTGGTGCGGATCGGTAGGCAGGTTTTCCATGCCCTGCAAGCGGTACTGAATCCCCAGCAAGGGGCGAGCGCTGTCCACGGACAGCTTCAGCCAGGAGCGCGCCACCGCATAGACTTTGGCGGGAGAGCCACCCAGCCATTTGGTCAGCAAAACCGCCAGGGTGAAAGGAATCACGGTGATAGCCATCCACAGCATGTGAAGGACGGAGCGAATCAAAGGCATGGCGATCAATCAGGCTAGGCAAGATCCGTGCACGCGGCACCGGATCCAGGGAGTGGAAACAAGCAGATGGTGAGAGTCACACCAAACAATAAACATAGCAGCTCGCGCATATTCTGCAAGGACTTGAGGCTATTTTTGATTGAAATACCCTCCTATGCAAGCGGCTGACGCCAGCGCTCAGTCAGGGCCGCGCGTCCTCGCCCGCCACCTCAACGTCCCCCAAGGATAGCAAGGCGCTGACCGCCGCTTCCAGATCGGCAAAGCGCTGACTGCCTGCAGGCAAGTTCTGCACCTCCTGCCCCTCGGGACGGCCCGAGGACTCGACGAACATCAGATGCGCGCCCAGCGACTGGCCGGCCTGCAAATGCTCCAGCCCGCTGCCAATGGCCCAGACTTCAGCCCCCTCGGCACCATAGCGCTCGGCAATCTGCTCGAACAATGCGGCGCCGGGCTTGCGGCAGCTGCAAACTTCCTCCGGTGCATGGGGGCAGTAAAAAACCGCCTCCACCCGCGCGCCAGCCAGCGCCAGTTCGCGGTGCATCTTGGCATGCACGGCATTGAGCTCGATCACGTCAAACAGCCCTCGGCCCAGTCCCGGCTGATTGGTGGCCAGCACCACATGCCAGCCAGCACGATTCAGGCGCGAGACCGCCTCGAGCGCACCCGGCACGGCGACCCAGTCCTGGGGCTGGCCGATAAAGCCCTGGTCAACCCACTGGTTCAGAGTGCCATCACGGTCAAGGATTGCTAGCTTCATGGGGTGGTAGGCAAAAACGGTGAACGAAGTTTGACAGTGTGAGCCTGTCCCTGTGCAGATGTCGTCAGCGCGGCGGCAACCGCGCTGCAAGCCTGATCAGCAAAAAGCCCGCGCCTACCCCAAGGTAGCGCGGGCCTGTGGCAAAGCCAGAGCTTACTGGCCTTCCCAGCGCTTGAGCACCAGAGAGGCATTGGTGCCGCCAAAGCCGAAGCTGTTGGAGAGCACGGTCTTCAACTCGGCATCGCGCGTCTGGGTCACCAAGGGCATGTCGCCCAGCAGCGGATCGGGCGTTTGCACATTGGCCGAACCGGCGATAAAGCCCTTGTTCAGCATGATCAGGCAGTAAATCGCCTCCTGCACGCCGGTGGCGCCCAGCGAGTGACCGGTCAGCGACTTGGTCGACGAGAACGGCGGCACCTTGTCACCGAACAGTTCGCGCATGGCTCGCACTTCCTGCATATCGCCCACAGGAGTCGACGTGCCGTGCGTGTTGATGTAGTCGATGGGAGCGTCGATAGTCTCCATGGCCTGCTTCATGCAGGCAATGGCGCCGTCGCCCGAAGGAGCCACCATGTCTTCACCGTCGCTGGTGGCACCAAAGCCCACCACTTCGGCCAGGATGTTGGCACCACGAGCCAGAGCATGCTCCAGGCTTTCCAGCACCACGGCGCCGCCGCCGCCGGCGATGACAAAACCGTCGCGGTTGGCGTCATAGGCGCGCGAGGCGACTTCCGGCGTCTCGTTGTACTTGCTGGACATAGCACCCATGCCGTCGAACAGCAGCGACATGCCCCAGGAAAGCTCTTCGCCGCCGCCGGCAAACATCACATCCTGCATGCCCCAGGCGATCTGCTGGGCCGCAGCGCCAATGCAGTGGGCCGAGGTGGAGCAGGCCGAGGTGATGGAGTAGTTGATGCCCTTGACCTTGAAATTGGTCGCCAGACAGGCCGAGACGGTGGAGCTCATGCAGCGCGTGACCTGGTAAGGCCCCACGCGGCGAATGCCCTTCTCGCGCAGCGTGTCCGCCGCTTCGATCTGGTTGGCAGGCGAGCCGCCGCCCGAACCCATGATCAGGCCGGTACGCGGGTGGCTGACCTGCTCAGGCGTCAGACCGGCTTGCTTGATGGCGTCTTCCAGCGCGATCTGCGAGTAGGCCGCCGCATCGCCCATGAAGCGCAGTTGCTTGCGGTCAATGCGCGCTTCTATGTCGATTTCCGGCACACCGGCCACCTGGCTGCGCATGCCCAGCTCGGTGAATTTGGGGACGGCCTTGATGCCGGAGCGGCTCGCGCGCAGCGATGCCTCGACCGTATCCAAGTCGTTGCCTATGCACGAGACAATGCCCGCGCCGGTGATGACTACCCGTTTCTTGCTCATGCTGGCTTTCCCTGGCCGTCGCCTTCACGCAGAAACAGACCTACGCGCAGGTCATTGGCCACATAGATTTCCTTGCCATCGGCCAGCAGGCGTGCATCGCCAATGGCCATGTTCAGCTTGCGCTTGATGACTCGCTTGATATCAATTTCGTATGTCACCCGTTTGACATCGGGACCGACTTCACCGGTGAACTTGACTTCGCCAGCACCCAGAGCGCGGCCGCGACCGGGCAGACGCAGCCAGGTCAGGTAAAAGCCGATCAGCTGCCACATGGCATCCAGGCCCAGGCAGCCGGGCATGACAGGGTCGCCCTGGAAGTGGCACTTGAAGAACCACAGATCGGGGTTCACATCCAGCTCTGCCACGATCTTGCCCAGTCCATGGGCACCACCGTCTTCAGAGATGTGGGTGATGCGATCGAACATCAGCATGGGGGGCAGGGGCAGACGCCCGCTGTCGGCGCCAAAAAGCTTGCCTTCGCCGGAAGCGATCAGTTGTTCGTAGGAAAAAGAATCGGCCATTATCTAAATTGCTCCACGGCAGCCTGGGCTGCCTGTATCTCTGAAATTCTGGGTCGGTTCAGCCCGCAAGTGGGCCAACAATATAAGCGGGCATTATCAAGGCTGGCGACTGCGCCCCTGCGACAAAAACCCGTAGAAAAACCCCAAACTCTGCCACAAATGCCGCGCCAGCCTGTGCTGGCACAGCTTAATCCTGACCATCTAGTAAGTCACTACCGAAGTATTTCAGGCTTTGCGAGGTGTTCGGCGAGCACGCCACCAGGCCAGGGCCAACAGGCCAAAACACAGTACCGCCAGTGGCACCAGCCCCAGGGCATGCACCCAGCGGGCATAGGGGGTGAGCCCTTCGCGCCCTTTGACCTCGGCGTGCAAAACAGCGCGTTCAAACGGCGCCAGCGCCTTGACCACAGCTCCCCTGTGGTCGATGACCACCGTGGCGCCGGTATTGGTGGCACGCAGCATGGGACGCTCGAACTCCAGCGTGCGCATGCGGCTGATGTTCAGGTGCTGATCGATGGCGATGGAGTTGCCAAACCAGCCGATATTGCTGAAATTGACCAACACCGTAGGCGCCGTGGCCGCATCGCCGAAATTGGCGCCCAGCTCCTCGCCAAACAGATCTTCGTAGCAGATATTGGGCGACAGACGCTCGCCGGCCCAGTGCAGCGAGGGCTGCGCCAGGGCGCCGCGATTGAAGTCGCCCAGCGGGATGTTCATCAAATCGGTAAACCAGCGGAACATGGGCGGAATGAACTCGCCAAAAGGCACCAGATGGTGCTTGTCGTATGCATAGGGCCGGGTCTGGCCGGGCGCCCAGCCTTCCACCGTATTGGTAAAGCCTTGATCCCAGTTACCCAGGGGAATACCCAGCATGGCAGCCTGCTTGCCGCCTTGCTGCACAAAAGGCTGGCGCACAAAGTCCAGATAACCCTCGGGCAGTTGCTGGGGCAACAGCGGAATCGCCGTCTCGGGTGCCACCACCAGCTGCGCCGTGGCAGCATGCAGCTGCCGCGCATACCAGCCCAGGGCCACGGGAATGCCCGATCCCATTTCGAATTTCTCGTCTTGCGGAATATTTCCCTGCAGCAACTCCACGCTCATGCCGGGCAAGCCGCTGTCGCCATGGGTACTTGCGTTTTGCAGCCCCCACAGACCGCCCCAGGCCAGCAGCAAGGCCAGCGCCGAAGGCACGACCCACTTCAAGGCCGGTAGCGGCTGAGCGCTCTGCCTTCGCCACAGCAGGGCTGCCAGCCAGGCCGCCAGCCAGGCCGCTGCCCAGCCCGTGCCGTACACGCCCACCCAGCGCGGAAGCACGGCAAGCGGTCCTTCTACATGGGCGTAGCCGCCGGCGCCCCAGGGGAAACCGGTCCACAGCCAGCCACGCGCCAGCTCGGCCAGCGTCCACAGCGAAGCAAAAACAATAGCTGCCTGCGCATTATCTACCTGGGTAAAGCGTTTGAAACACCAGGATGCAAAAGCGTAATAGCTGCCCAAAAATGCTGCCAGCGCCAGCACGGCAGCCACGGCCAGCGGCGCAGCCAGCCCGCCATAAGTATGCATGGAGATAAACAGCCACCAGAAGGTCGCGGCCAGCCAGCTGGTGGCAAACACCATGGCCTTGGCCGCCGCCCCCAGCGGGCTGCGCGCGGCCAGCAGTGCATGGACCAGCACGGCCAGCGAGAGAATTTGCAGCCACCACAACGGACGGCCGTAGCCGCCGACCAGCGTCAGCCAGCCATCGCCCTGACCGCGCGCCCAGGGCCAGGCCAGAGAGAAGGCCTGCAGCCCTCCGGCCGCAGCCACCAGCAGCCAGCTTGCCCACCCCATCCAGCCAGAGCGTTGGGTCTTGGAGGCAGAAAGGGCTTGGCTGGCTTGCATTGCTAAGGCTGAAAGTAAGGGGCGCGAACAAAACACCCAACCGAGGGGTTGGGTGCGGGAAGGACGGATGGCGCAAGCTTAACTGCGCACCACACTGTCTGGCGAGGGATCTCGGACGACCTTGAACCAGCGCACCGCACCGCCCTTGGTGTGCAGCACGGTAAATTCCAGTCCGCCCAGGTGAATCTGCTCGCCACGCTTGGGCACATGGCCCATTTCGTGAGCAATCAAGCCGCCGATGGTGTCGAAGTGCGCCTCATGCACGCTGGTGTGCAGCGTGGTTTCGAACTCTTCGCTCACATGCTCGATGGAGGCATCGCCTGCCACGCGGTAGCTGTTGTCGGCCAGGGCAAAGATATCGCCCTCGTCCTCGGGGATATCGAATTCGTCCTCGATCTCGCCTACGATTTCCTCGAGCACGTCTTCAATCGTCACCAGACCGGCCACACGACCGAACTCGTCGATGACGATGGCCAGATGATTGCGGTTGGCGCGGAACTCGCGCAGCAAATCGTTAAGGTTCTTGCTCTCGGGCACAAACAAGGCCGGGCGTACCAGTGCGCGCAGATTCAGGCTGGGAGAGCGCTGCAGCTTGAGCAAATCCTTGGCCATGAGAATGCCAATGATGTTCTCGCGCTCTCCCTGGTAGACCGGAAAGCGCGAATGCGCCGTGGTGATCACCTGGTGCAGGATTTCCTCGAAGGGGGCGTCGATATTCAGCAGATCCATGCGTGGCGCAGCCACCATGACTTCGCCAGCGCTCATATCCGCCATGCGGATGACGCGCTCGAGCATGACGCGGGACTCGGTGCCGATGACCTGATTGTCTTCGGCGTCGGCCAGGGTTTCTATCAGTTCATCGGCAGATTCCGGTGCCGGATGGATGAACTCAGCCACCTTTTGCAGGAAGCTTCGCTTGTCTTCCCTCTCGGAAAGTCGCGCAGGATGGGGGTCGGACACTGTCTTGGAGTGCAGGACGTGCGGTAGTCAAACAAGCCTAGAAGAATAGCGGATTGTGTTGACGCACGGCTTTCCGTCCTGAAAAAGCCATGAGCCGTTATCTCGATGGACACAGAATTGCTACCAATTCGATAGCTTGTAGCGCAATCAGATAAAGCGCTGCAAGCCCATCAAGCCTTTATCACTCGGCGGACTTGTGCCGGCCTTCCTGAACACCTTTGCGCACTTCCTGCACGCCGGCAAGAAAGGCCCAGAAGTTGTTGGCCTGCTTTTTGAGCTGGTAGTCCATCTCGCCGAGATGCTCGGTCACCAAGGTGCTGACATGGGTGTCCAGCCCGGCGGGAGGCAGCTCCAGATAGGCTTCGGACTCCGAGCCGTCGCGCTTGACGGTGGCGCCGGCCTTGCGCGCAATCTTGAGCATGGCCGTATTCTCGGACAGTGCGTGAATGAACATCATCGACACATCCTTGGTGCGGGCATGCAGCACGGCACGGTCAAACAGACGCGAGCCCAGTCCCTTGCCGCGGGCGGTCTTGAGTACCGAGACGCCAAACTCCGCGCATTTCTCATGCTCGGGGTGACCGGCAAACGCCAGGTGCGCCATCGCAATCAGCTCCAGGCGGCGGTTGAAGATGCCGAAGATGTCGTCGCGCGAGAAATCCAGATGCTCGGCATAGCGGCGCACCTGCTCGTCGCTGGCCGCATAGCCGAAGCGCAGATAGCGGTCGCCTGCATCGAGCTTGAGCAGATGCAGAGTCACGCGCTCGCGGTGGCGCTCACTCAAGGTACGAATGGGGACCAAGGACGGCGAGCGGCGCTCGGCGTCATGGGACTTGCCCATGCCACGCAGCCAGCTTGCGCCGGCCTGCCAGGGCGATTTCAACCAGTCTTTGGAATCGTTCATGGTTAGAAATATAAGTACAAACCCGAATATCGGCAAGTCCCATGCTGCAATGCAATATTTCCGTAAGGATTTTGCGTTAATTCAACACCTTAGCTCTGTATTTGCACTAGCTCATGGTCCATATGAAGCAGGTAAAAAAACCTATAGCGGCACGGCCGTTGTCACCTTGACTCTGTCCATTACAAAGCTGGTCTTGCAATCTTGCACGCTGGGGTGCTTGAGCAGCGTATCCATGATGAAACGGCTGTAATGCTGCATGTCGGCCACCACCACGCGCAGCAGATAATCCATCTCTCCCGTCAGGGACACGCACTCCACCACTTCGGGCCAAGTCTGAACGCTGGCGCGAAACACGTCCATAGGGTTGCGCTTGCTGGTTTCCGTGTATTTTTCCAATCGCACATTGAGGTAAGCCGTCAGGCCCAGGCCCACGGATTCGGGCTGCACCAGCGCCACATAGCGGTCGATGACGCCGCCTTCCTCCAGCCGCTTGACGCGGCGCAGCACGGCACTGGGCGACAGGCCGACCTGCTCCCCGATGACGTCATAGGTTTCTCGGCCATTGGCCTGCAATCGGCGCAAAATCGCCTTGTCCAGTTTGTCGATGGTGTGGGTAACGTTCATGGCGGGGCAGTATAAGAAGCAAGCAGTTTTTCTTCCGGGTTAACCCTTGATAACCATTTAAATTGCAAGAAATTAAAGTTTTGCGCAATTTTCATGCAAACAACGGCTTTTGCACACCTCAGATTTGCAAAAACACTGCCATAGGCCTGTCCTACAGTGAGAACAACATCGACACGCTTTCGAAGCGGTTGACACGCGCTTGAAACGAGGCGCTGTGTGAGCAGCATGGCTGTCGTGCATTCACTGGCTGGAGAACTCTATGAACGCCCCTCTGCAAAAAGACAACACCACCGGCTTCCAGACCTGGGACAACCCCATGGGCACGGACGGCTTTGAATTCGTCGAGTACGCCGCCCCCGATCCGGTGGCCATGGGCGAGTTGTTCGAACGCATGGGCTTCAGCGCCGTGGCCAAGCACCGCCGCAAGAACGTGACCCTGTACCGCCAGGGCGAGATCAACTTCATCATCAACGCCGAGCCGGACAGCTTTGCCCAGCGCTTTGCCCGCCTGCACGGCCCCAGCGTCTGCGCCATTGCCGTGCGTGTGGACGATGCCAAATTTGCCTATGAGCGCGCCATCTCCCTCGGTGCCTGGGGCTATGCCCAGCACGCCGCACCTGGCGAGCTGAACATTCCCGCCATCAAGGGCATCGGCGATTCGCTGATCTATTTCATCGACAAATGGCGCGGCAAGAACGGTGCCAAGGATGGCGAACTGGGCAACATCAGCTTCTTCGATGTGGACTTCGAGCCACTGCCCGGCGCCGATCTGCACCCCGTTGGCCTGGGCCTGACCTATATCGACCACCTGACCAACAACGTCTACCGTGGCCGCATGGCAGAGCTGGCCGAGTTCTACGAGCGCATCTTCAATTTCCGCGAAATCCGCTATTTCGACATCGAAGGCCAGTCCACCGGCGTCAAGAGCAAGGCCATGACCAGCCCCTGCGGCAAGATCCGCATCCCCATCAACGAGGAAGGCAATGACAAGGCCGGCCAGATTCAGGAATATCTGGACATGTACAAGGGCGAAGGCATTCAGCACATTGCCCTGGGATCGACCAATCTGTACGACACCGTGGACGGCCTGCAGCTGAACGGCATCAAGCTGCTCAACACCAGCGAAACCTATTACGAGCTGCTGCCCAAGCGCATCCCCGAGCTCCAGGAGCCCATCAGCGAACTGATGGCGCGCAACATCCTGGTGGACGGCCAGCCCGACGAGCTGCTGCTGCAGATCTTCAGCGAAAACCAGCTGGGCCCCATCTTCTTCGAGTTCATTCAACGCAAGGGCAATAGCGGCTTTGGCGAGGGCAACTTCAAGGCCTTGTTCGAGACCATGGAGCTGGACCAGATGCGCCGCGGCGTGCTGTAAGCCCCAGCGCCACAGGGCGGGATTTCTTTCCTGAACTGGATCGGCACGGCAGCCAGGCTTTCTATACTCCCGAGCGCCAGACAACGGCAGACAAACCGGAAACCATTGTGAAACGCTCTCTCGTACTCGCCGCCCTGCTGTGTGGATCGGCTTTTGCCGCCCTGGCGCAAAACGCCAGCCGCCCCCTGTCCTTTGTGGTGCCCTACCCGGCCGGCGGGCCGCTGGATATCTCCGCGCACCTGCTCGCCCAGGGCGCACAGCAGGCACTGGGGGCCATCACGGTGGCCAACAAGCCAGGCGCCGGCGGGGCCACGGGGGTCGATCTGATTGCCAAGGCCAAGCCTCAGGACAATCTGGTGGTCATGGGCGCCGTGGCGACGCACGCCATCCTGCCCCACCTGGGCACGCCCCTGCCCTATGACGCTCAAAAGGATTTCAAGCCGCTGATTCTGGTGGCACGCGTTCCCAACGTGCTGGTGCTGACCAAGGCCAGAGCCACGGAGTTGAAGCTGCAGACAACGGCCAATCTGGTGGCCTTTCTCAAGGCCCATCCCAACGGTCTGAAGATGGGCTCGGCCGGCAACGGCAGTGTGGGCCATATTGCTGGCGAGATGCTCAAGGCGCTGGCCAATCTGCGCATGGTCAACCAGCAATACGCCGGGGCGGCAGCGGCGCAAAAAGCCTTGCTCAGCGGCGAGGTGGATCTGGTGTTCGACAACCTGGCCTCGGCTCTGCCGCTGATCCAGTCGGGCGAGCTGGTGGCCCTGTCGGTCACCACGCCGGATCGCAATATCGCGCTGCGCGACGTGCCCAGCCTGAACGAAGCGGTTCCCGGCTTTGACGTGGCCACCTGGTTTGGCGTGTTTGCCCCCGCCAGCCTGCCCGACAAGGATGCGCAGAACTATGCACGGGCTTTTCAGGCCGCACTGGCCGACCCCAAATACAAGGACCAGTACCGCAAGATGGGCATTGCCCCGGAAGACATGCGTCTGCAGGAGTTCGCAGACTTTGTGAAACGCGAAAACCGTAAATTTCAGTTTTTGATCAGCGCAACCAAGATCAAGGCCAGCTGAGCCCTTGCAGCGAGCGAGCGGCTTGGCCGGTTTGTGAATGCATCAGGAGAACATGATGGGACAAGCACCCGTGGTTTATGGCCAGTCCGACCGCCCGCCGCGCGGCGATTACAGCCGAGCCAAAGAAGACTACACCTGTGCGCAGGATTACGCGGCCTATACCGAGGCCGATCACAGCACTTATCACCGACTGTACGAACGTCAGAGTGCGCTGCTGCCCGGCCTGGCCAGCCAGCACTTCATTGACGCCCTGCCGGCGCTGGGCGCCAAGGAGCGCATTCCGCGCTTTGAGGAAGTCAACGAGCGGCTGTACAAGGCCACGGGCTGGGAGATCGTGGGCGTGCCCGGTCTGATTCCCGAAGTGCCGTTCTTCTCGCTGTTGGCCCAGCGCAAGTTCCCGGTCACGGACTGGATTCGACGCCCGGAGGAGTTCGAGTACATCGTCGAGCCCGACATCTTTCACGATCTGTTCGGCCATATCCCCTTGCTTTTCAACCCGGTGATTGCCGACTTCGTTCAGGCCTACGGCCAGGGCGGACTGAAAGCGGCCGAGCTGGGCGCTTGCGAGATGCTCTCGCGTCTGTACTGGTACACCATCGAATTCGGGCTGATTCGTGAAAGCGGCGGCGTGCGCGCCTATGGCGCCGGCATCCTGAGTTCAGCCGGCGAGCTGAACTACAGCGTGACCAGCCCCGAGCCCCATCGCCTGCCGCTGGAGCTGGAACGCGCCATGCGCACGCTCTACAAGATCGACACCTACCAGCAGACCTATTTCGTCATCGACGACATGCAGCAGCTGCTGGACCTGGCCAACGCCGACTTTGCCCCGCTGTATGCGCAGCTGCGCCAGCAACCCACCATAGGCGCCAAGCAATTGCTACCGGGCGAGCAGTTGATTCCGGTCTGAGCGGCGCGCCAGGCGCCAGCGATGGAATTCAAGCAAAATTCGGCTCTAGTGGCTATGAATAAAGCGCATAAAGCTATCAAATAAATAGCTTTATGCCGCAAGCCGCCGCCATTGCAACTACGCAGCGCCTGACGCTCTGCGCTACAGATTGAAACCCTGCCGGCCTCACACACCCTATAGTGACTGTGGCCGCGCCCTCAGGCGCTCACTTTCATTTCTCACATGCACCAACGCCTTACCCGCTTGCTGCGCTGGTTTCTGGCGCTGCATCTTTGTATCGGCATGGCCTTCGCGGCCGAGCCCTCCTTGCTGGCCGACGCTCAGTCCGAGCCCTCCGAAAAAATCAGCAGCGCTGTCGCTGCCATGGAGCAGATCCGCAAGTCGCTGGACGATGCAGATGCGCCCGAGACACTGCAGTCGCTTTCGGAAAAATCTCTCAAGACCAAGCGCGATGCCGATGCTGCCGTGACGGCGCTGGAGCCCTTGCTCAAACAACTGGATGCCCGCATTGCACAGCTGGGCCCGGTGACCGAAGGAGCGGTGGAGGACAGCGAAATTCGCACACAGCGCAAAGAGCTGGACGCGCTGCGCAGCGATCTGGACTCCTCCATCAAACGCGGCAAGTTGCTGTCCATTGAAGCGCAGCAGACCTCGGACTCCATAGAGAAAATGCGCACCCAGCAGTTCAATGCGCAAATTGCCCGCAAGGTGGCCTCCCCCCTGTCTCCCTCGCTATGGAAACAGTTTGCCGAGCATGTGCCTGTGGACCTGCAGCGCGTGGCCGGCCTGTACCGCCAGGGTCAGACGACTTTCGCTGCGGCCATTGAAAAAGATGGCTGGTCCACGCCGCTGCTGGGCCTGCTGGGTGCCCTGGTGCTGATGTTTCCTCTGCGCATGTGGCTGCGCCATGCCGGGCGTCAGTTTGCGATGTCGGAAAAAGCACCGGACGCCCGTTTGCGCCGCACCGGCCTGGCCGTATGGTTGCTGCTGGTCGGCACCCTGCTGCCCGGACTGGCCAGTCTGGTGTTCATCGAATGCCTGCGCTCCATCGATGCGATTGCACCGCGCCTGCAAAGCGTGGCGGACGCCTGGATCAAGTCCTCGTTTGTGGCGGCTTTCTTCCTCTCCGTCAGCGCCTGCATGCTGATGCCCAAGCGCCCTTCATGGCGACTGCTCAACATCGACGATATTGCCGCACCCGCCCTGACCCGCTTTGCCTGGGGTGCAGCATTTATGACCTGGTTTGCCATGCTGCTCAACGCACTGAGCATTGCGGCGCGTACCAGTGCCGTAACCACGGTGGCTCTGGATGGACTGATTGCACTGACCTATGTGGCCCTCATCGCGACGGTGCTGGTCACCCTCAAAAAGCAGCGCCAGCGGCACAACGCCATGGCCGAGGAAAAAGCACAGAACGCCGAATCCAGTCATCCCGTGCAGCGTGGCGGCTGGCTGATGCTGGCCTGGCTGGGTGGGCATATCACGGTGCTGGCGGCACTGATTGCAGCGCTGCTGGGCTATCTGAACTTCTCGGTGTTCGTGGCCACGCAAATGGTGTGGATCACCGTGGTGGTGCTGGCCACCACGCTGCTCATGAAGTTTGCCGATGACTTCTTTACCTGGTTGCTTTCGGCGGAGAGCCGTAGCGGACGCGCCATCGCCCAGGGCACGGGCATACGCGCCGCACGTGTGGAGCAAGCCGGCGTGCTGCTTTCGGCCCTGGTGCGTGTGGCACTGTTGCTGGGCGGCCTTGCAGCACTGACCGCACCGTTTGGCAATTCCAGCAGCTTGCTGAGCATGGGCGACTCCGTGGCCCAAGGCCTGACCATAGGCGGCACCGTGCTCAAGCCTTTTGCCGTGGTGCGTGCCATCGTCGTGGCCGTGATCGGCTGGACCATCTTCAGCACCTTGCAGCACTGGCTGGTGGAGACCTACCTGCCCAGGACCGAGCTGGACATAGGCGCACGCAACTCCATCAGCACCGTGGCCCGCTATGTGGGAATCACGCTGGCCGTGCTCTGGACGCTGGCCGCCCTTGGCATAGGCTTTGAAAAACTGGCTCTGGTGGCCAGTGCACTGTCCGTCGGTATCGGTTTTGGTCTGCAGGCGATTACGCAGAACTTTGTCTCCGGCCTCATCTTGCTGGCCGAGCGGCCCGTAAAAATCGGCGACCGCGTGCGTATCGGCGATCAGGTGGGCGATATCCGCCGCATCAGCGTGCGCGCCACCGAGATCCAGACCGATGACAAGGCCACGCTCATCGTGCCCAACTCCGAGCTGATCACCAAGCCCGTGCAGAACCTGACCATGGACGGCGCGCTGGGTCGCATCTCCATGGCGTTTTCCGTGCCTTTGAGCACCGACATCGTGCGCCTGAAGTCCATTGTTCTGGGCATTTATGCGGCACACGAAGCCGTGCTGGAAAACCCCGTTCCCGCCATGTATGTGGACTCCCTCAACGGCAGCGTGGTGAACATCACCAGCTTTGGCCATGTCTCCAGCCCGCGCAATGTCTACGGCACACGCAGCGATCTGCTGTTCGAATTGCTCAAGCAGACCGCCGAGCAAGGCATTGCCCTGGTGTCTGCCACCGACATCCACGTGATCCGCGACCGGGCTGCGCCAGTCGCTCCTGCTGCGGAAGTGCAGACCAAGGCAGATCCTGCTTAAACAGCCGCCTGCAGACACAGCTGCGCATGGGTTTGCAGGCAAGCCCGCCACAGCCGCTCGTCAAACAGCAGCTGCATATGGGCGACGTCTTCCAACAGGTGCTGCTCGGCACCTGGCAGCAGGGCCAGATCAGACGGGAAAACAATGTTGTCGCTGCGGCTGGCCCAGCAGCTAAAACGCACAGCGTCCGGCGGCCAGCCCAGCCTGTCGATCCAGTCACTGCCCTCGCGCATATCGCGTGCCGGCAAGCGACGGGCAAAGCGGGCCAGCCATGCGCCCCGGTGCGGAGTCGCCACCGTGATCACATGGGCTGCCTGGGCCACTTGCTGCTCGGCAGACAAGGTATTGAGCCAGGCCCGTACCACCAAGCCGCCCATGCTGTGCGCAACAATCAGCGGCGCTCGGCCGGTGGCCTTCATCATGCGCTGCACGCTGGCCGCCAGATCGGCCACCATGGCATCCATGGGCGCGCCCTGCGCGGGCTCCAGCGTCACAGCGGTGCAGGCAATCCCCAGCTTCTTGAGCTTGCGCAGCCACGGTGCCCAGACGGCGCGATTGCAAAAATAGCCATGCACCAGCACCAGACCGACCGGCTGCTGCGGGCTGCAACTCCAGCCATCAGCTTCAGCCTGTGCCCTGAACGGCATGCGCCAGCCAAACACCTGCAGCGACAAAAGCCACTCGTTCGCCCAGGCGCGCACCAGCACCACGGCGGGCGGCAAAAGCAGGCCACGCTGTGCGCAGACACGGCGCATCAGCAGCATTTGCGAACCCAGGTGCAGCGCCACCACCACGAACGGCCAGACAAAGCCCGCCAGCGCCAAGATTGGCGAGTGCTGCCAGCACCAGAGACTCCACCCCAGAGCCAGCATGGCATTGCAAAGTACGACGGCTTGCCAGATTCTTGCGTTCACAGATTCCATCTCCTGCATGCACGCTACCAGAGAGTCGCCCAGGCAGCAGTCCCTAGGACAAGCCCCGGTAGACCCTGAAAAACTCCCTGACAGAATCTGCGCAACAGCTGCGCCCACGGGAGGCAGCGCGCAAATTCAGGGCTCTCTTGCTATCTCTTTGTATGCAATCAGCCAAACGGTGATTCAGGCCGGCTGGCTTAACCAGGGATCTTTATGGACGCAGCACCGTGGCTCAAGAACTACCCCCCCAATGTGCCCCATGAGGTGCATCCGGAGCAGTACCGTTCCCTGGTGCACTTGCTGGAAGACTCTTTTACCCAGCATGCAGAGCGTCCGTTCTCTGTCTGCATGGACCGCTGGATGAGCTATGGCGAGCTCAATCAGCTCTCCACCCAGATGGGAGCCTGGTTGCAAAGCCTGGGTCTCGAGCCCGATGCCCGCGTGGCCATCATGCTGCCCAATATTCCCCAATTTTCCGTGAGCATGGCCGGCGTTCTGCGCGCGGGCTTCACCTGCGTGAACGTGAACCCCCTCTACACGGCACGCGAGCTAGAGCATCAGCTCAAAGACTCGGGTGCCACGGCCATCATCATTCTGGAAAACTTTGCCCACACCCTGGCCGATGTACTGGAGCGCACCTCCATACGTCACATCTGCCTGACCGCCATGGGCGACCAGCTGGGCGGTGCCTTCGGCAGCTGGATCACCTTTGCCGTGCGCAATCTGGCCAAGATGGTGCCGGCATTTGACCTGCCGCTGGGCAGCGGCCCCAGCAGCCGACAGGTCACCCCGTTCAAACAGGCGCTTGCCCAGGGCGCACAGCGCACGCTCAAGCCCAGCACTGCCACTCTGGATTCCGTGGCCTTTCTTCAGTACACGGGCGGCACCACAGGCCTGTCCAAAGGCGCGGTGCTTACGCACCGCAACATCGTGGCGGCTGCGCTGCAGGCCCATGCCTGGTTCACGCCGGCACTCGACGGCAAGGTGAAGGGCAATGAAACCCACATCATTGCCGCACTGCCGCTCTATCACATCTTCGCGCTCACCGTCTGTCTGTTTGCCATGCGACTGGGCGCCAGTCTGAGCCTGGTACCCAACCCGCGCGACATTCCCAAGTTTGTGAAAGTGCTGGGACAGCGCCCCTATCACATACTGCCGGCCGTCAACACCTTGTTCAACGCGCTGCTCAATAACGCGCAGTTCCGTCGGCTCGATTTTTCGCAGCTGCGCATTTCGCAGGCCGGCGGCATGGCGGCCTCGGAAGGCACGGCCCGGCAGTGGCAGCAGGTCACCGGCAGCGCCATGATCGAAGGCTGGGGCATGAGCGAGACCTGCGCCATAGGCACCAACAATCCGGTGACCAATGATCACTTCAGCGCCACCATAGGTCTGCCTCTTCCCGGGATTTCCGTAGCCATCAAGGATGACGAGGGCAACAGTCTGCCCATAGGCGAGTCGGGAGAGCTGTGCATCAAGGGGGCGAATGTCATGCGCGGCTATTACAACCAGCCGGTGGAAACGGCCAAGGCCTTCACGGCCGACGGCTATATGCGTACCGGCGATATAGGCGTGCTCGATGTCGAAGGCTTTACCCGCATCATTGACCGCAAGAAAGACATGATGGTGGTCAGCGGCTTCAACGTCTATCCCAACGAGCTGGAGAACGTGATCTCCTTGTGCCCCGGCGTGCTGGAATGCGCGGCTGTGGGCGTGAAGGACGAGCGCCAGGGCGAATCCATCAAGGTCTATGTGGTGCGCAGCGATCCATCCCTCACCGAAGACCGGGTCATGCGCTACTGCCAGGAGCAGCTCACGGGCTACAAGCGCCCCCGCTTCATCGAGTTTCGCGACGAGCTGCCCAAGACCAATGTGGGCAAGATCCTGAGGCGCGAGCTGCGCGACAAGCCCTGACTTCATCTTTTCGAGAAAAAACGCGAGTTTTCCAAAAGGTCAAAAATAATGCTGCTAGAATAGCGTTCTTCGGGTGATTAGCTCAGCGGTAGAGCACTGCCTTCACACGGCAGGGGTCACATGTTCGATCCATGTATCACCCACCATTTTTGCGCGATTAGCTCAGCGGTAGAGCACTGCCTTCACACGGCAGGGGTCACATGTTCGATCCATGTATCGCGCACCAAATAAAAGCCTCTTGAATCAACGATTCAAGAGGCTTTTTGTTTTGCTGTACCTGAGCTTCATCCGGTGGAGCACCGCCTAGCGGCTATTGAGTCAATTCACGGCCACGCAACTGACGGCTACAGCCTGTCAGCGCACCCAGAATGCCGCCCAGAACTCCAAACCAGTGCGCCTGGGTAACGATGTATCCACCGATCAGCCTTTGCTCGCGCAAATCGGGGCCGACCCAGGACTGCCAGCCCAGCCAACCCATCACTACAAGCAGCACCATGGCGGCCATGCCATCGCGATGTAGCAGCACCGGGGGCAGCAGCATCCAGACAATCAAACCGTAAAGCACGCCGGACAGGCCGACATAGTCATTGACTTGGGGCGAAATGCCCCACAGCAGCAGCGAGACCATAGCTCCAAGCACAGCCATGCTCGTGAGCAATCGCCGCACTGTCCACATGGCATCGGCCAGCGCGCAACATAACAACAGGCCACAGGCATTGATTGCCATGTGAGCCCAGCTCAGATGCACCCAGTGGGCCGTCAGCATCCGCCACCATTGCCCTAATGCCTGGGCCTGCACCTCATAGCGCAGCAGCTCTCGCCAAGACAGTGGCAAAGCCTGTAGCACAGTCATCAACAAACACAGCGCCAGCGCACACGGCCACAGCGCAAAAGGGCCGGGGCCGGGCCTCATGCCTCAGGCTCTGGCCTCAGCCATAGCCAAACCAGCACGCAGGCCATGACAGCCAGCGCCAAACCGGTCAGCCATGGTTTTTCGGACAGATGGAAAATCAGCGCGGAGCTAAACAGCATGCTGACGCTTGCAGTCCATTTGACACGGCGGCTCACCTGCCCTCCCTCATCCCAGTTGCGCAATATGGGCCCGAACGTGGAGTGCGCATAGAGCCAGCCATGCAGTCTTGGCGAGCTGCGCATGGCGGCCCATGCCGCCATCAGGATGAAGACGGTTGTGGGCATGCCGGGCACCACGGCACCAATCAAGCCCAGTACCACGCACAGCACAGCAAACGCCATCAAAAGACAGCGCAAAGGCAGGGACAGAGGCCGTGGGCTGGCAGCCTTTTCTGCGGATGACGTTTCGGGCGAGGAAGAAGGATCTGTCATGAGTCAAGGAAGCTGAGGGCGCACGATGCTCCACGCAATATCTCCGCCACGGTTTCCTATTAGGTTCAATATATTGGCCAGCGCCGCATCTTGCCCAGGTTCTGCCTGAGCCTGCCCCTGAAAGCGCCAATGACCCGCAAGCTGCTGGCCTTTTCCGCTCAGGCGCAATGCACCTTGCAACGTGCCCAGTTCAAACCCCAGACCCGTTCCCGATTCTGTACCCCGAGCGTCCAGGACCATGCGATAGCTGCCCAAGGGACGCAGAGTGGAGAGCCGGGACGAAAGCGACAAAGCCTTCAGCTCCAGGCTGCCGCGCATGGACGCCGCATCCAGGCTTTTTGACCATTGAAGAAAAGACGAAGACAGCTGAATACGGCCTTCAAAGCTCAAGGTATTCCAGGGCGTACCCAAGCCCGCAAGAACCTGGGCCGGTAATTGCCAATCCAGAGCCGACAGCTGAAACAGCTGTTGAAATGGCAGCCAGAACAGCTGTAGCCGCTGCTTCTGGCAGCAGGCATGCTCCAAGCTGACACCCATACCCCAGCCACGGTCTTGAGTGCCTGGTACCGCAGCGCTCAGGCCCGCATGCAGCTGCCAGCTCAATCGTCCCGGTAATGCCTGGGCATCCCGACTGCCTGCCCCGCCAGCCAAAACCAGCACTGCAGAGCCCTTCCAAATCGAGCCGCGTGCGTCCTGCAACAAGACGTGCCGCCCGCTCGCAGACGCAACGGTATCGGCGATCCAACGCGCAGGAAAAAACACCAGCAGACACAGCAGCCCGCCAACCAAGGCCCCCGCCAGAGCCCAGCGCCAAGGCGCACCGGCTGTTGCGGGCTTTTCCATCTCAGTTCTGCGCCATCGCATGCCAGCTATGGTCTAGAGCGCTGCTTCATGGGCTTCGCTGTGACCGGCAACCCGGCTTTCGGCAGGGCAAGGAAAGTGCTGCTCTAGCAAGCTGCCAAAACGGTCATAGGCCGCATTGGCTCCGGCGATCACCCGGTCTTGCGTCGCCGTGTCGCTGAGCGCTGGCGCATCCAGAGACGCCACAAATGCGCGCCAGGCCATAGCCCTGCCCTGCGGGTAGGCAGCCAGATTGCGGGCACCAAAAGTCTCCGACAAGCCCAACCGTTCCCTGGCCTCTTTGAACAAAAAAGCCGCTCCCAAGGTCGAGCCTTCCGACACATACAGCCAGCCCAAGGCCTCGGGCATGCCAACGCCTTCACTGGCCAGCGCGCTTTGAGGCACTGCAGCTCCCAAATCGGCCAGGTCCGCCAGAGAAGCTTCCTCACGCCCGCGCGCTTCCAGATCGGGAACCGCCTTCTTCACGGCGGTGTCATGAAACAAATGCTCCACATCTCGTTGAAACAGATACTGAGCCGCCACAAAGCGCGCATAGCTGCCAAGGTCCGCAAACGGATTGCCCTGCGCCATCAACTCGTGCATGCGCTCATGCTGCTGCGCCGTCTCGATCTTGAGCCGCTGAGACAGTCTGGACCCGCTCACGAGGTCGGTTTGAGCATTCATATGATTTCCTTACTTCCATTCAATCGATGAAGCGCCCCAAGCCATTGCATCTCTGTGCAATCGGCCAGGGAAACGCTGGGCAGATCTACGTCGCCTCAGTTCTGCGACGGCTGCGATGTACGGCGGCGTGCCCAGGCCAGGACGGCCAGTGGCGCCAGCAGCAGCACGCTCAATGGTCCGCCACCGCCGCCATTGCTGCTGCCGCTATTTCCGCTGTTGCCCGTGTTACCAGTTCCGGTGTCAGGCTTTGTCACGGAAGTTGCTTGTACGCTGACTTTGCTGCTCACAGGCTGGCCATCGTTCTGGCTGCTGCAAGTCAGGGTGTAGCTGTTCTCGCCTTCGGCAGCCAATACAACAGGTACCTTGCTGGCACTGGTTTGCTGCGCACCGCTCCATGCACCGCTGGCACTGCAGCTGCTGGCCTGGCTGGTAGCCCAGCTCAGCTCGATGGTGGAGCCCACGGCAGCCGTAGTCACAGAGGCCGTCAGCGCCTGGCTGAATGCAGCAATGGGTAGTGGCACGTCGATGGAGAAAATCGTACCGTTGCCGGGCGCGGTCGTCGTCGTCGTCACCGGCTGGCCGTCACCACCGACGTTGGCCGCGCCATAGAGCTTCTGCACACCGCCCGCGACCGCGCCTGCGCTCAGGCCGGTCAGGGTTCCGCCTTCGCTACCCATGTCGAAACGGTGCAGGACTTCGTAGTTGTCGTCGGCGTGATCAGCAGCGGCTCCGACCTTGATCCGGTACAGCGTGCCCGCGCCATAGGGCGTGGCCAGGCCGGATTTTGGCGTATTCATGGTCGAACCATCGGTGGCCGTCGTACCGTAGATATTGCCGTCTGCGGCCAGCACCAGCGGGCCTGATGGCGCACTGCCATCGGCCTGTGCCGTGCCATCTTTCGCCAAGGTGTCGCTGCCACGGAAGTAGTGCACAACGGCAAAGCTCTTGGGGTCGGACTTCTTCACGCGCCAGATCGTGCCGCCATAGCGGTTGTCCATCGTGTTACCCGCAGTGGGCGCGTTGAATTGCGTTGTACCGTAAAGCCATTCACCAACCTCGACCATGCCGACGATGCGCTGGCCCTTGGCCGTGGGCTCGCCATCGCGTGCGCGCATAAAGGTGTGCAACAACTCGACCTTGGACGCATCGAGCGAGCCCTTGCCGGTAACGCCTTCCTCGATGGCTGCCTTACTCAGCTTGACCAACGTTCCCACCGAGCGTCCCTGATAGTCCGTGGTAAGCGCACTGTCCACCACTCCATCGGCCGATACCCCGGTCAGCACATACAAGGCCTGGTCCTTGCTGCTCCACACACTGGCCACCGGCGCGCCCCCCTTGGGGTGCAACTGCTTGTTGCCTTGCTGCTGCTCGTATTGGCAGAAATCCACTACTTTGGAGTAGCTGCGATCGGCATTCATGCGCCACAAAATATTGGCCGTGGTACTCACGCTGCAAGCCGATGCGGATTCGCCCGAGCCCATGTAGAGATTGCCTGCGGTGTCGAGTGCCATGCTTCCCAGTGGCTTGAAGTTGGGCGCTGGCAGCGCCACAGCCTTGCCGTCCTTGATGCTGAAGACTACGGCTGCGGTTTCCCAGAAATTGCCACCCGGGGGAACGGCACCATTGCCAGAGACAAGAAAGCCGCCATCGGCAGTAGGCACCAGCGGGGTCGACCCTTGGTAGATGCTGCCCAGTAGTTCGAAGCGGTGGTTAGCACCCGTGGTGTCGAGGCCATAAACCGTGCCCTGCCCCCAGAACGCACCAGCACTCGGCGAGGCACCGAGGAAGGTGTGGCCATAGAGGCGGCCATCAGTAGCCAGCACTGGCGGTACAGCCGGCTTGGCACCTCCCTTGTTCTCGCCACCAAACTTGTGCAGCACCGTGGGCTTGAAGGCGGCTGGCAGCGTCTGAGCCACGGCATGCGCCAAGGGTAGAGCCAGTGCCAGAGCGGGAACTGCGACACGTGCAACACGCCGCAGAGCGGGTTGGATTGAATTCATGGCCATTGACTTTCCTGGTGTGAAAAACGATGAGAAAAGAACACGCTCAACCGAGCGTCTGGGAGTTGCGTGCGCGGCGGCGGTAGACTGCCAAGCCCGCCAAGGGAGCCAAAAGCCACAAAGCCAAAGGCCCGCCGCCGCCATTGCCGTAGGACACCTGATTGCCGTCTTCGGCGGTTGCCGGGGTGCTGACATAAACCACGGCGGCAGCAGAAACCTGGGCACCTGCTGCGCCGCCTGCCACATCACAGGTCAGGGTGTAGCGATAAGTGCCTCGGGCCGGACGTAGATCGACGCTGCCCTGTGTAGCCACAGAACCCACCCAGTCACCTGCTGTCGATGCCGCCGAGCATTGCTTGGTGTTGTTGGTGATCCAGGTCAGCGAGACGGTTTCGCCGGCCTTGATCTCACCGGCGCTGGCTACCAGGCTTGCGTCAGCGCGCGGGGTTTCGGCCGAATCCACCGCGAGCTGGAAAATGGTGCCGAAATCGGTGGCCACGGTCAGGCCCGCACTGTTCAGATAGTGGCCGCCCATGGCCGTCACGCCATACAGACGGCCGTCGGAGCCAGTGCGCACGCCTACGGGCTTGCGACCATCCTTGCCAGAGAAGGAGTGCACCAGCTCAAAACCGCTTTGCGTCACCTGGCCGTCGCCATTCACCACCATGCTTGCCGGCCGGATACGGTAGACCGCACCGCAGCCGACTTCGGAGTTGGCTGCCGCGCTGGACGGCACGCACAGATTGCCACCGCCGGACATGGTGGTGCCGTAGATGGCCCCATCAGCCCCCAGGGCCATGGGGCCGCGCGGCGTCGCACCGTCGGCATTGCTGAAGGTATGAAGTATCTGCAGCGGGCCGCCCGCCTTGGCAATGCGGTACAGCGCGCCATAGGGCTTGGGGCCGTCGTAATAGGGCAAATCCTTGATGTAACTCAGCGTGGCGCTTGGCGCCCACTTGCGCGAGCCGCAGGACGGGTTGTCGCGCGTGACGCTCTTGATATAAGTCCCGGTGATGCTGCTGTTGACATGCACATAGCAGTCGCCTACCGAAGTCCCGCCGTACAAATATCCATCACCACCATCGATCAGCGAAGACAGGCTGTGCTCCTGCCCGGAGCCCATGGTCCGGTTGGTCACATCGCCACCCGCCGTCACTCCCGCTTCGTACGGAATGCCGCTGGGATAGAGCACAAAGCCTTCGCTGTTGGCGTTGTCATGGATATTGATTTCGCCTTCGGCCAGCGTGAAGGTATGCAGCACGGCAAAGCCCGAGCCGTCGGCTGCATTGATGCGATAGAGCGTGCCCGTGGGCGTAGTGAGGGCTGTCGGCGTGGTGGGAGCCAGCGGCAGGCCACGGTTGTATGCGGTCACGCCATACAGCACACCATCCTTGCCCAGAATCAGGTCGTTTGCCGTCTGGCGCATGCCTGAAGGCCCGACGGAAAACTCATGCAGCGTGCTTACGCTGCCGGAGGCGATATGGAGCTTGAAAATCCGCCCCTGCCCCTTGGGCCCCTTGTCGATACCATACAGGTTGTCCTGCGCATCGATGACCAGTGCGCCATTGGGCGAGTACAGCTGGCCGCGCGTACCCTGCACCAAGGCGGAATTGGCACCGTCATAGTCGGTGCGGACAATAACGCCCAGACCTACGGCAGGGGAATAGGAAATATCGCTGGGCTGGTTCTTGCCTGCATATTTTTGGCCGTTGATGGTCGTCATCACCGCATACAGGCTGCCGTCAGATGCGCGCACCGGCGTCCCCGAGATGCGGCCGTGCAGATCATTGGCCGGGTTATAGGCTACGCGCTCGTAGACCGAGACACCGGCTCGCATGGTGTACATGCCAAAAGAGGTGTACATCTGCGAGGACAGAATCGACGGCCCGCCGCCGTTGAAACCGCCAAACAGATAGCCGGCGCTTGAACCAGGACGCACCGCATACAAAGGCGGCGAACTTGGGTAACGGGCTCCGGGCCAGCCAATGGTTCCATCGGGCGTGGTGACGTCGTCACCGGCAGGGCGCAGCGCGGTGAGCATGGTCAGCTTGACGTCGCTTACCTTGGTCTGTGCAAGGGATGGCAAGGCCGCGCACAGCGCACCGGCGGCCAAGCAGGCAGCCACGCTGCGACGCCATGGCATGCCATGGGAAACGGAAAAGGACATCATGCGGATCTCCAGCAAAGCAATGGGGGATGGGTCTGACATGCGCAGACCGGGAATCAGAACGTGATCGACAAGGTGGCTGTGGCCGTGCGACCCGGGCCGATGAAGTAGCTGCCGCCCTGCATTTCTGAGTAGTTCAGGTCGCGCAGGTTGTTGATGGCGACACGCAAGATGGCATTCGAGGAAATCTCGTAACTGGCCCACAGATCGAATAACCGCCAGGACTTCTGGTTGTAGCGCTCGCCCTGTGCCGTCCAGACGCTGCTATTGGTGCTGGGTGCCTGAAAGCGCATGCGACCGCCGAGCGTGAGTTTTTTGTCGAGCAGTCGCACACCCGCGCTCAGGCTGGCGGTTTTCTTGGGCGGCAGCACATACCAGATGTTGGCGTCACCCGCCTGGCCCAGATTGTTGTTGGGGTAGCCCGTCAGGCTGCCCAGAGGAAAGGAGTCATACCCCCCTTTGCCGGTATTGACGAGCATGTGGGTGTAATTGAGGCTGCCGAACACGCGACCGTTGTCATAGTCGCCCTGCAGCTCCAGGCCTTTGCTGCGAAACGGGTCCTGCAGATTCACATAGGCATACGGCCCCAGCAGGCCGCCGCCGGCGGTATCTATGGGCGACATGATGCGCGCCAGGGTCACATAGTCCTTGACCTTGTTGTTGAACCAGGCGGCCTTGACGCGCAGCTTGTCGCCCCGGCTGAGAACGTCGTCAAACATGCCGTTGGCACCGACTTCCCAGTTGCGCGAACGCTCGGCGCGCAAATCCGGATTGGGATAGTAAGGGAAGAGGCTGCCTGTGTGCTGACCCCACATCAGCGCTTCCGTCAGCGCCGGTGGGCGCATGCCCCGGCCTACGCTGGCGAACAGCTGAACAGCTTCTATCGGTTTGAGCGCCAGTGCCAGGCGGGGCGCAAACGCACCGTCGTTTCGATCCGCCTTGAAGCGGGTGTACAAGGCCGTGGCAGGCGGGCGCACGCCCGGAGGATTGATCAGCGAGCCCACACGCATGCGACCATCGCCCTGCATGCCATACCAGTCATAGCGCAGG
This sequence comes from Comamonas sp. lk, assembly GCF_900564145.1. NCBI lineage: Bacteria > Pseudomonadati > Pseudomonadota > Betaproteobacteria > Burkholderiales > Comamonadaceae > Comamonas > Comamonas sp. lk. The sequence goes on from NZ_UOOB01000002.1 coordinate 479,369, forward strand.
CCGCCGGTCAGCTCCAGCCAATCGCTGTGCATCCAGTTGACTTCACCAAACAGACTGGCCACGGTGCGCTTGCCTTTGGGGGTAGCGCCCGAATACAAAGCCGTCGTTCCCGCATCGGCCCCCACGGACAGAGCCTGCGCCTGCGGATCGGTCCAGTCATGGAAGAACTCCGCTCCAGTCTTGACCAGTGCCGCATCCTTGGGCCCCCATTTCAGGCGGGAGGTGTTCTCCAGCGTGCCGCCCACAGTGCTGGTCTGGTAGCGCAGATCGTAGGCGTAAGAGTCCAGCGTGCCGCCCGCATAGCGGTGGGCCTGGTTGCGGGTGCGGGTGTAGTAGAGGCTGGACTTGAGGTCCACCAAGGCGTTTTCTGACGGATTCCAGGCATAGTTGGCCAGCAAGGTGTCGGTGCGGACATGGTTGAGAATGCCGCCGCCGCTGGCCGACTGCGGCTTCTCGCCAAACTTGGCATCCATGCCGATATAGCTGAACTTGATCTGCTGCTCGGGTGCAAAGCGCCAGGTGCTCTTGAGCAGGACCGAGGTCTGATCCTGGGAAGTCAGCTGGCTCACGCCATGGGTGGTCCCGTCCCTTTGACTCGAAGCTGATTCACGTCGGCCTTTTTCAAACTCACCCACTTTTTTTCGGCTGACCAGCATCACCATATCGAGGTCTTCGCTGGGTTTGAGACCCAGGGCGGCACTGCCGGCAAAGTGATAGCCATTGCTGCCGCTGGACAGGTTCAGGCGTGCCCCGCGGGTTTGCCCATCCTTGACCAGATCGTCGGCCTCCAGCGTGCGAAAGTTGACGACACCGGCAATCATTCCCGCACCGCCCACCGTGGAGGTCGGACCTTTGGAGATGTCCACGCCACCGATCATTTCCGGGTCCAGGTACACCGAGCCATTGGAGCCATGGCCGCTTTGCTGGTAGTTCTGGCGCGTACCGTCAATCATCACGTTGACGCGACCAAAGTCCTGCATGCCCCGGATATTCACCGAAACGCCAGGGTCCATGCGGCTTTGCGAGGTGTACACCCCTGGCACCTCGGCAAGCACATCGGCGGTGTTGCGCGGCGGCAGCCGGTCTATCTCTTCGCGTGTGACCACAGCCACCGAACCGGCCGTTTCAAACACCTGCTGGCGGGCATCCTTTTTGGCGACCACGGTCACCTCGCCCATGTTGCGCTCCTGCGCTTGGGCTCGAACACCGTCTGGATTTTTCAGCGCGCGTGCCGGAGCCGATCGGATGCGCCATGCGCCCTGCCCTTCGCTTTGCGCTTGCAGAGGATGACTCTCTAGCAGCGAATCCAGCACGCCTTGGATCGTGGCCACACCCTTGAAACCGCGGCTTTGCTTGCCCTGAACCAGTTCGGGGTCGTAGGCAATCATGATCTGCGCCTCGCGAGCCAGCTGGTTCAGCGCAGTCTCCACGGACGCAGCCGGAATCGAGAACGAGCGCAAGGCCTTGTCGGAAGCTTGCGTGGCAGGCTGAGCATTCGCGACCAGCGGCAGCAGCGTGCCCGAAGTCAGGCTGACGGCAGCAGCAGCCATGGCGAGCACGGTGGGGCGCCAATGGGCAGGAGCACGCATGCGCGGCAGGCGACGGGAGGGCATTGAAAAGTCCTTTCATGAAAGCCGCCGCATCAGACCGACCGAACGACAAGTCTGTTTTGAGGCGCTACTGTCAACAAGGACGAAGCAATTCGCCAAACCCGTAATTTTTTTGCAAAAAATTTGTTGATATCAGCTGTACCAAGAAGTGCCAAGTCAGCCACGCGGCATCAGCGTGACCCAGTAGCGCGTGCGTCGGTGCAGCTCTATGGGCCAGGTTTTCTGCAGCAAGTCCAGGCTGCGCTCGGTGTCCTTCAAGCTGAACACTCCGGAAATGCGCAGCTGCGCCACACGCTCATCGCAAGCAAGATGACCGAGCCGATAGCGACCTAGCTGCGCCACAAACACCGACAGCGGCATGCTGCGCGCCACCAGTACGCCATCCGTCCAGGCGTCGTCATCGCCATTACTTGCCTGCAGCTCATGAACCTGGCCGGTATCAAACCAGGCTTGCTGGCCCTGGCGCAGAACTCGCACTTCGGAAGAACCATGGGGCTGCAGCTCGACCGCATCGCTTTGCACCTGCACCTGGGTGCCGTCTTCCTGAAGATGGGTTTGAAACCGGGTTCCCAGCGCCCGCACCCGCCCATGCATCGTCTGCACAAGCAAAGGTCTGTAATGCTGTGCACCGGTATCGGCACCCGAACTCAGAGCGATCCGCCCCTTGAGCAAAACCAGGCGGCGCTCATTCTCATCAAAGCGCAGATCCACCGCCGTCGCGGTATCCATGAGCAGCACCGAGCCATCGGCCAGCACCACGCGGCGCACTTCGCCCACACCGGTGCGCAGATCGGCAAGCAAGGCGCTTTCAGACCAAGGCTGGCGCAACAACAACGCCGTACATCCCGTGCCCATGGCAACGGCCAACAGTCCCATGGCCTTGCGCCGCCCCATGTGCTTGCGGGCGGCATCCATGGTTTGCTGCGCCAGGGCTGCCGGCACGGGCGGCATGGAGGCGAAACGGCCTTGAATGCACTGCAACCGCTCCCAGGCCAGGGCATGCTCGGGCGCGGCCTCTCTCCAGCGCAGGCACTCATCCCAGGCAGCTGGCGAGGCGTTGCCGGACTGAAGCCGCACCATCCATGCAATCGCCTGCTGAACGACGGCGGGCGAAGGCTCACGGGCAAAGCCGCTCATGCCACAGCATCCAGATAAGCGATGCGATAGCAGTGGGCAAAAGCTGTCGCCATGTATTTTTCGACGGAGCTCAGGGACACACCCAGGCGTGCGGCCACCTCTTTGTAGGTCAGGCCGTCGAGCTGAGCCAGCAAAAAGGCACTGCGTGCACGGGTACCCAGGCCATCAAGCATGCGATCGATCTGCTCCAATGCCTGCAACACCATGGCACGCTCCTCGGGCGAGGGGCTCACCGGCTCGGGCATCAGCGCCAGAGTCTCCAGGTAGGCTCGCTCCAGCGACATGCGCCGGCAATGGTCGATGAGCACGCTGCGCGCCACGGTGGCAAGAAAAGCGCGCGGCTCCTGCAGTTCTGGCGGGCACTGTTTGAGAAGGCGCACAAATGTGTCCTGCGCCAGATCCGATGCTTCCTGCACGCAATGCACGCGCCGGTGCAGCCAATGCACCAACCATCCATGGTGGTCGCTATAAAGCGTATGTAAAAGCGAAGAGGAACTAGCTTGCGCACCAGCCATGGCTCATGATTTCCCTAGAGCTTTCAGCAACATTACTGAGAATCGTTCTCAATTGTATTTGAATGTTGCCATCCGATACGAGGGCATGACATATCCCTGCGAAAGCTCTGGAAAAGATCGGGCCATGCGCCTGCACCCGCCCGCGACACGGTGTTGGCCGACGCTCTGCTAGTCTTGTGCCAAACAAGACACAAGAGATGCGAGACAAGTCCCATGCACCCAAGCCCTATCTCTCTGCCTGCAGGCATGACCGTGCTGGAGCGCGGCTGGCTTTCGGCCAACAACATCGTGTTCGCGGCCCAGCCCGGCGATATGGAAGGGGCTGCGGTGGTGGACACAGGCTATGTGGCCCATGCACAGCAAACCGTGGATCTGGTGGCCGCCACTTTGCAGGGACAGCCGCTGGCACGCATTCTCAACACCCATTTGCATAGCGATCATTGCGGCGGCAATGCGGCGCTGCAGGCGGCTTATCCACAGGTGCAGACTTTCATAGCACCCGGGCAAGCGGCCCTGGTTCATGACTGGGATGAGGCGGCACTGAGCTACCAGCCCACGGGCCAGGAATGCCCGCGCTTTGCCATCAGCGGCGTGCTGCAGCCGGGCAACACGGTGCGGCTCTCGGGTCTGGATTGGCAGATCCACGCCGCGCCCGGGCATGATCCGCATTCCATCGTGTTGTTCGAGCCCGCCAGTCGCACGCTGATCTCGGCCGACGCGCTCTGGGAAAACGGCTTTGGCGTAGTCTTTCCCGAGATCGAAGGGATTGCAGCTTTCGACGAGGTGGCGGCCACGCTGGATGTGATCGAGCAGCTGCAGCCCCAGAGCATCGTTCCCGGCCACGGCAGCGTATTCACCGGCGTGGATGCAGCGTTGGCGTTGGCCCGCAAACGTCTGGATGGCTTTGTGCAATCGCCCGAGCGCCATGCCAGCTATGCCGCCAAGGTGTTGCTCAAATACAAGCTGCTGGAGTGGCAAAGCATTGATCTGGACGATCTGCAGACCTGGCTGCAGAACACTGCTTATTTCGGCATGCTGCATCGCCGCTATTTTGGCGTTCAGACTCTGCAGCAATGGCAGCAATCGCTGGTGGAAAGCCTGGTCGCCAGCGGCGCAGCCCGCGTGCAGACGCTGGCAGAGAATCGCCAGATTCTGCATAACGCCTGACTCACAATTAAATAGCAGCAAACGCTTTCATTGATTGCGTTTCAACCGTTTTATATCTAGACCGTGGCGCCAACCGGAGGAGACGGCAGCTCTGAAGAAATCTGCGGCGCACTCAGTTGCCGGCGCCCAGTTCCTCATGGTGGCCGGACTCACCCTGCTTCCAGTACGAAGCAATGCGCATGCGCTTGGGGTTGGCGCCGGGCTTGCTCAGCATGCGCTTGCGCAGATCGGCCATGGCGCGGTTCTCGCCCGCCGCCCAGACAAAGCCTTCGCCCTGGGGCAGTTCCAGCGCATCCACGGCATCGGCCAGCGAAGCCACCCATTGCAAATCCAGTGCGGCCTGGCTGCTCCAGGCACGCTGATCGGCAGCATTCGCCAGCTGCACGCGCACGATGGCGCGGCTGCCTGCGGGCAGTTCGGCCAGGCGGCGCTCAATGGCGGGCATGGCGGTTTCGTCGCCCAGCAGCACATGCCAGGGCAGGTCTGCCGCAATCACCAGACTGCCGCGCGGGCCGGCCAAGCCCAGCCACTGGCCCACGGGAGCGTTTTGCGCCCATTCCACCGCCGGGCCGGTGCCGTGGACGGCAAATTCCATTTGCAAGGTGTTGGCGGCCGCGTCAAAGTGCAGCGGCGTGTAGTCGCGCATGGTGGGGCGCTCGCCCTCCACATGCGGGCGGCCGTCGACGATTTGCGGCAAATTGGGTTTTTCCAGTCCGGCCTGCGGCAGGATGAGCTTGGTGTGATCGTCAAAGCCGGCACTGACAAAGCCTTCCAGCTCGGGGCCTCCCAAGGTCAGACGAATAAAGCCGGGGCTGGTTTGCTCACGCGCCAGCACTTGCACGTGGCGGGAACGGAAAGGATGGCGCACGCGCTGCATCACGGAGTCTGTGCCATGGCTGGCGAGGGCGCTGTTTGTCTCGTTGATGGACATAGGAGTGAGTTTGTTGATAAAGTCCACCAAATATCCAAGATTAAGTTGACTTTGTCAACAATAAATTCCCACACCATGAATTCATCTTTGTCTGCCGACGTGTTTGACGCGCTGCATGAACTGGTTCGCCTGTTTCGTGCGCGCATGCGCAAATCCATGGAATCCGTACACCCGGAGCTGACCTTCAACGAGATTCGCGTGCTGGTCCATACGGGCCGACGCCCGGGTCTGACGCAAAAGGACATGGTGGAACACAGCCATGCCGACAAGGCGCAGATGGCGCGCACTCTGGCCCAGCTGGAAGAAAAAGGATGGCTGCTGCGCACGGCCAGCGAAAGCGACAAGCGCGTGCGCTGCCTGCAACTGAGCGCGCAGGGCCAGGCGCTGTATGTCCAGCTGCGCCAGCTGCGCGACAAGGTGGCCAGGGATTTGCTGCAGGATTGCCCCGAGTCCCAGCAAGCCCAGCTGCTGGCCTTGCTGCAACTGGCTGGCGACGGCGCCAAACGACGTGACAAACAACTACAGCAGCCATGATGCGGCGGAATGGACTGCGAATCGGAACCTCCAGTAAGCACTTACGCTTCTGGCCACGCATTGAATAGAGTTTGTCCGACAACAGGCATCTTTAATTGTTGCAGTGCAACAACAATCCATGAAGCCAGCGTAAATATTTGCAAAGAAACAAGTGGGAATCATTATCATTCGCAGCGTTCCGTATCCGCGTACGGCCTCAGCCAGCCATGGACTATGACCTGCACCGAAAGCGTCTGCACACTTTCCGGAGGCAAGCAAAAAAATTACTCCTCGCCAGCCAGCAGTCTTCATCCAAGTCTTCATCATGGCGAAACCCAACACATATATCCAAAGCCGTAAACACTCCCAGGCGGGCCTGACATCACCCGTCAGCCTGCTGGCGGCGGCCACCGCTCTGGCGGCCCTGGGCCTTCCGGCCCATGCTCAGTCCACAGACAACGCTCCCGTCCTCAAGGAAGTGAAGGTCGAAAGCGCTGCCGATACGGGCTACACGCCGGGCACGATTTCCTCGCCCAAGTTCACCCAGCCTCTGGTCAACACCACGCAGACCGTCTCCATCATCAAGGAGCAGCTGTTGCAGGAGCAAGGCGCGACCACGCTGACCGAAGCACTGCGCAATGTGCCCGGCGCCGGCACCTTCTACGCAGGCGAGAACGGCAACACCAGCACGGGCGATGCCGTATACATGCGCGGCTTTGACAGCTCCAGCAGCATTTATGTGGATGGCGTGCGCGACATAGGCGCCATCTCGCGCGATATGTTTAATATCGAGCAGATCGAAGTCACCAAAGGCCCGGCCGGCACCGACTACGGCCGCAGCGCGCCCACCGGCGCTATCAACCTGGTGAGCAAGCAGGCCAATCTGACCAACAGCTTTGGCGGCTCCCTGGGCTTTGGCTCGGCCAGCTACAAGCGCGGCAATGTGGACCTGAACCGCGTGATCAATGCAGAAACCGGTACGGCCGTGCGTCTGAATGCCATGGTGCAAGACTCCGGCGTGGCCGGTCGCGACCGCGTGGCCAACGACCGCTGGGGCATTGCACCCTCGTTCGCCTTTGGCCTGAACTCTCCCACCCGCGTGTTCGTGAACCTGCTGCACGTCAAGCAGGACAATGTGCCCGACGGCGGCGTGCTGACCATAGGCCTGCCTGGCTATAGCTCGCCAGACCCCGCCAATCGCCCTTACCTCACCGGTGCGTCGCGCGTCAACAGCAAGAACTTCTACGGCACGGCCTCCGACCGCGACAACGTGACCGCCGACATGGCCACGCTGCGTGTGGAGCATGATTTCTCTGCCACCACCAAGCTGCGCAACACCACGCGCTGGGGCCAGACCAAGCAGGACTATCTGCTGACCGCCTTCATGGCAGCAGGCACCGGCACCAACAGCATCCAGACACCCAACGCGAATGACCCCTCCACCTGGAGCATGGCGCGCAACATCAATACCAAGGATCAGGTCAACCGCATCCTGACCAACCAGACCAATCTGAACACCAGCTTTGCCACCGGCACGGTGCGCCATGATCTGAGCACCGGCCTGGAACTGACGCGCGAGGAGCAGACCAATTACGGCCTGGCCACCGCCGGCGTCGTGCCCCGCGTCAGCGTGTACAACCCCGACTCCAGCATCTATCTGCCTGCCTATCTGCGCAACGGCGCCGACAGCAAGGGCACGACAGACACGGTGGCCCTGTATGCCTTCGACACGCTCAAGTTCAACGAGCAATGGCAGGCCAATGTGGGTCTGCGCTGGGATCACTACAAGTCTTCCTACAACGCCAGCGCCGTCTGCACGGCGACCTCCACCACCCAGCCTTGCGGCAGCAATCCTGTAGGCACCGTGGTGCACACCACCTCGGACGGCCTGTCCAAGACCGGCAATCTGCTGAGCTGGAAGGCCGGCCTGCTCTACAAGCCCGCACCCAACGGCAGCGTGTACCTGAACTACGCCCTGTCCCAGCAGCCACCGGGCGGCAACAACTTCACGCTGTCTGCCGTGGCCAACAACTCGGCCAATCCCAATATGGATCCGCAAAAGGCCAAGACTGCCGAAATCGGTACCAAGTGGGAGCTGCTGGACAAGAACCTGCTGCTGACCGGCGCGCTGTTCCGCACCGAAGTCACCAATGAAATCGTGACCAACCCCGACGGCAGCGTGAACCAGACCGGCAAGAAGACCGTGCAAGGCCTGGAGCTGGGCGTGATCGGCCAGATCAGCAAGGCCTGGGGCATGAGCGCCGGCTACACCGTGCAAAACACCAAGGTGGCCAACGGCGCCAACGTGGCGGCCGATGCCAGCAGCGGCCTGACCTACACCCCCAAGAACGCCTTCAGCCTGTGGAGCACGTACCAGCTGCCCTTTGGCCTGACGATCGGTGGCGGTGCACGCTACTCCGGTGGCCTCAAGCGCGGCACGGACGGTGCCGTGGGTACGCCCAACTTCACCGAGTCGTACTGGGTGGTGGACGCCATGGCCAGCTACCGCGTCAACAAGAACCTGGACATTCAGCTGAATGTCTACAACCTGTTTGACAAGAGCTATGTGGCAGCCATCAACAAGAGCGGCTACCGCTACTTCCCCGGCATTTCGCGCTCGGCACGTCTGACGGCCAACTTCAGGTTCTAAACAGCACCCCCTGAGGCGCTAGGCGCCCTCCCCCTCTCTCGCTTCGCGGGAGAGGGGGACGACATCTTCGCTGCGGGGCGGCGGGGCCGCCTAGGCCCTTGCTTGATGTCTCTGGCTTGGGCCATGCCTGCTTGAAGGCTGCGCTCTTTTTACGCTTTCAGCCCCGCAACTGCGGGGCTTTTCCGTCCGAGGAAATTCAAAAAATGATGCTGCATATCCCCAATGTTCTAAGCCGCGAGCAAGTCGCCAGCATGCGTGCCGCCATCGATGCGGCCGATTGGGTGGACGGCCGTGCCACCGTGGGCAGCCAGGGAGCCCAGGTCAAGCGCAATCGCCAGCTGCCCGAGGACTCCCCCATCGCCTTGCAGCAGGGCCGCATCATCGAGCAGGCGCTGGCAACCAATAGCTTGTTTTTCAGCGCCGCCCTGCCCGCGCGCAGCATGCCGCCGCTGTTCAACCGCTACAGCGACAGCGAAACCTACGGTCTGCATGTGGACGGCGCGGCGCGCCGCGTGGCCGGTGCGGCCATGGGCGGCCCCCAGTGGCTGCGCACCGATCTGTCCTGCACGCTGTTTCTCTGCGAGCCCGAAGATTACGAAGGTGGCGAGCTGGTGGTGGTGGACACCTACGGCACGCACGAAGTCAAGCTGCCCGCGGGCGATCTCATCCTCTACCCGTCATCGAGCCTGCACCGGGTCGAAGCCGTCACCCGCGGCGAGCGTGTCTGCTCCTTCTTCTGGGCCCAGAGCCTGGTGCGCGACGACAGCCGCCGCGCCCTGCTATTCGAGATGGATCAGGCCATCACCCGCTTGCGCGCCCAGTTGGGCGAAACGCCAGAGACCGTCAGCCTCACCGGCAACTATCACAACCTGCTGCGCATGTGGGCAGAGACTTAATGCGCGCATAAAAAAGGAGCTGCTTACGCTGGCTCAATCATGGTTTCAAGCCTTAATTGACTTGAAATCCTTTGATTAAAAGCGCAAGAAGCTCCTTTTATTGAAATTACACACAGCCAAAACTGGCGCAATCCAAGTCAGGAAGGTCAAGCAAGGGCCTAGGCGGCCCCGCCGCCCCGCAGCGAGGACCTTGTCCCCCTCCCGCGAAGCGAGAGAGGGGGAAGCCGCAAAGCGGCTCAGGGGGAGCTTCAAAATTTCAGGTTTGCCGTAATCCAGAAAGTACGGCCGGCCTGCGTCACGCCCGAGACGGAAGAACCTCCCTGGAAGTAGCTGTTGACCCAGGTCGGCGTGCCGTTGACGTTGACCAGGCTGTACTTGCGGAAGTCCTTGTTGAACAGATTGAAGATGTTGGCGTTGATGCTCAGGTTCTTGTTGACCTGGTAGCTACCACCCAGATGGAACAGCTGGTAGCTCTTGATATCGCCCACTGCGTCAAACACGGCCTTGTTGGCATTGCTCAGGTTGGCGTAGGAGCCGCTGAAACGCGGGCTCTTGCCGCGCAGCTCGCCGCGCAGCCACAAGCGCCACTGGCTGTGCGGCGTCCAGTCCAGCTGCGCGCTGCCGATGTGGCGAGCGGTGTTGGCCAGTTGGCCGTTACGCACACCGCCTTCAATCACTTCGCTGTCGGTGAAGGTGTAACCGGCGCGCACGGCCCATTGCTTGTTCAGCTGGGCGCGGGTGCTCAGCTCCAGACCCTTGGTCTTGGCCTTGTCCACGTTGATGGCGTAATCGGCCGTGGGGTTGAAGGCACAGCTGGAAATCGCCACCGAAGCGCAGTTACCGCCGCTGCTGATCTTGTCCTTGATGTCGTTGTGGAACAACGTAGCGCCGGCCGTCCAGCCCGCCTTGTTGTCAAACAAGGCCGACAGCTCCACGCTGGTGCTGACTTCAGGCTTGAGGTTGGGGTTGCCGATGTTGATGGTCGTACCCTGGCCGCTGACGCCGCTGACGCCGTCGATCAGCTGGTTCAGGCGCGGTGCCTTGAAGCCCCTGCTGACGCCGCCCTTGAAGGTCCAGTTCGTGGTTGCATCCCAGACCACATAGGCACGGGGGCTGAAGTGGCCGCCAAACGCGTCGTGGTGGTCATAGCGGCCGCCCAGCGTAGCGGTCAGGCCTTCGCGCAAACGCCATTCGTCTTCGGCAAAGAACGACCACATGGTCTGCTTGTGGCTTTGAGGCAACAGGCCGTCCTTGAGTTTGGCATCCCAGAGCTGACCGCCCAAGGTCATGATGTGCTTGTCGCCCAAAGGAGCAACCAGCTTGGTGTCCAGCACCACATTGGTGGTCTTGAGCTCGCGGTCGCTGCCGCTGCGCGGATCGCCCTTGGGCACGGCGGCGCCGGGAATGGTACGGCCGATGGTCTCGGTTTCCGTGTGCATCAGGCTGCTTTCCAGCAAGCCAAAGCCCAGGCGGCTGGCATGACCGATGGCAAGCTGATCGCGGTTGAAGCGCAGGGCGTCCTTGTAACCGGGTGGGTTGTTGGGTGTCAGCGCATCACGGCTGCCCAGGCGGCCATCTTCGTTGTTGTACCAGGTGCGGGCCTGCTCCACATCCAGCCAGATATCGTGCTGGCGGTTGGGTGTCAGCGTCAGGCGTGCGCCCAGATTGTGCTGGCGGCTTTCAGCCGGGGCCGGGTTGCGGGCCTGGGTCGGCTGGTTGGCATTGGGAGCCAGGACCCAGTCCGAAGCCTCGCGGCCACTGTAGCTGCCGCGCACGGCCAGACCCAGCAGATCGGACTTGATGGGGCCGTTGATGTAGATATTGCTCTTGTACTGGTTGCCCCATTCGCTGTCTTGCGGAATGCCGGCACCGATGCTGACCTCGCCGCCCCACTCCTTGGCCACCTTGCGGGTGATGATGTTGATCACGCCGCCCATGGCATCCGAGCCGTAGAGGGTGGACATGGGGCCGCGAATGACTTCGATGCGTTCAATGGCCGACACCGGTGGCATGAAGCTGGTCAGCGCCGCGCCAAAGCCGTTGGGCGTGACGTCGCCGGCCACGTTCTGGCGACGGCCGTCGATCAGGATCAGCGTGTAGTCGCTGGGCATGCCGCGAATGCTGATATCCAGGCCGCCGGTCTTGCCCGTACCGCCCATGACGTCGATGCCTTCCACGCCTTGCAGGGCTTCGGCCAGATCACGGAAATTCTTGCTTTCCAGCTCTTCGCGGATCACCACCGAAATCGAGGCAGGCGCATTCTTGAGCTCTTGCTCAAAGCCGGAGGCAGACACCACCACTTCGCTCATGGTGTGGGCTTCCTGAGCGACTGCGTTGACGCAGGCGGCTGCGGCCAGCGCCAGCAAAGTGGGTTGCAAAAGCATGCGACGTGTCGCAATTTTGGACATGATGACTCCCACGCCAGACAGAAGTTGGCGTTTTGATACTGAGATTGGATGTGCGGGCTACGGGGAGCCCGGAGAGGCGGCTGGCGGAGCAGCGCAAGAGAGACAAGCCTGAGTTGTGTTTCTATTTGTAGGCTCGACGGGGGCGATTATCATTCAACAAACAAAAACCATTCTCATTCTTGTTATTAATTTGAAGGTCATTGCTGTGTTGTGCAGCTGCCGTGGTATCTGTGCGCGAACCAGAACCGCAGCCTTTGGACCGAACAAGCATAAAAAAAGCGCTCAACCCCATACAGGGTGAGCGCTTTCAGCCAGCAAAAAGATAGCTAACTAGCAGGCATGGCAGCCGATCAAGGCAGGTCTTTCATGGGCTCGGCTTCATTGCTGGGGCGCGGGCCTACCGTGCCCAGCCGGCTTTTGAGCGACTGCGGCTGGCCTGTGATCAAGGCCGCATAGTTGGTGGTGTTGGACAACACTTTTTTCACATAGTCACGCGTTTCACTGAAAGGCACGTTTTCGGCCCAGATGGCAGCATCCAGCACCGGGCCGTTGCGCCAGTTGCGCGGTCGGCCCGGGCCGGCGTTGTAGCCTGCGGCAGCCATGGCCATGGAGCCGTCAAAGTCGTCCAGCGCCAGTTTCAGATAGGCCGTGCCTATGGTGATGTTGGTGTCCCGGTCGTTGATCATGCCCGGCGTGAAGTCGCTCAGGCCAATCTTCTTGGCCGTCCAGCGCGCCGTGGCCGGCATGACCTGCATCAGGCCGGAAGCGCCCACACCCGAGCGCGCATCCATGATGAAGCGGCTTTCCTGACGGATCAGGCCATAGACATAGGCCGGATCCAGCCCGATGTTGCGCGACTTGCTGAGCACGGTATCGCGGTAAGGCATGGGAAAGCGCTGATTCCAGTCCGCAAAGGTCTTGGTGCGCTCGCTGGTGTTGATACAGCGATCCCAGACATGGCGCTCGCAGGCCAGATCGGCGGCGGCATACAGCTCGCGGTCGCCCAGGCCGCCGGGCTGGTGCAGATTGGTGCTGTAGTTCCACTCGCGCACGCCTTCGCTGCGCAGGCCGATCTGAATCGCATACAGGCTGCGGGCCAGACCGGGGTTGGCGCGGGCCGAAGCTTTTTCCTGGGCCGTCAAAGGCGCGGGAGCCGGGGGCACGCTGATGCGCTGACCGATTTCCTCCAGAGCCAGTTGCTCGTAGAAGCTGGCCGAGCCGGCCGTATCTTCCAGCAGTTGGCGGGCTTCGGCTCTTTCCTCGGCATTGGGGCGGCCGGCCAGCATGGCCTTGGCTTTCCAGTAGCTCCAGGTCGGGTCGGTGCGCTCGGGGCCCATGGCGTCAATCGCGCGGTGCACGGCCTTCCAGTCGCCGGCGCGCAGAGCTGCGCGAGCCTTCCAGCCCAGCAGGTCGTCGCTCAGGTCTTCGTTGCGGCGCACCTTGCCAAAATAGCTGTTGGCATCGGGCGAGAGCTTGAAAGCCGCCTGCTTGCCCGCCACCGCCCAGGCCCAGTTGCGCTCTTCTGCGTTCAGCTGCACGCCCCAGCCGCCTTCGATCTGCGTGGTGGCGGCATCGGGGTCGCTGGCCGCCATGCGGATCAGGGCCAGCAAGGCCAGCTCCTTGCGCTCGCGGCCGCGGGATTTGCTCTGGCCGGACAGGTATTTGGCCGGAGAGGCAAACACCTGAGCTACCTGATCGGCCGCATCGGGAGCGACGATGGCCACCGCATCGCGCGCGGCCTTTTGCCGGTTGGCTTCGGTGGCTGTGCGGGCGCGGCGCCAGATGTCGGCATCAGTGAGCTGTTTTTGCGCATACAACTGGCCGGCCGCCGTGGTGCAGCCGTCATCGGCATCTTTTTGCGCCAGCCACAGATCGCGCACCTGCTGGCCCGCATTGGGCGCGATGCGGCCTTGCGCTGCATCGGCCAGCACGGCGTAGCAGGCCACGGATTTGTCGTCGCGCATGCGGAACTGCGGATAGACGCGGGCAAACGTCAGCCAGTCGCGCTGCTTGCCCAGCAGCAGCAGCCAGTCGTTGCGCATGCGGTCTTCCTGATAGGTGCCGGCATAGCGCGTGAGAAAGGCCTGGATTTCATCGGGCGAAGCCGTCTCAAGACGGCTCTTGAGTTCCCAGTACGCGGCCCAAGGTTCGAGGGGGTGACCGCTGGCCTGCGGCAGCAACTGCGCCAGCGTGGACCGGTCTCGCTTGAGGAATGCTTTTTGCATGTCCAGCAAGACGGCATCTGCCGAGTTTTGCGCCTGAGCCAGCGGAGCGGCTACAGTCAAAAGGGAAGCCGCACAAAGCGGTGTCAAAATCTTCAGCCAGTGCATGGAGGAATTTATCTGATGGACAAAGCAGCTTTACGCCGCAAGTTGATTGACCAGCGCCTTAACCTTTCCGACCGCTTGCAGCGCGCGGAGGCGCTGCAGCAGGTGATGCGCTTTTGGCTGATAGACCGGCCCGATTCCGTGATTGGCGCCTATTGGCCCATCAAGGGAGAGTTCGATCCGCTGCCAGCCCTGCATCGCTGGAAAGAAGATGGCGAGCTACAGGGTACTCCACAACGGCGCAAGATTGGACTGCCCGTCATCGATAAGCAACGCAAGACGCTGAGCTTTCATGCCTGGTACCCCGGTTGCCCCATGGAAGAGGATGCCTATGGCATCCCCAAACCCAAGGATACCGAGGTGCTCACGCCCACGCTGCTTTTCGTGCCCTGCGTGGGTTATGCCGCCGGCGGCTACCGCCTGGGCTATGGCGGCGGTTTTTATGACCGCACGCTGGCAGCGCTGCAGCCTCGGCCCTTTACTGTGGGCCTGGGCTATACCAACGGCTATGTGGATGACTTCAGCCCCGAAGCCCACGATTTGCCGCTGGACGCCATCCTCAACGACAACGGCGTGGTCTGGCCGGTATGAGTCATCCGCGCAAAAACATTCCCCAGCGCCGCTACCGGCAGCGTCCGCCGCTGACCGTCATGCAGCAACCGCTGTCGCACGGCGAGGTTCAGCGTCTGCAAGCCCATATGCGGCGCCACGGGCCGCGCAGCCTCACGCCTGCGCAGCACGATGCCATCTGGGATTTTCTGTTCGAGCAGCCTGAAAGCCATAGCTGGATCAGCCAGATGGTCGATCAGATCCATGCCGGCCAGAAAGCCCTGCGCCCCGCAAGCACCCGACTGGAAACGGCAGCACCGAGCTGAAGCGCTGTCAGCGCTCCTGATTAGAGAGCAGCCAGCGTAATTTCAACCTTGATTTCAATGTGATTTTTATCTGAAATCCATTGAAATCATGTGACAGATGCTCCTGTTTTAGGACTGAGCGGCGCTGGCGGCCCGCCAGTGCTTCCAGCCTTGTGCACGCAGCTCGCAAGCCGGGCAGTTGCCGCAGCCATAGCCCCAGTCGTGCAGCTCCTCGCGCACGCCTTGGTAGCAGGTATGGGTCTCGGTGCGGATCAGCTCGACCAGCGCATCGCCGCCCAGGTCGTGGGCCATTTGCCAGGTCTGGGCCTTGTCCAGCCACATCAGCGGCGTATCAATGCGCAGCCTGCGCTCCAACCCCAGATTCAGCGCCAGCTGCTGGGCCTTCATGGTGTCGTCACGGCAATCGGGGTAGCCGGAGTAATCGGTCTCGCAAACGCCGGTGACGATGACCGTCAAACCGCGGCGGTAGGCCAGCGCACCCGCCAGCGTGAGAAACAGCAGATTGCGCCCCGGCACAAAAGTGTTGGGCAAGCCGTCGGCCTGCATGGCAAACGCCACGTCATCGGTCAGGGACGAGCCGCCGATCTGCTTGAGCACATCCAGCGAGAGCACATGGTCCTCACCCAGGCGCGGCGCCCACTGGGGGAAGCGGCGGGCCAGCTCCTGGCGCACGCTCAGCCTCACCTCCATCTCCACGCTATGGCGCTGACCGTAGTCAAAACCCAGCGTCTCCACGCGCTCATACATGGCCAGCGCCTGGGCCAGGCAGGTGGTCGAGTCCTGGCCGCCGGAAAACAGCACCAGAGCCGTCTTGTGATGGCCTGCGCCGGCCGGCGTGGAGGTGGGGTGGGGAGTGTGGGACGTAGTTTGGGACATAGGCCTGCAATTAGATCACCGCGCCCACGACCGCAGAGGCCGCCGGGCTATGCCGTAGACAAGGTATAGGCAGCTTCAGCCATTCATTGCTAAGCTTGAGCCCGCACTGCTGGAGACTGTCATGCTCACTCTTTACATAGGCAACAAAAACTATTCATCCTGGTCTATGCGCCCCTGGGTGCTGATGCGCCAGACCGGGATTGCCTTCGAGGAGCAGATGCTGCGGTTTGACGGCTTCGGTCCGGACTCCAGCTTCAAGCAGCGGGCCCTGGCCCTGTCGCCGGCCGGCCGCGTGCCCATCCTCATCGACGGCGGACTGAGGCTGTGGGACAGTCTGGCCATCAGCGAATACTTGGCCGAGAAGTTTCCGGAAAAACACCTCTGGCCCCAGCAGCTGCTCAACCGCGCCCGCGCGCGCTGCCTGGTGGCCGAGATGCACAGCAGCTTTACCTCCTTGCGCAGCCTGTGTCCCATGAATATCGAGGCCCGTCTGCCAGAAGTCGGCGCCAAGCTCTGGGTCGAACACCCGCCGCTGCGCGCCGATGTGCAGCTGCTGCAGGATCTCTGGACGCCGCTGCTCGCTGCCGCCAACGGCCCCATGCTGTTTGACCAGTTCAGCATTGCCGATGCCTTCTTCGCCCCCGTCTGCATGCGCTTGAACACCTACGCCCTGCCCCTCTCGCCCGCCGTGCAAGCCTATGTACAGCGCGTCAGCAACCTGCCCGCCGTGCAGGAATGGGTGCAGGCGGCGCGCGCCGAGCGCGACTTCCGGCCCTTTGAAGAACCTTATCGCTCCCAGCCCTGAAAGCGCGCCGATAGCCACTACCATTGCCGGATGAGCGAAGTGAAGGTCAACGAGTTTCAGATCTACAAGGTCGGCGGTGCCGTACGCGACCAGTTGCTGGGTCTGCCTGTCAACGATACCGACTGGGTGGTGGTGGGCGCCACGCCCGAGCAGATGACGGCCCGCGGCTATGTGGCCGTGGGCAGGGACTTCCCCGTCTTTCTGCACCCGAAAACCCATGAGGAATATGCGCTGGCCCGCACCGAGCGCAAGAACGGCATGGGCTACCGCGGCTTCGTGGTGCACACGGCCGCAGATGTGACGCTGGAAGAAGACCTGGCACGGCGCGATCTGACTATCAATGCCATAGCGGCCCCCGCAGACTGGAAAAGCGCCAGCGAGCTAAAAGACCTGGTAGACCCCTATAACGGCCAGCAAGACCTGCGAGACAAGGTGCTGCGCCACGTCACCGAAGCGTTTCGCGAGGACCCGGTGCGCATACTGCGCCTGGCCCGTTTTGCGGCTCGCTTTACCGCGTTTTCCGTAGCTCCCGAAACCCTGCAGCTGATGCGCGAAATGGTAGCGGCCGGCGAGGTCGATGCCCTGGTGCCCGAGCGCGTGTGGCAGGAAATCAGCCGTGGCCTGATGGAGGAGCAGCCTTCGCGCATGTTCGAGCTTTTGCGCGAATGCGGCGCGCTGGCCGTGCTGCTGCCCGAACTCGACCGCCTCTGGGGCGTGCCTCAGCGCGCCGAATACCACCCGGAAGTCGACAGCGGCGTGCACGCCATGATGGTGCTGGACATGTCGGCCCGGCTGCAGACGCCGCTGACCGTGCGCTTTGCCTGCCTGTGCCATGACTTTGGCAAGGGCACAACGCCCGCCGACGTGCTGCCCCGCCATATCGGCCATGAACAGCGCAGCGCCCGTCTGCTCAAGGACGTTTGCGAGCGCTGGCGCGTGCCCAACGAATGCCGCGAGCTGGCCGACCTGGTGGCCCGCGAGCACGGCAATATTCACCGCAGCCATGAGCTCAATGCGGCCGCCCTGCTGCGCCTGCTGGAGCGCTGCGATGCCATACGCAAGCCCGCACGTTTTGAAGAAGCCTTGATGGCCTGCGAATGCGATGCACGCGGCCGCCTGGGTTTTGAAGATGCCGCCTACCCTCAGCGCCAGCGCCTGGGAGGCGCCATGCAAGCGGCTTTGGCGGTGGACACCGCCCCGGTAGCCCAGGCCGCTGCCCAGCGCGGGCTCAAAGGCAAGGCCATTGGCGAAGCCGTGAGCAAGGCCCGCGAGCAGGCGATTGCCGACTGGCTGACCCGGCAGAGCATTTGATTTCTGCCGCTGATGCGCCCAGGCGCGCAGCAACGCAGCAGGAACTCAAATCACCGACTGCACCCAGCGCACGATCTCTCCGGGCGGCAGCGCGCCCGAGATGCGACCCAGCTCCCGCCCTTCCTTGAACACCACCATGGTGGGAATGCTGCGGATGCCAAAAGGTGCCGAGGCCTGGGGATGGGCCTCGGTATCGAGCTTGGCAAACTGCGCCTGGCCCGCCAAGGTCTGCGCCGCCTGGGCAAAGCCCGGAGCCATCATGCGGCAAGGCCCGCACCAGGGCGCCCAGAAATCCACCACCACCGGCAGCTGGCTGCGGCCCCTGTGCCGGGCAAAGCTGTCCGCATCCAGAGCCACAGGCTCGCCCGTCACCAAGGGCTTATGGCAGCTGCCGCAGTCCGGGCTGTTCGCCAGCTGCTCTTTGGCAATGCGGTTGGTGGTGTGGCAGTGGGGGCAGACGTAGTGCAGGGATTCGGACATGGGCAGAACTTTCGGCAAGCGTTTCGGGTGACAAGGCCGGACGGCCTTGTGGCAGCCTGATAGTTGCAGCCACGGCGGCAAGATTCAAGCCCCGGAAATCGCGGCTCAGAGTTTCACAAAGCGTGCGATCAGGGCGGCGACCAGACTCAGCAGCACGGTGCTGGCCACGGGCAAAAACAGCTCGCGCCCGAACAGCCGGAAGCGAAAATCGCCAGGCAGACGGCCCAGGCCTATGCGCTCCAGCCAGGAGTGCAGGCCGTTGATCAACAACAAGGCCAGGAAAATAACAATCAGCCAGCGAATCATGATGGCCCAAGTGTACGGGCGTCGCGAGTCAAACGTCTTGCATGCAGAAAAGACTGCCCCGCCCCAAGCCGTTCTTTGCCTGGTTGCGGCCACGGGCCTGGCATGACATTCCGTCCGGGAATGATCACCTTCCAAAAGATTGATTGACGCCAGACACACCGCCTGCCCACCATGCGCACAGCTTTTTGGCGCTGGCGGCTTCTGTCCCCACGCCATCGCGAGGTCAGGCGGCAAGCCCGCTTGCCCGCAGGCGCCGGCGCACAAGCGCTCAATTCATAACCAGGAGACATGACATGCCCACATTTTTATCGCGCCAGCAATTTCTGCGCTCGGCCGCACTGCTGTGCGCCGCCGTTGCCATGCCGGCCATCGCCGCTGCCGATGCTTTTCCCGCCCGCCCCATCAAGCTGGTAGTGCCCTTCGCTCCCGGCGGCAACACCGATGTCGTAGCCCGCCTGCTGTCGCAAGGCATGTCCGAAACGCTGGGCCAACCCGTGGTGGTGGAAAACATTGCCGGCGCCAACGGCGCCATTGGTGCTAGCCGCGTCGCTGCAGCCAGCAACGACGGCTACACCTTGCTGTTCGGCACGGCGGGCACGCAGGCCATCAACCTCAGCCTGTACAAGAATCTGAGCCAGAAAAATCTGGCCGATTTTGAATACATCGCCTTGGTGACCTCCATTCCCAACGTGCTGGTGGTCAATGAGGCCAAGACACCCGTCAAGTCGGTGGCCGAGCTGGTGGGGCGTGCGCGTGAGCAGCGTGCCGGCATGAGCTACGGCTCGCCCGGAACCGGATCGACCGTGCATCTGTCGGGCGAGTTGCTCAAGAGCGCCGCGCGTCTGGATCTGGTCCACGCCCCCTACAAGGGCAGCGCGCCCGCACTGACCGACCTGATTGGCGGCCAGATCGACTTCATTTTCGAGAACATCACGCCCGCCCTGCCTTTTGTGCAAGGCGGCAAGCTCAAGGCGCTGGCCGTCACCTCCTCCGAGCGCCTGCCGCTGCTGCCCCATGTGCCCACCATG
Organism: Comamonas sp. lk; assembly: GCF_900564145.1. NCBI lineage: Bacteria > Pseudomonadati > Pseudomonadota > Betaproteobacteria > Burkholderiales > Comamonadaceae > Comamonas > Comamonas sp. lk. The sequence continues at coordinate 499,204 of NZ_UOOB01000002.1, forward strand.
AAGGAAAGCGGTTTTCCCTCGTTTGTGACGGCCACCTGGAACGGCGTGCTGGCGCCCAAGGGAACGCCAGCAGCCGTCGTCAAGCGCATTGAGGCCGCCGCACTCAAGACCGCTGCTAGCACCGAATTCAAAACCAAGGTGGCCGCTCTGGGCGGAGAACCCCGCCAGTTGGACTCCGCTGCCTTCCGCAACTTTACCCAGAACGAATTCAAGCACTGGGAAGGCATCATCCAGGCCGCAGGACTGCAGCGCCAGTAAACGCGGCCCTTGCTTTAGGAGCGGCTTGCGCATGCTGCGGCTTGATTTCAGATGATTTTTATCTTGAAACCTAGTTAAATCAGGCGTCAGACGCTATAAAAAGCGTGTGGCAAGCCCTCACCGGGGATTGCCATTCGCCTCAGCCATGCAATGGCTTGCTCGAAAAAACAGGGCTTACAGCCTGTGCGTTCTATCGCCCTGCACAAAGCCCAGCGGGCCCCAGGGCTCGACGCCCTTGGATAGGGCCACGACCTTGAACAGCTCGCCCATCTCATGCTCCATGATCAGCTTGGCTGCCATGACGCGTTCCTTGAGGCCGGCGGCATCCATCTTGGCTGGCAAGCCGCAGTTGATGAGAAAGTGGGCCTGGTTGGTATAGCCCAGCACGTCAAAACCCGCATCCTGCGCGGTCACGGCGGTGCCGGTGAAGTTGACGTGGGCCGTGATGTCCTTCAGACCCACCTGCACCAGCGGATCGCTGTCGACCTGATGCTGGTAATGGCAGACCAGCGTGCCCATGTGGCGCTGCACATGGTAGTACTCGTTCTCGCCAAAGCCGTAGTCAATGAAAAAAGCAGCACCTCGGGTCAAACGCTCGCCCAACGTGTGGATAAATGCCTCGCCCTGGCGGTGAATTTCGGTCAGATAGTCATGCGGGCCGTCAATGTCCACCGGCGGACGCAGCTCGCTGGGCCGGTCTTCCCAGGCGAAGACTTCGCCGTTCATGACCACACCGCGCTCATGCCACAGGCCCTGGGTGCGCTGCAGCAGTTGCACGGGCATGGCGTCCAGCACCTCGTTGCCAATGATCACGCCTTCCATGCTCTCTGGCAGGACATCCACCCAACGCACCAGGCTCTCATGCTTGGCCAGCTTGAGTTTCTGGCGGGCGCGCAGCGTGCCGGAGAGATCGACGATGGTGTAGCGCCTGGGCAATCGTCCCAGGGCCGCCAGCTCATCGAGCAACTGCAGGGCCAGCGCTCCGGTGCCCGCGCCGAACTCCCAGATTTCGTCGGTGCCGGTGCGGTCCATGGCTTCGACCAGCTGGGCCGCCACGACCTGACCGAACAGGGGTGAAATCTCCGGCGCCGTCACAAAATCGCTGCCAGACTGGGGCAAAGACCCGAATTTGGCCGATTCATTAGCGTAATAGCCCAGGCCCGGCGCATAGAGCGCCAGCTCCATGAAACGGTCGAAAGGCAACCAGCCGCCCGCGGCGGCAATTTCCTTGGCAATGCGCGATTGCAAGGTGCTCGTTAAACTTAAGGGTTCTGTCGTCACAACCCGCATTTTTCCACGAATGTCCATCCCTGCCCAAACACGCACTGTTTTGGTGACCGGCGCCGCCCGTCGCCTGGGACGCGACATGGCGCTTGCCTTGGCCCATTCGGGCTGGCAAGTGGCTGTGCATTACCGCGACTCGCGCGAAGAAGCTATGCAAACCGTAGCTGCTTGCGCAGAACTGTCGGGAGTTAGCGCCGCTTTTGACGCTGATTTCTTTGACGAGAACTCGGTACGTTCGCTGGTGCCGCGTGTGGTGGAGCACTTTGGCCGCATCGACGCCGTGGTCAATAACGCCTCGCTGTTCGAGCATGACGATGTCAAAAGCTTCAGCTATGTGGCGCTGGAGGCGCATCTGCGCAGCAACACGGGCGCGCCCATCTTGCTGGCCCAGGCCCTGCATGCCCACCTTGTCGAGCGGGCGGCCGCAGGCCAGGCCGAGACCGATGCTGCCGTGGTCAATGTGCTGGATCAAAAGCTCTGGAACCAGAATCCGGACTTTTTGAGCTACACCCTCTCCAAGGCCGCGCTGGAAGCGGCCAACACCATGCTGGCGCTGGCACTTGCCCCGCGCGTGCGCGTGGTGGGCGTGGCCCCGGGACTGACACTGACCAGCCATATGCTGAGCCAGGAAAAGTTCGAGGCACTGCATGCGCTCAGCCCGCTGGGCCGCTCCTCCGCCCCCGAGGACATTGCTGCCGCCGTGTGCTTTGCACTGGAGAACCGGGCGATGACGGGAACCACCTTGCTGGTCGATGGCGGCCAGCACTTACAGCGCTTCGAGCGCGATTTTTCGATGATGTGAGCGCCTGCCAAGGCCTCGCACACGCTTGCAATGACCACCTCCGGACAACAGATACTCACGCTCAACGGCCTGCGCTTTGACGCCAGCCTCGGGATTCTCGCGCACGAGAAACAGGAGCCTCAGCCGATTCAGGTCGATGCCGAACTCAATCTCGGCCCCCAGCCGCTGACTCCGCGTGATGACGACATCCTGCATGTGCTGGACTACCGCAAGGTGCGCCAGATCATCATCGACGAATGCACGGCCGAGCATGTGAATCTGCTGGAAAGCCTGATCGGCAAGCTGGCCCAGCGCCTGCTGCAGCTGCCCGGCGTGCGTGGCGTGCGCGTGAAGATTGCCAAACTTGAAATTTTTGAAGACTGCGAAGTAGCCATTCGCATCGAAACCGGACAATGGTGAACCCCATGAACGCTGTGACTGAGAACCCCTGGATTGCCGAAGAAGGCAACGCCACCGAAGCCGAAGCGGCAACGCCCGGCAAGATCAAGATCGAACGCGAGCAGCACAAGCTGGAAAAGCGCCTGTGCCGCGAAGTGGGCCGCGCCATCACCGACTTCAACATGATTGAAGAAGGCGACAAGATCATGGTCTGCATGTCCGGCGGCAAGGACAGCTACACCATGCTCGACATCCTGCGCAAGCTGCAAAAGCGCGCCCCGGTGAAGTTCGAGCTGGTCGCCGTGAACCTGGACCAGAAGCAGCCCGGCTTTCCCGACCACATCCTGCCCGAGTACTTCAAGAGCCTGGGCGTGGACTACCACATCGAAACCCAGGACACCTACAGCGTCGTCAAGCGCGTCGTGCCCGAGGGCAAGACCACCTGTGGCCTGTGCTCGCGCCTGCGCCGCGCCATTCTGTACCGCGTGGCCGACGAGCTGGGCTGCAACAAGCTGGCCCTGGGCCACCACCGCGACGACATCGTGCAGACCTTGATGCTCAACATGTTCTACGGCGGCCGCATGAAGGGCATGCCGCCCAAGCTGGTCAGCGACGACGGCAAGCATGTGGTGATCCGCCCTCTGGCCTATGTGCCTGAGAAAGACACGGCGCGCTGGGCCCAGTACCAGAACTTCCCCATCATTCCCTGCAACCTCTGCGGCAGCCAGGACGGCCTGCAGCGCGTGGCCATCGGCGAGATGCTGCGCGAGTGGGAAAAGAAGTTCCCCGGCCGCATCGAGAGCATGTTCCGCGCCATGGGCAATGTGGTGACCACGCACATGATGGACCCCAATCTGCACAACTTCAAAGACGCCAAGGCCACCGGTATTGCCGACCCCAACGGCGACATGGCATTCGACCACGAGGAGCTGCCCAGCGCGCCCACGCTCGCTGGCCTGCCCGGCGTACAAGTGGTACAACTGTCCTGAATTAGGCATCGCTGTTGAACTAAGCAGCACGCAAGCAGTCAAAGCAAGGCCCATTTCCATGGGCCTTTTTTTGTACAGGAGAGCAACACCATGAAGATGCGCTGGATGAATGTCCGCTGGGTGGGCGCGCTGGCCCTCGCAGCCACAGCCTTGCTCACAGGCTGCAGCACGATCCGTGAAGTCAACAGCACGGTTCAAAGCTATTCCTCGCTGAGCACCCTGCCCCAGCCGCCCACGTACCGCCTTGAAACCCTGCCCTCCCAGCAGGATCAGGTCCACTTCCCCGCCATCGAGGCGCAGGCCCAGCAGGCGCTGGCCCACGTGGGCCTCAGACGCGACGACTCCAACCCCAGCCTGGTCGTGCAGATCAGGGCCACGGCCAAGTACGCGCGTGACTATGCCAGCTGGCCGTATTACGACCCCTGGGGCCCGCGCTGGGGCTGGGGCATGAACTACGGTCGCGGCTGGGGCATGGGCTTTGGCGGCAGCATGATGTTTGACGGCCCGCCCCTGGAGTACTACCGCGCCGTCAGCATCGTGATGCGCGATATCAAGACCCAGCAAATCGTCTACGAAACCTCGGCCCAGCGCCAGGACGTGTGGACGGACGACCCGGCCATCTTCGGCATCTTGTTCGATGCCGCGCTGACCGGCTTCCCCAAGCCGCCGCAAGGTGCACGCACGGTTCGCACCGTGATCCAGCCTCCGGCCCCGGCGGCAGCCCCGGCCACTGCACCCGCTGCAGCCCCAGTGCCAGCCACGCCGCTACGCTGAGTTGCAATCTTCCACAGTTGTGCCCCATGGGCCCGTGCTAATGTGCAGCCCTCTTGTGGGAGTCATGGTCTGGCCTGCAGCGGTGTTCGCTCAGGCAGGCCTTAAAAGGAAAATGCCATGAAAATATTTGCCCTCTCGGCTCTGGTCTGCGCCACGCTGGGTGCCACTGCCCTATCCGCCAACGCCTCGAGCTGGGGCGATGCCCTGCGCGACAAGGTCGGCGGCGGCGCTGCGGAAAGCACGACAGGCGCCTCCTCGGGTCTGGGCGGTATGCTGAGTGGCGCCGGCGGCGCTTCGGCCCTGTCGGCTCTGGGCCTGGGCGGCCTCAGCGGCTCGGCCACGGCCAGCAATGCGGCTGGCGTCATCACCTACTGCATGAAGAACAACTACCTGAATGCCGACAAGGCCGCCCAGGTCAAGGACCAACTGCTGGGCAAGCTAGGCCTGGGACAGAAAGAAGAACCCAAGGACCAGGGCTACAAGAACGGCCTGATGGGCATGGTCACCGGCTCCAACGGCCAGACCTTCAGCCTGGACAAGATCAAGAGCAATCTCAAGGAGAAAGCCTGCGACTACGTCTTGGACAACGCCAAGTCTCTGCTCTGATCACTGCGCTATTCATAGCGACTAGCGCTTGATCCATCAGCGTTAGAAAGCAAAAAGGCTTGCATTTTCAGCAAGCCTTTTTTGTTGCCGCCCGATCAGCGCTCAGGCATGCGCATGGCTGATATCGGGAATGGCCGCCATCAGCTCGCGCGTATAAGCATGCTGGGGAGCGTCCAGCACGGCGGCGGCCTCGCCCGACTCCACCAACTGGCCACGCTGCATCACGCCGATGTCGTCACACATATGGCGAATCACCGCCAGGTTGTGGCTGATGAGCAGATAGGTCAGACCGAACTCGTCCTGCAGATCGCGCATCAGATTCAGCACCTGGGCCTGTACCGACACATCCAGCGCTGACGTGGGTTCATCGCAGATGATGAATTCCGGCTGGCTGGCCAGGGCCCGGGCCACCGCAATGCGCTGGCGCTGGCCGCCGGAAAACTGATGCGGGTACTTTTTGACATCGTCAGGCTTCATGCGCACACGGCGCAGCGCCTGCTGCACGCGCTCCGCCGTTTCCTGCTTGCCCGATGTCAGCCCCAGCACCAGCAAAGGCTCGGCAATCAGCTGCTCCACCGTCCAGCGCGGATTCAGGCTGGCATAGGGGTCCTGAAAAATCATCTGGAAACGGCGGCGCATGGCCACGGTCTGGGCCGCAGGACTCCATTTGTCCACACCGTCAAACCAGATCCGGCCGCTGGTAGGCGGCGTGAGCCCCGCCACCATGCGCGCCACGGTGGATTTGCCTGAGCCGGACTCGCCGACCAGTCCAAAAGTCGTGCCTTTGCGGATGCTGAAAGACAGCTGATCCACGGCCTTGAGGATTTTTTTCTCCTCATGCGCCAGCAGCCGGGCCAGCCAACCGCCGGACAGCTCATAGTTCTTGCACAGATCCCTGACCTCCAGCAACGGCGTTGCGCTACTGCCAGCTGCGTCGACTGCTATCGGCTTGGGAGTCCAGGGCACGGCCTGGGTCACCTTGCCGCTGCCCACCTCGGGCACGGGCAGGCGCATCAAACGCTGGTGCACGCTGGGGATGGCCGCCATCAGCACCTGGGTATAGGGCTCGCGCGGCGCATCCAGCACCTGGCGCACGGGCCCGGTTTCCAACACCCGGCCCTGGTACATGACCATCACGCGGTCGGCCGTCTCGGCAATCACGCCCATATCGTGGGTGATCAGCATGGCGGCAGCACCGCGCTCTTTGCAGACGCGGCGCAGCAAGGCAATGATCTGCGCCTGCACCGACACATCCAGCGCCGTGGTGGGCTCGTCGGCAATGATCAGCTCGGGCTCGGCGCACAGCGCCAGCGCAATCGCCACGCGCTGGCGCATGCCGCCAGAAAACTGGTGCGGGTACTGGGCCATGCGCTGCCTGGCATGGGGAATTTCCACTTCCTGCAAAAGCGCCAGCGCACGGGCTTCGGCTTCGCTCTCGCTGACCGGCAAGTGGGTGCAAATGGTTTCCACCAGATGCCGGCCCACGGTATAGACCGGGTTCAGACTGGTCAGCGGATCTTGAAAGATCGTGCCTATGCGTTTGCCACGTATACGGCGCAGGTCTTCGCCGGTGAGCGTGTCTATGCGCTCACCGAACAGCTCCACCGTACCACCGGAGATGCGGCCCGGCGGCTCGATCAGGCCGGTGACGGCCGATCCGGTCATGGACTTGCCTGCGCCCGATTCGCCCACCACGCCCAGGATTTCGCCACGTGCGATGTCGAAAGACACGTCATGCAGCACATGCACCGGGCCTTTGTAGGTATCGAAGGTGACGCTGAGATTGCGCACCCGAAGTACGGGAGCAGCGGGCACACCACCGGCAGGCACCTTGTTTTGTGTGTCTATTCTCATGGTCATTGCAGCTTGGGATTCAGGGCGTCGCGCAGCCAGTCGCCGACGAGGTTCACGGCCAGGGCCAAGGCCAGCAGCACCAGCGAGGGGAACAGCAAAATCCACCATTCGCCGGAGAACAAAAAGCTCTGGCCGATGCGGATCAGCGTACCCAACGAAGGCGAGGTGGGCGGCAGGCCCACACCCAGATAGGACAACGTGGATTCGGCCACGATGGCATGGGCAAAACTGATGGTGGCAATCACCAGAATCGGCGCCAGCAAATTGGGCAGAATGTGTTTGGTCAGAATGGCAGTCTGCGAGCGACCTATCAGCTGAGCCGCCAGCACATAGTCTTTCTGCTTTTCCACCATCACCGCGCCGCGCACGGTGCGCGCGTATTGCACCCAATCCGAGAGACCGATGGCGACAATGATGACGAACACCGCCATATCGTCACGGTAGCCCTCGGGCAGCAGGCCACGCGCAATGCCGAAGATCAGCAGCGCCACCAGGATCACCGGAAAGGTGAGCTGAATGTCGGCGATGCGCATCAAGAGCGTGTCGAACCAGCCGCCGGCATAGCCGGCAATCAGCCCCAGCGGCACGCCGATGACCAGGGACAGCGCCACGGCAGACACGCCGACGAACACCGACATGCGCAGGCCGTAGAGAATGGCGCTGAACAAGTCGCGCCCCTGATCGTCCGCACCCAGCGGGTAGAAGGCCTCACCCAGCCCTTGGCTCCAGGGCGGCGTGAACGCATCCATCAAATCCAGGCTGGCGGGATCGAAAGGGTTTTGCCAAGCCAGCAGCGGCGCAAAAATCGTGGCCAGCACGATCAGCAGCAGCGTGCCGCAGGCCAGTTGCACCAGGCGCGACTTGGCAAAAGCGCGCTTGACCGGCGAATCGCTGGCCTTCCAGCCGCGTGGCAGCGCGGCCACGGGGTCTTGTTTGACTATCTCTGTCATTACCGCGCCCTTATTTCTTGCGTAGGCGGGGGTCCACCAACACGTACAAAAAGTCCACCAGCAGATTGATCACCACGTACAACAGCGCGATGAACATCAGATAGGCAGCGATCAGCGGCACATCCACGCCCTGGATGGAGGAGATGAACAGCAGACCCACGCCAGGCCACTGAAACACGGTTTCGGTGACGATGGCAAACGCGATCAGCGAACCGATCTGCAGGCCGGCAATGGTGATGACGGGAATCAGCGTGTTGCGCAGCGCATGACCGAAGTACAGGTCTTTCTCCTTCAGGCCACGCGCACGGCCGAAGCGTATGTAGTCGGAGCGCAGCACCTCCAGCATCTCGGCCCGCACCAGCCGCATGATCAGCGTCATGTTGTAAAAGCCCAGCGTGATGGCCGGCATGATCAGGGCGGCCAGACCGGATGCGGTCAGCAAGCCGGTTTCCCAGCCGCCGATCTTCACCGTCTCGCCCCGACCAAAGGACGGCAGCCAGCGCAGCTCCACGGCAAACAGGTAAATCAGGCCGATGCCTATCAAAAACGTGGGCAGGGACACGCCGACCAGCGACACCGTCATGATGGCGCGGCTGAAAAAACCGTCCTTGCGCAACGCGGTGTACACGCCCAGCACGATACCTATGGCCAGCGCGAACACGGCCGCGGTCAACGCCAGCTCCAGCGTGGCGGGCAGACGCTCGAAGATGATGTCGGCCACCGGGCGCTTCAGGCGATAGGAAATGCCCAGATCGCCTTGCAACACCTTGCCCACATAGTGCAGATACTGCAGCGGAACGGATTTGTTGAAGCCCAGCTCTTCGGTGAGCGCTTCGCGCTCTTCGAGCGTCGCGTCCTCACCCAGCAGGCTGATGGTGGGATCGCCGATGTGGCGAAACACCATGAAGGAAATAAAAGAGACGGCCAGCAGTACCAGGACTGACTGGCCCAGTCTGCGCAGCAGATGGACCAGCATGGGCGTTTACTTCACGAACTTCACGTCTTTGAACAAGATCGTGTTGTCGGGGTGAACCGGCACATTGATCTTCTTGACCGAGGCAAAGTGGATCACCTGATCGTGCAACGGAATGTAGAAACGCTCTTTCTGCACCACGCCCCAGATCTGCTTGATCGAGGCATCGCGCTTGGCCTTGTCGCTTTCGGAGGAGAGCGAAACAATCTGGGCATCCAGACCGGCATTGCTGTAGTGCGTGGCGTTCTGCGCGCCACGGCCCTCCTTGCCCCGGGTGGCAACCAAAAAGTCGAAGATATAGGCCGAGTCATAAGTGGGCACGCCCCAGCCATAGAGGTAGAGGTCGCTTTCCGCCTTCACGATGGCCACGCTGTGCATGGCGATGGGGCGGGCCGAGACTTCGGTCTTGATACCTACGCGGCCCAGGAAACCGGCCACGGCCGTGCTGATGGCCTCGTCGTTCACATAACGATCATTGGGCGTGTGCAGCGTGATGGTGAAGCCATTGGGATAGCCGGCCTCGGCCAGCAACGCCTTGGCCTTGGCCACATCGGCCTTGGGATAGGCGGCCATGGCCTTGTCATAGCCGTTGACAAAGGACGGAGCCATCACCCCCGAAGGAATGGACAGGCCGCGCATCACCGAACGCCGGATGGCGTCGCGGTCTATGGCCAGCTCCATCGCCTGGCGCACCTTGAGGTCGGCCAGCGGGTTCTTGCCCTTCACATTGCTGCTCTTGAGCTCGGCAGCGCCCACGTTCAGTCCCAGAAAGATGGAGCGGTTTTCCGGCCCTTCGTTGATGCGCAGCTTGCTCTCCTGCTTCAGGCGTGCCACATCCTGGGCGGGAATATCCTGGGCAAAGTCCACTTCACCCGAGAGCAGCGCGGCCACGCGCGTGGCGGGCGACTTGATGGGCAGATAGACCAGCTCGGTCACCTGCAGCGGTGCCACCCCCTTGCCCCAGTAACCGGGGTTGAGCTTCATCACCGTCCTGGAATCCACTTCGCGGCTGGCCAATACATAAGGGCCGGTGCCGTTGGCGGCGCGGGTGGCACCGTTTTCGGTCTTGGTGGTGGCATCCTGCGTGTCCACCGCGCCGTTGTCCCTGGCCCACTTCTCGCTCATGATGAAGAGGTTGGTCAGGTTGTTCGGAAAGATCAGGTTCGGGCCCTTGGTCTTGACCTGCACCGTCAGATCATCCACGGCCTTGATATCTTCCACCGAGGCCAGCAGCGACTTGACCTGTGAATTCGGTCCCTTGGCCCGGTTCAGCGAGAACACCACATCCTTGGCGGTGAACGGCGTGCCGTCATGGAACTTCACGTTGGGGCGCAGCTTGAACTCCCAGACACTGGGATCGCTGGTCATCTTCCACGAGGTGGCCAGCAGCGGCACCAGCTTGCCGTCCGCACTGCGGTTCACCAGCGTCTCGTACATCTGGTGCATCAGCACAAAGTTGGTGCCGGTATTGAACACATGGGGGTCCAGCGTGGTCACGTCAGACGAACGTGCCCAGCGCACGGTTTCGGCCTGGGCCAGGCCCGCAGCAGTCAACAGGCCAGCGGCCAACAGGGCAGTGCCCAGGGTCTTCAAGTTCATGGAGGTCTCCAACAAAGAGGAATCTTCAAACGCCGCGATGGCATCTTGCAAACCTGGCATGTAGTCGTCTTTTTATAACCAGAAGTTTTTTATATCACTTAAATAATTACTAAAAGTTATTTTTAAATGAATGAAACGTGCACTTGGCCCGTCTCAGGCTATAGAGCAAGCAATCGGCGTACCAAATTCCCCGAGAAAGCCAAGGCCCATCTCCAAAGGAAAAAACCGGCGTCCGGCATCCGGAACGCCTTGCCCATCAATGGGCGCGGCCGCTTTGCCGACTCGGCATCCGATGTTTCCCCTGTGAGCACCAAACAACGCCCGCCTTGCCAACAACAGGCTTTGTTTGCAAGACAATGGCTTCCGATACCAACTACCCACGCCGTCTGCGCTCCCGCCATGCACGTCACGCGCCTCATTGCCATCCGCCACGGTGAGACCACCTGGAACGTCGATGGCCGCCTTCAGGGTCACCTGGACGTACCGCTCAACGACATAGGCCTGTGGCAGGCCCAGCAGGCTGCCAAGGCCCTGGCCGATGAAAGCATTGCTGCCATCTACAGCAGCGACTTGCAGCGCGCCTATGTCACGGCGCAGGCCGTGGCCCAGGTCAGCGGAGCACCGTTGACGGCCGATGCCGGCTTGCGCGAGCGCAGCTTTGGCGAGTTTCAAGGCCAGACCTTCAAGCAGATCGAAGTCAGCCATCCCGAGGTTGCCCATCTGTGGCGTACCCGCGATCCACACTTCGCCATGGGCGGCAGCGGCGAATCGCTACTCGCCCTGCGCGAGCGCATTGCGCAGACGGTCAATCGCATCGCCAGCCAGCACGAAGGCGAGCAAATCGTGCTCGTGGCCCATGGCGGCGTGCTGGATATTCTTTATCGGCTGGCGACGCGCCAGGAGTTGCAGGCTCCGCGCAGCTGGGAGCTGGGCAACGCCGCCATCAACCGCCTGCTCTGGACCCCGGAAGGCCTGACTTTGGTAGGCTGGGCCGATACTGCACACCTGAACCAAGGCAGCCGCGATGAAATCCATTCCTGAACACCTTCAAGCCCTAGTGGGCCAGGCCGTCAAGCGCATCGATACCCCGGCGCTGGTGATCGACCTGGACGCCATGGATCGCAATATCGAGCGCATGGCCCGCTTTGCCCAGCAGCACGGCGTGTTCTGGCGTCCTCATGCCAAGCTGCACAAATGCGCCCATATCGCCCTACTGCTGGAGCATGCAGGCGCCTGCGGCCACTGCGTGCAAAAAGTCTCGGAGGCCGAAGCGCTGGCCGAAGGCGGCGTGAACAATATCTTCATCAGCAACGAAGTCATCGCCCCCCTCAAGCTGGCACGCGCTGCCCGCCTAGCCCAGTGGCTGAGCACACGCGGCGGCAGGCTGGCGATTGCCGTGGACGGCATGGAAGGCGTGGCAAGGCTGGCACAGGCCATGAAGGACGCTGGCGCGGCCGAATCGGCCATCGATGTGCTGGTGGAAATCAATGTGGGCCAGAACCGCTGCGGCGCCGAACCCGGTGCAGCCGCCGTGGCGATTGCCCAGGCCATAAAGGCCGAGCCCCAGCTGCACTTTGCAGGCCTGCAGGCCTATCACGGCGGCGCCCAGCATCTGCGCACAGCCCAGGAGCGCAAGGCGGCGATTGCCGAAGTACTCAGACTGGTCAAGCTCTGCAGCCATGAATTCAGCCGCGCCGGCATGGCCATCCCCCTGATTACGGGAGCAGGCACCGGCACCATGGTCAACGAAGCCGGCAGCGGCGTGTATGGCGAGATTCAGCCCGGCTCGTTTCTGTTCATGGATGCTGACTACGCGGCCAATGAACGCGACGCGGCCCAGCCCGTGTTCGAGCATGCGCTGTATGTGAAGACCCAGGTCATGTCGGTCAGCAACGACCATGCCGTCTGCGACGCCGGCCACAAGGCCCACGCCATTGACTCGGGCTTGCCCAGACTGCATGCCCTGGCGGCCGAGCATGCGCTGCGCTTTGCCAACGGCGGCGACGAGCACGGCGTGCTGCACCCGGACAACGCCGCAGGCAATACCAGCGGCTGGCTGCCGGTCCTGGGCGAGACGCTATGGCTGATTCCCGGCCATTGCGACCCTACCGTCAATCTGCACGATTTTCTGATCGGCGTACGCGGCGGGCGCCTCAAAGGCGTGGTCGAGCGCATCTTCAGCGTGGATGGACGCGGCGCGCTGACTTGACACCCGGGTCGGGACATTGATGGCCTTCCTAGATACAACAGGCCTGCCAGGCTGCAGGTAAAAAAGGAGGAGAGCCATCCGCTTGAATGAGCTCTCAAGCATCCTAGTGACACCTTGAAGTGCCTGGCCTCAAGCCGCAATTTTTTGCGGCAACTGGGATTGCAAACGGCGCAATGCTGCGGGGTGCTGAGGCCTCTCAAGGCCCAGGTGCTCGCGCAACGTTCGCCCCTCGTACTCGGTGCGAAACAGGCCGCGACGGCGCAACTCGGGTACCACGAGTTCGATGAAATCATCCAGGCCGCCCGGAAACCAGGGGCCCATGATGTTGAAACCGTCGGCACCACCCTCCTCGAACCACTGCTGCAGCTGGTCTGCAATCGTCTGCGGCGTACCCACAACCTGCTGATGCCCGCGTGCACCGGCAATCTTCAGATACAGCTGGCGAATGCTCAACCCATCGCGACGCGCCAGATCGATCAGCAAGCGTTGACGGCTTTGCGGGCCTTGAGTGGGTGGAAGCTCGGGCAGCGGCCCATCCACCGGGTAGGCCGACAAATCCACCTCGCCCGAGATACCGGCCAGCAGTGAAAGACCCACCACAGGATCGATCAGCGCCTGCAACTGCTCGAACTTCGCATCTGCCTCCTCCTGTGTGCGACCGACGACAGGAAAAATACCCGGCATGATCTTCACATCATCGGCATGGCGCCCATGGTGCTGCACTCTGGACTTGATGTCAGCGTAAAAGCTCTTGGCCTCGTCAAAAGTCTGGTGGGCCACAAAGATGACCTCGGCGGTGCGCGCGGCCAGTTCGCGTCCGTCCTCCGATGCCCCGGCCTGCACCACCACCGGCCTACCCTGAGGAGAGCGCGCCACATTCAGCGGCCCCCTCACTTGAAAATGAGGCCCTTGGTGGTTCAAGGTGTGCAGCTTGTCGGTATCCAGGTAAATGCCTTGGCTTGGGTCACGCACGAATGCATCATCTTCCCAGCTGTCCCACAGCCCCGTCACCACATCGTGGAACTCTTGGGCCCGGCGATAACGATCTGCATGCGCGAACTGAGCCGTGCGACTGAAATTGAGCGCTTCGGCGTTGGTCGCCGAAGTCACCAGATTCCAGCCTGCCCGACCACCGGAAATCTGATCCAGCGAAGCGAATTTTCGTGCCAGGTTGTAGGGTTCGTGATAGCTGGTGGAAGCCGTGGCAATCAGCCCTATGCGTTCAGTCACGGCGGCCAGCGCCGACAGCAGCGTCAGCGGCTCGAACTGATCGCTGCGCGCAGTACGCGACAGCGCCGCCAGGTTTTCGGAGCGCACAGCCACCCCATCGGCCAGAAAGACGGCATCGAATTTGGCGGCCTCGGCTTTTTGCGCCAGCTGTACATAGTGGCGAAAATTGACACCCGCATCGGCCTGTGCCTGTGGATGACGCCAGCCTGCAATATGGTGGCCTGTCTGCATGAGAAACGCACCGAGCTTGATCTGCTTTTTCTTGGTTGTCATTGATGGCTTTCAGTTGGAAGAATGAATACGGAAATCACCAGGCAAAGCGGACAGGCTCGCCGAATGCAAAAGATGGCAAGGGCAGACGCTCGGCCGGCGGCACGTCAGCCGGACCGCGCCTGTCGGGGCCCAGAAAATCAGCGAGAACATCGTCGCGAATGCGGATGAATTCGGGATCGCTGCGATTGCGAGGGTGGGCCAGAGGAACTTCAGCGATGCGCCGGACACGGCCGGGATGCGGCTCCATCACGACCACCCGGTCACCCAGAAACACGGCTTCCTCCACGTCGTGGGTGACCAGCAGCATGGTGATGCCTTCTTTTTGCCAGATCCGCTGCAGCTCGCCCTGCAAACGTGTGCGGGTCAGCGCATCCAGCGCGCCAAACGGTTCGTCCAGCAACAACACCCGAGGGCGATTGACGAGGCCGCGCGCAATTGCCACACGCTGCGCCATGCCGCCGGAGATCTGATGCGGAAAGGATTTCTCGAAGCCTTCAAGCCCGACCAGGGCTACATGCTCTGCAATCAGCTCGCGCTTTTGCGCTGCAGAGAAAGCCGCATTGCGCAGACCCACGCCTATGTTCTGCTCCACCGTGAGCCAAGGGAAAAGACGGTGGTCTTGAAACACGATGCCTCTATCCAGGCTGGCGCCGGTGATGCGCTCGCCGCCCAGTTCGATCTGGCCGTCGTATTGGGTATCGAGCCCCAGCACCAGACGCAGCAGCGTGGACTTGCCGCAGCCGCTGGCCCCCACAATGCTGACGAACTCGCCAGCGGGAATATGCAGATCGATGTCCTTTAACACCTGCAGACTGCCATCCTCGGATTGCCTGCTGTCGAACTGCTTGGATGCGACGTGAATACGCAGATCATCTTCGGTAATCGTTGTGACCATGGTGCTTTGCTTTCTTGAGAATTGAAGCCAATGTCAGCGGCCCAGGCGCCGGGCCAGAGCGCGCTCGAGCACACGAGCGCTGGCATTCATGAGCCAGCCTACGAAGCCGATGGTGAACATGCCGAACAGCACCAGATCCATACGGAAATGCTCGCTGCCTTCGATCAGAAAATTGCCCACGCCACGGCCTGCTACCAGCAGATACTCCGCACCAATAGTGGCCAGCCAGGAATACACCAGCGCCAGATAAAGGCCGGTGAAAATCGACGGCGCCGCCGATGGCAGAACCACATGCCAGATCGTCTGCGCACGCGTGTAGCCATAGACACGTGCGACCTCCAGCAAGTGGAGTGGTGTGTTGCGTATGCCATCTGTCGTGTTGACTACCACCGGCACCAGAGCCGCCAGCGACAGAAACACCACCTTGGCGACATCGCCCAGGCCGAACCAGACCGAAATCAGCGGAATCCAGGCAAACAGCGATATTTGCTTGAAGGTGTTGAAGCTGGGCCCCACCATGCGATTGAAGCGAGGCCACAGGCCCAGCAGCCCGCCCAGAACCAGGCCGCCGGAAGTACCGATCAAAAAACCCGTCAGCTCGCGCAGCAGACTAGCCCTGAGGTTGAGCCACAGTTGCCCGCTGGCAATCAGCTCCCAGCCCGTCTCGAACACCTGGGCGGGAGACACCAGCAGCGCCGAGTTCACCAGCTCCAGCCGCGATGCCAGCGACCACAGCAGCAAGGCTGCAACGGGAACCACCAGGCCGCGCCAGCGTGTGAACCTTGTGTTGCTGCTGCGCGGCTCGGCGGATTCTTCACAGCTGCTGCACTGGACTGCTGACTGCTTGTCGGCAGCAACCGACGGCAGCCGTCCGACCGTCTGCAATGAAGTCAATAGGGTGCTCATAGTGCAATCCTTGAAGTGGCAGGCACGGCGCCATGGCGCGCAGCAATACGCCGCTCGGCGTAGTCCAGAAGACGATCAAAGGCATAACCACCAGCGCCCACGATGATGACTGCCGCCATCACCAGATCGAGCTGGAACAGTTGACGGCCGTAGACGATGAGATAGCCCAGACCTTCGCTGGAGGCGACCAGCTCCACCACCACCAGGGACAGCCAGGCCTTGGTAAATCCCAAACGCAGCGCCGTGAACAAGGTGGGCAAGGCCGTGGGCACCACGATCTCCAGTACCTGCTGGTGCTTCGAGTACCCGTAAACCTGCCCGACTTCGAGCAAGGTGGCGGGTGCCTGGCGAAAACCCTGCAGCGTGCCCAGCGTCACCGGCACCAGCGCAGCCTTGGCGATGAGTATGTATTTCAAGGGTTCGCCAATGCCGACCAGCAACAGCACAAAAGGCATCCAGCCCAGAACGGGGATCTGCACCAGCGCGTTGAAAGTCGGAAGCAAATAGGCTTCCATCGTTTTCGACAAACCCATGGCCGTACCCAGCAACAGCCCCAGCAGGCTGCCTGCCAAAAAGCCCACCAGCACGCGCTGCAGGCTGGCTTGCGCATGCAGCCACAGGTCGCCACTCGTCGCCAGCTCGCACAGCGTCTCCCAGACAAACTGCGGCGGCGGCAACACCTGGGCGGAAATCCACCCCTGGGCGGCACCCACTGCCCACAAGGCAAACAGGGCAAGCGGCAGCCAGAAAGGATCGGCCGCTTGCAACAGGCTTTGCAAGCGCCAGCGGCTATTCACATCCAGCGCTCCAAATGGGGAAGCAAGAGTCTTTGCCATGCTATTCAGCGCTGAGCGACCGGTGTGGAAGCAGAGGACTTTGCCTGGCCCTTGGCGTCAAAGGCCACCCAGCGCTTTTCCAGTCCCTGCTGTTTGAGTGCGGTCTGGAGATAACGCGGCTCAAACCAGCCCTCCAAGGCCACCGGGCGGCGAATCAGTTTGAGCTTGGCAGCATCGCTGGAAACCGCCTTGTAGCGCGCCACGAGGAAATCATCGAGCAGCGGTGAGTTGCGCACGGCCAGCGATTGCCTGTCCAGCTCGGCCTCCCAGGAGGCCACAGGGGTTCCGCTGCGCGCCCAGATCTGGAACAGCTCGACCCGGTTCTTTTCATCCGACGACCAGTTCGCGGCACGGACGAATTGATCCACGACCTTCTGCACCTGCTCCGGGTGCTCTTTTTCGAAATCCTCGCGCACCAGCAGCGAGGCCTGGCGGGTCAGCGCAGGGTCTTGCCCTTGCGTGGAATAGATGACTTTGGCCAGGCCTTTGTCACGCACCTTGAACCACTCATAGCCGCCAAAAGCGGCATCCACGCCGCTGGATACCAGAGCCGCCTGAGAACTTCCGGTATCGAGATTGACCACTTTCAGATCCCGCTCGGACAGCCCCACGCTGCCCAGCGCATTGATGGCGACCAGATGGCCGTTCGTGCCACGGAAGATGGAGACCTTGCGCCCCTTGAGATCCTCGATGCTCTTGAGATCCGACTGCGACGGAGCCACCACATACAGGTTGTTGCGCACCCCGCTGGCCAGCAGCAGCTTGGTTTTCAGTCCGTTGGCGCGGCCCACGATGGAGGGCAGATCGCCCTGGTAGGCAAAGTCGATCTGCTTGTTGGACAGCGCCTCATTCACTGCCGGCCCGGCACCTTTGAAGAACAGCCATTCCACGCGACTGCCCGAATCCTTGAAAGCCTCCTCAAGCCACTGGTTGGCACGCAACACACCACCCGGGGAGCCGCCCCAGGTGACGGGTTCGCCGCCACCGGCGGTAGCCACACCGATGCGGATGACCTGGGGCGGGGCCGCGTAGCTGATGGCGCCGTAAAGCAGACCAAACGCCAGCAAGGCGGTGCGCCGGGCGCGCGTGAAGGTGTGTGTCATATGAATTCCTTGGGGCAAAAGAGTGCCCGGGCCGCACGCGCCATGCGTACGGCCTTCGGCGGGCAATGGGATAGAGCGCCGAAGCGCGTTCAGCGCTTGGCCAGCTTGTCTGCGATGGCTGTGCCGGCGAAGAATTCGGGGTTGGCCTCGGTATAGAAGCGATAAGGGTTTTCGAAGACCAAAGCCCGGAAGTCATCGGCGGTGATCACACCTTGCTCCACCAGGTCCCAGCTCTCGGCCAGCGGCTCGGTCAGATCGGGAACATCCCAGTGCCCGATATCGGAGGACCAGATCGCATTGATTCGGGTCTCCAGCGGGTTCACCTTGGTGTTGAAGGCGGCGGCCACGGTTCGATCATCGGCTTCCGAACCGAAGTAAAACGGTTTGACCCAGCGGTCGCGGATATCAGCCACGCTCTCGATGCCCGCTGCCAGGAAGTCATCGAGCTCATCGCCTTGGGGATCCCTGCTATGCGGCAGCGCCGATGTACCCAGGCTGTCGCGCAGCAGCGTCTGCGGGTTCACAGGCTTGCCCTTGGTCAGATCCGCACCGTACTGCTCGAACAGAGCGGCCAGCAACTCGATGTCGGCCTCGGCCGGGTTGTAGTTCTGCACCGCATGGCGGTTGCGCTTTTCGAAGCGGTCCACCAGATGGGTGAACACATGCGAACCCCAATCTGCACCGCCTTCGAGCAAGGCCACGCGCAGCCCCGGGAAGCGCCGGGTCACGCCGCCAAAGAACAGCGCCTTGGCAAAAGCCTGCGAACCATCGGCAAAGTGACCGATGTGATTGAACATGTAGTTGCTGATCGACTGCCGACCCGTCCAGCCCTGGCTGCCATAGTGCGTGGTCACGGGCACGCCCAACTCAACCACCTTGGCCCAGAAGGGGTCGTAGTCATAAGGGCTGTCTATGCCGTAAAAGTCGGTATAGCTGGCATGACGGGCCACCTCCGGATGCTCTGCCTTGGGATATTTGGCCGCAATGGCGGCAATCGGCCTGCGCACGCCACCGGCGATATTGATGACCTTGAGCCCCAGGGTCTTGACCGCAAACTCCAGTTCCTCAATACCTTCCTGGGGCGTATTCAAGGGAATCCCCGCCACAGGCGTCAGCCGGTGCGCATGCTTGCGGTAGAGGTCGGCATGAAAGTGGTTGATGGCCCGGTGCAAAGGCTGGCGAAACTCATCACCGGCAGCGGCCGGTGCCAGCACATCGTTGGGAAACAGCACCGAATAGTCAGCACCCTGTTCCTGCAGTCGCTCCGCCAACAGATCGGGCAAAGTATAGGTCGCCAGATCCAGCGTGTTGCGCGTGACCCGTGCCCACCAGGGCGAACGCAGGGTGCGATGGTGCTGGCGCTCCTCAGGCGTCTGCTGGTACCAGTCCTTGCCTGCGGCAGAGCGCGTGGCAAAGCGTCCACCCAGCGCCTTTCTCAGGGCATCCACCAGCGCAGAACCGCCGTAATGCTGCACGTAATCCTCCAGCGCGGGCGTGTAGTCATTGACATGCACGTCGGTGTCGACCACGGGGTAATCCAGCCGCGATTTCACGGCAACGGAGCGTGAGGATTCTTTGTTTGGAAGTCGGTTCGTCATGACTGTTTTCCTTCGTGGACTCGTGCAGCCAGAGTACGAAATCACGAGAGAAAACAGAACGAATAAAAAATGCGTTTCTTATTCGTTATTTAGCTTAGATGTTTGCGTCATTCCTCCATGCCAGCAAACATATGCAGGCCTGAAAACCAGCGCCAAAAGAAATGCCAGGCGAGCAGCCTGGCTGGTCTGGCATATGTGAGCTGGCGCAACTTCAGCCTGGGTGAATGCCGTGCATCGGCTTGACATTAAGCTATTAAAACGAGAGCTTACTGCGTTTTATCTTTATCGATTTCAGATGAATTCATCTTTGAAACCCAAACAACAAAAGCGCCAGCCGCTCTGTTTTTTCTAGCTCACAGCGCCTTCAGGCCACCAGCCGTCGGCCCGCTTTTCCATGCGTGGGCAGTCGTAGGCAGCGACCACTGGAATGGCACTGCCATCGGCACGCATCAGTTTTTGCTGCCACTGCACACCCTGGCGCATGGCCACGGCAATGGCGGCTACCTCGGCGCCGCAGCGCTCCAGCAGCTTGATCCCAGAGACCATGGTGGTGCCGCTGCTGACCGCGTCATCGACCACCAGCACGCGCTTGCCCGTGAGCAGCGGCAGCTGGTTGGGGTCCACATACAGCAGCTTGCCCTTGCCCGGCGTGGTGATGGAGCTGACGGGCTCGGCCAGCTCATCGCGATACCAGTATTTGCGCGAATAGCCCAGCGGCACATAGCGGCTGTGGCCCAGCTGCTTGGCCACCAGCGGCGCAAAGGCCAGACCCAGCGTGGGCAGGCCTACGACCACATCAAAAGCGTGTGCACTGGCCGCATCCGCCATATGCAGCGCCAGTTGCTCGACCACGTCGATCGACGCCTGGTTGGCGATCAGCGAGGCCACGCAACGATCCGGGCTGGAAGGCATGCCGCGCAGCGGCAGCAGCAGATAGCGGCCGTCGGGCAGCAGGGCCGGATAGCTGCGGGCATAAGGCGGCAGCAGCGACTGGGCCAGCTCGGCTTCGGTCACCGTGGTTTGCCAGTAGTCGGTGGTGGCGTCAAAGCCGGGCAGATGCTGGCCTGTCAAATCAATGGGATGCATACAAAAACTCAGTCGCGACGCAGATAGGCTTCAGCCAGCTTGACCCAGTAGGAGGCAGTCACCGGCAGCAGGTTGTCGTTGAAGTCATAGGCTGCGTTGTGCACCATGCAGCCGCCCTCTCCCATGCCATTGCCGACAATGAAGTAATTGCCGGGCACGGCGTTGAGCATGATGGCAAAGTCATCGCTGGCCTGCAGCGGCTGCAGATTCGGGATCAGCCAGGCATCGCCCAGAAACTCACGCGCCACGCCCACTGCAAAATCCGTAGCGGCCGCATCATTCATGACGGGCGGGTAACGCCATTTGTATTCCACCTCGGCGGTAGCGCGATGTACGGCGGCCTGGGCGTGGGCCATGGCGGTGATGCGTTCACGCAGCAGTTCGCGCACGCCGGGATCGCGGGCGCGGATGGTGATGCGCAGCTCGCAGGTTTCGGGAATCACATTGGGCGCATCGCCGGCATGGATGGCTCCGATGCTGACCACGGCCATGTCATTGGGGTCGATCTCGCGCGAGCGTATGGTTTGCAGCGCCAGCACCAGATGCGAGGCCACCACAATCGGGTCCACCGCCACATGGGGCATGGCACCGTGGCCGCCTTTGCCGCGAATGGTGATGATGGCCGTGTCCGAGCTGGAATACATCACGCCAGCGCGAAAACCGAACTGGCCCGCAGGGTAACCGGGCTCGTTGTGAAAAGCGTAGAGCGCGTCGCAGGGGAAGAGATCAAACAGGCCTTGATCGACCATCTTCTGAGCGCCGCCATGGCCTTCTTCGGCGGGCTGAAAAATCAGATTCAGCGTGCCATTGAGCTGGTCCTTGTGCCGCGCCAGCACCTGGGCGGCCGCCAGCAGCGTGGCCGTGTGGCCGTCATGGCCGCAGGCGTGCATCTTGCCCTCATGCCGGCTGGCATAGGGCAGGCCGGTGGTCTCGCGGATAGGCAGCGCATCCATGTCGGCGCGCAGGCCCAGGCGCTTGCCTGAGGATTGACCATTCGCATGATCGCCGCAGCACAGCGTGCCGACCACGCCGGTATCGCCCAAGCCGCGATGCACCTCGTAGCCCCATTCAGCCAGCTTGGCGGCCACGATGTCGCCCGTTCGGTGCTCCTCATAGGCCAGCTCGGGGTGGGCGTGCAGATCGTGGCGCAGGGCCAGCATGACAGGCGCAATGGCCGCCACCTCGGGCAAGACCGGCGGGTGGATTTCGGCGTGAACCAGGTTGAGCGGTGCAGTCATGGCTTATTCCGCCTGGATATGTGCAGACTTGACGATCTGGGCATAGCCCTGCTTTTCTTTTTGCAGAAACTGGGCAAAGCTGGCCGGCGTGCCAGAACCCGGCGTGGCGCCGCCGTCTTCCAGGCGCTTTCTCACTTCGGGCAGCCTGAGCACGGCATCCAGCTCGGAGGCCAGACGCGTCACCACCGCTGGCGGCGTCTTGCTCGGGGCAAACAGTCCGGTCCAGGTATTGAGGTCAAAGCCTTTGAGCTCGGGGGTCTCGCCAAACGTGGGCACCTGGGGAATGGCCTCTATGCGCTTGGCCGAGGTCACGCCCAGGCCTTCCAGCTTTTTCTGCTGGATCATGGGGGTGGCGCTGGTGGTCACCAGCATGCCCACGTCAACCTGGCCGCCCATCACATCGCTGGTGATCTGGGCGCCGCCACGGTAGGGCACGTGCACCAGCTTGACCTTGGCGTGCTCCTGCAGCATTTCCATGGACAGATGCAGCATGGTGCCCACACCCGAGGTGGCATAGGTCAGGCTGCCGGGCTTGGAGCGGGCCAGAGCAATCAGCTCGCTCAGATTGTGCGCGGGCAGACCCGGACGGGCCACGGCCACCACGGGGGCGATGGTGACCAGCCCCACGGGAATCAGATCTCGCTCGGCGTCATACCTCACGGCGGAATTCACCAGTTGGGCAATGCTGATGGGGCCGTCAAAACCCATAAGCAAGGTGTAGCCGTCGGCCGGTGATTTCACGGCCTTGCTCACACCCAGCACACCGCCGGCACCAGGCACGTTGTCGACCACCACGGCTTGCTTGAGTCGCTCACCCAGCTTCTGGCCGATCAGACGGGCCGTGGTGTCCACATTGCCACCGGCGCTGAAGGGCACGATCAGGGTGATGGGCTTGGAGGCCGGCCATGCATCTGGAGCAGCCAGGGCGACAGGAGCGGACAGGGTGGCGGCCACCATCAAGGCGGAGCTGGCGACAAAAGTGCGACGTGAAGTGAGCATGGGCTGGCAGCGTGATAGCGGAGTCGGAGACGAAGGTGCAAGCGTCACAGTGCGCACCATCGCTATGGTGCCTCTGCAGCTTGCAGCTGAATGCACAGCCGGGAAGACAGTCCACTGCGTATTGCAGCGATCTCCCGGCCTATGGGCCTGGCTGCGATTATCCCAGCGCACCGAACCGCAATACATAAAAGGAACTACTTAGCAAGCGTAGTTCACCTTAGACAAATGGGTCAGTCTTTGGCATTGGGGAATATGCGGGGCGGGCGCGGTATGGCGACTGATGAGAATCAACAGCCATGCTCACACCCAGTCAAGTCATTGTTCTCGCCACACCGGTGTTCTTCGGGCTGATCGCCATCGAATGGTGGATCAGCCTGCGACGTGGGCGCAATGCCTATGCCCTGGCCGATGCCATCAGCTCGCTCAACCTGGGCGTGCTGAGCCAGACCAGCGCCGTCTTCACCAAGCTGCTGACTCTGGGCATTTACACCGCCATCGCCAGCCATGCGGCCCTGTGGATCAATGATGCCTTCTGGCTGAGTCTGCCCGGCTGGCTGCTGGCTCTGGTGTTCTACGATTTTTGCTATTACTGGCTGCACCGCATGGGCCATGAGGTCGGCGCGCTCTGGGCGGCACACGCCGTGCACCACCAGAGCCAGGCCTACAACCTCTCCACCGCCCTGCGCCAGACCAGCTCCGGCGCCCTGCTGGGCTGGATTTTCTATCTGCCCATGGCACTGGCCGGCGTGCCGCCTCTGGTGTTTGCCGTGGTCGGCCTCATCGATCTGCTCTACCAATTCTGGGTGCATACCGAGCAGGTCAAAAAGCTGGGCTGGTTTGACCGCTGGTTCTGCTCACCCAGCAATCACCGCGTGCACCATGCCGTCAACGACCGATATCTGGACCGAAACTACGGCGGCATCTTCATCTTCTGGGACCGGCTGTTTGGCACTTTCAAGGCAGAAGACGAGCGCGAGCCCTGCGTCTACGGCACGCGCGGTCTGCTCAACAGCTGGGACCCGCTGTGGGCCAATACCACCGTGTACCGCCAGCTGGCCCATGACAGCTGGCACGCAAGAAACTGGGCGGACAAGCTCCGGATCTGGCTCAAGCCGCCGGGCTGGCGGCCGGCCGATGTAGCTCAGCGCTTTCCCAAGCCGGCCTTTGATCTGGACGCCCACCGCACACTCTTCGCTCCCGCCATGAGCCAACGGCTGCGCTGGTTTGCCAGCCTGCAGTTTGTCGTCCTGGTGGCCGGCACCTCGTTTTTTCTCTGGAATGCGGACCAGTCGCCACTGGCCAACAATCTGATCTGGTTTGGCGTGCTGCTGACCAGCCAGTGGGCGCTTGGCGCCGTCATGCAGGCACGCATAGGCGCATGGATGGCGTTGATGCTGCAATCGGGCGCTCTGGCCACCGCCACGGCAGCCCTGGGCTGGCAGGAATGGCACTGGCTGTTCAAACCGGCGACCATGGTTTTTACTATTTTTTATGTAGCTACATACGCTGAATTCGAAAAGGGAACAGCACAAAAACATTCCAAATCTGCAAAGCACTGGCTGCTGGCAGCACTGGCGCTCTCCATGCTGGGCGATGTCTTTCTGATGCTGGATGGGCTGTTCATTCCGGGGCTGGTGAGCTTTTTACTTGCCCATCTTTGCTACATCGCCTTGTTCAAGCAAAACGCCCCATGGTTTGCCAACCGCAGGGCGATGGTTTTGATTGGACTCATCGCCCTGACCATGTACGGCTATCTATGGCAAGGCGGCCTGCCCGCCGAACTGCGCATTCCCGTGCTGGCCTATGTCGGCGTGATAGCCACCATGGCAGCCCAGGCCTGGGGCTGCTACCGGGTGCAGCCAAATCGCGGCACTTTGCTGGTCGCCCTGGGAGCCAGTTTTTTCATGCTCAGCGACTCGATTCTGGCCATCAACCGCTTTGTGCAGCCCCTGCCCTGGTCTGCCATCTGGGTGCTCAGCAGCTACTACCTGGCTCAGGCTTTGATTGTGCAAGGCAGCTTGAAAAGGCGCGACTCGACCTCATCCAGTGAAGAAGCGGGCAGCATATCGACGGGCATGGCATCCCCCTCGGGTTTGACCTGATACCGGTAGCGAGGCGATAATTAGCGCTTCGCAATTCAAGGAGTCCCTACGTGGACAGTGCCAGTTCAACCAGTGATTTAACGCAAGCCGCAATGGCTGCGCTGCTGGCCGTCTGACAGACTCCCCCGGACCGGGAGCCTGCACCGGCAGCCCCGCTCCCTTGCCCTGCGATTTTTCGCAAATCCCCTGTTTTTCTCCACAGAGATGCCTGCGCCTTGCTGCGCAGAATTGCCATCGCTGCGGCAGCCATGGTGTGCTCCTCGCATCTGAAGCGCACAGAAAAACCGATGCGGCTTTGCCATTTCACTGAGATTTTTAGCGCCGATGTCTGAGCCTCGCCTTGTTGTGCGTGGAACACGACCGCGCTGAAACGTTTGCGCTGCATTGCCATTGGGTCACTCCCCCAGCCTCAGCCAGGAGAACGCCATGACCTATCGCATCGCCCATTCGCTACGCCAGCTGTTGCCCCGTTTGAGCACCGCCGGCAAGCCGCATCGCAGGGATGAGGCCAGCCGCTGCGCGACAAGCGCCGCCGCCCCAGACCTTTGCATAGACAGCCTGTGCTCGACCCAGGTGCTTGATGCGCAAACCAGCTGGCCCACGCACCGCATTCGCAGCTTTTTGAGCGCCAAGCACCGCTGAGCGCTGCACGCTTTGTGCAGCGGCTTATTCCCCTCTTGAAAGGAACAGGTATGGACCCCGATCCGAGTCGATCTAGCGGCGCGCCCGTGATGGCGCGTACTCCCGCCTGCGTGTTCACCTTTGGGCGTCACGCAGCTCTCCCCCCTGCAACCCGCAGCGATCACAGCAACTGATGCGTCACGCCAGGTGCTGAACTCCTGCGGCTGCGCCCCAAGGAGTTCACCCCATGCAAGCCCTGCATTTTCTGAACCGGCACCAACACACCACCTCGGCTCCCATAGGCAGCAACGCCACCCACCACAGCCTGCATTACGCTCTCAGCACCGCGCTTGCCGAGCGCCGCACCGACGTGCTGCGGCATCTGGCACAGCGCCATGACAGCGCCCTGATGGCCCAGGCACTGATTTGCCTGAATTCGCGCCAGCGTGCCGATCTGCTTTCGCTACTCAATCCAGAGCAGCGTCTCAGCATCCATGCAGAATTGCCACGCCATGCTCAAAAACAGTGGAATTTGACGCAGCGCTGCCAACAGCCTGCGCGGCGTCGGCTTTTTCAGCGTTTCATGAAGCAATGGCGTCATCCGCTGTCATGGCTGCGCCCACGCTTGACGCACCATGCAGACAACTGAGAGGAAGCGGCCATGCGAATTCTCAAAAACCTGTTTCACGCTTTCCTGCGCAGCCGTCGCTTTGCCGGCCTGTTTGAACGCCATCTCATGCCTGGGCGCGGGCCGCTGCCCGACGAAAGCATCCCCCAGGAACTGAACAGGGGGCTACAACATGCCGCGCAAAGCGATGCCGCTCAGTTGCTGACACAGCTGGACAGCAGCACCAAGGGGCTGACCCATTCACAGGCCCAATACCTGCTCTCACAGCTAGGGCCCAATGAGGTCGCGCACGAAAAACCGCTACCCGCCTGGCTGCACCTGTGGCATTGCTACAAGAATCCGTTCAATCTGCTGCTGACGGTGCTGGCCATCGTGTCCTATGTCACAGAAGACGAAAAAGCCACCGTCGTCATAGGCTCCATGGTGCTGCTGTCCACCTTGCTGCGCTTTGTCCAGGAAGGAAAATCCAACCGGGCGGCCGCGCGCCTGCAGGCCTTGGTCAGCAACAAAGCCACGGTGCGGCGCAGAGCCGACGATCCGGCAACACCTGCGGTCTTTCAGGACAGCGGCCTGAACCCGGATGCCCAGACTCACGAGATCCCGCTGCGCGATATGGTTCCGGGTGATGTGGTGGTGCTGTCTGCCGGCGACATGATTCCCGCCGACTGCCGTGTGCTGAGTGCCAAGGATCTTTTTGTCAGCCAGGCCGCCATGACCGGCGAATCGCTGCCCGTAGAGAAATTCGCGACAGTGGGCGACTCAGGGCAAGCAGCGTCGGTGCTGGAAGCCGGCAATCTGCTCTTCATGGGTAGCAATGTGGTGTCTGGCGCGGCCACCGCCTTGGTGATTGCCACCGGCAATCACACCTACTTTGGAACTTTAGCCACGCGCGTCACGCACAGCGACCGTGCACCGACCGCATTCGAAAAAGGTGTCAACAGCGTCAGCTGGCTGCTGATCCGCTTTGCAGCCGTCATGGTCCCCGTGGTGCTGTTCATCAACGGCTATACCAAGGGCGATTGGGGCGAGGCCTTTTTGTTTGCCCTGTCGGTTGCCGTGGGCCTGACGCCCGAGATGCTGCCCATGATTGTGACAACCACCCTGGCCAAGGGCGCCGTGGCTTTATCTCGGCAGAAAGTGGTGGTCAAGCGGCTGGATGCCATTCAGAATTTTGGCGCCATGGACGTGCTTTGCACCGACAAGACCGGAACCCTGACCCAGGACAGGATCGCACTGGAGCGCCATACCGATGTACTGGGACAACCCAGCGACGAGGTGCTGCAGTTCGCCTATCTGAACAGCTACTACCAGACCGGCCTGAAAAACCTGCTGGATCACGCCGTGCTGGAACATGTGGAGCTGCAGCCACAGCTGCATGTCAGCGAAGACTATCGCAAGGTGGACGAGATACCGTTTGACTTTCAGCGCAGACGCATGTCCGTGGTCGTGGCCGAACGCAACCACCACCATGAACTGATCTGCAAGGGTGCAGTCGAGGAAATTCTGCAGGTGTGCACGCGGCTGCGCCAGGGTGATGCACTGCTGGAGCTGACTCCGGAGCGTCGCAGCCAGGTGCTCGCCGTGACCGAGGGACTGAACCACGAAGGGCTGCGTGTGGTGGCCGTGGCCATGAAGGAAGTGCCGCCCGACAAAAACACCTATGGCATTGGCGACGAGGCAGAACTCACCTTGATCGGCTATGTGGCTTTTCTGGACCCCCCCAAGGAATCCACCCCTGCGGCCATTGCCGCGCTGCTGCAGCACGGCGTGGCCGTGAAGGTTCTCACCGGCGACAACGAACTGGTGGCCCGCAAGGTATGCCGCGATGTGGGCCTGCAAGTGGATTCCGTCCTGTTGGGCAGCACCATCGAGGCCATGGATGAGGCCACGCTTCGCAGCGTGGTGGATCAACAGGTCTTGTTTGCCAAACTCACGCCGCTGCACAAGGAACGCATCGTGCAGGCTCTGCGCGCCAACGGCCACATCACGGGATTCATGGGCGATGGCATCAACGACGCGCCCGCCCTGCGTGCGGCCGATATCGGCATCAGCGTGGACAGCGCCGTGGATATTGCCAAGGAGGCCGCCGACATCATCTTGCTGGAAAAAAGCCTGCTGGTGCTGGAGCAAGGCGTGGTGGAAGGACGGCGCACCTTCAGCAACATGCTCAAGTACATACGCATGACGGCCAGCTCCAATTTCGGCAATGTGTTCTCGGTGCTGATCGCCTCGGCCTTCATTCCGTTCCTGCCCATGCTGCCCATGCAGCTGCTGATGCAAAACCTGCTCTATGACATCTCGCAGATTGCCATCCCTTTTGACCATGTAGACGAGGAACTCGTTGCCAGGCCCTTGCACTGGAACCCGCAGGACTTGGGTCGCTTCATGATGTTCTTTGGCCCGATCAGCTCGCTGTTTGATGTGACTACTTTCGCCCTGATGTGGTGGGTCTTTCATGCCAACACGCCAGAGCAGCAAACCCTGTTCCAGTCGGGATGGTTCGTGGTGGGTTTGCTGACGCAGACACTGATCGTGCACATGATCCGCACGCCCAAGATTGCATTTGTGCAAAGCCGTGCCTCCTGGCCGCTGCTGATCATGACGGGCGTCATCATGGCCATAGGCATTTTTCTTCCCATGGGTCCTCTGGCCAGCTACTTCAAGCTCCAGACCCTGCCCGCCAGCTACTTTCTATGGCTGCTGGTCATCCTGCTGGCCTATGCTGCTCTCACCACTTTGGCCAAGCGTTACTACATCCGCCGCTTTGGCTGGCAATAAGCAACACACGACATCTCATGCAATCTCTACAAAGCTTTCAGTTGGCGGCCACCATGAACACGGTGCTGTGCCTGTTCGTCGCCTTTGTCTGCGGCGGCATCATTGGCCTGGAGCGCCAGATACGCCAGCGCACCGCCGGTCTTAGAACCAACACCCTGGTGGCCCTGGGCGCAGCCGTATTTGTCGATCTGGCCATGCGCCTCGCGGGTGCGGAGGGTGCCACCCGCGTGATCTCCTATGTGGTCTCCGGTGTGGGCTTTCTGGGCGCGGGCGCCATCATGAAGGAAGGCGCCAACATCACGGGGCTGAACACTGCCGCCACGCTATGGGGTTCGGCCGCCGTAGGTGCCTGCGCCGGTTCGGGCCTGCTGCCCGAGGCCGGCATCGCCACCTTGTTCGTTCTGGCCAGCAACACCTTGCTGCGCCCGGTGGTCAACTACATCAACCGCCACCCGGTGGCCGAGCATGCTGGCGAAGCCACTTACTATTTTTATGCAATTTGCCAGCAAGACGCTCAGGCGGATGTGCGCGAACAGATTCAGGAGCTGCTGGAGGCGGCCAACTATCCGGTGCGCACGGTGGAAAAGCACGACATCCAGCCCAACAAAACAGAAATCGAGGCCGAACTGTTTGCCACGGCTGTCCATGCACAGGAGCTGGATCAGGTCATCACCCAGATTGAAGCCCTGCCCGGCGTGCTGCAAGCGTTCTGGAGCGCAGGTCCGCAAAACAATTGACTCCCTTAGCCGCTGACGCGGCTTTCCCTATGGGACGGCGACTTCGCTGCGAATCGACTCTGATATGGGGCGCGCCAGTTTGAGCGCTTATGTCGATGCATCGTCGCCCGGCGCAGGCAGGCCCAGGTGCAGATAGGCGGCCTTGGTCGCCATGCGCCCGCGCGGCGTGCGCTGCAAAAAGCCCTGCTGAATCAGATAGGGCTCAATCACATCCTCAATGGTGCCGGACTCCTCACCAATGCTGGCGGCGATATTGTCCAGCCCCACCGGTCCGCCATCAAAGCGATGCACCACGGCTTCGAGCAGCTTTCTGTCCATCACATCAAAGCCTTGCGGGTCCACGTCCAGCATGGCCAGGGCCAGGTCTGCAATCTCGCGGGTGATGCGGCCATCGCTTTTGACATCGGCATAGTCGCGCACGCGGCGCAGCAGGCGGTTGGCAATACGCGGCGTGCCGCGCGAGCGGCGGGCGATTTCAAAACAGCCTTCGTCGTCAATCGGTGCCTTGAGCAGGCCGGCGCTGCGGCGCACGATGCGCGACAGCTCCTCGGAGGTGTAGAACTCCAGCCGCGCCACGATGCCGAAGCGGTCGCGCAGCGGATTGGTCAACATGCCGGCCCGCGTGGTGGCCCCCACCAGCGTGAAAGGCTGCAGATCGAGCTTGATGGAACGCGCCGCCGGACCTTCGCCAATCATGATGTCGATCTGGTAGTCCTCCAGCGCCGGGTAGAGGATTTCCTCGACCACGGGGCTCAAGCGGTGGATTTCATCGATGAACAGCACATCGTTGGCCTCCAGATTGGTCAGCAGTGCTGCCAGATCCTTGGGTTTTTCCAGCACCGGGCCGCTGGTCTGGCGCAGATTCACGCCCAGCTCGGCCGCAATGATGTGGCTCAGCGTGGTCTTGCCCAGCCCTGGCGGGCCGAACAGCAGCACATGGTCCAGCGCTTCGCTGCGCTTTTTGGCAGCGCCGATAAAGATTTCCAGCTGCTCGCGGGCCTTGGTCTGGCCCACGTATTCATCGAGCAGCTTGGGGCGCAGAGCGCGTTCCAGCGCTTCCTCGCCCACGGACGAATGCCCAGCCGACACCATGCGCGGCGCAGCGGCTGATGGGTCGCCGGCCTCGCCACGTGCCTTGCGTGCGGGTTGTCCAGGGGCGGGGCTGGCCGCAAATTCGTCCACATGAATCGTCATGCCGCAGATTGTGCCCTAAGCGGGCATTACCACTGATTAAAAATACAGGTAGCAACCAAAACCCACAGTTGCCTGACCCTGGATCGTCCGGGTTTGCGCACAATGGGCGGCAACCACTTTCAGGAAACTGCATGCCGACTTCCAGCCTACGCACTCTGGTCTGTACCGCCGCCCTGCTCTGCACTGCTACCGTGCAAGCCGCTTTGAAGGTGGGCGATGTCGCCCCCACGTTCAGGGCGCCTGCCGCCGTGGCAGGCAAGGCTTTTGATTTCGACATGGCGGCCGCCCTGAAGAAGGGGCCGGTGGTGCTGTATTTCTTCCCCAAGGCCTTCACCCAGGGCTGCACGCTGGAGGCCCATGCTTTTGCCGAGGCTACACCGCGGTTTGCGGCCATGGGGGCCACCGTGGTGGGTATGTCGCACGACGATATAGACACCTTGAAGCGCTTTTCCACCGAAGCCTGTCGCGACCAGTTTGCCGTGGCCTCCGACCCCAAGGCGACCACCATCAAGGCCTATGACGCAGCGGCTGCGGCCAGCCCCGAGCGGGCCGACCGCATCTCCTATGTGATAGGCCAGGATGGCAAGGTGAAGTTTGCGCATACCAGCGCAGACCCGCTGGAGCATGTGGCGCAGACCCAGGCTGCCGTCAAGCGACTGGCCGGCAAATGACGGCCGGCCCCGGTTGGCAGCGCTACTGCGCCAGCCAGTTACCTATGGTGTCGCTGAAGGCCTTGTCAAAGCGGCTATAGATATCGGCACCGCCTTTCACCGAGCAGGCACTGCTGCCGCCGGACAAAGCGCCGACCACGCGGCCGTTGACAAACAGAGGCGAGCCGCTGCTGCCGCGCTCGGTAATGCCTTTGCTCCAGACTACGTCCAGAAAATTGCTTTGGGCATTCCCGTCACTGCAGCTCACGCTACCGCCGCTCACCGTGCAGTTGCGGTAGCTCTGCGCCTGGCCTTCGGCATATTTGAGCCAATCGCCTTGCGGCTGGTGCAGGGTATAGACAGCAGCGCCCTTCGCGGTCGGTCCGCGTGCATCCCAGCCGGCCAGGGTCACACCGGCCGGTGGGGCTTCATTGAGCAGCAGCAGCGTGGCATCGGTCACCGAGGTGGCATAGAGCAGCCTGGCGCCTCGCTGGCGTGTGGCAGCCTGGGGATGGGGCTCGACACTGTTGCAACTGGCTGAGCGAAAGAACCAGTCCGTGCGCAGCGAGCTGGCTGCAGCCTGCGTGGAGATACAGTGGTTGGCCGACAGAAAATACGGCGTGTAGTCGAGCTTGGTATTGTTCAGCAGCGAACCCGTGCAGTAGTAATAGAAACGATCCGTGTCCACGTAACTCATCCGCGCCACGGCATTGCGCTCGGTGGCGTACTGGTCGGCACAGCTGGCATCCAGCTCGCACGAGGCAGCATCGCCCACATTCCTGGTGTCATAACGCGCCTGCAGATCCGCTTCGGTAGGCAGCGAGAGATTGACATAGGCATGCGTCAACCGGGGAATGGAGATCCGCAGCTGCGAAGCGGGAACGCCGGCAGGCAAGCCGATTTCCAGCGTGACCTCGTCCGCACCCAGATCGGGGGACCACCAGGTTGCTGCGGCCTGGGTATTGCCGTCTACAGCACGGTTACGGGCCAGCACTTCATTGATGGCCTTGCCCGTGGTTTCAAAGCCGGTTTGACTCCGGTCCTGCCGATACAGATGAATCCTGGCGCTATCGGGCAAGCCTTCGACCACCAGACCCAGACGCAGGCCGAAAGCGCCGACGGAGGTGAAGCTGATGGCACCGACCTGGCCGCCGTCGGGCGCCGGCGACCACTGCAGCACCTGCGCCATGCCGCCTACCGTCTGGGTGGAAGTCAAAATTCGCGGCGCACCGATCTGCATGGGCACACCCGGCACCGGCATGGGCACCGGCGGGGCATCGTTCCATTGCGGCAATGTCAGCAGCGCAGGTTTGGGCCTCACGGCTGCGGAAGACTGCACCGTACTTCTGGCCGACGCTGCGGCCGCTGCCGGCAAGACCAGAGAATCGAGCACATAGGCCTTGGGCGGGCCCGTGGGCGTGGTGAGCTCCACATCGACGGTAACGCCGTCTCCGGTTGTGCCACCTGTGCCAACCGAGCCGCCACCGCCTCCTCCGCCGCCCCCATCTCCGCCTCCGCTGCCTCCACCGCCGCCACCGCAAGCGGCCAGCAGCAACACCACCACACTCGCATAACGGGGAGCCATGCGTCTGCCTTGCGTCAACCAATTCATGTTGCGTTCTCCGTCAAGTCGCAATAGCTCTGGCCCCCTGAGCCGCGAGACTATTTGCTCAATGCCTTCAGCGCGAGCTTGATGCCCTCACTCACCCCCACATCAGCGGGAAGCTTCTTGAGAGCGGCCGACGCCTCCTTGTCCGAGTAGCCCAGCGCCATCAGCGCCTGCTGAATATCATTGTGTTCGCTATTGACAGAAAATAGTGATAGCGCGCCTGTATCGGCACCAATTTTCCCTTTGAGCTCCAGCAATAGTCGCTCGGCCGTCTTTTTACCTATGCCCGGCACCTTGACCAATCGCCCTGCCTCCTGCTGTGATACCGCATCCGCGAGATCATCGATGCTCATTCCACTCAAGACTGCCAGCGCCATGCGCGGGCCTATGCCAGTAATCTTGATGAGTTCGCGAAAGGTCTGACGCTCGCGGGCTGTGGCAAAGCCAAACAGCAGCTGTGCATCCTCGCGCACCACAAAGTGGGTGAGCAAGGCGACCTTGGCTCCGTTGGCCGGCAGGTTGTAGAAGGTGCTCATGGGCACTTGCACCTCGTAGCCGACACCGCCGCAGTCCACCAATACCTCAGGCGGGTTTTTTTCCAGCAGCGTTCCAGTCAATTTGCCTATCATTGAAGTCCTTTGCCGCACTGTGCGGCCATTCTTTGCGAGAAATTATCCGCGTGATCCTGCGCCACACATTCACACCACACAACAACAACCGTCTGACGCACCTGTGCGGCCCGGCCGACGCGCACCTGCGCACCGTCGAAATTGCGCTCGCCGTCAGGATTGCGCACCGACATGAACAGTTCAAGATTGACGGTCCCAAGGCCAAGGTCAATGCCGCACTGGAATTGCTGCAGGCTCTGTATGAGATGGCCGACGAAGTGATCCCCGACGATACCTTGCAGCTCATGCTGGCCGGCGATACCGAAATGCTGGAAGCGCCCCTGGACGCCCCCCAGCTGAGCACCCGCCGCGCCGATCTGCGGGCGCGCACGCCTAACCAGGCCCTGTACCTGGAGAACATCGCCCAGCACGACATCACCCTGGGCATAGGCCCGGCGGGCACGGGCAAGACTTATCTGGCCGTAGCCTGCGCCGTGGATGCGCTGGAGCGCAACAATGTGCAGCGCATCGTGCTGACCCGCCCGGCCGTGGAAGCCGGCGAGCGCCTGGGCTTTCTGCCCGGCGATCTGACGCAGAAGGTCGATCCCTATCTGCGCCCGCTCTACGACGCGCTGTATGACCTGATGGGCTATGACAAGGTGCAAAAGGCCTTCGAGCGCAATGTGCTGGAAATCGCCCCCCTGGCCTTTATGCGCGGACGCACGCTGAACAACGCTTTTGTGATTCTGGACGAAGCCCAGAACACCACGCCCGAGCAGATGAAGATGTTCCTGACCCGCATCGGCTTTGGCGCCAAGGCCGTGGTCACCGGCGACGTCAGCCAGATCGACCTGCCCAAGGGCGCACCCAGCGGGCTGATCGATGCCGAGCGCGTGCTCAGGCGCGTCAAAGGCATCTCCATCAATCACTTCACCAGTGCCGACGTGGTGCGTCACCCACTGGTGGCCCGCATTGTGGATGCCTACGAAGCGCGCGGCCGCGTGTCCGAAGGAACAACAGCACCCAAGGTGCGCGCCACCAGTACCCGAGTCGCCCGTCCCCTGCCCAACAGCAACGAGCTCTAATCAAAATCCATAGCTGATTGCGCTTATTGCATAAGCACTACAAGCCAAAATGTCTTTAAATCAACTGCAACTGTCCCTGCAATTCGGCCGCTTTCCCGAAGCGGCTGCCCACCGCGAGCTACTGAGCCGCAGCAAGGTCACGCGCTGGATTCGCCATGCGCTGGCCGTGGATGCCGAGATCACCGTGCGCATCGTCGATGCCGAAGAAGGCCAGCGCCTGAACCGCGAATTCCGTAAAAAGGACTACGCGACCAATGTGCTGACCTTTGACTACCAGCAAGAGCCCACGGCGATGGCCGATCTGGTGCTGTGCGCCCCGGTGGTGGAGCGCGAAGCCCAGGAGCAGAACAAGTCGCTGGAAGAGCATTACGCCCATTTGCTGGTGCACGGCACCTTGCACGCCCAGGGCTGGGACCATGAAACCAGCGATGAAGATGCCGAGGAGATGGAGTCCTACGAGACCGACATCATGCAAGAGCTGGGTTTTTCCGACCCCTACGCCAAGGACTGACGATCGCACGGCCTGAACAACAAAAGACTCCCCAGGGAGTCTTTTGTTTTGATAGCAAGCAGCGCAACCTAATCAGGCGCTTCAGTCCTGTTCTGCCCTGTTTGGCTCATGGCTTCAAGACGGACGCCTGGCCCATGCATGCTGGGCCAGCATGCCCACCACCATGGCCGCCACAAACAGCCAGACTTCGGAGCGACCCGTGGCCAGATTCATCAGCGCCGGCCCGGGGCAAAAACCGGCCAGACCCCAGCCCATGCCGAACAGTGCCGCGCCGCTCAGCAGCCTGGCATCGACGCGGCTGGCCGTGGGCAGGTCCATGGGCTCGCCCAGCAGTGCGGTCTTGCGCTTGCGGGCCCAGGCAAACGCCGGCAAGCCCACGGCAATCGCCCCGCCCATGACCAGGGCCAGAGACGGATCCCAGCGGCCCAAGACATCCAGAAAATTCTGCACCTTGGCCGGGTTGCCCATGCCCGAAAGCAAAAGCCCCAGACCCAACACCAGACCGGAAATCAAAGCCACCATGGAAGTGAAAACAGCTTGCATTTTCAGCCTCCCAGGACGTGACGCAGCACAAACACGGTGGCAGCCCCCGCTGCCATGAACACCAGGGTGGCGGCCAGCGAACGCGGCGACAAACGCGACAGACCGCAGACACCATGGCCGCTGGTGCAGCCCGAACCCAGGCGCGTGCCAAAGCCCACCAGCAGACCGGCGGCAACAATCAGCAGCGGATTGGAGGGCATGTCCATCGCCGGCAAGGGTGCGAACCGCTGCCACACCCAGGGCGCCAGCAACAGGCCCAGCACAAAGGCGGCACGCCAGCCCCATTGGGCAGCGCTGCCCCAGCCGCTGGACTGCAACAACTGGCCGACGATGCCGCTGATGCCGGCAACACGCCCCAGCAATACCAGCAGCAGCGCAGCGGCCAGACCGATCAGCAGGCCGCCGGCCAGCGAGGCGAAGGGCGTGAATGCCTCCCAGGCAATCCCCATGCCGGTAGCCATGCCTGTGGTCATTTCGGCTCTCCCTCACAAAACAGCTGGTGCACCAGTTCCATCAGCTGCAGAGCGCGTGCATCTGCGGCTTGGTAGCGTATGAACTTGCCTTCGCGCTCGGTGCTGACCAGGCCTTCACGGCGCAGCACGCCCAGCTGCTGCGACAGCGTAGGCTGGCCGATGCCCGTGAGCTGCTCCAGCTCGCCCACGGTGCGCGGCTGCTGCGCGATCTGGCATAGCAGTAGCAGCCGGTCCTCATTGCCCAGCACTTTGAGCATGGCCACCGCCTCGCCCGCATGGGCGCGCATGGCCGCCAGGTCCAAAGCCGGTGCCTGCTCGCTGTCATCACTCATGGTTTTAAGATCTTTCACGACACTTCAAATTACCTCCATATATTATATTTAAAAGTATATTGATTGCCATCCCAAGAGATTGAACATGCAGACCATGCACATCGAACCCTTCTTCGATACCGTCACCGGCACGGTGAGCTATGTGCTGGCGGACACGGGGGCAGGCCAGGCCGCCGTGATCGATCCCGTGCTGGACTTCGAAGCCCAGTCGGGCACGCTGACCAGTGCCTCGTCCGACCGCATCATTGACTATCTGCGGGCACAGGGCTGGCAGCTGCAGTGGATTCTGGAGACCCATGCCCACGCCGACCATCTCTCGGGCGCCCAGCACATACGCCACCATCTGGGCGGCAAGATTGCCATTGGCGAGCACATCCAGTCCGTGCAGAAAATGTTCAGCCGCATCTTTCACTTCGAGCCCGGCTTTCTGCCCAACGGCAGCCAGTTTGACCATCTGCTGCACGACGGCGAACGCTTTCAGGTGGGCGACCTGGAGGTGACGGCTCTGCACCTGCCCGGCCACACGCCAGCCGATATGGCGTTTCAGGTCCAGGACGCCGTGTTTGTGGGCGACACCTTGTTTCTGCCCGATGTGGGCACGGCCCGCGCCGATTTTCCCGGCGGCGATGCGGTCAGTCTGTACCGCTCCATCCAGCGCATCCTGTCCCTGCCCGAAAGCACCCGCCTGTTTGTCTGCCACGACTACCCGCCCAACGGCCGTGCGCCCGACTGCATGTGCCGCGTGGTCGATCAAATACAGCGCAGCATCCATGTCAGCGAAGGCATCAGCGAAGCCGAGTTTGTCGCCATGCGCAATGCGCGCGATGCCACGCTGGCCATGCCCACGCTGATCCTGCCTGCGGTACAGGTCAATCTGCGCGCCGGCAAATTGCCGCCGGCAGACAGCGACGGCCGCAGCTATCTGCAAATCCCCATCAATGCCTTTCTGGGCGATAAGAAGCCTGCTGACGGAGTTTGATACGACGGCATAGTCTGCGCAGACGGCATGATGGCGTCTTTGTGAACCTCAAGGAAATGCCCAAGCCATGACCACCGATGCTCTGAAAATCCTGCTGCATGCCACGGATGCCGAAGGCCTGCAACGCGCCCGCATGAATGCCGTCAACGCTCTGCGGGCCGAGCCCGCCACCCAGATTCGCATCATCACCAACGCCGGCGGCGTGGCCGCGGCCCTGGATGCGGCACACGAAGCCACTGACGGCCTGACCTGGCTATGCCCCAATACCTTGCAGAACCTGCAGCGCGAACTGCGCGCACCGCTGCAAAAGCTGGACGGCCCGGCCGTGCTGGCACTGGCACGTTTGCAAACCCAGGGCTGGGTCTATCTGCGCTCCTGAGCACCGACACCGCGCACGGCACCTTCCTCACCCGGCAGTGCTTTGTCTTTTGCCCATGCGTCACTCAGCTGAGCAGCCACTAAGATCGCTCTCTTGCAAGCATAAAAAACCGAGGGAGAGACAAAAATGGACATCCTGGCCACCCTGGGCATGGGCCCGTGGACACATATCGCTTTGCTGCTGGGCGCAGCCTTCGTCGCCGGCGCACTCAATGCCGTGGCCGGCGGCGGCAGTTTTCTGACGCTGCCGGCCCTGGTCTTCACCGGCGTGCCGCCCGTGGTGGCCAACGCCACCGGCACCGTGGCCCTGCTGCCCGGTTATATGGCCGGAGCCTGGGGCTTTCGCGAAGACATGCGGCCGCCGCCGGGCCTGTCATTGCGGCAAATCGTGCTGCTCTCGCTGATTGGCGGCTCGGCCGGGGCGGCGCTGCTGCTGTTCACGCCGGATGCCACCTTCCGCAAAGTCGTGCCCTGGCTGCTGCTGGCCGCCACCGCCATGTTCGCCTTCGGCCCGCAGTTGCGCGCCTGGGCATCGGGTAAGAATACCGCCCACGCCGTCCCATCGGTGACCAAGGCCGCTGCGGGCATGCTGATAGTCGCCATCTACGGCGGCTATTTCAACGGAGGCCTGGGCATTTTGCTGCTGGCCTTGTTCGGCCTGCTAGGCCAGACCCAACTCAACGCCATGAATGGCATGAAGAATCTGGTCTCGGCCCTGCTCACCGCCATTGCCGTGGTGATCTACGCCGCGGGCGGCATTGTGCAATGGAAGCTGGCCCTGCTGATGATGATTGCCGCTACCGCAGGCGGCTACGGCGGCGCACGCGTGGCACGCAAGATTCCCGCACCTATTCTGCGCTGGTGCATTGTGGCGACAGGCCTGGTGATGGCGGGGCTGTTTTTCGCCAAGGGCTGAGCGCGGCCCCAAAGCAAAAAGCCTTCTCAGTCCGAGAAGGCTTTTTTGTGAGCTTCATGCGCTTTATACATAAGCGCTACAGGCTAATTTTGCTTGTTTTTAGAGAAGACGGGCTTTGACCGTCTTGCCCTTGACCTTGCCGCCGTTGAGCTTGGCGCAGGCCTGGGCAGCGATCTTGCGATCCACCGCCACATAGGTGGAAAAGTCGTTCACGCTGATCTTGCCGATCTGGTCGCGGCTGTAGCCAAAATCGGCGCACATGGCCCCCATCACGTCGCCAGCGCGGATTTTTTCCTTGCGCCCGCCGATGATCTGGATGGTCATCATGGGTGGCAGCAGCTCGCCACCGGCGGCGGGCGTGAGTTCTTCCACGGGAAAGAACTCGGAGGCACGGCCTTGCAGCTGTTCGATCTTGCCCACGCTGCCCATTTCGTCCATGGACACCAGATTCAGCGCCAGACCTTCGGCATCGCCGCGGCCGGTGCGGCCAATGCGGTGAATATGCACCTCGGAATCGGGCGTCACGTCCACATTGATCACCGCCGACAGATCGGCGATATCCAGGCCACGTGCGGCCACGTCGGTAGCCACCAGCACGCTGCAGCTCTTGTTGGCAAACTGCACCAGCACTTCATCGCGCTCGCGCTGCTCCAGCTCGCCAAACAGCGCCAGCGCGCTGAAGCCCTGGGCCTGCAAGGCATTGACCACGTCGCGGCACTGCTGCTTGGTGTTGCAAAAGGCAATTGTCGATTCGGGGCGGAAATGCGCCAGCAGCTTGGCAACCGTCTCCACTTTTTCGCGGGCGCCGACTTCATACCAGCGCTGCTGGATCTTGCCGGCACTGTGCTGGGCGGCCACCTTGACCATTTGCGGATCGCGCATGAAACGGTTGGCCAGTCCGGCAATGCCTTCGGGGTATGTGGCCGAGAACAACAGGGTCTGGCGATCGGCCGGGCACTGGCGCACCACGGTTTCGATGTCGGACAGAAAACCCATGTCCAGCATGCGATCGGCCTCGTCCAGCACCAGAGTCTTGAGGTTGGCGATATCCAGCTTTCCGCGCTCCATCAGGTCCATCACGCGACCGGGTGTGCCGACGACGATGTGGGCTCCGTTTTCCAGGCTGGCGATCTGGTTGCGCGAGGGCACGCCGCCATAGACGGTGACGACCTTGATATTGTCCTGGGCACGGGCCAGACGGCGGATTTCGGTAGCCACCTGATCGGCCAGTTCGCGCGTGGGGCACAGGACCAGAGCCTGCACGGCAAACCAGCGCGGGTTCAGGCGATCGACCATGGGCAGGCCGAAGGCCGCAGTCTTGCCGCTACCGGTGCTGGCCTGGGCGATCAGGTCTTTGCCCTGCAGCGTCAACGGCAGGCTGGCGGCCTGAATCGGCGTCATCTGCGTGTAGCCCAGCTGCTGCAGGTTGCCCAGCATTTCAGGAGACAGGGGCAGCGCCGAGAAAGCGGTGGTATCAGTGGCCTTGGCGGCGCTGGTGGAGGTATTCATAGGAGCGGATTATCCCGGGCCTGCGCCGGAAAAGCCTTGTGCCATCGCTATTCACGGTGGCATTTGCGGGTTGCCCCTCTTCAATCCGGGCCGGCCATGCTCCTAGTCTGAAAGCACGGTCTTCAATGGCCGCTTCTGTTTGATGCCAACCACAGACCCCATATGCACCCAAGCCTCACTCGCAAGTTCTGCATCACTGCCGCGCTGGCCGCCAGTCTGACCTCGGCCCAGGCCGCGGAGCTGGACCCCCTGCCGCTCAAGCCCCAGCTGCTGCAGCTGATCGCCCAGATGTATCCGCAGATGCGCGGCATCTACGAAGACCTGCATGCCAACCCCGAGCTGGGTTTCGAGGAAACTCG
Source organism: Comamonas sp. lk (assembly GCF_900564145.1). Lineage (NCBI taxonomy): Bacteria > Pseudomonadati > Pseudomonadota > Betaproteobacteria > Burkholderiales > Comamonadaceae > Comamonas > Comamonas sp. lk. Next base: position 540,056 of record NZ_UOOB01000002.1, read on the forward strand.
CACCGCCGCCAAGCTGGCGGCCGAGATGCGCAAACTGGGCTTTGAAGTCACCGAGGGCATTGGCAAGACCGGCCTAGTCGCCATCTACCGCAATGGCGCGGGCCCCACCGTCATGGTGCGCACCGAGCTGGACGCCCTGCCGATGGAGGAAAAAACCGGCCTGCCCTATGCCAGCAAGGCCAAGGCCCAGTACAACGGCAAGGAGAGCTTTGTCGCCCATAGCTGCGGCCACGACATGCATATGACCAGCTGGCTGGGCACGGCGCAGGCGCTGCTGGGTCTGAAGATGCAATGGAAGGGCACACTGATGTTCGTCGCCCAGCCGTCCGAAGAAACTGTAACCGGTGCCAAGGCCATGCTGGCCGACGGCCTGTTCCAGAAGTTCGGCAAGCCCGACTACGCTTTTGCGCTGCACACCGGCTCCATGCCTTATGGCACGGTGGGCTATGTGGCCGGGGCGGCGACCTCCAATTCGGACTCGCTGGACATCACGTTTCACGGCCGCGGCAGCCATGGCTCCATGCCCGACAAAGGCATAGACCCCGTGCTCATGGCCTCGCGCTTCGTAGTGGACGTGCAAGGCGTGGTCAGCCGCGAGAAAGATCCGATGGAGTTCGGCGTGGTCACCGTGGGCGCCTTCAACGCGGGCAGCGCAGGCAACATCATTCCCGATCAGGCCCGGCTGCTGGGCACGATCCGTAGCTACAAGAGCGAGGTGCGCAGCAAGCTGCATGACGGCATAGAGCGCAGCGCCAAAGCGCAGGCCGCCATGTCCGGTGCACCGGCCCCCGACATCAAGCTGACCAAGGGTTCGGACGCCGTGGTCAATGATGCAGCACTGGTCAATCGCACGGTCAGGCTGTTCAAGGCTGCGCTGGGCGACAAGAACGTGCTGCCCATTCCTCCGGCCACGGCCAGCGAGGACTTCTCGGACTTCATCAACCAGGGCGTGCCGTCCATGTTCTACATCCTGGGCGTGTCCGATCCCCAGAAGGTGGCGCAGGCCAGCCAGCCCGGCGGCAAGCCGCTGCCTTTCAATCACTCGCCCTTCTTCGCCCCCGAGCCCGAACCCACGTTCAAGACCGGTGTGGAAACCATGACGCTGGCCGTCATGAACGTGATGCAGTAACCGCAAGCCAGCCCTGCCATCGGGGCTGTGCCTTCAGAGCGTCACTGCATCTGCTGCAGATTGCCGATGCGCACCAGCATCTCGGTGAACATCTGCATGTCCGTGCGCAGATCCGGCAGCTCCTGATACTCCAGCGCGTTGTGGGCCGTGTATTTCTTGCCGGGCATGGCCGGGCCGAAGTTGATGGCGTTGGGCATGAGCTTGGCCGTGGTGCTGCCTGCGGTAGGCACGGGCTTGGCATCCAGCCCCGTGGTGTCACCAAAGATATTGAGCAAGGTGCTCAGCCACGCGCCCTTGGGATCGCGGGCCATCCAGTTGCCCTGGGTGTACTGCACCGTCACCGCAACCTTGGCCGTATCGCTCCAGCGGGCAATGCCCTGCTCCACCTCGGCGCGCAGCTGCTCCGGCGTCCTGCCCCGCGGCATGCGCGCATTGGCCGTCACCTCCAGCTTGCCGTCCGCGGACTTGATGAGATTGGGCGACAGCGTCAGCGGGCCCATGAAATCATCGGCATAGTCAATGCCCAGCCGCTTACCCAGATAGTCCAGACCGAAAACACCGTTGATATAGCGCACGGCCTGGCTGTACTGATTGGGTTGCACCAATGCTGCGCCCTGCTCCGGCATCAGGCTCTGTTGCAGGAACAGCGCCAGGCGCGGCACGGGATTTACCCCTTCCTCAGGACGCGAGCCGTGAGCGGATGCACCGCTGACCTTGACCGTGAGCATGCCCTCGGCGCGCTGCACCTCGATGGCGAACTTTCCCTGCCCCTCGTGCCGACGCACAAACTCATCCTTTTCCTTCGAGAGCCGCTGCGCAATCTGATCCAGCGCAGCCGCATCGGTGGCGGAGACGGTGGCGGAAGCCGTCTGCGCAATGGAGTTGGCCGAGGCGGCACCGCTCATGGCGGTGATGGCGGGCTTGGCGGCATCCACGGCGACCTCCGCAAACAAGGCCTTGAGAGCGCCCGTGCCCTTTTCTGCAACCACGGCCGGGTACTTGCTATCCAGCACGATGTTGTACTCCGGCAGCGAGGTCTTTCCCTGGTAGTACTTCATGGCATCGCCGCCGGTTTCCTCGGTGGTCTCTATCATCAGGCGAATGCTGCGCGAGAGCGGCAGACCGCTGTCCTTGACCGCCTTCATCGCATACAGCACGGTGGCGATAGAGCCCTTGTCGTCAATCGTGCCGCGCCCATAAAGCCGATCGCCCACGCGGGTGACCTGAAAAGGGTTGATCTGCTTGCCGTCCAGCACCCACTCGGCAGCCACCACCGGCACCACATCTGCATGGGTCAGAATGCCGAACTCGGTCGCCTCGCTGGCGCGGCTCGCCGCATTGGCAGGCAGCGTCACTTCAAAGATGCGGTTGTCCACATTGCGAAAGCGCAGCCCGAATTCGGCGGCCATGGATGCAACGAGCTTGCCGAAGTCCAGGATGGCCGGACTTTCATGCGCAGGCACCTTGGGATCGCGCACCGTGGGCAGCGCCACCATGCGCTGCAGGCTTTGCAGCACCGCAGCCTCCTGCGTCAGACGGTTGTATATCCCCAGCAATCGGGCGATATCCGCGAGCTCGCCCTCCGAAAGAGACTGACCACGTATGTAGTGCTGCACGGCTGTTGCCACAATCGGTTCTGCCTTTGCGGCCTGTTGTGCAAAAGCCTTGAAGGATTTGGCCGGGGTCGGGGCGGACGATGCGATCAGTGCATCCAGCGCGGGTTTCTTCAAGGTCTGTGCCTGGATGGGCAGGCTGGTACCTGCCAGACCCAGAATCAGGCCGGCGGCTATGAGGGACAAAGAGGGCTTGCTGGATTGTTTCATGAACAGCTCTTATAGGAATCGTGGTGACGGATGGGGTCGCAGGCCGGGCCTTGCCTAGGCCTGCGGCTCCATGCGCAGGGGAATGGTCACGGGCCCGTCATTGACCAGATGCACCTGCATGTCGGCGGCGAACTCGCCGGTCTGCACCAGGGGGTGGGCGGCACGGGCCTGATCCACGAAGTAGTGGTACAGGCGCCGGCCTTCATCGGGCGCGGCGGCGGCGGTGAAGCTGGGACGGTTGCCGCCTCGGGTGTCGGCGGCCAGCGTGAACTGGCTGACGATGAGCAGGCCGCAGCCCACATCCTGCAGGCTGAGGTTCATCTTGCCGTCCGCGTCGCTGAAGATGCGCAGCTTGAGCAGCTTGGTCAGCAACCTGTCGGCCTCGGCTTCGCTGTCGCCACGCTCGGCACAGACCAGCACCAGCAAGCCTTGCTCGATCTGGCCTATGACCTGGCCGTCCACCTGCACCTGCGCGCTTTTCACGCGCTGTATCACGCTCATCATGAAGAGAGACTTTCGAAATATTAGCTATTGATTTTGAATTCCAACCGCACACCAACAATAGGCTACAGACGGTTTTGACTCAAATTTCGGATGCACAGACGGCGCGAGTATCGCCGGCTTCGCTATGGGTTTCCATGCCCATGGGCAGCAGCTCTATGCGGGCATACAGACCGGGCACCGCCTGGAGCAGCGCCGCCTCGATCTCGGAACGCAGCTGCGCCGCCTGGCGCACCGTCCAGGCCTCCGGCACATGCATATGCAGATCGACAAAGCTGCGCTCGCCGGCCTGGCGGGTGGTGAGATTGTCGAACTGCACCTCATGCGCTGCCGCATGCTGCTGCAGCACGGCGTGAATGCGTTCGATGGAGTCGGCATCCAGCGCCTTGTCCATCAAGCCCTGCGATGACTGCCAGACCAGCTGGGCACCTTGCACAAAGATATTGCACGCCACGGCCATGGCCACGGCCGCATCCAGCCACAGCCAGCCCGTCCACTGGGCGGCCAGCAATCCCAGCACCACGCCCACCGAAGTCCAGACATCGGTCAACAGATGGCGGGCATCGCCTTCCAGCGCCATGGAGCGGTGCACTTTGGCCGAGCGAAACATGACCCAGGCCAGAGCGCCATTGAAGCCGGTGCTGATCAACGACAGCAGCAAGCCCCAGCTCAGCTGCTCCAGCGGCTGGGGATGCCATAGCCGAAGCGCCGCAGCCCAGACAATGGCCACGCTGGCACCCATGACCAGAATGCCTTCAAAGCCCGCAGAGAAATATTCGGCCTTGTGGTGGCCGTAAGGGTGGTCTTCGTCGGCCGGACGGGCGGCAATCGTCACCATGGCCAGAGCAAACACCGCGCCGCCCAGGTTGACAAAGGATTCCAGCGCATCCGACAACAGACTGACCGATCCGGTCAGCCACCAGGCCAGGGTCTTGAACACAATGGTCAGCAATGCCACGGCCACCGATGCCCGCAGCAGCTGGCGCGGCTGCAACCAGGCTGAAGCACGGCCCGCAAACCAAGACGATGAGCTCATACCCTTTTTTTCTCCCGCTGTGGTAACAATGCCGCTTTCGCCAAGCTGGACAACACTCTGGCGCTGTTAAATTTGTACCGATTCGGCTATAACCTCTGGCAAAAACAGGGAGGCGAATGCCTGAGATTCTCAACGCGCAGCAGTCAGACAGTCAGGACGCCTTGCTACGGCTGATCGCTGACACCGTTCCTGCCATGCTGGCCTATTTTGATGCAGCCACCATGGCTTGCCGCTTTGCCAACGCTAGTTACGCCGAGTACTTCGGCTTCTCTCAGCAGGAGATTGTAGGCAAGACCGTGCGCGAGATTGCAGGGGAAGCGGTCTGGAACCAGATCCGATCGTCCCTGCCCATGAACAATCCTTCGGTCACCGACTCCGTGCGCTATAGCCGCCAGGTGGTAAGGGCCGACCACAGCATTCAGCACATAGAAACCGTGCTGCGCCCCCATAGCGAAAACGGCGTGTTGCAGGGCATGGTGGCCCTGGTCACCGATGTCAGCCACCACCACCAGGTCATGCAGAAACTGCAGGCCAGCGAGGAGCGCATGCGCCGCTTTGCCTCGGTGACGACGGAAGCCATTGCCATGCACCGCGAGGGCCTGGTCATCGACGGCAACACGGCACTGACGCAGCTGCTGGGCTACAGCCTGCCCGAGCTGCTCCAAAACCCCATCCTCGACTATGTCGCCCCGGAATATCAGCTGTCTGCACTGCAGACCATGCGCAACGAACGCGAGGAGCGCCACGAGTCGGTACTGATCCACAAGAACGGCCAGCGCATTCCGGTGGAGGTGCAGGGCAAGAGCATGCCCAGCGACGAAGGAGATTTTCGCCTCGTCGTGTTTCGCGACATGACGGCCAGCCACCTGGCCAGAGAGCATATGAACTTTCTGGCTCAGCATGACTTGCTGACCCAGCTACCCAATCGCGCACGGCTCAACGAGTTGATGACGCAGGCGATTGCACTGGCCGGCCAGCAGCAGTCGAGGCTGTCGGTGCTCAGCATTGATCTGCATCAGTTCAAGGCCATCAACGACTCGCTGAGCCACCAGGCCGGCGATCTGGTGCTGTGCGAGATCGCCAGACGGCTGCGCAGCAGCACCGGCAAGCTCGATCTGGTGGCGCGGGTGGGCGGCGATGATTTCGTGGTGGTCCTGACCGGCAGCCCCACGCTGCTGGAGACCGAGGCCCTGGCCGCCAAACTCAGAGCCGTCATTGAAGCGCCTTGCGAGATCGAAGGCACGCAGCTGATCGTTTCGCCCAGCATGGGCGTTGCCATCTACCCCAAGGATGGCGAAAGCCCCGAGGTCTTGCTGAGCAATGCCGAGGCCGCCATGCATATGGCCAAGTCCGAGGGACGCAGCATGGTGCAGTTCTACACCCCCATGCTGGAAGGCCGTGCCACGCGCATGCTGATGCAGGAGCAGATGCTGCGCACCGCGGTGGACAACGGCGACTTTGAGCTGCACTACCAGCCCCAGACTTTCACGGCCAACGGCCAGCTGGCGGGGTTCGAGGCCCTGGTACGCTGGCGCCATCCGCACCGGGGGCTGGTGCCGCCCGGCGAGTTCATAGGCTTTGCCGAGAACCGCGGCCTGATTGCGGCCGTGGACCGTTGGGTGATGCGCCAGGCCTGTATTCAGGCCAAGGCCTGGCAGCGCGAAGGACTTCCCGCCGTGCCGATTGCCGTCAATCTTTCGCCCCAGGAGTTTCGCGAGCGCGATGTGGCGCGCGAGGTGGCCGAGGTCCTGCATGAAACAGGGCTGGAGGCCCGCTACCTGCACATCGAACTGACCGAGACCACGCTGATGCAGTCCAGCGGGCAGATGCCGGAGACGCTCAAGGCGCTCAAGGCGCTGGGCGTAGGCCTGGCCATCGACGACTTCGGCACCGGCTACTCCTCGCTGGCCTATTTGCGCCGCCATCCCATAGACACGCTCAAGATCGATCGTTCCTTCGTCACCGACATCTCGCACAACCCCGATGCCAGGGCCATTGTCAATGCCATCATTCAGATGGGACGCAGCCTGAACCTGAACATCGTGGCCGAGGGCGTGGAAACCGCTGCCCAGCTGGCTTTGTTGAGGCAACTGGGCTGTGCCATGATGCAAGGCTATCTGGTATCGCTTCCGCTGCCGGCAGAACAGGCCAAGGCCTGGATGTCGCAGCACTGTCACTTGCTATAAAGACAATAGTGCATGGCCTCGAATTTCTCTACCTCTTCCCATAAAACGAGCACAAGCTTGCACACGGATGCCCAGCAGGCGCTGGCCCATATCCAGCAGCTTTACCGCGAACAAATCGAGCATTTGCGCGCAGCCATGCAGCGCTTTGTGGCGGGTGAGACGCCGGCGGTACCCACCCATGCCTACTATCCGTTTGTGCGCATCAAGACCACCACCGTGGCGCGTGCGGACACCAAGCTCACCTACGGCTTTGTGGAAGGCCCCGGCATTTATGAGGCCACGCTGACCCGGCCCGATCTGTTTGCCGATTACTTTGGCGAGCAGCTGCGCCTGCTGATTGCCCACCACCAGGTACCGCTGGAAGTGGGCTTGAGCGAAAAACCCATTCCCATCCACTTCTCGTTTGCCGACAACGACCATATCGAAGGCTCGCTCTCGCCCGAGCGGCGCCTGCTGATGCGCGATGTGTTCGATCTGCCCGATCTGGAAGCCATGGACGACGGCATCGCCAACGGCACCTGGCGCCCCCAGCCCGGCGAGGCCCTGCCGCTGTCGCTCTTCACCGCACCACGGGTGGACTATTCGCTGCACCGCCTGCGCCACTACACCGGCACCGCGCCCGAGTGGTTTCAGAACTTTGTGCTGTTTACCAACTACCAGTTCTACATCGACGAATTCATTCGCCTGGGCCATGCCGAAATGGCCAAGGAAGACAGCGACTACATTGCCTTTGTCGAGCCTGGCAATGTGGTCACGCGCCGCAAGGGCCTGCCTGCCGAGGCGGTGGACGAACTGGGCAATGCCCCGCCGCGCCTGCCCCAGATGCCCGGCTACCACCTGGTGCGTGCCGACACCAGCGGCATCACCATGGTCAATATCGGAGTCGGCCCGGCCAATGCCAAAACGATCACCGATCACATCGCCGTGCTGCGCCCCCATGCATGGATGATGCTGGGCCACTGCGCCGGCCTGCGCAACAGCCAGCAGCTGGGCGACTATGTGCTGGCACACGCCTATGTACGCGAAGACCATGTGCTGGATGCCGAGCTGCCGCTGTGGGTACCGATTCCGGCCCTGGCCGAAATCCAGCTGGCGCTGCAACAGGCCGTGGCCGATGTCACCCAGATGGAGCATTCCGAGCTCAAGCGCATCATGCGCACGGGCACGGTGGCCAGCACGGACAACCGCAACTGGGAGCTGCTGCCGGACAATCTGCCGCAAAAGCGCTTCAGCCAGAGCCGTGCCGTGGCGCTGGACATGGAGTCGGCCACCATTGCGGCCAACGGCTTCCGTTTCCGCGTGCCCTACGGCACCTTGCTGTGCGTCAGCGACAAGCCCTTGCACGGCGAAATCAAGCTGCCCGGCATGGCCAACCACTTTTACCGGGAACGCGTAGACCAGCACCTGCGTATCGGTATGCGCGCTGTGGACATACTGCGCGAAGGCGGCACCAATCGCTTGCACAGCCGTAAGCTGCGCAGCTTCGACGAAGTCGCCTTCCAGTAACTCTTTGCCACATGCCCGGGCCGGATTTTTTTACCATCGCCATGGTGGTGGCCATCAATTTGATGGTCATCGCCATCGCCCTGCCCTGGCTGCTGGATCAGAAACTCACCTATGGCGCCCGCCATGCGCAGCGCTATTTCCTGCTGCAAGGCCTGGCCTGGCTGGCCGGCATTGCCGAGCTGTACTTTGACACCAGCGTCTGGGGCAAGCCGCTGTCAACGCTTGCCATTCTTTGCGCCACGCTGGTGCAATGGGAGCTAAGCCGCTCCTTGGCGGGCTGGCTGGGCCCACGCCACCGGGCCCTTGACCATGGCTTGCGCATACTGAGCGTGATCGGTGTGCTGGGCTATCTGGTCACCATCCATTCACCGGCACAAAGACTGGCCTGGTTCAGCACCATCAATGGAATGTGTGCCGTGCTGGTCGGCTGCATGGCCCTGTTTCCCCGCAAGCCCCAAACCCGGGTCTGGCGCTACACCGTGTTCGGCATCGAAGTATCTCTGGGCCTGGCCGTGATGTCGGCAGGCCTGACCCAGCCTTACGAGTCCTGGGCCCAGATGCTCACGGCAGACTCCGGCCTGCACCCTGCCCTGGGCCTGATGACGCCCATCTGCGGCAGCTTGCTGATGCTGGCCACGCTATGGGCGCTGCGCGAGGAGCTCAAGCGAAATCAGAACAGCCGCCCCGATGACTGGGCCGGCCTGCCCCAGCGCAAGGCCCTGGAGCGCCAGGGCCAGGCCATGCTGGAACGGGCCCAGCGCGACAAGCTGCCGCTGGCATTCGTGATGCTGGATATGGATCACTTCTACCGCGTCAACCAGGAGCGCGGCTATGCCGTGGGTGATGAAGCCCTGCAGCTGCTGTCGAGAATTCTGCAAAAGCATATTCGCTGCAACGAAGTGATAGCGCGCTGGCAAGGCCAGGCCTTGTGCATGCTGCTGCATGCCGATGCGGCCGGCGTGCAGTCGCTGTGCGCGCGCCTGCAATCGGCCATGCAACTGGGCGCGCAGTATGAATTGCAGGTGGATCTGAGCTTCAGCGCGGGCTGCGCTCTGGTGTCCGAGGTCTGGGAGCAGCTGAGCATCGAAGATCTGGCCCGGCACGCAGAAAATGCTTTGCAGGACGCCAAGCGTCTGGGCCGCGGCCGCTGGGAATTCGTCACCCTGCAGGTCGCTGAAATACCTTTGCCCCGGACCATGCCCCTGCCTTTTGGCGGCTGAACCTAGCGCCAGTCTCCGCGGATCAGATCTGCGGCTTTTTCCGCCAACATGATGACCGGCGCATTGGTATTGCCGCTGACGGTGCGCGGCATCACCGAGGCATCCACCACCCGCAAGCCCTGCATGCCGTGCACGCGCAGTTTGGCATCCACCACGTCCAGCTCCCCCGGCCCCATGCGGCAGCTGCCCACCGGGTGGTAGATGGTGTCAGCGTAGTTGCGGATGAACTGCTCGATCTCGGCCTCGCTTTGGGCCTGGGCTGAAGCTGCATATTCCTTGCCGCCCAGGCCGGCCAGCGCCGGTTGGCCCAGGATGTCGCGCATGCGCTGCACGCCGCGAATCATGCGCGGCATGTCCTCCTCATGGCTGAAGAACCCCGGATCTATCAGCGGCAGCGCCCGCGCATCGGCGCTTGCCAGCCGCACGCTACCCCGGCTTTGCGGCTGCAGCAGACAGACATGGCAGGAATAGCCATGGCCTAACACCGTCTTGCGCCCATGATCCACCAGCTTGCCCACCACAAAATGCAGTTGCAGATCGGGCGCCGCTTCCTGTGGCTGGCTGCGGATAAAGCCGCCGGCCTCGGCAAAATTGCTGGTCAGCATGCCGCGTCGCTCACGCGTCCACTGGACCACACCCCGGCAGAGATGCTTGATGCCGGTCAGCGAAATGCCAAAGCTGTCGGTCAGTTGCGGTGCATCCACCACCTGCACCACATCGGGGTGATCATGCAAATGCAGGCCCACACCCGGCAGATGGTGAGCCACCTTGATGCTCAGCTGCTGCAGATGCTGACCCGGCCCAATGCCCGAAAGCATGAGCAGCTGCGGCGATTGCAGCGCCCCGGCACACAGCAGCACCTCGCGGCGGCAACGCAGCTGCCTGACCTGCCCGCCCTGCTCGTACTCCACGCCCACCGCCTGGCGGTCTTCCAACAAAATACGCAACACCCTGGCCCGGGTGATGACCTCCAGATTGGGGCGCTGGCGCACCGGCGTCAGATAGGCTTTGGCAGCGCTGCAGCGCTCGCCTTGGTGGTGGGTGACCTGGTACAGGCCCACGCCCTCCTGGGTAGGTCCGTTGAAATCCCGGTTGTGCACCTGCCCGGCCTGGACACCGGCCTGCACAAAAGCCAGGGCCAAAGGGTTGGGATCGCACAGGTCGGACACATGCAGCGGGCCCCGGCTGCCATGCAGCGCATCCGCGGCACGCGTGTTGTTCTCGGCCTTGATGAAATAGGGAAAAACATCGCTCCAGCCCCAACCGGGATTGCCTTGAGCGCTCCAATATTCATAGTCCTGGGGTTGGCCACGCATATAAATCATGGCATTGATGGAGCTGGAACCACCCAGCACCTTGCCGCGCGGCTGATAGCCCTGCCGGCCGTTGAGGCCGGGCTGGGGCACGGTGCTCATGGACCAGTTACAGGTTTTTTGCTTGGCCATCAGCGCCAGCCCTGCCGGGCAGTGGATCAGCACGCTGCGGTCTTCGCCCCCGGCTTCCAGCAGGGTGACGCTCACCTCGGGGTCCTCGCTCAGCCTTGCCGCCAGCACCGAGCCCGCCGAACCCGCACCAATCACCAGAAAGTCACGCATGCCTGTGCTCCCGTTTGAGAGTCACATTCTGGACGCCTGCCTGCACCGCCAAAAGGCGTGTAAACGCCAGCAGAGGGCCGGACCCAGTCGCCGGTTTTACCCATATCACGCCAAGCATGCCCGACTATGCCGAAAGTGCCGCCGAACCCGGCTAACATTTTCGGGTTCGACTCAATTGACAAACAAGGAGACTCAAGCGTTATGGCAATTCAAACTGTAGGCATCGTCGGTGCAGGCACCATGGGCAATGGCATCGCACAAGCCTGTGCGGTATCGGGCATCGATGTGGTGATGGTGGATATTTCGGAAGCCGCCGTGCAAAAAGGCCTGGCTACCGTCTCCGGCAGCCTGGACCGCCTGATCAAGAAAGAAAAGATCAGCGAAGCCGACAAGGCCGCCGCTCTGGCCCGCATCAAGATCTCGACCAGCTATGACGATCTGAAACCAGCCCAGCTGGTGATTGAAGCCGCTACCGAGAACTTCGACCTCAAGGTCAAGATCCTCAAGCAGCTGGACGGCATGCTGGGCCAGGACGTGATCGTGGCGACCAATACCTCGTCGATTTCCATCACCCAGCTGGCCGCCGTGACCCAGCGCGCCGACCGTTTCATCGGCATGCACTTCTTCAACCCCGTGCCCATGATGGCCCTGGTGGAGATCATTGTCGGCCTGCAGACTTCGGACGCCACCCACGCCGCCGTCAAGGACATGGCCGAGCGCCTGGGCAAGACTCCCATCACCGTCAAGAACGCCCCCGGCTTTGTGGTCAACCGCATTCTGGTGCCCATGATCAACGAAGCCTTCTTCGTGCTGTCCGAAGGCCTGGCCTCGGCCGAAGACATTGACGCCGGCATGAAGCTGGGCTGCAACCAGCCGATCGGCCCGCTGGCTCTGGCCGACATGGTCGGCCTGGATGTCTGTCTGGCCGTGATGGAGGTGTACCTAAAGGAGTTCGGCGACAGCAAGTACCGCGCCTGCCCGCTGCTCAAGGAAATGGTGGCCGCCGGTCGTCTGGGTCGAAAGACCGGACGCGGTGTTTACACCTACTAAATAGCGCCTCTACAGGTCTTCTGCGCGACTGCGGCATTTTTCACCGCCCTCTAAGGTTGCGGCAGGAGACCTGCCATGCAAATCGAAATTCCCAGCCCTCCGCCCGAGGGCTGTATTCATTGTGAAGTGCGCGGCCATGTGCTGCTGATAGGCATCAACCGCCCGGCCAAGCGCAACGGCTGGACACCAGCCATGTTCCAGCAGCTGGGAGAGGCCTATACAAGACTGGACGACGAGCCGGACTTGCGCGTAGGCCTGCTGCACGCTTTTGGCGAGCATTTCACCGCCGGCCTGGATCTGCCGGCGATTGCCGAGTTCATGAAAGCCGGCCAGAAAGTGATTGCGCCCGGGCTGGTGGAGCCCCATGACTTCGGCCTGCCCGGCTATCGCCGCCGCAGCAAGCCCATGGTGGCAGCCGTGCAAGGCATTTGCTTTACCGTCGGCATCGAGCTGATGCTGGGTGCCGATATCGTGGTGGCGGCCGACAACTGCCGCTTTGCGCAGATGGAAGTGCAGCGCTGCATCATGCCCACGGGCGGCGCCACGCTGCGCATGGCCGAGCGTGCAGGCGTGGGCAATGCCATGCTGCACATGCTCACCGGCGACGAATTCGACAGCGCCGAAGCCTATCGCTGCAACTTTGTGCAAAAAGTCGTACCCGCCGGGCTGCAGCTGGACGAAGCCGTCCGCATTGCCGAGCGCATTGCGGCCCAGGCTCCGCAAGCCGTGGTGGCCACCCGCCTGAACGTGCTCAAGGCCATAGAGCTGGGCCAGGCCGCCGCCGTGGCCGATTTCATTCCCGTGCAACAGCGCCTGGCACAGAGCGAGGACGCGGCCGAAGGCGTGCGCTCCTTCATAGAAAAACGCCCCGCACGTTTTACCGGCCGCTGAATCCATTCCAGGGAGTGCACGATGAAATTCAAGTCTTTTTCGCGTCAGGTGCTTACACCGATTACGCTAGCAGCTCTTCTTTCAGTAGCAAACACACCGCTGATGGCGCAGACCGCCGCTCTGCCCGATCCAGCCAGCACCACGGTGCAGGCTCTGGGCTGGATGCAGGGCTTTCCACCGCCGCCGGACAAGCAGATCACCTTTGACAACCCTGTGGGAAATGTCTTCCCCCGCATACGCTGGACCTTCTCTCATATCCGCGAGCTGGTGCCCACGGCCAATGTCTGGCGCGGCACGGGCGCACCCAGCCCGCTGCGCGCCGCACCGGTGAATCTGGACGGTGTGCGCCTGAAAGTCATGGGCACGGGCGAGGAGCTGACCTTTGCCCAGTCGCTGGAGCGCAATTACACCGACGGCATCGTGGTGCTGCACAAGGGCCGCGTCGTCTACGAAAAATATTTTGGTGCGCTGACGCCCGAGCGTCCGCATCTGGCCATGTCGGTGACCAAATCCTTTGTCGGCACGCTGGCCGCTATGCTGGCCGAAGAAGGCACGCTCAAGCCCGATGCTCCCGTCACCCAGTACCTGCCGGAGATGAAGGACACGGCCTATGGCGATGCCGCGGTGCGCCAGGTGATGGACATGACGATTGGCGTGAAGTATTCCGAGAACTATGCCGATCCCAAGGCCGAAGTCTGGGACTATGCCCGCGCCGGCGGCATGGTGCCCCAGGGCAGGGACTATGCAGGGCCCAAAAGCTTTGACCTGTTTCTGCAGGGTCTGCAAAAAGAAGGCGAGCACGGCCAGGCCTTTGCCTACAAAACGGCTAATGCCGAAGTCCTGGCCTGGCTGGTACGCCGCGCCAGCGGCAAATCGCTGGCCCAGTTGATGAGCGAGCGCATCTGGAGCCGCATCGGTGCCGAGCAAGATGCCTATTTCATGGTCGATCGCATAGGCACGGAATCGGGCGGCGGCGGACTCAACACCGCGCTGCGCGATCTGGCCCGCTTTGGCGAGATGATGCGCAACCAAGGCCGCTACAACGGCCAGCAGGTGCTGCCCAAGGCCGTGGTTGAGGACATTCAGCGCGGTGCAGACAAGGCCCAGTTTGCCAAGGCCGGCTATACCACCCTGCCCGGCTGGTCCTACCGCAATATGTGGTGGGTCTCGCACAACGACCATGGCGCGTATATGGCGCGCGGCATTCACGGCCAGGCCGTCTATATCGATCCCAAAGCCCAGATGGTGATTGCCCGCTATGCCTCGCACCCGATTGCAGCCAATGGCGCCAATGACCCCATCAGCCTGCCCGCCTATCAGGCTGTGGCCGATGCGCTCATGAAAAAATAGCGTGCATGAAGATCCGACCTCAATACCATCTGCGCCCCGGCCCGCAAGGCCTGCAAGCCTGGGATGTTCGCCAGCTGATTGCGCAAGCCGCCGCCTTGGGGCTGCAGCCCCATTGGGTGGCACTGGCCGAGATTACCGAACTCGGCGAGCGCTACTGGTTTACCGAGCCCGGCGACGAACCCACGCCACGCGCGGTTGCCGAGCACCTGAAGCTGGTGGAGGCAGCGGATACCCAATACCCGATTCTGCTGGATGCAGAAGGCCGGCTGATGGACGGCATGCACCGCTGCGTCAAACGCCTGAGCCAGGGCCACAGCCATGTGCTGGCCCTGCGCTTTCCCGATACGCCAGCGCCGGACTTTGTGGGCATTGCCGCCGACGATCTACCTTACGACGAGGAATGAGGTCGGTTGTTTGATAGAGAACTATCAAAAACCATAGCTGCATGCGCTTGATCTGAAAGCGCTTTACGGCTTTCGATGCTGATTATTGTCTTCCAGGCACAACAGCCATCACCCCTGCAGACCGCAGCCGTCATCGGCTTGCGTTAGCGTGTGAGATTCATCAACCCCCAGGAGATAGCCATGGCCCAGCTCGACAAAGTTCTCTATACCGCCCACGCCCACACCACCGGCGGGCGCGAAGGCGCATCGCGCACCGATGACGGCCGTCTGGATATCCAGCTGACCTCGCCCGGCGGTGCCGGCAAGGGCACCAACCCCGAGCAGCTGTTTGCCGCCGGCTACTCGGCCTGCTTTATCGGCGCCATGAAGGCCGTGGCCGCACGCCAGAAGCTGACGCTGCCACCAGACCTGTCGGTCGATGCCCAGGTGGACCTGGGCCCTGTGGGCCAGGTGTTCGGCATCGCCGTGCGCATGACCATCAACCTGCCCGGCATGGACAAGGCCCAGGCCCAGGAGCTGGTGGATGCAGCCCACCAGGTCTGCCCCTACTCCAATGCCACGCGCGGCAACATCGACGTTGCGCTGACGGTGGCCTAAACTTCACCCAGCTCTGCCCACAAAGCCCCGGGCGCGGCGCTGTAGCGCCCGGCGGCCAGATCAAAGCAGCCTTCCCGCACCAACGGTCCCGCCATATCGGCGCTGGCATAGCGCACCAGGGCCAGCTGGCCGACCGGCTGGGGCGGCAGCCCCTGCCCCAGCTCCTGCTGCTCCTTGAGTTTTTGCAGCGCCTGGGCCAAAGGCAAGCGCTGCCCATAGTGGCCCAGCGTCACATGGGGCACATAGCGCCAGCCGGGCACGGGCTGCTGCGGCACCAGGGCCGCATGCAGAGCCGCCAGCGCCTCGCCGCCTTCGGCCACGGCCAGATAAGGCACGGAGGTAAAACTGCCCACGCCACCCAGCTGCAGCACAAAAGGTTGTTGTGCCAGGTTTTTGAGCAAGCCCAGATCGCGGCGCAAGGCCTGCAGCCCGAACTCCCCCGCTTCATGCGCATCACCGTCGGCACACAGGCCGCGATAGGCCACGGTGATATGCGGCTGGCGCGCATAGCGCGCCAGCAGACAGTCGTCCAGGGCCGCACGGCCGGCCGCCACCGCCTGGCGGGTCGCCGCATCATCCAGCCACACCACCCAGACCGCGCACCAAGGGCAGCCCTGGTGCCATTCGGCAAAATCGCGGTCATCGCAGGGCAGGGACAGTTCGGCGCTAGCATGCATGGCCGCCAGTGTGCCAGCGAAAATTCACCGGTTTCACGGACCAGCCGGAGCAAACAGTTACCACTTTGAAAACAAATCTTTTGCCAGGGCCATCTGCGCCTTAGCAAGGCATTTGCGCATGACAATGCAGGCATGAGCCATCTTCCAGACACTGCGCCAGACCACCCTTATGCGGCCCTCACGCCCGACTGCGTGATCGATGCCCTGTGCAGCACCGCGCTGGTGCCGGACGGGCGCTTGACGGCGCTGAGTTCCTACGAGAACCGCGTGTACCTGGCCCACCAGGATGTGGGCGACAGAGTGGTGGCCAAGTTCTACCGCCCCGGCCGCTGGAGCCGGGCGCAGATAGAGGAAGAGCACAGCTTCTCGCAAGAGCTGGTCGAAAGCGAGGTGCCGGTGGTGGCCCCCCTGGTGCTGCAGGGGCAAACCGTGCATGAGCACGCCGGCTTTCTCTTCAGCGTCAGCCCCTGGCGCGGCGGGCGCAGGCCCGAGCTGGATGACTGGGAGGTGCTGGAATGGATTGGCCGCTTTCTGGCCCGCATTCACACCGTGGGTTCGACCCAGACCTTTGCCCATCGCCCGGCGCTGGATCTGCAAAGCTTTGGCCATGAACCCATGAACTACCTGCTGGACAACGATGTCGTGGCACTGGAAGTGCGCAGCCGCTGGCTGCTGGCCTGCGAGCGCGCTCTGCATCTGATAGCGCCTGCCGCAGATGGATTAAGCCATGCCGGTCATTTTGGCCTGCACAGTGCAACCCAGATTCGCCTGCACGGCGACTGCCACCCCGGCAATATTCTGTGGACGCCGCTGGACGACCAAGGCCATGGCGGCCCGCATTTTGTGGATCTGGACGACGCCCGCAGCGGCCCCGCCGTGCAGGATTTGTGGATGCTGCTCTCGGGCGAGCGCGATCAGCAAACCCAGCAGTTGTCGGCTCTGCTGGAAGGCTATGAACAGTTTCGCCCCTTTGACCGGCGCGAGCTGGCCCTGATCGAGCCGCTGCGCACCCTGCGCCTGCTGCACTACAGCGCCTGGCTGGCCCGGCGCTGGCAAGACCCGATTTTTGCCATCAACTTCCCCTGGTTCGGCACCCTCGACTACTGGCAAAGCCAAGTGGACATGCTGCATGAACAAATAGAAGCCATGCAGCGAGAGCCGCTGTACGCATGAGCGCGAAGACAGGGGCTGGCCGCTTCAGCAGCGGCCTTCGGCCCTGCAGGCCG
Source organism: Comamonas sp. lk (assembly GCF_900564145.1). NCBI lineage: Bacteria > Pseudomonadati > Pseudomonadota > Betaproteobacteria > Burkholderiales > Comamonadaceae > Comamonas > Comamonas sp. lk. Next base: position 557,247 of record NZ_UOOB01000002.1, read on the forward strand.
GCACCGGCTGGCCGCGCGCATCGCGCCACTGCATCTGGCCGGCATTTTGCGCTGGCACCGGCGCTTCATAAGCAGTAGCAGGAAGCGCTTTCTCCTCATAGGCTGGCGGCCGATTTGGGTCGTGCAGCACGGTGGAAGTGCCAACGCCTACGCTGGCCCCGCCCACGCCTGTGGAGGCGCCCACGCCGGCACTGCCCAGCACCTGGCCGCGCTGGTTGACACCCACTCCCACACCCACCGGGCCTAGGCCCGTGCCCACACCGGCGCTCAGGCCGCCGCTGCCCATGCCCACGCCCACCGAGAACGGCCCCACGGGAATACCAATGCCCACACCCGCGCCTACCGAGCCGCAGCCCGCCAGCGCCGTGCAGGCGAGCAGGACCGCGCAAGCAGCGGTTCGCAGAGACAAAGCGGCGGGGGTGAATGGGGTATGTGACATGGCGGGACTCCGGTTCCTGACGGTACAGGCCTTATTTTCCTCTTCTGCGCGATTCCCTTGCCGGCCCGGTCTCTGAAACGGCCAGCAAGCTGGCACAGCAAGCCGCACTCGCCCAGCGCCGCCGGCGATGACCGGGTCTGCACCAGGGGCACGCACGGGGTGCACCACCGGCGGCAAGCAGGCTTTCTAAAATCGGCCCACTGAGCTGCCAACCATTCAGCCAGGCACCCCTGTCTGCCTGCTGGCAAAGTCTTAGAAACGCGTGGATGATCCAGTCAAGGCCGCCTTCAGCGGTATCCACCCGCTCCCACACCAAGAAATTCATCATGCGAACTCAATGGACACCCTATCCCTGGGTGTGCTTTTCCATGTGCGTGGGCGTCATGGGCACCGCCCTGGCCAGCCCGCTGTACCCGCTCTACCAGCAGGCCTGGGGGCTTCAGCCCAGTCACATCACCCAGATTTTTGTAGCCTATATGTTCGGCGCTCTGGCCAGCCTGCTGTTTCTGGGGCGGCTGACCGACCGCTTCGGCTTTCTGCCCGTGCTGCGCAGCGGCCTGATCCTCATGACGGCCGGCGTGCTGGCCTCGGCCCTGGCATGGAATGTGGCCAGCTTTGCCGTCTGCCGCTTCGTCATCGGCATTGCCTCGGGGCTGATCACCACCTCGGCCTCCGTGGGCATGACCCGGCTCAACAACAGCGGCGATCTGCAGCGCGCTGCCGCCACCACCAGCCTGACCATCGCCTTCGGCTTCGGCCTGGGGCCCGTGGTCGGTGGTCTGATGGCGCAATGGCTGCCCGCACCGCTGCAGACGGCCTATATGCCCTCGCTGCTGCTCAGCCTGCTGGGCATTTATGCGCTGTTCCAGTTGCGCCTGCCAGAGTCGGCCAATACCGTCATCGCCCCGAACCAGCCCTTGTCCCTTCGGGACGTGCGCCCCAGCATCTCCCAGCCGCGCAAGCCGTTTCTGGCCCACTATGCCCTGGGCTGCATGGCGGCGTTTTCGGCCTTTGGCATGTTCAGCCTGTTTGCCTCTCTGGCACCCAGCTTCATGGAACATATGCTGCCCTGGCACGGGCCGGCCGTCTCGGGCCTGTCCATAGGCATCATTCTGTTTCTCTCGGCCGGCGTGCAGCTGATTGCGCGGCCCTACGCCACCAAGAGCGTGATCATCACCGGTTTTTTTGCGCTGACGCTGAGCAATCTGCTGCTCATGGTCAACACCTTTGTAGGCTCGCCCTGGCTGTTTGCCCTCAGCGTGCTGACCACGGCCGCCGGCCATGGACTGTGCAATCTGGCCGGGCTGTCCGTGGTCAACAAGGTCTCCAAACCCGTCTCCCGCACCGGCCTGCTGTCCACCTATCTGGTGATTGGCTATCTGGGCACGATTGTTCCCATCCTGGGTCTGGGTTGGCTGTCTGACTCCATCGGCCTGACCCGCGCCCTGGTAGCGTTCTGCGTCTGCCTGGGCATTCTGACGACGCTTCTGGGCCTGATGTGCATGCGCGCCCGCGTCCTGCCGACTCCAAGACAGTAAGAACCGTCCTCAGCGGAAATGCGGCCCCGGCCCGGCCTGGGCCAGGCAGTCCTCGCCATTGCGCAAAGGGCAGGCCTTGAGCGAGAGGCAGCCGCAGCCAATGCAGCCATCGAGCTGATCGCGCAGCTGCGTCAGGCCTTCGATGCGCTGATCCAGCTGCTGCCGCCACTGGGCCGACAAGGCGGCCCAGTCGGCCTGACTGGGCAACTCGCCGGGCGGCAAAGCACTCAGCGCCTGCGCAATCTCAGCCAAGGGCACGCCCATGCGCTGCGCCACCTTGATCACGGCCACCCGCCGCAGCACCGCACGCGGGTAGCGGCGCTGGTTTCCCGCCGTGCGCGCACTGGCAATCAAGCCCCGGCTTTCATAAAAATGCAGCGTGGACACTGCCACGCCGCTGCGCCTTGCCACATCGCCCACGCTGAGCTCCTGCAGCGCCGGCCCCGTAGCGGCTGCGGCCTCGAACACAGGGGTGTGGCCCGCAGGCTTTGTCGATGGCATGAATCTTCCTTTGGCTGTTGAACCCCGCCATGCCCACATTCCGCGCAGGCCCACTGGCACTGAATGCTTGACCTCAAGCTTGGTTAAGGTTGAAGAATAACCCACAGTTTCTGGCAAACCACGCCAGCGTCACGGCCCATCCAAGGATTTTCATGCCCAGTGCGAACTCGCAGCACACTTCGCCTCATCTCATCATTCAACCTGCCGGCCTGTATGACAGCAGCCCCAACGGCTACAGCCATGTGGTGGCGGTTCAGGAACCCGTACGCTGGCTGTTCGTCTCGGGCCAGGGCGGCGAAAACGCCGAAGCCGAGCTGTCCGACTGCTTTGCCGAGCAGGCTGCACAGGCTCTGGCCAATATCCAGACCGCTCTGGCGGCAGGCGCTGCAGACATGGGCCATGTGGTCAAGCTCACGGTGCTCATCGTCGATCACTCGCTGGAGCGCTTCGGCCACTGGCAGTACAGCCTGCGCCAGCACTGGGGCAGCGGCGAGGCCGATGACCCGCGCCCCCGCTTTCCAGCCTGCACGCTGATTCCCGTCTCCAAGCTGGCCCTGCCCGGCATGCTGATTGAGGTGGAGGCCACAGCTGCCGTTCCCGCAACTGCCGCTTGACCCAAGCCAAACACAGCCTCAGCCCTTTCAGCTCCACCGATTGCCCATGACAGCCACGACCCCAGCGCAACCCATACTCAAGACCCCCACTCTGCTGCTCATGGCCACGGCCTGCGGCCTGTGTGCCGGGGCCAATTACTTCAACCAGCCTTTGCTCAACTCCATGGCCCAGCATCTGCAGATCAGCGATGCCAAGGCCTCCAGCACCGTCACCATGGCCCAGGTCTCCTATGGTCTGGGCCTGCTGTTTCTGGTGCCACTGGGCGACATGCTGGAGCGGCGGCGCCTGGTGCTGACCCTGATGCTGCTGGCCGCCGGCGGCATGCTGCTGTCGGGCCTGAGCGGCCTCACCGGCAGCTTTGCCCTGCTGGCCGCCGGAACGCTGATGGCCGGCGTGTTCTCCGTGGCCGCGCAGGTGTTGGTGCCCATGGCCGCCAGCTTTGCCGCGCCCGGCAGCAGCGGCCGGGCTGTGGGGCTGGTAATGAGCGGGCTCTTGATTGGCATCCTGGCCTCGCGCAGCGTGGCCGGCATTCTGTCGGAGCTGGGCGGCTGGAGCACGGTGTACTGGGTGGGCGCGGTCTGCACTGCCTTGATGGCCGTGATGCTGGCGCGCGCCCTGCCCAAGGCCGCACCGGCCGCACCCGTGGGCTATGGCGAGGTCATGAAATCTCTGGCCGCCCTGCTGCGCCAGCATCCGCGCCTGCGCAGCCGGGCGCTGATTGGCGGCGCCGGCTTTGCCACCGTGAGCGTGCTGTTTTCCAGCATGGCGCTGCTGCTGGGGGGGCCGAATTTTCAGCTGTCCGATCTGCAGATCGGCCTGATAGGCATTGTCGGCATCGCCGGCGCGCTGATGGCCAATGTGGCCGGGCGCCTGGCCGACAAGGGCATGGAGCAGGCCTGCACACTGGCCGGTGCCGTGCTGATGCTGCTGGGCTGGCTGGCCCTGTGGCTGGGCGGCAGCAGCCTGTGGTGGTTTCTGGTCGGCATGCTGGTGGTCGATGGCGCACTGCAGGCTCTGCACATCAGCAACCAGAACGTGATCTACGCCCTGGCACCCCAGGCACGCTCGCGCATCAACGCCGTGTATATGACCACGTATTTCATGGGCGCATCGGTGGGCTCGGCCCTGGGCTCCTGGGCCTGGCTCAGCCATGGCTGGAACGGCACCAGTCTGATGGGCGGCCTGCTGGGCCTGATCACGCTGGGCTCAGTGATCTGGGATCGCCGCTTGCTGGCTAGGCAGAAGCTTTAAAAACTCTTGAATTGATAGCTGCCAGCGCTTTACAAATAAGCGCTGGCAGCTATTTTGATATGTTTCTTGGCTGCGAGTGCCTAGGCATTGCGAAGCAATCCGCGATTGGCCTGGGCTGACAGGCTTCAACCCACGTGCGACCGCAGTGAGAGAACTCCTGGGGATGCACCGTTTTTCCTACCCAGCTAAACCACGGCAGCGCTGAACGACTCGGGGCGCCGCGCAAGCAAATGAGACAGCCGTTGAAGACCTGCCTGCAAGCGTCCACGGTCCTTGATGCTGCCCAAAGAGATGCGAATGGCATTCACGGACCCGCTGCTGCTGGTGTCCGTTGTGAATGCCTCCGCCGGCGTGACGGCTATGCCCTCGTTGTCGGCGGCACGCGCAAGCTGTGCGGAGCTCCAATCCCCCGGCAACTCAAGCCATATATGCAGGCCGTCTCCAGAGCCGCTGTACCGCCCCGCCAGAATATCCCTGGCCATCCAGTGGCGCAGACGCGCCTCCTTGCGTACGCCTGCCATCAATCCGGCCGCCGAACCGTCGAGGATCCATTGCGTGGCCAGTGCGGCCGTCAGAGGCGCAACCATCAGCGCAAATGACCTGAGCGCGACCAGAAAACGTTCGCGCTCCTGCGGGTCACGTATGAGCACGAAGGCAACACGCAGGCCGGGCGTCAGGCATTTCGACAGGGTTGAGATGTAGTACACCTGTTCCGGGGCATACGTGGCGATCGGTGGTGGCGGGGCATCGGCCAGCAGCCAGTAGGGATCGTCCTCGACGATGCGCACATTGCAGCGCGTGGCGATGCGGGCCAGCTTCTCGCGCCGGCGCTCCGGAATGGTGATGGCGGTCGGGTTCTGCAATGTCGGATTGAGATAGACCAGCCCAGGCCTGTGCTGGCGGCACGCTTTCTCCAGCATCTCAGGCAGCATTCCGTGTTGGTCCGCTTGCACCGCAATAATGCGCCGGCCAAATTGGGTTGCCGCGGTACGCAGGCCGGGATAGCTGGTCGGCTCTGCCAGAATCACATCGCCAGGCTCCGTCAGAGCCAGGATCAAGGCGGCGATCGCCGCTTGCGCACCCGGACAGACCAGCACCTGCCCCGAATCCAGAGCTCCAAACATAGGCTCAAGCCATTGGGCTCCAGCCTTGCGGTCAGAGTCGCTTCCCCCGCCCAAGTGGTAAGTCATCAGCAATTCAGCATCTGTCCTCATCAAGACTTGAGACAGACCTTGCTTCAACATGTCGTCGAAGTCCACGCCATCCGGCGGTGGTGGGGTATTCATGCTCAAATCGAGGACCGCGGTCAATTCGACTTTCGGCGCCGCGACATAAGTGCCTCGAGCACCGCGGCCCTCCAACAAGTGGCGGCGTCTGGCTTCGTCGTAGGCGCGCGTGACTGTCGTCAGGTCAACGTCCAGCTGTGCTGCCAGGCGGCGCTGCGGAGGCAGGCGGTCGCCCGGGGTCAAAGATCCGTCGGCCACCGCCGCCTGCAAGGCATCCGCGATCTGCAAAAAACGGGGTCCGCCCTGCACGGCCAATCGCGGCAACCAGATTGGCAAATTGTCATCTTGCATGGATTTCAACGGCGATGCTTCTCTCAATGTATGGAAATTGCTTTTAAGTAATATGCCTCAGAACGTATAGCGACACTATTCTTGTATGGCCGTCGCTGACGTTTTCGCCTCTCTCATCTGGGAGGTGGTGTTCCTCACGGTAGACAGTGTCAAGTCATAGGCTGGAAATTCTCAAAATGATCGATTGGGTCCCTGTAGTCTTCGTTACGTTCAAGGTTCTCATCTTCGGCACGTGCATGTTCTTCGCCATCAAGTGGCATTACGACCAAGGCAAGAAGAAGGGGGTGAGCAAGGGTGCGTTGCTGCGCACGGTCGCCAAGGTGGCGGCCCTTTTCCTGCTGGGACTGCTGGCTGTGCTGCTCTTCACCTTCGGCATTGCCAAGATGCTCGGTATGGACTTGAGCCTGCCATGATGGCAAGACGGGGCCAACGATATCCAGTCGGGCGATGAATCCTGCATTCGTCGAACAACCATCAGCGGCAACCCCATCGAAGATGGCAAGCTACCTCGCATTGCTATTGCAGATGACGAAGTTGAAGTCATGGAGGTCGAACGGAAACCTTGACCTGGGAAGAAGTCTACTTTTAGCCGGCTCCAGCCCTCCAAGCCCGTTGCAAGCCATAAAAAAATCCCCGCAGAGCCACCACTCTGCGGGGATTTTCATTGGGAGCTAAGCCGTTTAGGCCAGCAGCGCATTCACGCGCTTGACGTAGGAGGCCGGGTCTTCGGGCAGACCGCCTTCAGCCAGCACAGCCTGGTCAAACAGGATCTGCGCCAGATCGTGGAAGTGGACCGAACCGTCCAGCTTCTTGACCAGCGGGTGCTCGGGGTTCACTTCCAGCACGGGCTTGGATTCGGGCGCGGCCTGACCGGCTTGCTTGAGCAAACGGGCCAGCTGCAGGCTCATGCCGCCGTCCTGCACCACCAGGCAAGCGGGCGAATCGACCAGGCGGCTGGTAGCGCGCACATCGTCGGCCTTGTCCTTGAGAGCGTCCTTGAGCTTGGCCAGCAGAGGCTTGAAGGCTTCGGCGGCCTCTTCGGCGGCCTTCTTCTCGTCTTCGTTCTGCAGCTTGCCCAGATCCACCGCGCCCTTGGCCACGGATTGCAGCGGCGTGCCGTCAAACTCGTTCAGATAGTTGAGGGCCCACTCGTCCACGCGGTCGGTCATCAAGAGCACTTCAATGCCCTTTTTCTTGAACACTTCCAGCTGCGGGCTGTTCTTGGCGGCAGCCAGGGTGTCGGCCGTGATGTAGTAGATCGCGTCCTGGCCTTCCTTCATGCGGGCCTTGTAGTCGGCCAGCGAGACGGTCAGACCTTCGTGTGTGGTCGAGGCAAAGCGCAGCAGCTTGGCAATGCGCTCCTTGTTGCCAAAGTCCTCGCCCAGACCTTCCTTGAGGACGGCGCCGAACTCGTTGTAGAACTGGCTGTACTTGCCTTCCTTGGCCTTGTCCTCTTCGCTGACCACATCGGTCACATCACCTTCTGCGGCCACTTCATGCTTGTCGTGGCGAGCCAGGTCTTCGAGCATGGAGAGCACGCGCTTGGCCGAACCGTCGCGGATCAGCTTCACATCGCGGCTTTCCTGCAGCAGTTCGCGGCTGACGTTCAGCGGCAGATCGGCGGAGTCGATCACACCCTTCACAAAGCGCAGGTAGTTGGGCATCAGCGCTTCGGCATCGTCCATGATGAAGACGCGCTTCACATACAGCTTGATGCCGGCGCTCTTGTCGCGCTGGTACAGATCGAACGGAGCCTTGGCAGGGATGTAGAGCAGCTGCGTGTACTCGGTATTGCCTTCGACGCGGTTGTGGCTCCAGGTCAGCGGATCTTCAAAGTCATGGCTGATGGCCTTGTAGAAGTCCTTGTACTGCTCTTCGGAGATGTCCTTCTTGGCGCGGGTCCACAGAGCGCTGGCCTTGTTGACGGTTTCCCACTCGCCGGTCTTGACCATCTGGCCGGGCTGATCGTTTTCGCCGTCTTTCCACTCTTCCTTTTCCATCAGGATGGGCAGGCTGATGTGGTCGGAATACTTGGCGATGACTTGCTTGAGCTTGTAGCCGTTGAGGAATTCCTGGGCATCGTCGCGCAGGTGCAAGATGATGCTGGAGCCACGCTCGGCGCGCTCGATCTGCTCGACTTCGAAATCACCCGAGCCGCCGCTGATCCAGCGCACGCCTTCGGAAGCCGGAGCGCCGGCACGGCGTGTTTCCACGGTGATCTTGTCGGCTACGATAAAGCCGGAGTAAAAGCCCACGCCGAACTGGCCGATCAGCTGCGAATCAGCCTTCTGGTCGCCGCTGAGCTTGTCCATGAAGGCCTTGGTGCCGCTCTTGGCAATCGTGCCCAGATTGTCAATGGCCTCCTGCTGGCTCATGCCGATGCCGGTGTCGGTGATGGTCAGCGTCTTGGCCTTCTCATCAAAGGACACACGCACTTCCAGATTCGGTTGATCGCCATAAAGGCTGGAGTCGTTGAGCGCCTCGAAACGCAGCTTGTCGCAAGCATCAGACGCATTGGAGATCAGCTCGCGCAGAAAGATCTCTTGGTTGGAATACAGCGAATGCGTGACCAGATGCAGCAACTGGGCCACTTCGGCCTGGAAGGAATGGGTTTGCTTTGTCATGTATTTGTGAGCGAAAAATGAAGAAAATCAAGCCGCCACAAGAGGCACTCATGGCGATGCTGGCCAACACTTAAGGACAGAGCCCGGGATTTCAAGGGCCGCAGGCTCATGAAAAAAGCGCAAGCACTACTCAAAAAGAATAGCTGCTTGCGCTTATATGCAAAGGGGTTAGAGCAGATTCAATTAAAAATCTGTTTCAAAGCCTCAGAACTGTTCATGAGGCGCCAGATAGCGCCACTGACCCACGGGCAGATTGCCCAGCGTCACGCCACCGATGCGGATGCGCTTCAGACCCACCACGCGCAGACCCACCAGTTCGCACATGCGGCGAATCTGGCGCTTCTTGCCTTCGGTCAGCACAAAGCGCAGCTGCTCGGGGTTTTGCCAGTCCACCTTGGCGGGCTTGAGGGGTTCACCGTCCAGCTCCAGGCCGTGGCACAGCAGTGCCAGTTGGTCTGCCGGGAAAACGGACTGCACATCCACATCGCGGTCGCCAAAGGTCACGCGCACCAGGTATTCCTTGTCGACTTCCGAGTCCTCGCCAATGATGTGGCGGGCCACACGGCCATCCTGGGTCATCACCAGCAGACCGACGGAGTCAATGTCCAGGCGGCCGCAAGGCGCCAGGCCCTTCAACTGACTGAAGTTGAAGCGCGTCTTGCTGTGATCCTGGTTCCAGCGGTTTTCTGGCTTGACCAGCACCACGGCGGGCTCGTGACCGTCTTCGGCCTGACCGCTGACATAGCCCATGGGCTTGTGCAGCAGGATGGTGACTTGCTGGTCCTGGCGGTCCTGCGCCTTCTGGTCCACGTCGATGCGGTCGCCCGGCACCACGTTCTGGCCCATCACGGCAACTTCGCCATTGATCTTGACCCAGCCGTTTTCCACCCACTCATCGGCCTCGCGGCGCGAGCACATGCCCATATCGGCAATGCGCTTGTTGATGCGGATCGCACCGGGACGATCGTCCTGGTTCACCGCGACTTCGGCACGCTTGACGGGAATGGCACGGTCCGAGCCATCGGATGCGGGACGGTAGGTACGAATGCCCGTCGTAGGACGGCGCTCGGACTCGGAAACAAAGGAGCCGGGAATATGGCGCGGTTCGCCACCACGGCTGCCGCCGCGGTCATCGCGCGAACCACCGCGGAAGTCCTTGCGATCACCACGATCGAAGGAACGACCTTCAGGACGCGCTGGGCGATCACCTCGATCACCTCGGTCATCGCGACGGGGGCCGAAGCCACGGTCGTCACGACGGCCTTCTGGACTGTCGCCCGAAGGACGGAAGTCACGGCGCTCGCCATCGGGACGGCCAAAGCCACGACCTTCGGGGCGTGCATCACCACGGTCGCCACGGTCATCGCGACGAGGACCGAAGCCACGGTCGTCACGGCGGCCTTCTGGACGGTCGCCCGAAGGACGGAAGTCACGGCGCTCGCCATCAGGACGACCAAAGCCACGACCTTCTGGACGGGCATCACCACGGTCGCCACGGTCATCGCGACGAGGGGCGAAACCGCGGTCGTCACGACGGCCTTCTGGACGGTCGCCCGAAGGACGGAAGTCACGGCGTTCACCATCAGGACGACCAAAGCCACGACCTTCTGGACGGGCATCACCACGGTCGCCACGGTCATCGCGACGAGGGGCGAAACCACGGTCGTCACGACGGCCTTCAGGGCGGTCGCCCGAAGGACGGAAGTCACGGCGCTCGCCATCAGAACGGCCAAAGCCACGACCTTCTGGACGCTCACCGCGATCGCCACGGTCACCGGAGCTTTCGCCGTAGGGGCGGAAACCACGGTCACCGCCGCCAAAGCGACGCTCGCCTTGCTCAGCCGGGCGCTCGGCACGGTCAAACTGGGGGCGCTCAAAGCGGGGGCGATCAGAGTAAGCACGGTCCGAACGGGGACGGTCGTTGTGCTCGTTGCGTTCGAAACGCTCGCGCGGCTGACCGTCGCGCTGCGAGAAACCGCCACGGCGTTCGCCGTCTTCGCGAATCGGACGATTGGCATCACGGGCCGGACGGCCTTGATCCGGACGACCGAAGCCCGAGGTGCGGGCGGGTCGCTCGTCACGCTGGGGGCGGTTGTCTCGGAAATCACGACCGCCGCTGCGCTCGGCGCGATCGCCACCACGGGGGGCGTCACGGCCGTCACGGCTATCTCGGGAACCTCGCGCATCACTGCTGCGGCCTCGGCCTGCATCGCGGCCTGCCGGGGCGCCGCGAGCGGGCGCGGGCTTGGCAGGAGCACGCAAAACAGGGCGCGCCGAAGAAGAATCAGACGACGCGGAGGACTTGCCAGCGCCTGGGGCGCCGGAATCTTTAGGGGAATTGGATGACATCAGGCCGCTATTGTCGCGCGACAAGCCCTTTTAAATCAGCGACTTGTCCACAATTCCAGCGTGGTGCCGGGTTTTATCCAGGATTCCTTGCCACCCGCGCCAATTGCGCTAAGCGGCAGCCTTGCGCGGCGGGCTGAATTCCCCACGTCTCAAGGCATCCAGATCCAACACCCGCAAGCCGCCGTATTCGACCTGAATCACGCGCTCGTGCTGGAGCACGGCCAGGGCTTCATTGACGCGCTGGCGCGACAGGCCGACCAGGTTGGCCAGCTCCTGCTGGGTGATACGCAACACCTGACCCACGCCGGGATAGAGCAAGGGGTTGAACAAGGCTGCCAGACTGCGCGCCACGCGCAGGTCGGGGTTGCTCATGCGGTCGATTTCGCGCGCCGCAATGAACTGGCCCAGCCGCTCATTGAGCTGGTGCATGACAAAGCGGTTAAAGCCTATGGAGTGATCGAGCAGCCAGTGAAAGGTGTCGATGTGCAGGCCGCCCACCACGGTTTTGCGCAGGGCCTGCACGTTGTAGCGATAGGGTTCGCGCTTGACGGCCGTGCCCTCGCCAAACCAGCCGCCGGGCGGCAGGCCGGCCAGCGTCATGCTGGCGCCATCGGCACTATCGGTGTTCATCTTGAGCAATCCGTCCACCACGCCAAACCAGTAGGTGGGCGAACGTCCGGTACGGCAAACGTAATCGCCGGGATCGGCATCGCCCACCACCAGCACGTTCAACACTTTGTCGCGCTCGGCAGGCTGCAGGACTGACAACCACGGTATTCCATCCAACTCATCGGGCCGAGGCTTTCGGCGCCTCTGGTGCAAAGACAGTTCTTGACTCATGGGGCAAGAGCATTGCCGCTGCAGCACGCCAGGGAAAGCGGGATTCCCCCGAGGCAGCAAATGCGCCCCTTTCAGCAGCATTTGCCACAGCGGATATCCACTATGGAGAGTTACCCTTGAATTGTCGTCAGACAGACATCAGGACGTCAAAGTCACCCATAGGATGCCTGCAAGACTTTGTAAACAGCGTTTGGTGCTTCGCCTTTCGAGCGGCTGTTTGCTTTTTGACAACCAAGAATTGCAACAGAGGACTAGGCATGACCACCACGTTCCCGCACTTGCTGCTCAAGCACGCGACCGAACGCCCTGATGCTCCGGCCCTGCGCGAGAAGGAATACGGCATCTGGCAAAGCTGGAGCTGGCGCCAGGCCGAGCAAACCGTACGCCATATGGCTTGCGGCCTGCGCGCCCTGGGCTTGCAGCGCGGTCAGAACCTGGCCTTCATCAGCGACAACCGGCCCCATGTGTACATGGGCTTTCTGGCCGTGCAGGCCTGCGGCGCCGTACCGATTCCGCTGTACCAGGATGCGGTGGCCGCCGAAATGCGCTTTGTGATGGAAGACGCAGAAATCGCGTTTGCCTTTGCAGAAAACCAGGAGCAGGTGGACAAGCTGCTGGAAGTGCGCGAGCTGGTGCCCTCCATCACCCACATCATTTATGACGACCCGCGCGGTCTGCGCAAATACGACCAGCCGGGTTTGATCAGCACGCAAGAGCTGCTGGCCAAGGGCAAGGAGTGGGAAGCACAGCATGCCGGCGGCTATGAGGCCATGCTTCAGACCATCTCGCCCGACGATGTCTCGGTCATCCTCTACACCTCGGGCACCACGGGCAAGCCCAAGGGCGTATGCCAGACGCACAAAAGCTTTGGTGAATCCGCCCGGGGCGGCGTGGAGACCGACAAGCTCACCGCTTCCGACAATGTGATCTGCTATCTGCCCCCGGCCTGGGTGGGCGACCATCTGTTCTCGTTTGCGCAATGGCTGGTGGCAGGCTTCACCATCAACTGCCCGGAGTCGGCCTCCACCATCTCCATCGACCTGCGCGAGATCGGCCCCACCTACTACTTTGCGCCGCCCCGTATTTTCGAAGGCATGCTGACCTCGGTGTCGATTCGCATGGAGGACGCCGCACCCTTCAAGCAATGGATGTATGACAAGGCCATGGCCGTGGCACGCCGCGTGGGCTCGGACATTCTGGACGGCAAGAACGTGAGCGCCCTGGACAGGCTCAAGTACCAGCTGGGCAGCCTGTTTATCTACGGGCCGCTGCGCAACGCCTTGGGTCTGTCGCGCATCCGTGTGGCCTACACCGCCGGCGCCGCCATCGGCCCGGAGCTGTTCCGCTTTTTCCGCTCCATCGGCATCAACCTCAAGCAGCTCTACGGGCAAACCGAAACCTGCGCCTATGTCTGCATTCAGCGCGACCGGCAGGTGGAACTGTCCAGCGTGGGCCAGGCTGCCCCAGGCATCGAACTCAAGATTGCCGACAACGGCGAAGTGCTGGTCAAGGGCGTTTCCGTGCTCAAGGAGTATTACAAGCGCCCCGATGCCACGACCGAAGTGATTGACGAAAACGGCTACTTTCATACCGGCGATGCCGGCGTGATCGATGCCAGCGGCCAGCTGCGCATCATCGACCGCGCCAAGGATGTGGGCAAGACCAGCCGCGGCGCCATGTTTGCGCCCAACTACATAGAAAACAAGCTCAAGTTCTTCCCGCACATCAAGGAAGCCGTGTGCTTCGGCCACGGCAAGGACGAGGTCTGCGCCTTCATCAACATTGACTACGAAGCCGTGGGCAACTGGGCCGAGCGCCAGGGTCTGCCTTATGGCGGCTATGTGGATCTGGCTTCCAAGGCCAAGGTGCTGGAGCTGGTGGCCGAGTGCATAGGCCAGGTCAATGCCGATCTGGCTGCCGAAGCCGGCATGGCCGACACCCAGGTGGCGCGCTTTCTGGTGCTGCACAAGGAGCTGGATCCGGACGACGACGAACTCACCCGCACCCGCAAGGTGCGCCGCAACTTCATCGCCGACAAATACGGCGTGTTGGTCGACGCCCTGTACACGGGCAAGACACAGCAGTTCATCGAGACCCAGGTCAAGTTCGAGGACGGGCGCACCGGCAGCGTCAGCGCCACCCTCACCATCCTGGATGCCAAGGTTCACCCGGCCCGCGCCGCCTGAGAAGGAATGCCATGAGTACAAGAAAAGCTGGCGACGTCATTCTGGACATCAAGAACATCAGCCTGCGCTTTGGCGGGGTGAAGGCCTTGACCGACATCTCGTTCAATGTGCGCGAGCATGAGATCCGCTCCATCATCGGCCCCAACGGTGCCGGCAAGAGCTCCATGCTCAACTGCATCAACGGCGTCTACACGCCGTCCGAAGGCTCCATCACTTTCCGAGGTCAGACCTTCAATCACATGAACAGCCGCCAGGTGGCAGAGATGGGCGTGGCCCGCACCTTCCAGAATCTGGCGCTGTTCAAGGGCATGAGCGTGATCGACAACATCATGACCGGCCGCAACCTCAAGATTAAGAGCAACGTCCTGCTGCAGGCTCTGCGCATAGGGCCTGCACAGCGCGAAGAGATTGCCCACCGGGAGTTTGTCGAACACATCATCGACTTCCTCGAAATCCAGGCCTACCGCAAGACCCCCGTGGGCCAGCTGCCCTACGGCCTGCAAAAACGCGTGGATTTGGGCCGTGCCCTGGCCATGGAACCCCAGGTGCTATTGCTGGACGAGCCCATGGCCGGCATGAACGTGGAAGAAAAGCAGGACATGTGCCGCTTCATCCTCGATGTGAACGAAGAGTTCGGCACCACCATCGTGCTGATCGAGCATGACATGGGCGTGGTGATGGACATCTCCGACCGCGTCGTGGTGCTGGACTACGGCAAGAAGATCGGCGATGGCGAGCCCGAAGAAGTACGCAATAACGCAGACGTGATCCAGGCCTATCTTGGCGCTGGTCACTGAAGGAGCAGAGCATGGGATTTTTCTTAGAAACCTTGTTCGGCGGCCTCATGGTGGGCACGCTGTACGCACTGATCGCCATCGGCTTTGTGCTGATCTTCAAGGCCTCGGGTGTTTTCAACTTCGCCCAGGGCGCCATGGTGCTGTTCTCGGCCCTGGCCATGGCGCGTTTTTCGCAATGGATTCCCGGCTGGCTGGGCATGGCGCCCGGCATCGTCGGCAATCTGCTGGCCATCATCGTCACCCTGGCCCTGATGGTCGTCGTGGCCTGGGTGATCGAGCGACTGGCCCTGCGCCATCTGGTCAATCAGGAGCCCATCACCTTGCTGATGGCCACCCTGGGCATTGCCTATCTGCTGGACGGCCTGGGCCCCATGGTCTTCGGCAGCGAGGTCTACAAGATCGATGTGGGCATGCCCAAGGACCCCATCTTCATCATGGACGGCCTGTTTCCCGGTGGCGTGCTGATCAGCCTGGAAGACCTGTACGCCGCCTGCATCGCCGCCATCATGGTGCTTGCCTTGAGCATTTTTTTCCAGAAAACCAAGACGGGCCGTGCCCTGCGCGCCGTGGCGGACGACCACCAGGCCGCTCAATCCATAGGCATCCCCCTGTCGCGCATCTGGGTCATCGTCTGGTCGGTGGCCGGCGGCGTGGCCCTGGTAGTGGGCATCATCTGGGGCAGCAAGCTCGGCGTGCAGTACTCGCTGTCGCTGGTGGCCCTGAAGGCCTTGCCCGTGGTGATTCTGGGCGGCCTGACCTCGCTGCCCGGCGCCATCATCGGCGGCCTGATCATCGGCGTGGGCGAGAAGCTCTCCGAAGTCTATCTGGGCCCCATGGTGGGCGGCGGCATCGAGACCTGGTTTGCCTACGGTCTGGCCCTGTGTTTCCTGCTGGTAAGGCCTCAAGGCCTGTTCGGCGACAAGATCATTGACCGCGTCTGAACCGGGAGAACAAGAAGATGTTTTATCGTGAAAACGGGCAGTTCAAGACCAGCTACGCGGCCGATCAGCAGATCTTTGGCGTCACCCAGGATCGCCTGGCCATCTGGCTCATTTTGGCCGTGGCCTTTCTGATCGTCCCCTTCATTGCCAGCGACTACACCTTTCAGGCCATTCTGATTCCCTTCGTCATCATGTCGCTGGGAGCGCTGGGCCTCAACATCCTCGTGGGCTACTGCGGCCAGATTTCTCTGGGAACCGCAGCCTTCATGGCCGTAGGCGCTTATGCAGCCTACAACCTGCAGGCCCGAATCGAAGGCATGCCCCTGCTGCTGGCCCTGATCGGCGGCGGTCTGGTAGCCATGGTGTTCGGCGTGATTTTCGGTCTGCCCAGCCTGCGCATTCGCGGCCTGTACCTGGCCGTGGCCACGCTGGCCGCCCAGTTCTTTGTGGACTGGCTGACCACCCGTGCCGCCTGGGTGACGAACAATTCCTCGTCCGGCTCGGTCAGCGCCAAGCCTCTGGCCATTGCCGGCTGGCAGATCGACACGCCCATGGAGAAATACCTGCTATGCCTGGTACTACTGTGCGTGCTGGCCCTGGCCGCCAAGAACCTGGTGCGCAGCGCCATCGGCCGCGAGTGGATGGCCATGCGCGACATGGATGTGGCAGCGGCCGTGATCGGCATCCGCCCCACCTACGCCAAGCTCTCGGCCTTTGCCGTCAGCAGCTTCATCGTCGGCATCGCCGGCGCGCTCTGGGGCTTTGTGCACCTGGGCGCCTGGGAGCCTGCGGCCTTTAGCCTGGACCGTTCGCTGCAGCTGCTGTTCATGATCATCATCGGCGGCCTGGGTTCGGTGGTGGGCAGCATTTTCGGCGCGGCCTTCTTTGTGCTGCTGCCTCTGCTGCTCAATCAGGTGCCGCACTGGCTGGGCCTGCCCCTGTACACCGCAACGGCCACCTATCTGGAACACATGATTTTTGGTGCCCTCATCGTGTTCTTCCTGATTGTGGAACCGCATGGTTTGGCCAAGCTCTGGGCTACCGCACGCCAAAAGCTGCGCGTCTGGCCGTTTCCACATTGATATGAAACACCTCCTGAGTCGCTTCGCGCCTTCCTCCTCTCTCGCTACGCGGGAGGAGGGCTTACGGGCAGCCGGCGACATCCTCGCTGCGGGGCGGCCCTTGCTTGATGTCTCTGAGATGGCTCTTGCCAGTTCCGAAGACAGCTTTAATTGCCTGAACTCTTATTTTTCTTAAGACACCACAGAGTGCCTGCCCGGGACTTTTTCCCAAACAACCCAAGGAGACAGTTGATGATGTTCAAGAAAGTTGCGATTGCCGCTGCTACCGTCGCCGCTGGCATGGGCGCCCTGATGGCGTCGCCTGCGGCCATGGCCCAGGAACAGTTTGTGCCTTTGCTGGTCTACCGCACCGGCCAGTTCGCACCTCTGGGTATCCCATGGGCCGACGGCAAACAGGATTACCTCAAGCTCATCAACGCCAAGGGCGGCATCAACGGCGTGAAGATCAAGTTCGAGGAATGCGAAACCGCTTATGACACGGCCAAGGGCGTGGAATGCTACGAGCGCCTGAAAGGCAAGGACGGCGGCGCTTCGGGCTTTGACACCCAGTCCACCGGCATCACCTTTGCCGTGACGGACAAGGCCGTGGGCGACAAGATTCCCGTCGTCACGCCCGGCTATGGTCTGTCGCAATCGGCAGACGGCAAGGTGTTCGAGTGGAACTTCCCGCTGCTGGGCAACTACTGGACCGCCGCAGACTCCATGATTCAGGACATTCTGAAGAAGGAAAAAGGCAACCTCAAGGGCAAGAAGATCGCCCTGGTCTATCACGACTCGCCTTATGGCAAGGAACCCATTCCACTGTTGGAAAAGCGCGCTGCCAAGGAAGGCTTTGAGTTGATCAAGCTGCCCGTGACGGCACCTGGCGTGGAGCAGAAATCCACCTGGCTGCAGATTCGCCAGAACCGCCCCGACTATGTGCTGCTGTGGTCTGCCGGCGTGATGACCCCCACGGCCGTGCGCGAAGCCCAGGCCACCGGCTACCCCCGCGAGAAGATGTACGCCATCTGGTGGGGCGGCTCCGACCATGACGTCAAAGACATCGGTGCCGGCGCCAAGGGCTACAACACCGTGACCATCCACAACACGGCCGAGCGCGACAAGGTGCATGACGAAGTCAAGGCCCAGGTCTACGACAAGAACCAGGGCACGGCCAAGGATGCCAAGGAGCTGGGCCAGCTGGCACATACCCGCGGCATGATGATTTCCATGCTGCAGGTCGAAGCCATTCGCACCGCGCAGGAAAAATTCGGCAAGGGCAAGGTCATGAGCCCCGAGCAAGTGCGCTGGGGCCTGGAAAACCTGAACCTGACCCAGGCCCGCCTCAACGAGCTGGGCTTTGGCAAGATCATCCGCCCCTTCAAGACCAGCTGTGACAACCACCTGGGTGCCGACTGGGCGCGCATTGCTACCTGGGACGGCGCCAAGTTCACCGTGACTTCCGACTGGTACCAGTCCGACAAGACCTTGATCGATCCGCTGGTCAAGGAATATGCGGACAAGTACGCCAAGGAGAAGAACGTCAAGGTGAGGACCTGCACCCCCTGAGGCGCTAGCGCCTTCCCCCTCTCTCGCTGCGTCGCATCGGGAGGGGGACGGCATCCTCGCTGCGGGGCGGCCCTTGCTCGATGTCTCTGAGCAGGGCCGTAGCAGCGAATCATGATTTAAACGAAACAAGCCTCAAACGCTTATTTATCAAGCGTAAAAAGCTATCAATTTTGATATCACCAGGTGAGCGCATGACCGATTCCCCACACACAGTTTCCACCTCTGCCGCAGCCGCGCCGCTGGTGGAGGTCAATGGCATCGAGGTCATCTACAACCATGTGATCCTGGTGCTCAAAGGCGTCTCGCTGCAGGTGCCCCACCAGAGCATCGTGGCCTTGCTGGGCGGCAACGGCGCGGGCAAGACCACCACGCTGCGGGCGATCTCCAATCTGCTCAAGGGCGAGCGCGGCGAAGTCACCAAAGGCGGCATCACCCTGGAAGGCGAGCAGATCCAGAATCTCTCCCCGGCCGAGCTGGTCAAGCGCGGCGTGGTTCAGGTCATGGAAGGGCGCCACTGCTTTGCCCACCTGACGATTGAAGAAAACCTGATGACCGGCAGCTACACCCGCACAGACAAGGGCGAGATCGCCGCCAATCTGGAAAAGGTCTACAACTATTTCCCGCGCCTCAAGACCCGCCGTACCAGCCAGGCTGCCTATACCTCGGGCGGTGAGCAGCAGATGTGTGCCATCGGCCGCGCCCTGATGAGCAACCCTCGCATGGTGCTGCTCGATGAGCCCTCCATGGGTCTGGCGCCGCAGATCGTCGATGAGGTGTTTCACATCGTCAAAGACCTCAACAGCAAGGAAAAAGTCACCTTCCTGCTGGCCGAGCAGAACACCAATATGGCGCTCAAATACGCCGACTATGGCTACATCATGGAAAGCGGCCGCATCGTGATGGACGGCAAGGCCAGCGATCTGGCCAGCAACGAAGACGTCAAGGAGTTCTACCTGGGCGTGGGCGGCGGCGAGCGCAAGAGCTTCAAGGATGTGAAGAGCTACAAGCGCCGCAAGCGCTGGCTGGCCTGAACACCTCAAAGACATAACTACCAATTCAATAGCAAACCCCGCTTGCGACACCAGCGGATAAGGCTTGCTTCGCCTGAAATCTGAATTCACTGGAACAAATGCGTGCAGGAGAGATGAGATGAGCCACTTCTACGATGCCCTGGAAACCCGCAGCCCGGAGCAGCGCGAAGCCGAGCTGATGGCGCGCCTGCCCGAACAGATCGCGCATGCCCAGCGGCATTCCGGCGCGTTTGCCGAGCTGCTCAAAGGCGTGGATGCCAGCCGCATCAACAGCCGCGCCGCACTGGCCCAGCTGCCCGTCACGCGCAAAAGCGAGCTGCTGGAGCGCCAGGCCGCACAGCGGCCCCAGCAAATCTTTGGCGGCTTCAACGCCATTGCCACCGGCCACGACATGCCGCGCGTGTTTGCCAGCCCCGGTCCGATTTACGAACCCGAAAGCCGTCGCAGCGATTACTGGCGCATGGCCCGCGCCATGTATGCCGCAGGCTTTCGCACCGGCGAGTTGGTTCACAACTGTTTTTCCTACCACTTCGTGCCTGCAGGCTCGATGATGGAAACCGGCGCCCACGCCCTGGGCTGCACGGTGTTTGCCGGCGGCACCGGCCAGACCGAGCAGCAGGTGCAGGCCATGCTCGATCTGCAGCCCGCCGCCTATGTGGGCACGCCCAGCTTTCTCAAGATCATTGTGGAGAAGTCCCTGGAGATGGGCATCCAGCTGACCAGCCTGAGCAAGGCCATGGTCAGCGGCGAGGCCTTTCCGCCTTCGCTATGCGCCTGGATGCGCGATCACGGCATCGATGCCTATCAGTGTTACGGCACGGCCGACCTGGGCTTGATTGCCTACGAAACCAGCGCCCGCGAAGGCCTGGTGCTTGATGAAGGCGTGATCGTGGAAATCGTGCGCCCAGGTACCAGCGACCCGGTGGCCGAGGGCGAGGTGGGCGAGCTGGTCGTCACCACGCTCAACCCCGACTATCCGCTGATCCGCTTCGGCACAGGCGACCTCTCTGCCTATCTGCCCGGCCAGTGCCCCACGGGCCGCACCAACGCCCGCATCAAGGGCTGGATGGGCCGCGCCGATCAGACCACCAAGGTGCGCGGCATGTTTGTGCATGCCAAGCAGGTGGCCGAGGTCGTCAAACGCTTTCCGCAGATAGCCAAGGCCAGGCTGGTGGTCACCGGCGAGATGGCCAACGACCAGATGCAGTTGCTGGTGGAAACCACGGAAACCGCACCCGGCTTTGCCCTGCAAGTGATCGATGCCCTGCGCGAAGTGACCAAGCTGCGCGGCGAGGTGCAGATGGTGGCGCCTGGCAGTCTGCCCAATGACGGCAAGGTGGTGGAGGACGCCCGCTCCTACCGGTAAGCGCCTCACTCCGCCCGGTTTGCGCTTGCGGATTTGCGCAAGCGCAAACCGCTCGTAAATACCCGTAGCCGCCCGGGATAACACTTAGAAAATAAATAAAACCCTACTCTGTCCTACTCCCTAGAATCCGGCCTTACACCTGATTCGGGCAACTTTCTTGACCCGTTCGGACTAGATTCTTAGGGGGGACACCATGAAGACTTATTTCAAAATTGCCACCGTGGCTCTGGCTGCTGCGGCCGCCATGAGCAGCCATGCCGACACCTATCCTGTCGCTGGCAAAACGATCACCATCATTGTTCCGTTCACCGCCGGCGGCCCCACCGACAAGGTGGCCCGCGACCTGGCCGAGTCCATGCGCAAGCAACTGGGCAATGCCACCATCGTGATCGACAACGCCGACGGCGCCGGCAGCACCATCGGCATCGGCAAGGCCGCTCGCGCCAGGAACGATGGCTACACGCTGCTGCTGACGCACATCGCCATGTCCACCATCCCGACGCTGTATCGCAAGCTGCCCTTCAATGTGCTCAACGACTTCGAGTACGCCGGCATCATCAACGATGTGCCCATGACGCTCATCGGCCGCCCCACCCTGCCCGCCAAGAACTTCGCTGAAGTCAAGGACTGGGTCGGCAAGAACCAGGGCAAGGTGAACCTGGCCAACGCCGGCATCGGTTCCGCCTCCCACCTCTGCGGTCTGATGTTCCAGGCGGCCCTGCAAAACGATATGACGCCTGTGCCTTACAAGGGTGCAGCTCCTGCAATTGCCGATCTGATGGGCAACCAGGTCGATCTGCTGTGCGACCAGACCACCAACACCACGTCGCAGATCGCCGCCAAAAAGGTGCAGGCCTATGCCGTGACCACCGCCAAGCCTCTGACCACGCCGGCACTCAAGGATCTGCCCACGCTGCAATCCCTGGGCCTGAAGGACTTCAACGTCACCATCTGGCACGGCCTGTACGCCCCCAAGGGCACGCCTGCCGAAGTGGTGCAGAAGATCAACGAAGCCATGAAGACTTCGCTCAAGGATCCCGAGTTCATCAAGCGCCAGGAAGCCCTGGGCGCCGTGATCGCTACGGATGACCGCATCAACCCCGCCGGCCACAAGAAGTTTGTGGAAGCCGAAATCGCCAAGTGGGGCAAGGTCATCAAGGCTGCCGGCACCTACGCCGACTGATAGGCATACGCCCTCAACAACAAAGCCCGCATTGCGCGGGCTTTGTTTTTTGCCTGCTCGGCGGGCTACCAGGTCACCTCCCGGCCTTCGGCGGCGCTGCGGCGCAGCATCTCCACCAGCGGCGCCACGCGCCGCCCCAGACTCACGCCGTCCTTGGCACCCGACGAGCTCGTGTCTTCCTCAGCTTCATCGGCATCGTCCGCACCGGTGGCGGCACGGCGGGCCGCATCCTCGGCCACGGCGGCTTCCAGCGCCGCAATCGCGGCAGGAATCTGCTCCACGGTGACAATACCGTGCGCCTCTAGCGGCTTGCCCATGATTTCCAGCACCTGACGGCCATTGGCTTCCAGCATGATGAGATCTGCGGTAGCGCGCGATTTGAATTTGTAGAGCATGGTGTCCTTCAGCGGTAGATGTATTCGCGGTTGAAAGCATAGCGGCTCTGTGCACCCGGCATCACGCCATGCTGCAGATCGCCGTCGGGCTTGATGCACAGCATCTGATGCAAAGCCACCCAGCCGTGCTCGAAGCCCATGGCACAACCGGCCAGATACAGGCGATAGGCACGCAAGGCCCTGGCCGCCCTGTCAGCATCGTACTGGGTCGTCAGAATGCTTTGCGCCTGCGCTAGCTGGGCTTCCAGACTGTCGGACCAGGCCCAGAGCGTGCGCGCATAGTGGGGGCGCAGATTCTCCACGTCCACCATCTCCAGCCCGCTTTTCCCCAGGTCGTGCAGCACGCGGCTGATGTGCATCAACTCCCCGCCCGGAAAGATGTAGCGGTTGATGAAGCCGCCAATCCCGGCGCCCACCTCGCCATTGTTCACGCCCCCGGCCGTGATGCCGTGCACCAAGGCCATGCCGCCGGGCTGGAGCATCTGGTAGATGGTTTGAAAATACTCGGCCAGATGGGCGCTGCCCACATGCTCGAACATGCCTACCGAGCCAATCTTGTCAAAAGGCGGCACGCCGTCCATCTGCCGGTAGTCGCGCAACTCCACCGTCACACGGCCTTGCAGGCCTTTGGCTTCGATCTTGCGCTGCACGTACTCGAACTGGTTGCGCGACAAGGTAATGCCATGGGCTTGCACGCCATAGTTTTCCGCTGCCCAGAAGATCAGACCGCCCCAGCCCGAGCCTATGTCCCAGAAGCGTTCACCGGGCTGCAGCTGCAGTTTTTTGCAGATGTGATCGAGCTTGGCTTCCTGGGCCTGCGCCAGACTCATGCTCAAGTCCCGGTAGTAGGCGCAGGAATAGACCCGCCTCGGGTCCAGCCACAGCGCATAGAACTCGTCGGAGAGATCGTAGTGAAACTGGATTTGCTCGGCATCCCGCGTGAGCGTGTGCATGGCCAGCGACTTGGCCTTGGAGACGGACTGCTCCAGCCAGGTCGGCGCCAGCTCCACAGGGTTGCCCTGCAGCAGCCCCGTAGCGACGGCCATGATGTCGCGTGCACGGCCTTTGACATCGACCCAGCCTTCCACGATGGCCGCTCCCACCGAGCCAATCTGCCCGTCAGCCAGTGCCGCCAGCGCCTTGGGAGAGCGAAAGCTCAGCTGAACCGCACTGTTGTCCGGGCCTATGCGTTCCCCGGAGGATAGCTGCACAGAAGTGGTCACTGGCAGCGTGGCCAGATGCGATTCCAATGTGCTTAACAGGTTTTTCATCTACCCCATTTTTCACATCCCTGATTGCAGGGTCAAGACGGTGCAATCAGGGATGTGTCGGAGAAGGCCGCATCAAGGCCCCGTCGCTGCCCGCTCAGCTGCGTATGCCGGCGAGCTGCTGATAGGCCTGGCGCGTGTTGGCAGCCACCGATTGCAGCACCTGTTCATACGAAGTTTTGTGGCGTGCAATCAGGCGCATGGAGGCCACGGTACGGCTCTTGCAGAACCAGTGGCAAGTGTGTTGCATCAGCATGAGCTCGGCCGTCATGGTGAAGGCCTGGCGCTTGCGCTCTTCGTCATCCATGCCGTCACGCATGGCAGCAGCGGCTACCGCCTTGGCATGCAGCTGCATGGCAGCGCGCACATCCATGGTGGCTGCGGGAAAAAGCTTGTCCATATACGGCAGGGCCAGCGGCAGGGTGGAGACGCGGGTCTGCTCCGGCGGCAGCTGGGCAAACTCGTCGGCAAAACGCTGAAACTGCGAAACCAAGCTGCTTTCCGTGCTCTCCAGCACCGTCCAGACCTGGGCTCGGCGCTGCAGGTCCTGTTCGCCTACGGCGCGCAGATAGCCCTCCATTAAAGAGCCCATGAGCTTTTCGATCTGAAAACGCCCCAGCTGCTGCGCCAGCAGCTGCGTGTTGCGGCGTTGCTCCTGCTTTTTGAGCAGATACAGTACAGAGGTCAAAATGATGAGAAGCGTTAAAAAATCCATGAAGCAAAAATCAAAAAGGTAGGCAGTTGCGATGCGCAAAGACCAGAGTGTAGTCAGCCGCACCGGCTTGGGTGGTCTGGTCGTGTTTGTCGCGATGCTGGTATTCACGCTGACACTGGGCGGTTGCTCCAGTCTGGGCTTTTACTGGCAGGGCTTTCGCGGCCAGGTGCAGATCATGCATGCTGCCCAGCCCATACCCGACTGGCTGCAGCAAGAGGACCTGGCGCCGGCCCTGCGCCAGCGCCTGCAAGCGGCACAGAAGATGCGCGAGTTTGCCAGCGACACGCTGCAACTGCCCCGCAACAGCAGCTACACCCGCTATGCCGCGCTGCAGCGCAGCCACGCGGTATGGAATGTGGTGGCGGCACCGGTCGACAGTCTGGAGCTGCACCGCTGGTGCTTTCCCATAGCCGGTTGCGTGGGGTATAGAGGCTATTTCGACCCGGCCGATGCCAGGGCCCAGGCCGACGAGCTGGCCCGCCAGGGCCTGGAAGTCAATGTCTATGGCGTTCCCGCCTATTCCACGCTGGGCTATCTGAACTGGCTGGGCGGCGATCCGCTGCTGAGCACCTTTGTGAACTGGCAGGAAGGCGACTTCGCCGGCCTGCTGTTTCACGAGCTGGCACATCAGCTGCTGTATGTGGCCGATGACACGGCTTTCAATGAGTCCTTTGCCAGCACGGTGGAGAAAATCGGCACGCCGCTGTGGCTGGAAGGCCATGCCAGCGCGACCACCCAAAAGCGCTGGCAGCAAGCCCAGGCACGCAGACAGCAGTGGCAGGCGCTGACGTTGCAGACCCGCCAGGCCTTGCTGAACATTTACCAGCAAAACAAGGCTCAAGCGATTGATGCACAAGCGCTGGAAGCTATGAAAACAGAAGAATTTTCAAGCTTTCGCCAGAAATATGCCCTGTTGCGCGCCCAATGGCTGGGCCAGGACCAGCCTCTGCTGACCACGCCGGCCCTGCGCGAGACCTATCTGCAGCGCCTGCAGCAAAGCGATGACTGGGTGCGCAATGCCAACAATGCCAGCTTTGGCGCCCTGGCGGCCTACGACGACTGGGTTCCCGCTTTCACCGCGCTATGGCAGCAGACGCAAGCGCAGGCCATATCGCCAGAGCAAGGCTGGCAGGCGTTTTATGCACAGGTAGGCCGGCTGGCAGAACTACCGCCAGAGCAGCGCCATGAGCAGCTGTGCCAATACCTACCTCGCGGCACGGGAAAACACCTAGATTGCTGAAAAAACAAGCGCGCGTGAATGTTTCAGAATCCAACATTCTGCAATGAAGCGTGCGCTGCCAGGGAAGAGCACTTCGGGCCGCGCTTCAGATGCTCTTAAGAAAGCAAATTTAGGCTTCGCATCAATGTCCCGGCCCTATCCTGCTCCCCACTTCACACACGCCAGCTCGCTTCCGTCATCTCCGACTGCGGAGCGTCGTGCGCTTTCTCCCCAAACCGTGGTCCTGCTGCTGTCAGCCTGGATCACCTTGACCGCCAACTGGGCGCTCTGGCTGCGCCTGCCCACGCTGGATGGCTACAACGGCAGCCTTGCCGTGCTGGCTCTTCGCGCCCTGCCGCTGGTGTTTTTTGCCACCTCGCTGCTCTTGAGCCTGACGGCCTGGCCGCGCTGGATGAAGCCGGTCTGGCTGCTGTTGCTGCTGATTGCCGCCTGCTCCCAATACTTCATGGTGGAGTACGGCACCATCATGGACCGGGGCATGATCAACAACATTGTGCAGACCGACGTCCGCGAGAGTGCCGACCTGTTCAACCCCAAATTGCTGCTGCAGATTGCCGTGATCGTGGGTCTTCCGGCGCTGTGGCTGTACAAGCAACCCATACGCAGCAGCCGGACTGCGGGCCGCACTCTGATGCGTACCCTGGTGCTGGCCTTGACGTCTGCAGCCTTGCTGGCGGGCAGCGTCTTCATCTCCTACCGGGAACTGGCCCCGGTGGTGCGCAACAATCTGTGGCTGCGTTTCATGTTCAACCCCGTGAATCCGGTGCTGGCCACGGTGGATGCAGGACTCAAGCCTTTGCTGCACAAACCCCGCCCCTTCAAGAGCATTACCGGCGGCGTGGCCCTGGGCGCCAGCTATGCACAGGCGGGCAACAAGCCCCCGCTCTTCGTTCTGGTGGTGGGTGAGACGGCCCGCTCGGCCAACTTCAGCCTCAACGGCTATGCCCGTCAGACCAATCCCGATCTGGCCCAGCGCAATGTGCTGAGCTGGCGCAACGCAACTTCCTGCGGCACCAGTACCCGCGAATCCGTGCCCTGCATGTTCTCCAGCCTGGGGCGCGAGGCCTTCTACGCCGCCAAGGAAGATCACGACAATCTGCTCGATGTGCTGCAGGCCGCAGGCCTAGCCGTGCTGTGGGTGGACAACCAGGCGGGCTGCAAAGGCGTGTGCCAACGCATACCGAATGCCAGCACCGCCGATCGCGTGAGTACCCCCGACGGCAAAGCCCTGTGCAGCAGCGATGGCGAATGCCTGGACGGCATCTTGCTCAGCGGTCTGGACGAACGCATCGCCCAGCTGAACCCCGAGCGCCGCGCCAAGGGCGTGGTGCTGGTCATGCACCAGATGGGCAGCCACGGCCCGGCCTACTACAAGCGTGCCACGGCCGAGACCAAGCTCTTCAAGCCCGAGTGCGACACCAATGCGCTCTCCAGCTGCGCACAGCAAACCGTGATCAATGCCTATGACAACTCCATACGCTACACCGATCACTTTCTGGCGCAGACCATAGACTGGCTCAAGACCCGCCAAAGCCAGTACCAGACCGGCCTGTTCTACATGTCCGACCATGGCGAATCGCTGGGCGAGATGGGTATTTATCTGCACGGCATGCCCTATGCCATGGCGCCCAACGAGCAAAAGCATGTGCCCATGATTGCCTGGCTGGGCGAGAGCCATGGCCTGGGCGCGCGCACCCAGATCTCGCAAGCCTGCCTGCGCAAGGGACTGGATCAGGCGGTCTCGCACGACAACCTGTATCACACGGTGCTGGGCCTGATGGATGTGCAAAGCCCCAGCTACCAAAAGCCGCTGGATGCCATGGCCGCCTGCCGAAACGCCGGTTGAAAATGATGAAAAGAGGCCTGCCGGATTGAACATCCGGCAGGCCTCTTTTTCGCCCCAAGACAGGCGGCAGTTCTTACTCGCCTTGTGAGCCTCTGCGTGCCCAGCCCGTGGTGCGTTTTTCCACGGCATTGAACAGCTCATACATCACCATGGCCATGGCGCCCACCACCAGCAGGCCGGCAAACGCCAACCCCATCTGCATGGACGAACCGGCGGAGACCAGCAGATAGCCGATGCCCTCGTTGGCTGCCGTCATCTCGCTGACGGTCGTGCCCACAAAAGCCAGGGTGATGGCCACCTTGAGCGAGCCGTAAAAATACGGCATGGAACGCGGCAAGCCCACCTTGATCAGCACATCCCAGCGCTTGGCCCCCAGCACGCGCAACACATCTTCCAGCTCGGGCTCCAGCGTGGCCAGACCGGTGGCGATGTTGACCATGATGGGGAAAAAGCTGATCAGAAACGCCGTCAAAATCGCCGGCCCCGCACCAATGCCGAACCAGACCACCAGAATCGGCACAAAAGCCGCCTTGGGCAAGGCATTGAAAGCCGTCATCAGCGGATAGAAGGCCGCGTAGGCCAGACGCGAAGAGCCGATCAGAAAGCCCAGCAGCACACCCACCACAATCGCCAGACCAAAACCGGCCATGGTCACCCAGTAAGTGCGCCAGGCATGGACGGCGATGATGGAGCCAAACTCCACCAGCTGATGGCCTATGGCCCAGGGACTGGGGAAGATGAATTCAGAAATCTCGAACGCCGAGCAGACCACCTGCCAGAGCAGAACGATCAGCAGCAAAAGCACCCAGGGTGCCCAGCGTTCTGCGGTTTTTCCGTGCATGAAAGCTTTCCTTATTGGTTGATGACAGCGCCGGCGGCGGCGGTGTTTTTGCGCAAGGCACCGATGTGGCCGCGCAGCTCATAGACGATGTCCGAGAATTCGCTGGAATAGGTCACTTCCAGGTCTCGCGGCCGGGGCAGTTCGATGTCTCGGCGCACCACAAAGCGGCCGGGACTCTTGCTCATCACATACACGGTGTCGGCCAGAAAAACGCTTTCGCGCAGATCGTGGGTGACCAGGATCACATTGAACTTCTGCTCGGCCTGCAGGTCTCGCAAAATGCACCACAGCTCCTCGCGCGTGAAGGCATCCAGTGCACCAAAAGGCTCGTCGAGCAGCAGCATCTGCGGCTCATGAATCAGGGCCCGGCAAATGCTGGCCCGCTGCTGCATGCCGCCCGACAGCTGCCAGGGAAACTTGTTCTCGTACCCGGCCAGCCCCACCTTGGCCAGCAAGGCCACGGCGCGGGCTTCGTATTCCTTGCGCTTTTGCTTGAACTGCGAGCGGTGCGGCTCCACGATTTCCAGCGGCAGCAGCACGTTATCCAGCGTGGTGCGCCAGGGCAGCAGCGACGAGGACTGAAACGCCATGCCCGAGATCTTGAGCGGCCCGGTGACGCGCTGGCCATCGACCGTGATGCGGCCCATGGAGGGCATCTTCAGCCCGGTGGTGAGTTTCATGAAGGTGGACTTGCCGCAACCCGAGGGGCCGACGATGGCAATGAACTCGCCACGTTGGACCTGCAGATCGATGGCCTCCACCGCAAAGTGATTGGCCTGCAGCAATTGCTCGTTGTAGGCCAGCCAGACGTCCTTGAACTCCACAAAGGGCGCGTCGGTATCCGAGAGTGATGGTTTCATACTAAAACTGGCTGTAGCGCCTATAAATCAAGCGCCATCAGCTATCAAATCAAAAGCAAATAGAACGCAGATCTCACTTCTTTGGCAGCACGTTGAGCTCGGCGGCCGAGGGCAGAAAGCTGCCGTTCCACACGGTCTGCGGATTCACACGCGTCTTGGTTCCATACACATCCGAGACCTGGGAGGCCATCAGCGCCAGGCGTGTGGGAGCGATCTGGCCAAAGCCTTCGGCGCGCGCATCGGCGGTGTTGATCACGGTGTCTATGGCCAGCTGCAGCCGGCGACCCTCCAGCTGGCTGTTGACGATGCCGTCACGCGCTTTCACATGCGCGATCGAAGCGGCAGGATGGGCTATGACTTCCTTGACGCCCTTGGTGAAGGCTTGCAGGAAAGCCTTGATCGCCTCGGGGTTCTCCTTGACCAGCTTGGGGCTGGCGATGATGGCGTTGCCGTAGAGCTTGACGCCGTTGTCGGCAAATGGCAGCACCACCACGTCGGAGGCCTTGACGCCGCGCGTCTCCAGGTTCAGCAGCGAGGTGAAGGTAAAGCCCGTGATGGCATCTATATCGCCGCGCACCAGCATGGTCTCGCGCAGCGGCGGGTCCATGCTGGTCCACTGCACTTCGCCCACCTGGTTGGCCTTGGCAAACAGGGGAAAGCCGCGACGACCCGCATCAAACACCGGCGCACCCAGCTTCTTGCCGCTCAGGTCGGCGGGCTTGGCGATACCGCTTTTCCTGAGCGCCATCACCGAGGCCGGCGTGTTGTTGTAGACCATCATCACGGCCACGGGCTTTTCCTTCATATCCGGGTTGTTGGCCTGAAACTCCATCAGCGCCGCCAGATCGGCAAAGCCCATGTCATAGGAGCCGGACGCCACGCGCTGGATGGCGCCACCCGAGCCGCTACCCGCATCGATCGTCACGTTCAGACCGGCCGCCTGAAAATAGCCCTGAGCGGCAGGCTGGAGAAACAGTGCGGACGGGCCTTCAAAGCGCCAGTCCAGCTGGAACTTGATGGGCGTGGCCGCAAACGCGGCAGTGGCGCTGGCGTAGGCGCCCAGGGCAAGAGCGGTTTGCAGAAACAGTCGTTTGCTTGTCATGGTGGCTTCTCCTCTCTGTAAATCAATCCGGTGGGGTTCTCAGGCTTTCCAGGCGCCTTGATGCGAGGCGCTGGCCTCGTCGATCAGGGCCGGGCCTATGCATTCGATGGCGTGCGAGGAACGGCCGAACACGTCGCGGCAGGACAGCTCGGCATCCTTCTGGTCCAGCCGCTCGCCGCGAAACACGCGCAGGCGCTCGGCATCGATGCCGTAAATCACCCGCCCTATGGCCGACCAGAAAATGGCACCCGCGCACATCACGCAGGGCTCGGCCGACGAATACAAGGTGGCAGACGCCAGTGCCTGGCGGGAATGCTGCGGGCTGGCCAGGCGTATGGCCGACAGCTCGGCATGGGCCGTGCAGTCGCCGCTTTCGCCGTTGGCATTGCTGGCCTCGGCCAGCACCACGCCTTGGGCATCCACGATCAGCGCACCAAAGGGGCGATTGCCGCGCACGCGAGCACGGTCGGCCAGGGCAATGGCCTGGCGCAGATAACGGCCGTCGGTTTCGTTGAGCGCCTGAGGTGCAGGCAGCGGAGAAGGCAAAGTGGCGGACACAGACATGGCGCTGCTCACTCAGGCCTTGAGCATGCGCGCCGCCTTGGCGGGCAGCATGCTGCGGTTGAACAAGGCATCGGCCGAAGACTGGGACTTGAGCGCAAAAGTCTCCACCACGCTGTCGACCTGCTGCTCCAGCAAGCGCTTGCTGAAGTCCCCAAGTCCATGGCTTTGGGTATCGGCCGCGCCCACGTACTGGGCGGTAATCGCCCAGCGCGCCAGCTCCAGCTTTTCATCCAGAATCGGCTCGCGCTGACGGGTGGCGGCAATGGCTGCCGCCGGGTTGGCAAAGCTCTCCACAATCGCGCGGTTGGTGGCGCGCAAAAAGGCGGCCACCACTTCCGGCTTTTCGGCAATCAACCCGGTGGAAGCCAGAATGGCATTGCCATAGAGCTGCACGCCAGCATCGGTGTAGCGCAGTATGGAAAGCTCCTCGGGCTTGATGCGGGCGAACAGCGACAGGGCCGAATCGTGGAAATACGTGGCGGCATCCACATCGCCGCGCACCATGACGTTGTCGCGTGCAGAAAACTCGGTGGTGGACCAGGAAAACAGATCTACCGGCAGCTGCTTGTTGCGTGCCACCATGGGCCAGGCGCGGCGCGTGGACTCCACCGCCGCTGCGGCCACCTTCTTGCCCTTGAGACTTTGAAAGTCCGTGGTCACGCCTCTGTCCTTGCGGCCGATGATGACGAAGGGCGCACGGTTGTAGTACTGGTAGACGGCCTGCACGCGAGGCGCGCCGGCGTTCTGCGCATTGAACTCGATCAGCGAGCTGATATCGCCCAGACCCAGCTGGTAAGCGCCACTGGCAATCCGGGTGATCGAAGCCACCGATCCCGAGCCCACATCCAGGCTCACATCCAGCCCTTCGTCGCGGTAATAGCCTTTTTGCTGCGCCAGAAAAAACGGTGCGGTCTGACCGGTGACGCGAAAGTCCAGCGTGAACTTGAGCGGTGTCAGCGACCTGCCCTGGGCATGCACCCAGGGAGCGGCACAAACAGGTAAGGCGGCGAGGAAATGGCGACGTTGCATGGTGGAACTCTCAGGTCTCTATCAGCGATAAAGCCAGGCAAGAAGCTGCGACTGGCAGGACATGAGCAATTTCCGGGCGCTGTGCATTACGGCAAGACACAGGCTGAACGCTTCTACTCGTTCATCATCAAAGCAATTGGCGTGCCTGCTTTTTGGCGGCTGTTGTTCGGCGTGGTTTTTCACTAGCAAGCCCGGTACGCATGCTTCAAGGCGGTGCAGTGCGCGCAACGCCTGCATGCATTCATGCAGGCGTTTCGCACCAGATTGAAGCAAGACACCTCGGATCAAGCGCGTCCTGCCCGCAAGCCATGCTGGCACGGCGTTTGCTGCACTGAAATTGAGAGTAGAAGCGTTCAGCACGAAGCCCCAACCGGCTTCGCGGGTCATTGCTCTTGAAGTGGGTACCGGCGCCCTGGGCGCAGCGTAGCCTTATCCATCACTTCAGGAACCACGACGCTGCACTGGCGGGTTTCTGAAGCCATTGCAAGTGAACGACTCATGACAAGCCACACCCTTCACCACACCCCCTACAGCCTTGGCGAACTGGACAAGGAGTCCCGCATGGGCGGACAAGGCATGGAGACCCGCGCTCGTGAAGTGCGCGTGATCGACATCTCCGACTTCGAGCATCGCAAGGCCGAAATCGCCGAAGCGCTCTGGGCTGCTTCGGTAGAGATTGGCTTCTTTCAGGTCTCTGGCCACGGCATTGCGCCGGACGATGTCAGCGCTGCTTTCCACAGAGCCGAGCAGTTCTTTGACCTGCCGCGTGAGACCAAGGCCCGGTGGCCGCTGACACGCAACTCGGGCTGGGAGCACAAGGCCCAGATTCGCCCTTCCACCCGCACGCCAGACCAGAAGGAGTCCTACCAGGTCACCCGCCCGCGCATGGAAGGCCTGTGGCCTCGAGAGGAGGAACTGCCGGGCTTCAAGCAAGCCACCTTGAACTTTGAACGCCAGTGCTGGCAGGTGGGCATGAAGCTGCTTTCCTGCTTTGCCTACAAGCTGGGTTTTGATGCCGAATTTTTCACCCGCGCGCACAACCCGGAGCTGCCCGGCTACCAGAGCACGCTGCGCATGCTGCATTACTTTGCGACAGACCCCGCGCTCAAGCACGAAGTAGGTCTGTGGCGCGCCGGGGCGCATACCGACTTTGATTGCCTCACGCTGCTATTTCAGCGCGCAGGTCAGGGTGGACTGCAGGTGCTGCCCGGCAAGGATGCTGCATCCGAGCAATGGACGCCGGTAGACCCGGTGGAAGGCGTGATCACCTGCAATATCGGCGATATGCTGACCCGCTGGAGCGACGACCAGCTGCCCAGCAACTTCCACCGCGTGCGCAACCCTCTGCCCCATGAGTACCAGGGCGCACGCTACAGCCTGGCTTTCTTCTGCCAGGCCAATGAGGACGCGCTCATCGAAGGCCCGGGCAAAAAATATCCGCTCATCACGGGGGCGGAGTATCTGCGTCAGCGCATCAGCGCCAATTTCTCGAACAAGTATTGATCCGCCCTGAGCGGCAACGCCGCACCCGTTTCAACACCCCGGTCTTGAGCCTATGCGGGCGTTGAAACAACAAGACCCCGGAATCCGGGGTCTTGCTTGCGATTGCGGCTGGAGCGAATCAGCGCAGCGACTCGATCAGGTCAATGTAGAGCTGCTTGGCTTCGTCAGAAGTCGTGTCTTTGAGCTTTTCCCAGGCATCCCACTTGGCACGTCCCACCATGTCGGTAAAGCTGGGCTTCTTGGCCTCGTTGTCGCCTTCGGTGGCCTGCTTGTACAGCGCATAGATCTTGAGCAGCGTAGCGTTGTCTGGGCGCTCGCTGATCGAGGTGGAGTTTTTGACTGCAGCCTCGAAAGTGGCGTTGAGATCGGACATGTAGAGTCTCCTGGGCTTTAAGAATTTGGATCAGTGTAGCGAAAAACTCTTTGAATTAGAACGATCGTTCTTTTTTATTTGTAAGTCACCTCAAAAGGAAAAAAGGGCTGGCCCTCGCCGGCCAGCCCAACCCACCTTGAATCACCATTTTTCAGCAGACTACCCCGCAGGGTATGAGCGCCCTATTTCACTGCGCGGCAGTCTGCAGAGCATTGCCGATAAGAACGTTCAGAAAATCATGCGCAGGCCGAAGTCAAATCCCATTGCACTGCGCGGCTGCATGCCGGGGCTGGTGCTGTAGCTCGGTTGCGGCATGATCAGCGCGCTGCTGACTGCCAGTGGCGTCGCGCCGATGATGCCGGGATTGTTGCTTCCATTGCTCACGCTGATGCGGGAGACAGAGGTGTACAGCGCCGTGCTCTTGGACAGGTTGTGCACATAGCCCAACGCCAATTTGTTGACCGATGCGTCGCCCGTGCCTTGGCCGTTTTTGAACTGCACGCGGGCCACAGAGGCACGCAGCTGGTGATTGCCCACAGGAACCTGCACACCGGCCAGCAGTCCGTCATAGCGGTCGGTGGCCGCCACATCGCTGCGTGCATTGCGCACCTGAGACCATTCACCCAAAACTTTGACCGGGCCGAAGTTATACGAGCCCCCCAGGTTCAGCGATTTGATGGTTTCCTTGCGCCCGTTGAAGGTACCCAACATGCTCTCGCCGTAGCCCAGCGCTACATCGGTAGGACCTTGTGCCCAGCCAATGCGGCCGCCGGCATAGCGGCCGCGCTTGGAGGTGTTCTCTGGAAAGGCATACATCAGCTGCCCATACACGCCACCCAGGCCTTGCGGAAGATGGTAGCCAATGGTGTTGCTGGCACGCAGATAACTGTCAGTACCCGCCGACAAACCACCGCCCAACAGTCGCTCGGTCAGCGTACCGGTAGTCTGTGTGCCCAACGCACGGCCGATGGCCAGATTGCTGCTCACCACGGCAATCAGGTTCACGCCCACGCCGTTGACGTTGAATGGGTCAAATGCCCAGTCATTCAAAAATGAGGGCGTATGGTCGCGCCCCAGACGGACTTCACCCCATTGTTGACTCGTCATGCTGACCGTGGAGCGGCGGCCAAAGTTCAGTGCGCCGCCGCCGGTGTCGTTGGTTACCGGAGCTTCCAGCCACATGCTGGCAGAGCTGCCACCGCCCAGGTCTTCGACGGCACGAATGCCGATCCGGCTGGCCAGATTGCCAGAGGGTGACAGCGCCCAGACACTCTGGCTTGCGGTACGGCCCGAACCATCCCAGGCATTGCTGTGCACGCTATAACGGCTGATACCGGCATCCATCACCCCAAACAAAGTGACGGAGGATTGCGCGCTGGCCGCCGTAGCAGCAGACAACGCACAAAGACTAAAAAAACACAGAGGAAATCGGGGCACGACTGGGTCTCCTTTCGTTATGAAATTGCGGCTTTGATCCGCGAACCCACTCTAAAAAAGTAAGACTTCCAGCCTTGTGCAGTTGATGCCAGCGGCTGCGCATTTGGTGCCAGAGACCCACGGTGAAATCCCTAGGAACGTGTTGACGATCTCTGATGCGCTCAAAGAAAAACCGGTCGCACCCGAAATTCAGATGCGACCGGCCACCGTCATGCGAGGACTCAGTTCAGCTTGATGCCATAGGTCTTGACGATTTCGCCGTTGCGATCGAACTCCGCACGTAGATCGGTGGAAAGCTGCTCCAGCGAACGTGCTTGATGAATGGGCTCAAAGCCGGTGGACTGATACCGCGCCTGCACGGTCTGACTGGCATTGATTTTTTGCATCGTGGCATGGATCTTCTCCATCAGCGGCTGTGGTGTCTTGGCCGAGACATACACGCCGGACCAGTTGCTGAAATCCACCTCGGGGTAGCCCAGCTCAGCCATGGTCGGCACATTCGGGAAATCGGCCCAACGGGTTTTGTAGCCCACGGCCAGCAGCTTCACCTTGCCGCCGGCAATCAAGGGCTTGGAAGTGACCGATCCGTCGAACATCAACGGAATCTGATTGCCCATGATTTGCGCCAAGGCCGGCGCAGAACCTGGAAACGGGATGTGCTGCATGTCCAGCCCCGCCTTCTGATTCAGGATCACGCCAGCATACTGCGATGTCGTTCCCTGGCTGTAAGAGGCGAACGATACCTGGCCCGGATGGGCCTTCACATAGGCAATGGCTTCCTTGGCCTCCTTGGCCGGGAACTGCGGCGACGCAATGAACACCATGATGGAGCGCGCCATCTGCGAGACCGGCTTGACGTCCTTCATGGGATCAAAGCCGCCTTTGAGCACATGCGGCACCTCGGTAAAAGTATTGGTCACCGTGACCAGCAAGGTATTGCCGTCGGCCGGCTGCGACAACATGTATTTGACGGCCAGAGCACCACCGGCACCCGGCCGATTCTCGACAATGACCGGCTGCTTGATCTCCAGTGCCAACTGGTCGCTGATGATGCGGGCAAACACATCGATCGTGCCGCCTGGCGGAGCGGGAACAATCAGTTTGACGGGCTTGTCGGTGAACGCCATGGCGCCTCCGGCCTGCAAAGCGGCGGCCAGGGCAATGGGTAGAAAAACTGCAATACGTTTCATGGTGTGCTCCTGTGCCTACGCTCTCAGGCGACCTTGCGCAAAAAGCCTTGCTGGCCGCCGTTGCGGTTGGGGGCAAAGCCGTTCTTCTCCAGCGTCTCTTCCACGCTGTCGTAGAACACGCCGATCTGGCACATCTCGCGCGCCTGCTTGGCCGTCGCGATAGGGCGCCCGAAGTCGCGCGAGAAGCGCACCAGCTGCTCGATCTGTGCCACCGTGCCCATTTTTTCGGTGCGGGTCTGATTCCACAGGTTGTCCTCGGTGCCGGTGCGCACGTGCAGGCCCATGGCAATGCCCATCATGTTCACCGGCAGCACGTTGAGCGTATTGCTTTCAACCGTCACCACCGCGCCATCGGGCACGGCGCGCATGAAGTTGGCCAGGCTGTAGACGCTGGGCGCATCCATGCCGCCGCCGATGGCCACCCAGTTCATGACCAGCGGGCCCTTGTAGATGCCGCGGCGCATCAGCCGCTCGACCGACTCGAAGCTGTTGATGTTGTAGCACTGGAACTCGCTCTGAATGCCCGCGGCCGTAAGGCGGCGGATGTGCTCCTCGACCCAGCCGGGCTGCGCGGGCACGGTCATCTCCTTGTAGGCGTTGTAGACGACAGGGTCTTCCGCGGAGGTGCCCTCGATGTCGCGCTGGTCGAACTGCTCCAGGAAGTTCATCTGCGAGGTGTTGACGGTCACCGTCACCTGGTCGGGCTTGGGATCCAGCTCGGCCAGCATGTGGCGGGTGTCGTCGGACAGCCACTTGGCGGCGGCACCGTCGGTCTCGGGGGCAAAGCTGATGGAGCCGCCGACCTGGATGATCATCTCGGGCACGCGGGCACGCACACCGGCGATCAGCTCGTTGAACTTGGACAGCCGCTTGCTGCCCCTGCCGTCGAGTTCGCGCACATGCAGGTGAAGCACCGTGGCGCCGGCGTTGTAGCAGTCCACCGCTTTCTGGATCTGGTCCTCCATCGTGACCGGGATTTCTCCCGGAAAGTCGGACGGGACCCACGATGGCGCATAGGGCGCGGCGGTGATGATCAGCGGCTGCTGATTTTCGGGGAAGAGGTGGCCGTCGAGAAAGTTCATGGTGTTGTCTCCGTTGTTATGAATGAAAAGCGCGGTATCGAACTCAGTACGTGGGGGTGCCAATGATTCCGGCGCGATCCATCTTTCGATGGCATGCCGGGTAGTCCATGACGGCGTAGTGCTGCGTGGCCCGGTTGTCCCAGATGGCAATGCTGTTGGGCTCCCAGCGCCAGCGCACCTGATATTCAGGAATCGAGGCCTGGTTGATCAGGTACTGCAGCAAACTGGAGCCGCCTTGCGTGAAGTCCTGACCCACACGCACATTCGATGGCGTGTGGAAGTTCGTGAAATGGGTGGTGAAGCCGCTGACGAAAAGAATTTTTTCGCCCGTTTCGGGATGGGTGCGCACCACGGGATGCTCCGCATCGGGGTACTGGGCCTTGAGGGCCAGGCGCTTTTCCAGCGGCATGGCGGCACCAAAGGTGCACTCGATGCTGTGACGGGCGCGCAGCGGCTCAATCACCTCCTTGATGTGCTGAGGCAGCATCTGGTAGGCCAAGGCCATATTGGCCCACATGGTGTCGCCGCCCACCGGTGGGCATTCAATGCAGCGCAGCACGCAGCCCATGGGAGGAATCTCCCGCCAGGTCGCATCGCAGTGCCAGGAGTTTTCGTACCGGTCGACGGGCTTGTCCGGCGTTTTGTAGATCTGTACCAGACCCGGGTGTTCAGGGTCGCTACCGACGACCGGATGGTCCTCTAGTTCACCGAAGTGACGGGCGAAAGCCACATGTTCTGCGGGACTGATGTTTTGCGCACGCAGAAACAGCACTTTGTGCTTGAGCAGCTGCGTCCTGATTTCCGAAAAAAGTTCGTCATCGTGCACCGCATCCGCCAGTTGCACACCAAGCAGCTCTGCACCAAGGGCACAGGTCAGAGGGTTTATCCGCATAACTGTCTCCTACACTTTTAAATCCGGGCTTTTTCGCAGACTGCGCCGCCCGGTCATTCCAATGTAGAAAACCTGTGTCACATAGGTTGTGCATTTCATGCCGCCTGCTGTGCATCTCATGCCAGAATCCCGCTGCCCTTTTTGTGGAGCAGCCATGGTCAATTTGGTACGTGCCGCGTCTCTGACTAATTTTTCCGAACTCTTCAGTGCACTTGGAGGAGACCCGGATGCTGCTATGCGCCGCGTGGGACTGCGCCCGGCCCTGGTGCGCGAGCAAGACCAGTTGATCGATGTGCAGCTCACCGGGCGCCTGCTGGAAGACGCTGCAAAAACCACGGGCTGCACAAACTTTGGCCTGCGCATGGCGCAATCGCGACAGGTCTCCAACTTCGGCGTGGTGAGTCTGCTGCTGTTGCATCAGCCCACACTGCGCACGGTGCTGAGCTCGCTGATCGAGCATTCTCATCTGCTCAATGAATCGCTGCTGGTTCACATGGAAGATGTGAACGGTGTCGTGGTGTTGAGAGAGGAATTCACCGTCCCCGATGACTTCCCACAGTCCATGGAGCTGGCAATTGGCGTGCTGTTTCGCACCTGTGAGTTCTTGTTGCGCGAACGCTGGCATCCTCAGCGCGTTTGTTTCAGCCACGCCGCCCCCAGAGACACCAGCCTGCACAAGCAGCTGTTCCATTGCCCCGTGGAGTTTGATGCCGACTTCGATGGCATTGTCTTGCGCACCGAAGACCTGGAAGCGGCCAACCCCCTGGCCGATCCGGTGCTGGTGCGCTATGCCAAGACCATGGTGGACACCACCCAGCAAGGCAGACAAGTCACCGTAGCCCAGCGGGTGCGCAAAGCCATTTACCTCATGCTGCCTTCGGGAAGCGCCACCTGCACCTGTGTCGCTCAAGGTCTGGGGCGCAGCGTGCGAACGCTGCAGCGTGAACTCGATAGCGAAGGAGTCAGCTTCAGCGATCTGCTGGTGGAAGTCCGTTACGAGCTGGCGCAGCGCTACGTCCGCAACCCTGACTATTCGGTCGGTCAGATCGCCAACCTGTTGGGCTACAACAGCCACAGCGCTTTTACGCGCTGGTTCACCACCCTCTTCGATTGCTCACCCGAAACCTGGCGCGAAAAACATATTGCCCCGCGCAAACCAGGCAGGTAAATCCAGGCGCTAGGCACCTGACAGCGGCGTCTTGATCGGGACAGGCATTCCGACAGAATGCCTGTCGCCGCAAAAATCAGCTGCGTGTCGGATTGGCCAGCCAACGCTGCGCCAGCTTTACCCAGAACGTGCCACCCAGCGGAATCAGCGTGTCGTTGAAGTCATAGCTGGGGTTGTGCAAGGTGCAAGGTCCACCGCCATGCCCCAGGGCACGGTGGTCGCCGTCGCCATTGGCGATAAAGCAATAAGCTCCGGGCTTTTCCAGCAGCATGAAGGCAAAGTCTTCCGCGCCCATGGATGGCTCCTGCGGCAACACGCCTTCATCGCCCAGCATCTCGCGCATCACGGACTGGGCAAATTCGGCCTCGGCGGCGGTGTTGATGGTGGGTGGGTAGTTGCGCACAAACTCGAATTCGCATTGCGCGCCATGGGCGGCGCACAGGGCATCGCTGACCTGCTTCATGCGCTGCTCGATCAGATCCAGCACTTCGAGCGTGAAGGTGCGTACCGTGCCCTGCAGCTCCACGCTGTCGGGCACCACATTGGTGGCTTCGCCCGCGTGGACCATGGTGACGGAGATCACGCCGGCCTCGATGGGCTTGACGTTGCGGCTGACAATGGTCTGGAAGGCCATGATGAGCTGAGCCGCCACGGGCACGGGGTCAATCACCATATGCGGCATGGCCGCATGACCGCCCTTGCCGCGCACCACGATCTTGAACTCGTTGCTGGAAGCCATGGCCGGCCCGGCACCCACGGCCATGGTGCCGGCCTTCATTCCCGGCCAGTTGTGCATGCCAAACACGGCTTGCATGGGGAACTGGGTAAACAGGCCGTCCTTGACCATTTCGCGCGCACCACCGCCGCCCTCTTCCGCAGGCTGGAAGATGGTGTAGACCGTGCCGTCAAAGGAGTCGCGGTGGGCCGCCAGATACTGGGCTGCGGCCAGCAGCATGGCCGTGTGGCCGTCATGGCCGCAGGCATGCATTTTTCCGGCATGTTGGCTGGCATGGGCAAAGGTGTTGAACTCCTGCATGGGCAGGGCATCCATGTCGGCACGCAGGCCCAGAGCCTTGCCGCTTTGCCCGCCATCGCGGCCGTGG
This sequence comes from Comamonas sp. lk, assembly GCF_900564145.1. Taxonomy (NCBI): domain Bacteria; kingdom Pseudomonadati; phylum Pseudomonadota; class Betaproteobacteria; order Burkholderiales; family Comamonadaceae; genus Comamonas; species Comamonas sp. lk. Next base: position 597,723 of record NZ_UOOB01000002.1, read on the forward strand.
ATGATGCCCACCACTCCGGTCTTGCCCAGGCCGCGGTGGACGGGGATGTCCCAGCCGCTCAACGCGTTGGCAACCAGGTCCGAAGTTCGCAGTTCCTCGAAACACAGTTCAGGGTGGGCATGAATGTCGCGGCGCAAGGCGCTGATAGCCTCTGCGCTGTCTTGAAGCTCTGGCAGCAATGTCATGAGCTTTCTCCTTGAGATCGTCAATGTAAACAAGCACATCATGACCCAAAGTGCGCCACGCTGCGACCCGCGCCGAAGAGACCTCAGGCCCTGGCCGCGACCGTACAAAAGGTGCCTCATTTTTTGCGCCCTGACAGGGCTGAGCGCCGCATAATGAAGCGCGCAAAAAATCCATGAGCCGGCTCCAACCACCCGAGACGGCCCGCCAATCGCCCCACGCCATGCCTCACTCCTCCGACGCCCCCGTTCAAGTCATAGGCGCCTGCCCGCATGACTGCCCCGATACCTGCTCGCTGGTGACTACGGTGTCCCAGGGTGCTGCCATCAAGGTGCAGGGCAACACCGCCCATCCGCACACCGGCGGCGTGCTCTGCGCCAAAGTCAGCAAGTACACTGAGCGCAGCTATCACGCCGATCGCGTGCTGCAGCCTTTGAAGCGCAGCGGCCCCAAGGGCAGCGGCCAGTTCGTTCCCGTCAGCTGGGATGAGGCGCTTGCCGACATCGCCCAGCGCCTGCACACGATTGCTCAGCGCGACCCCGAAGCCATACTGCCCTACAGCTACGCCGGCACCATGGGCATGGTGCAAAGCGAGAGCATGGACCGGCGCTTTTTTCACCAGCTGGGCGCCAGCCTGCTGGACCGCACCATCTGCGCCAGCGCCGGCAGCGAAGCCCTGGCCCATACCTATGGCGGCAAGCTGGGCATGCGCGTGCAGTTCTTTGCCGAAAGCCGGCTGATCCTGATCTGGGGCAGCAACTCCATTGCCAGCAATCTGCACTTCTGGCGCTATGCGCAGGAGGCCAAGCGCAATGGCGCCAAGCTGATCTGCATCGATCCGCGCAAAAGCGAGACCGCCGACAAATGCCATGAACATCTGCAGCTGCTGCCGGGCACCGATGCCGCGCTGGCCCTGGCGCTGATGCATGAACTCATAGTCAACAACTGGCTAGATGAAGACTATATTGCCCAGTACACACAAGGCTGGGATGCTCTCAAAGAAAGAGCGCTGCAATGGACGCCCGAGCGCGCAGCCGCTGTCTGCGGTCTGGCGGCGGAACAGATTCGCTCTCTGGCACGCGACTACGGCACCACCGAGCACGCCGCCATCCGCCTGAACTACGGCATGCAGCGCGTGCGCGGTGGCGGCAATGCCGTGCGCGCCATTGCCTGCCTGCCGGCCCTGATCGGCGCATGGCGCCACCGCGCCGGTGGTCTGCTGCTGTCCAGCTCCGGCGTATCGCCTTTCAACCGGCCACAGCTGCACATGCCCCAGTTGCTGGGCGAGCGCCGCCCGCGCACGCTGAACATGAGCCAGATTGGCGATGTGCTGCTGCACCCCGGCAATGCCGAATTCGGCCCCAGGGTCGAAGCGGTGGTGGTCTACAACAGCAATCCCGTGGCGGTGGCACCCGAATCGGCTAAAGTGGCCCAAGGCTTTGCCCGCGAGGACTTGTTCACCGTAGTGCTGGAGCATTTTCTGACCGACACCGCCGACCATGCCGACTATGTGCTGCCGGCCACCACCCAGCTCGAGCATTGGGACATTCACGGCAGCTACGGCCACACCGATGTGCTGCTCAACCGCCCGGCCATTGCGCCCCAGGGCCAGGCGCGCAGCAACGGCCAGATCTTTCGCGATCTGGCCGCCCACATGGCCCGGCTTGACCCGGCCTTTGCTACGCCCCATTTTTCAGAATCAGATGAGGCGCTATGCCGCGCAGCAGTTGCGCATACAGCTATTGATTTTGAAGAATTAATGGAGCGCGGCTACGCACATATTCCGCTGCCCGACGCGCCGTTTGCGCGGGGCGGCTTTGCCACGCCATCGGGCAAGTGCGAGTTCGACAATCCCCGGCTGGCCAAGCTGGGCATCAACACCTTGCCCGACTACCTGCCCAATTACGAGCCGCCCACGGCCGAGTTTCCACTGGCCATGATCTCGCCGCCGGCGCGCAACTTCCTCAACAGCACCTTTGCCAACGTGGCCAGCCTGCAGCGCATGGAAGAGCGGCCGCTGCTGGAGCTGCACCCCGACGATGCCAGCGCGCGCGGCATTGCCGATGGCGATACCTTGCGCGTCTTCAACGCCCGG